>NZ_JBDZWD010000002.1:0-101278 GCF_040256045.1 Nitrosomonas sp.
ACAGAGCAATATTCCCCTCAGCCACTCCCCTAGTCTCATCTCTCTCCTCCGTAATATATGCGGGTCAGAATCAACCCATTGCCTTAACTGCACCGGAAAGACGGCTTTTATGCCTCGATGCCTTATTTTTGTGAATTATCCCTTTGCTTGCGATTGAATCGATGACACTCACTGTTTTTCTGAACACAGTTTCTGCCACATTCTTATCACCTGCCGCTATTGCCTTTCTGACACTTTTAATCGCAGTACGCAGCTTGGACCGCAACCCAAAGTTCCGCTCACGCTGCTTGGCGGTTTGTCTCACCCGCTTTTTAGCTTGTGCCGTATTTGCCATATTTCTCTAGTTCTCCGTTAAATTTAATATACTGCCCATTAATATTTCGAACCGCGCGATTTTACTTTCATTTCGTGCTTAATGCAAAAATCGATAATACGGCCTTGCCGGTGTCCTTTTCCATTAATCCCCTTTATCAGGAAGATTACACATGTTGAATCAAGTGCAGATCACTTTGATTCTGTACAGTTAACCTTCAAATCAGTGTTTGCATCGCTGGCTTCTTTTGCTGAATGATACAATTGCGAATCAACTAAAGCACTAATTCAGCCGAACGGGAGCAGCATGGCCACGATCGAATCAATTTTGCATGAAAACCGGGTATTTCCCCCTGCCAGTGAATTTATCAGGAACGCCAATCTATCCGGAAGGGAAGCCTATGAAACTCTGCGTCAGGAAGCCGAGCATGACTATACCGGCTTTTGGGCAAAACTCGCAAAACAGTACATTACCTGGCACAAACCTTTCACACGAGCTCTCAATGACGCCAATCCGCCCTTTTACAAATGGTTCGACGATGGCGAACTGAATATTTCGTGGAATTGTCTGGATCGACACCTGGCAACCCAAGCTGACAAAACTGCCATTATTTTTGAATCTGACGAAGGAGAGGTGAATCACTGCAGCTATCGTGAGTTACACCGCCAGGTCTGTCGTTTTGCCAACGGACTGAAATCACTTGGAATCCGTCAAGGTGACCGTATCGTCATCTATATGCCCATGCGGATTGAAGCTGTGGTTGCGATGCAGGCATGTGCACGCATTGGCGCCATCCATTCGGTAGTATTCGGCGGTTTTTCGGCAAAGAGCGTATGCGAGCGCATCATTGATGCCGGTGCATCTGCCGTAATCACCGCAGATGAACAGACCCGCGGAGGCAGGCACCATCCACTGAAAGCAACCGTAGACGAAGCTCTGGCGATGGGTAACACAGCCACGGTCCACAGTGTCATCGTTTTCCGGCACACGGGTACGGGGATTACCTGGCGGCCGGAACAGGACCACTGGTGGCATGAGCTTGTTGCCGGACAATCAGATGAATGCGAGCCGGCATGGATCAATGCCGAACACCCTCTGTTTACACTGTATACCTCAGGTTCGACCGGAAAACCAAAAGGCGTGCAACATTCCTCAGCTGGCTATCTGCTCGGGGCGGTAACCAGCATGCAGTGGATATTTGACTATCATGCAGACGATGTATTCTGGTGTACTGCAGATGTAGGCTGGGTTACCGGGCACAGCTATGTCGCCTATGGCCCGCTTGCCATCGGCGCAACTCAGGTGATTTTTGAAGGAACCCCGACTCATCCGCATGCCGGGAGGTTCTGGGAAATCATTCAGAAACACAGGATCACGACTTTTTATACTGCCCCCACTGCCATCCGCTCACTGATCAAACTGGGATCCGATCTGCCCGCAAAATATGATCTTTCTTCATTGCGCCTGCTTGGATCAGTAGGTGAGCCGATCAACCCGGAAGCATGGATGTGGTATTACACGGTCGTCGGCCAGTCACGCTGCCCGGTGGTCGATACCTGGTGGCAGACCGAAACTGGTTGTCACATGATCGCTCCTGCTCCCGGTGCCATATCGACCAAACCCGGCTCCTGCACTCTCCCGCTACCCGGCATCGATGCTGCAGTGGTAGATGAAACCGGCCACCCGGTAGAACAGGGGAAAGGCGGATTTCTGGTGATCAAGCGCCCCTTCCCTTCGATGTTACGTACCTTATGGAATGACCCTGAACGATTCAGAAAAACTTACTTTCCAACGGATATTGCCGGTGGTCGTTACTATCTTGCTGGCGATTCGGCTCATCGGGACCAGGATGGCTATTTCTGGATCATGGGACGGGTTGATGACGTTCTGAATGTCTCCGGCCATCGTCTGGGTACCATGGAAATCGAATCCGTACTGGTGGCACATCCTCTGGTTGCCGAAGCAGCTGTTGTAGGGAAACCGCACGAAATCAAGGGAGAAGTGGTCGTAGCGTTTGTCACACTGAGAGAAAAACTGCCTGATGACCAGCGAGCTGCTGAAATTGCTGCAACTTTACGTGAATGGGTCACCAGCGAGATCGGTGCAATTGCTCGCCCCGAAGAAATCCGATTTGGTGAAAATCTGCCCAAAACACGTTCCGGCAAAATTATGCGACGCCTCCTGCGCGCCCTGGCAAGAGGTGAAACCATTACCCAGGATGTCTCAACACTGGAAAATCCGGTAATCCTAGAACAACTCAGCCAAGCGGTATAACCGGAATCTGCCAACTTATGGAACAACTCCCTGCCATCATCGACCATCCGAACGGGATCAGCGTCATCGATGCCCGCTATCATCGTCCCGGACGTGCAGCCATTCACCTGATCACGGAAGGAGATAAAGCTGCTCTGGTAGATACCGGTACCCGTTTCTCCGTTCCGGGCACCTTGGCGGCACTGGCACACAAACAGATCACCCCCGAACAAATCGATTATATTTTTCTCACCCATATCCACCTCGATCATGCTGGCGGTGCCAGCGAATTCATGCGACAGTTGCCGAATGCCAAGCTGGTGGTACATCCGCGTGGCGCATCACACATGGCCAACCCTGTCAAGCTGATCGCCGGTGTCATGGCCGTATATGGTGAATCCGAATTCCGGCGCGTCTATGGCGAGATTCATCCAATTACAGCTGAACGTATCATCGAGGCACCTGATAATACGCTTGTCGAACTGAACGGCCGACCGCTGCATCTGCTGGATACGCCGGGACATGCACGACATCACTACTGCATACACGATGCACGCAGCAAATCCATCTTCACTGGCGATACCTTCGGTGTCTCCTATCGTGAATTCGATGTGGACGGGCTGGAATTCGTTTTTCCGACAACATCCCCCGTGCAGTTCGACCCTGAAGCTGCTCATGCTTCCATCGACCGGCTCATGGCATCGCACCCCGAGCAGGCATTTCTCACACATTATGGTCGCATTCGCAATCTTTCGCACCATGCATCGCAGATGCATGTGCTCATCGATACTTTCGTCGACATCGCACAGCAGACTATAGAAATTCAGGACCGGCAGCCCATCATCATAAAAGCACTGCAGGATCTGCTCCTGGAGCGACTGGCTGCCCATCGGTGTACTCTCACCCGGGATGCCGCCCTCTCGCTACTGCAGACCGACATCAAGCTCAATGCACAGGGGCTTGAAATCTGGCTGGAACAGACCCTCAAGCAATCAAGGCAGGCAGCAAGCTAAACACACACTCCCCCGCAGACTATCATCCGTTGCTGCCTGCATCATCAGGAGGCATGTTACGGTAATGAGCCAAAATGGTTGACGACGATATGTCCACCGGAAATTACGAGATCAGGATGCTCCAACCGTTTCAACTGTTGCTCAAGGTTACCCCGAATTGCGATCAGATCAGCCGGAGCACCAGGTTGTATCGTTCCCAGCAGGGGGATGCCCAGATACTGACCGGCTTTTGCCGTGGCTGCCCGCAATGCATCCGGCAGCTTCATTTTTGCCAGATGCATCAGATACATCAACTCTTGTGCATCGATCCCCCAGGGAATATCGGGGTGAGCAATTTCCGCTCCATACAGCAATTCACCATCGAGTTCTGCCCAGATCGCCGTATTGTGCGCAATCCCACTACATTTTGAGAGCGTATCGAGCGTGCTGATGATCGTGACATTCTGTGCCTTGGCCTGTTTCAACAACGACTCAGAAATCGGTTCACAAGGCATGTGCGCCCATTCATCGACTCCGGCATTCAACGCTACCTGTACACCCGATGACTCCGCCACATGAGCCGATACCTTACGCTGATGCCGGTAAGCTTCATCGACAATAGCCCTGACAATGGACTCTGACAACATGGGCCATGCCGACTGGTCATGCGAAGCGGTATGTGCAGCATCAGGGTATGCGTGATCATGATGTGAAGACCAGGGCGCACCTGCTTCCCTGCCAGGTTCAAATGCAATCTTGATGACCACTGCACCCTCACCAATCAGATGACGTACGGCTTCCCGTGCTTCTGCTTCGCTGGCAACAGGAATCGCCAAATCCTTGGCACCCATGGTAACGATCGGGTACCCGTGCGGCGCAGTGATAATCTGTCCCGAAGTAAGCACACGCAAACTGCCATCTCCCCCATAAGGTTGGTGCACAGGACCACCCACATCCCGCAATGTGGTCACCCCATGCCTCAACACGATATCTGCCGGTACCTTCTGGAAAGCCAAATGAGCATGCAATTCGATAAACCCTGGCAGCAAGGTTGCATCACCCAGATCGATATCGGTCGATGCATTACCTGTTTCAAACGAGTTACGTGGTGCAATTTTTACAATTTTTCCGTTTTTCACCAGCACCGACAAACCGCTGTGCATTTCATTCCCATCAAAAACCTGCGCAGCATGCAGTAATAGAGACGAAGAGCCGGTTTCCTGTGCATACACCTGCACAGAAAAAAATATCGCCATCGCCACGGCAACATGGAAACAGTGAACATGCTGCATGCAATCAGAAAAAATATCAGTAAAATTTTGTATCTTCATGCAAAAATGCCGCTGGTCAATTTGGAGATGGAAATGAAGATGGCGTTACCGTTGCATCGCCTCTGGATTTTGCATCACGCAATCAGCTTTCTCCAGAAGACCGGAGTGACCAAGCTTGACAGACTCTCCTGTCTGGAATTGCGGGGGGATTCGCTGCGTAATGACATAATAATTGCCGTCATCCGCCAATAAGCTGATTTTAAAATAAATCGGCTCCACGATATTCTTGTGAGTTGGAAAATATCCGCTGCTTCCGGCCACCGCTACATCAGCATAAAATAATTTCTCTCCATGCTGACCATATGGTATGGCTGCCATCCCCGAAATGAACGTACCTGCACTACCAGAATCGCCATGATATAGCTGCCTCACGAATTCGATATGATCAACAATTCCGCAACGGCCTGGTGCAAGCGACCGCGGCGGAGTAAAAGCTGCGGCCGCATCTGTGCTTCTGGTACGACGATAGGAAGGTTTCTTCAATCCGCTGTTATCCTGCCCGGCTTCCGTAGAAGAAAGTACGGCTGCCGGCCTAGATTTTCTCCGATCCCTGATTTCCTGATACCCGGTGGATGTATCCGCGTCGATTGCCTCTGCAACCTGCCGGGCATCCGAAACCGGAATATGTCCGGCTATACCTGTTCCAGTGAGTAATAGAAAAAGCATTGCCTTTTTACAAAAAATACGTGCCATGTACTCGGACATACTGACTCCAGAATGATCAGAGATGTAATGCAGCAGTATATCGGCGTCGATTCCCGCTATCTGAAGCTCCCTTGGAAATTAGTGCAAAGCGGCTTTTCAACAGCTGATCAATCTTCCTTGCGCAACTGCGGGAACAGAATCACATCACGAATACTTGGGGAATCGGTCAGCAACATCACCAGCCGATCGATTCCGATTCCTTCTCCTGCGGTTGGCGGCAGCCCATATTCCAATGCCTGAATATAATCAGCATCATAATGCATGGCTTCCAGATCACCGGCCTCTTTTGCCCTGGCCTGCTCGAGGAAGCGACTGGCCTGATCTTCAGGATCGTTCAATTCGGAAAATCCGTTCGCAATTTCCCGCCCGGCAATATAAAGTTCAAAACGATCGGTAATTTCCGGGTTGACATCATTACGACGTGCCAGCGGAGAAACCTCAGCCGGGTAATCAACAATAAATACGGGTTCAAACAGCAAATGTTCGGTCGTTTCATCGAAAAGAGCCAGTTGCAGCCCGCCGATTCCACTATCAGGATTGAAGGCAACTCCCTTTGTCTGCAAGGTTTTAGTTAGAAAGGTCCGATCACTGATTTGCGCTTCGGAATATTCAGGATGATGTTTCAGGATCGCCTGCGCGATGGTCAGCCGGCCAAAAGGTTGTGCCAGATCCATTTCGCGCTGTTGATAAACGATGCGGGTCGTTCCCGATACCTTCAGCGCGACTTCACGCAGCATGGATTCCGTCAGATCCATCAGGTAATTGTGGTCCTGATAAGCTTCATAAAACTCCAGCATAGTAAATTCAGGATTATGGCGGGTAGATATGCCCTCATTCCTGAAATTACGGTTGATTTCGAAAACCTTTTCCATGCCGCCCACCACCAGCCGCTTCAGATAAAGTTCCGGAGCAATGCGCAGATACAGCGCCATATCCAGGGCATTATGATGAGTCACAAAAGGGCGCGCAGTGGCACCGCCGGGAATGGAATGCATCATCGGCGTTTCAACTTCGAGATAATCCAGATCAACGAGGAACGCACGAATCGCCTGAATGATCTTCGAACGAATCGCAAACACCCTGCGTGTATCTTCATTCGTAATCAGATCGAGATACCGGCGCCGGTATTTCTGTTCCTGATCGGCCAGCCCATGGAATTTTTCCGGTAAGGGCCGCAACGATTTGGTCAGAAGACGAAGCTGTGTCACTCGCAGCGACAATTCATCCGTTCTGGTTTTAAACAAAATCCCTTCCGCCCCGAGAATATCCCCCAGATCATAATGCCTGAATGCTTCATGAACAGTTTCGCCGGTATGATCATTAGAAATATAGAGCTGTATCCGCCCGCTCATATCCTGAATCGTTGCAAAGCTCGCCTTCCCCATCACACGTTTGAACAACATGCGCCCGGCAACTTTTACCTTTATCTGACTGCTCTCCAGCTCCTCTCTGGAGCAGCCATCATATTTTTCATGCAGAATACGAGCCAGGCTATCCCGACGATAATCGTTCGGGAACACATTGCTGGCCTGGCGCAGTGCAGTCAGTTTCAAACGGCGTTCTGCAATAAGGCTGTTTTCATCCTGGGAAATACCGGATATCTCTTCCTGGGTCATATCTATTCCACGTTTTCCGTAATTTTTATTGGTATAAAATTTTTTGTTATTGTATTGGGCAGCATGGCTACCTTTGAGTCGCTGCTGCCTGCCCTATCAACGTGTATTATATAGTCACTTTGACCAACCCATTCTAACGGTCCAACGAAAAACCATCTGAGGGAAGGTCTGTGGCGTATGTAACAGGGCCCTCTGCCCAAGTGCACGTTCCAGCTTCATGTACAGCCGATCATTCCATCGTATCGATCAGCATCCCATTGAAATAAAACGAAAAATACTTGTGAATACACCTTCATCTCCAGCTCATTTCATTCGCAACATCATTGAGGAAGACAACCGTACCGGTAAATGGAATGGACAAGTGGAAACACGTTTTCCACCCGAACCGAACGGTTATCTGCATATCGGTCATGCAAAGAGTATTTGTCTGAATTTTGGACTTGCCCTTGAATATGGCGGCGTCTGCCATTTGCGATTCGATGATACAAACCCTGAAAAAGAAGCTCAGGAATATGTCGATGCCATTATCGAATCAATCCGCTGGCTGGGTTTTGACTGGAAGAAACATCTTTACTACGCTTCTGATTACTTTGATCAGTTATACGAATTTGCAGAATATCTGATCATACAAGGCAAAGCATACGTGGACAGCCTGCCGGCTGACGAAATCCGCAGATTGCGCGGAACCCTGACTGAAGCAGGTACCAACAGTCCTTATCGTGATCGCTCCGCAGAAGAAAATCTCGGTTTGTTCCGGCGCATGCGTGCAGGAGAATTTCCGGATGGAGCGCATGTGTTACGTGCAAAAATCGATATGACCTCACCCAATATCAATCTGCGCGATCCGGTCATCTATCGTATCCGCCACATCCACCACCAGCGCACTGGTAATAAATGGTGCATCTACCCAATGTACGATTACACCCATTGCATTTCCGATGCACTGGAGCGTATTACCCACTCGCTCTGCACGCTGGAGTTCGAAGATCATCGACCGCTATACGACTGGGTACTGAATCAGCTGGCAGAAAAAATTCCCTGCCATCCGCAGCAAATAGAATTTGCACGGCTGAATCTGACCTACAACGTGATGAGCAAACGCAAGCTGATCGAACTGGTAGAAAACAAGCTGGTAGATGGCTGGGACGATCCGCGTATGAATACACTGGCTGGTTTGCGTCGCCGCGGTTATACACCGGAATCGATCCGCCTGTTCGCGGAACGCATTGGCATCAGCAAGGCGGATTCCTGGATCGATATGACTATCCTCGAAGATTGCCTGCGTGAAGATCTCAATGAGCGCGCCCTGCGCCGCATTGCAGTGCTCGACCCGGTATCGCTGATCATCGATAATTTCCCGGATGGCCATGAAGAAACCTGCTACGCACCTAATCATCCGCAAAAACCCGAGCTTGGCACACGCGAACTGCGCCTGACGAAACAGCTTTATATCGAGCGCGAAGATTTCATGGAGGTACCGGAAAAAGGCTTTTTTCGCCTGGCACCCGGTGGAGAAGTACGATTACGCTATGCATTCATCGTAAAATGTACCCGTATCATCAAGGATGATCAGGGAGAAATTCTGGAAATCCACTGTGTTTATGACCCGGACACCAAAAGTGGCACTGCCGGAGCTGAAACTCGCAAGGTACGCGGTAATATTCACTGGTTGTCAGCCGCGTATGCCAGAGCCATTGAAATCAGATTGTATGACCGCCTGTTCATCGACTCGCACCCCGATACAGAAGGCAAGGATTTCAAAATTTCGCTGAATCCGAATTCCAAACAAGTCATTACCGGGTATGTCGAACCCTCGTTATGCGAAGCACAGCCGGAACAGCGATTCCAGTTCGAGCGCCACGGCTATTTCGTGGCAGATCTGGCAGATACCGGACCGGGGAAACCGATATTCAACCGTACTGCATCTCTGCGCAATACCTGGGAAAAAATCACAAAGAAATCAATTTAAAACGAATAGATCAGCAGCAGCATAAAGCACATCAGCATATTACGGATATTTTTATATATCTCCTGAAAATGGTTTTACTTATCCCACGGCCTGATTATTTTCTTGTTATACTCGATTTCTGTTTTAACAACACGAATTGAAAATATGTCCTTAAAACACATTGTCATTCTGTTGCTCGGTACTGGCATGGTGGTGGGATGCAGTTCTCTCCCGAAAGATTCAAATCAGGAAAAGATTTCACGTCATTGGCATAAACCCGCGTTTGTTACTCCCGATAAAACAACGGAAAACAATCCGTATTCGTACTTCGTGCGAGATCGTCTGTACAGCCAATATGAGGAGTGGCGTGGTGTTCGCTATCGATTGGGCGGGTCGGATCACTCGGGGATAGATTGTTCGGCATTTGTCAAAATTATCTACGAACAAGAGTTCGGCCTATCATTACCCAGAACTGCACTTTCGCAGGCAAACCTTGGTAGTGAAATCAACCAGAACAAACTGATGCCGGGTGATCTGGTATTTTTCAAAACAGGCAGATATTCACAACACGTGGGAATTTATCTCGACAGCAGACAATTCCTTCACGTCTCGACCCGTAAAGGCGTGACCATATCTCAACTGGATAATATCTACTGGAAATCCAAGTACTGGAAAGCCGTCAGGATCTGAGACCAGGTAGCAGTTAGAACGGCCCTCAATCAGGTTCCGTGCTGACGGCGTTCCAAATGAGCCTTGTTGATAATCGATGCACTGATTTCTTCTATGGACACATCGGTTGTGTTGATAGAAGGAATATCGAGCTGTTTATATAGTTCGTTCTGCCACTGCAGTTCGCGCTGGCATTCTGCAAACGAAGCGTAATGACTACCAGGATAACGCTCTTCACGTATGGACTGGAGTCGTGACGTGTTCAGAGTCAATCCAAACAGTTTTTTACGGAAAGGCTGCAATAATGATGGAAGTTGTATCGCCCCCATGTCTTCCGGTGTAAACGGATAATTGGCGGCGAGTACCCCGTACTGCAAAGCAAGATATACACAAACCGGGGTTTTACCCGTGCGTGAGACACCCACCACTATCACATCAGCATCGGCAAGCATTTTGGCATTGGCGCCGTCATCACTGTTGAGCGAATACTGAATCGCGGCGATACGCCGGAAATAGGAAGCGTCCTGTCTGAGAACATGAGAGCGTCCGGGTATACGGGCAGGGGACTGTTGCAATACTGCTTCCAGCGTACCCAGACAAGTCTCGAAAAAGTCGAAAAGCACACAATCTGCCCGCCGGATGGAAGCAAGCATGACCGGGTCGAGTAATGTACTGAATACCAGTGTAGGCCGCCCTTCCTGTTCTGCAACGGCATTGATCTGTTCAATGACCGCCTGTGCCTTGGTAGCACTATCCAGAAAAGAAGCATAATGCTTCTTCCACTCTATTCCATCGAATTGGGTCAGCAGGCTGTGGCCAAGGGTTTCAGCAGTAATACCCGTACGATCGGACAAGAAAAAAACACTCCGTTGCAGCATTACCGCCTCTCATCAGCGAGATACAGCCAGGTACTCACCACCGTATCCTGGTTGAGTGACAGGCTGCTGATACCCTGTTCAATCAGCCATCGGGCAAAATCCGGATAATCGGAAGGCGCCTGGCCACAAATACCGATATATTTTCCTTGCCGGTGACAGGCATCGATCGCCATCTTCAACAGCCGCTTAACAGCTGGATTGCGTTCATCGAACAAATGAGCAACCAGCCCCGAATCACGATCCAGCCCGAGCGTCAGTTGAGTCATATCATTCGATCCGATCGAAAACCCGTCGAAGTATTCAAGGAATTCCTCAGCCAGTACAGCATTGGAAGGAATCTCACACATCATGATCAGGCGCAGCCCGTTACTTCCGCGCTTCAACCCGTTAGCTGTCAGCAATTCTGTAATTTGCTGTGCTTCTTCCAGTGTGCGACAAAAGGGAACCATCACTTCGACATTGGTAAACCCCATATCATCACGTACCTTGTGCAAAGCTCGGCATTCCAGCTCAAAACAGGCACGGAAAGAATCGGCAAGATAACGCGAAGCACCCCGAAACCCGATCATCGGGTTTTCTTCCTGTGGCTCGAAACGATCTCCGGCAATCAGATTGGCATATTCATTGGATTTGAAATCAGACAAACGCACGATCACGGGGTGCGGATGAAAAGCCGCCGCCAGCGTGGCAACCCCTTCCCCCAGTTTCTCAACATAAAAAGACACTGGATCGGGGTAACCAGCCATTTGCTTCCTGATCGATGTTTGCAGATCGTCGGGCAATGTGTCGAATTCCAGCAATGCTCTGGGGTGAATACCGATGGCGTTATTAATGATGAATTCCAGGCGCGCCAGCCCTACCCCTTGATTGGGCAGACGCGAAAACGCAAATGCCTGGGCCGGATTTCCGATATTCAGCATCATCTTGACCGGCAACTCGGGCAGTGCGCCGATCTCTGAGCTCATACGCTGGAAAGAAAGCAATCCTTCATAAACGAAACCGGTATCCCCTTCGGCGCAGGATACGGTCACCGCATGGCCATTACTGATTTTCGCGGTTGCCTGCTCACACCCGACCACCGCAGGGATGCCCAGCTCCCGCGCAATGATCGCTGCATGACAGGTACGCCCACCACGATTGGTCACGATCGCTGCAGCACGTTTCATGATCGGTTCCCAGTCGGGGTCCGTCATATCCGTTACCAGAACATCCCCTGGCTGAACTTCCGACATTTGCCTGGCATCGAGAATAACTCGTGCCCTGCCCTGTCCAATTTTCTGGCCGATGGCGCGCCCTTGTATCAGCACCTGTCCGCGTTCATCCAGGCGAAACTGCTCGATCGATTGTTCAGCACGGCTTTTCACTGTTTCAGGACGAGCCTGGACAATATAAATCTGCCCATCGATTCCATCGAGCGCCCACTCGATATCCATCGGACGGTTATAGTGCTGTTCGATGATCACTGCTTGTCGCGCCAGTGATTCAATTTGTTCGTCCGACAGGCTGAAACGCTGGCTTCGATCAGGTGATACCGGCCGGATCTCGGTCGCCTGCCCCTGCTCATCGCTGTAAACCATCTCGATGGCCTTGGCTCCCGGGCGGCGTGAAAGGATCGCCGGCAACCCCGCTTCAAGATTGGGTTTGTAAACGATGAACTCATCCGGATTGACCGTCCCCTGCACAACGGTTTCACCCAGACCATAAGCGGAAGTAACGAACACCACTTCCCGGAAACCGGATTCGGTATCGAGCGTAAACATTACACCACTGGTTCCCCGGTCGCTGCGTACCATCCTTTGCACACCTGCAGACAAAAATACCTGATCATGCTGGAATCCATGATGAACCCGGTAAGCAATGGCCCGATCGTTATAAAGGGAGGCAAATACTTCTCTGATGGCATCGATCAGGTTTTCGAGTCCATATACATTCAGCAATGTCTCCTGCTGACCAGCGAAGGATGCATCTGCCAGATCCTCGGCTGTTGCCGATGAACGCACGGCTAAGGACACCTCTTCCCCCATATCGGAAACCAGCTTTTGATAAGCTCCGGTCACTGCTTTCAGCAAATTATCCGGCAATGGAGCAGCAAGCAGCCAGGAACGGATCGATTTACCCGTATCAGCCAACGCCGTCACATCATCCACTTCCAGATCCGATAATTTCTGACTGATACGATCACCCAGACCATCGATTTCGAGAAATTCCCGATAAGCATGCGTCGTCGTGGCAAATCCCCCAGGTACCTTCACACCGGCCCGGGCAAGATTGCCGATCATCTCCCCCAGCGAGGCATTTTTACCGCCCACGCTCGCGATATCATGCATACCCACCTGATCCAGCCACAAAATATAGTCAGGATGATCCGTCATAACTTACTCTCCATTGGAAAACAGGGTCGACACCATATAACTCGCATCTTTCCCGGTTATTGCCAAAGCCAAAATATACGGATACCGGGTACTACTCACCTGCGGATCGAACCAGTATCGCAGCCGCCACATGCCTGCCTTCCGACGACAGGATATTGTAGGTCCTGCAAGTAGCCTGCGTATCCATCACCTCAAACCCGATACCACGAGAAAGTATGGTTCTCATCAGCGAGGTATCGGGGAATTGCAACGATATCCCCGTCCCGAGCAGAATGATCTCAGGTTGCATGGCCAGCAATGCATCAAAATGTTCCATACCTAACCGGCTGATACTGTTCGCCTGCCAGTGCTCGATGATTCGGTTCGGCAGTACGATCATATTATCTGTGTATCGCACCTGATTGACGGCGACATAACCCTCTCCATAGCCGGAAAACACATTCAAACCGGAAGAATCCGAAAGATGCAGCTTCATGGAAACTCCTCATTACAAAATAGTCAGTTTTGATCTCAATCGGGTAATCCGGGCAGTTTGGCCGACCATTTTCACCCGAACGAAGACTAGCGTAACATGGTATGCTTTTTTTCGTATCGAACATCTCGTGACTCCCATGCAACCCATCAAGAAATCCAGCAAACTCGATAATGTCTGCTACGACATACGCGGCCCGGTTCTCGATCGCGCCAGACAAATGGAGGATGAAGGCCAGCGCGTTATCAAGCTCAACATTGGCAATCCTGCTTCCTTCGGATTCGAGGCGCCGGACGAGATTCTGCAGGATGTCATCCGCAATCTTTCTGCGGCATCGGGTTATTGCGATTCCAAAGGGTTGTTTGCTGCCCGCAAAGCCATCATGCATTACACGCAGGAAAAAAATATCGCCAACGTGCAGATGGATGACATTTATATCGGAAATGGTGTATCGGAACTGATCATGCTGGCCACGCAAGCGCTGCTGGAGAATGGCGATGAAATACTGGTTCCCTCGCCGGATTACCCACTGTGGACGGCAGCTATCTCACTTGCCGGCGGGGTTGCACGTCATTACACATGTGACGAACAATCCAGCTGGTTGCCCGATCCGGAAAACATAAAAGCCCGGATCAGCAGTAAAACCCGGGCCATCGTAATCATCAATCCAAACAACCCGACCGGTGCGCTGTACCCGGATGATCTGTTGCGCGAGATCATTGAAATTGCCCGACGTAACAATCTGATCATTTTTGCTGATGAGATCTACGACAAAATCCTTTACGACTCTGCCAGCCACATCTCGGCCGCCTCACTGGCCGATGATATTTTATTCGTTACATTCAATGGTCTGTCCAAGAATTACCGTGCAGCTGGCTTTCGCTCCGGCTGGGCCGTCGTTTCCGGCAACAAAGCTCATGCACGGGATTACATTACCGGGCTCAACATGTTGGCATCGATGCGCCTGTGCGCCAATGTCCCAGCACAATTCGGCATCCAGACTGCATTAGGCGGCTATCAGAGCATACATGACCTCACCATGCCTACCGGCCGGCTGAAACGGCAGCGTGACCTGGCCTGGAAACTACTGACCGACATCCCCGGCGTGACCTGCTTCAAGCCTCAGAGTGCACTGTACCTGTTCCCAAGGCTCGATCCCGTCTACTATCCAATTAAAGATGATGAACAGTTTGCCCTGGATCTGCTGCTGGAAGAGAAAGTGCTGGTGGTACAGGGAACCGGGTTCAACTGGTCGCAACCCGATCATTTTCGGATCGTGTTTCTACCCAACAGTGATGATCTGACAGAAGCAATCGGCCGGATCGCGAAGTTTCTCGACCGTTATCGCACCCGCCACGACAGTTGATCCCGTCCGCGCAAAAACGAGTAACTGAGCGGGCAACTGACTTGCCCCGCTTTATTCCGTATATAATCCGCAGTTTACTTTCATCGATGTACACACAAATTCTGTTATGAAGCCAATTTATGTAGGATTGCTCGGTGTCGGTACCGTTGGCGGCGGCACTTATACCGTTCTGAAACGCAACCAGCAGGAAATCACTCGCAGAACCGGGCGCAATATCGTCATCCGCATGATTGCCGATCTGGATCAGGAAAAAGTGCGTCGTCTGACAGCAGGTGATGATGTTATCGTAACTTCCGATGCACTTGAGGTTGCCCGACACCCCGAAATCGATATTGTCATCGAACTGATGGGAGGACAAACCATTGCCAAGCAGGCAATCCTTGAAGCTATCGCTCATAGCAAGCATGTCATTACCGCCAACAAGGCCCTGCTGGCAATCCATGGCAATGAAATCTTCGCAGCAGCACAACAGCGTAATGTCATCGTTGCGTTCGAAGCTGCCGTGGCAGGCGGCATTCCCATCATCAAAGCCTTGCGCGAAGGTCTGGCAGCCAACCATATCGAATGGATCGCCGGCATCATCAATGGAACCAGCAATTTCATCCTGTCTGAAATGCGTTCCAAAGGACTGGATTTCACTACTGTTCTGGCTGAAGCACAACAATTGGGCTATGCCGAAGCCGATCCGACCTATGACATCGAAGGCATCGATGCAGCACATAAAATCACCATCATGTCTGCTCTTGCTTTTGGCATTCCAGTCCGGTTCGACCAGACCTATGTCGAAGGAATTACAAAACTGGCCAATGACGATATCCGCTATGCGGAGGAACTAGGGTATCGTATCAAACTGCTGGGTATTACCAAGCGCACCACCAACGGAATCGAGCTGCGTGTCCATCCGGCACTGATCCCGGTCAAACGGCTGATCGCCAACGTTGAAGGGGTGATGAACGCAATCATCGTAAAGGGAGATGCCGTCGGGCCGACACTGTATTACGGTGCCGGAGCTGGTGCAGAACCTACTGCCAGTGCAGTTATTGCCGATCTGGTCGATGTGACACGTCTGCTCACTTCCAGCCCGGAACACCGGGTACCAGTGCTGGCATTTCTGCCGGAACTGCTGTCCAATACTCCTATCGTGCCAATGGAAGCGGTCGAAACAGCTTACTATCTGCGACTCCAGGTTCTGGACAAACCCGGTGTGCTGGCTGACATCACCCGTATCCTGGCAGACAATCATATTTCCATCAACGCCATGATCCAGAAAGAACATGCGGACAAGGAGGATAAAGTCAATATCATCATGCTGCTACACAAGACTTGGGAGAAGAACGTCAACACTGCCATTGAAAAAATTCAGAACCTCCCGGCCATGACTGCTAAAATCATCCGGATCCGGCTTGAAGAGCTCGGCAGTTAAGCTGCACGGGTTTTCCAGATTCGTTTTACCCAGAACCGATCCATTTCCTGCATTTTCACGGAATTGACACGCTTCCGCCGGGACACCGCCGGTTGTTCGTATCCCGCTCATCACAGGCTAATATGCGTTATCTTTCGACTCGTGGCGGCATGTCGCCCGGAACATTTACTGAAATACTGTTGACCGGCTTAGCACCCGATGGTGGGCTGGCCATACCGGAAACTTATCCTGAAATCAGCTCGGCAACGCTTGAATCCTGGCGATCACTCGACTATCCATCACTCGCGTTCGAAATTCTGTCACGTTTCATGGATGACATTCCTGACAATGATTTACGCACACTGATAGCACGCACTTATACCGCTGAGGTATTTGGCAGCCAGGACATTACACCCGTCCAGACGCTCGAACCCGATCTGCATCTGCTGCATCTCTCCAATGGACCCACGCTGGCATTTAAGGATATCGCCATGCAGTTCATGGGCAACCTGTTCGAATACGTTCTTGCAAAAAATAATGATGAGCTGAACATTCTGGGTGCAACATCCGGCGATACTGGCTCCAGTGCGGAATATGCCATGCGCGGGAAGCAGGGGATCCGCGTATTCATGCTGTCTCCCTATGGCAAAATGAGTGCTTTCCAAACAGCACAGATGTTTTCACTCCAGGATGAAAACATCTTCAACATCGCGATCGAGGGGGTGTTCGACGACTGCCAGGATATCGTCAAAACAGTCAGTAACGACCAGCCATTCAAGCAGAAATATCAGATCGGCGCCGTCAACTCGATCAACTGGGCTCGTATCGCTGCGCAGGTGGTTTACTATTTCAAGGCCTATTTTGCAGTCACCCGTTCCAGCGACGAAATGGTTTCATTTTCCGTCCCTTCCGGTAACTTCGGCAACATTTTTGCCGGCCATGTTGCTCGCATGATGGGTCTGCCTATCAGGAAACTGATCCTGGCGACCAACGAAAACGATGTACTGGATGAATTCTTCCGTACGGGTTTGTATCGTCCCCGTTCAACGGCCGAAACCAAGCAAACCAGCAGTCCTTCGATGGATATTTCCAAGGCATCGAATTTCGAACGATTCATCTTCGATCTGACCGGCCAGGACTCTGCACGAGTCAAAGAACTCTGGAAAGTGATCGATCAGGGAGGATCGTTCGATCTCTCCGGCACCGATCTGTGGGCAAAAATCGGAGATTTCGGTATTACATCAGGAACCAGTTGCCATACCGAGCGTATCGATACCATTCGAGAGATATACCGTAAATTTGATATCCTGGTCGATACACACACTGCAGATGGACTGAAAACAGGGATGGCATTACGCAAATCGGGTATTCCACTGATCTGCCTGGAAACGGCACTACCTATTAAATTTTCGGACAGCATCCGGGAAGCAGTTGGATTTGAACCGGAACGGCCGGGCGGATACGATAATCTGGAAAATCTCCCTCAGCGTTTCGACCGTATGGCAGCAGATGCCGAACGGGTAAAACAATTCATAGTCAGCCGGATCGATTCATCAGGCAAAGTAAACAACTCATAAAAAACCGGATGAAATCCTGATATATTGAACCTTCCTGTGAGAAACACTGTAAGAATACTGATTTTCCTCCCCGATTCGGGTGTTTTTCTGACTAAATCGCAACAAACGGAGAAGGAGTGCATCATGCTGTTTTCGATTAGCCGTTATGATCCGGACAAAGATGAAAAGCCGTACATGCAGGATTATAATGTTGAGCTCGAACCCACGGATAAAATGCTTCTGGATGCGCTGATACGCATCAAAATCATCGACGACAGTCTCAGCCTGAGGCGCTCATGCCGGGAAGGCGTCTGTGGTTCTGACGCCATGAATATCAATGGCCGCAACGGACTTGCCTGCATCACGCCACTGGCCGGCCTGCGCGAACCGGTGGAAATCCGTCCTTTACCGGGATTACCGATTATCCGGGATCTGATTGTCGATATGAGCCAGTTTTTCAAGCAATATCACTCGATCAAACCCTATCTGGTCAACAATGATCCGCCACCGGAAACAGAGCGGTTACAATCCCCGGAGGAACGTGCCCGACTGGATGGACTTTATGAGTGTATTCTATGTGCCTGCTGCACGACTTCCTGCCCTTCATTCTGGTGGAACCCCGATAAATTTGTCGGCCCGGCCGGATTATTGCAATCCTACCGCTTTCTGGCCGACAGCCGGGATCAAGCCACCTCGGAACGACTGGATGATTTGGAAGATCCTTACCGTTTATTCCGTTGTCACTCCATCATGAACTGTGTTGATGCCTGTCCCAAGGGATTAAACCCTACTGCCGCAATAGAAAGCATAAAAATCATGATGCTGAATAAAACGGTATGAATCATCAGGCCCGCATGCGCTGGCGTTGTCGTCGCGGCATGCTGGAACTGGATATCATCCTGCAACGTTTCATAGACAATCATTATGAGCAGTTGGATGAATACCAACTTGAACTGTTTGAAGTACTGCTGTCACTTCCCGATCATGACCTGTGGAACATAATTATTGGCAACACTAAAGTGCCCGATAATCAGTTTCAGCCTGTATTGAAACTTTTACAGGAAAATTGACCCGAAATTCGGGTATCCACAGAAACAATTTAGATTACAGGATAAATGGAGAAAACTATGCCCCCACAAAATGTAGCCACTTTGTCACTGGGTAAAGGCAAACAAGAGATTGAACTGCCCATTATGTCCGGTAATGAAGGCCCGGATGTCATTGATATTCGTTCTCTGTATGCCCAGAGCGACATGTTTACCTATGATCCCGGTTTTGTATCAACAGCCAGCTGCAAATCGGCCATCACGTTCATCGACGGCGACAAGGGTGTTCTGCTGTACCGTGGCTACCCGATCGAGCAACTGGCTACCCGCTGTGATTTCATGGAAGTCAGCTATCTTCTGCTGAATGGTGAATTGCCAACTCCTGATCAGAAAGCACAATTCGTCAATAACATCAAAAACCACACGATGCTGCACGAGCAACTGATCAAGTTTCTCAGCGGATTCCGCCGTGATGCACACCCCATGGCAGTCATGGTAGGTGTGGTTGGTGCATTGTCTGCCTTTTATCACGACGCCATGGATGTCTCTGACGCACAACATCGCGAGCAATCTGCATTCCGTCTGATCGCCAAGCTGCCGACGATCACGGCCATTGCCTATAAATACAATATCGGCCAGCCTTTCGTCTATCCGCACAACGATCTGGGATTTACAGAAAATTTCCTGCACATGATGTTCGCCACACCGACCGAGAAATATACTCCCAATCCGGTCATCATCAGAGCACTGGATCGTATCCTGATTCTGCATGCAGACCATGAACAGAATGCCTCCACTTCGACCGTCCGTCTGGCCGGTTCAAGCGGAGCCAATCCCTTTGCCTGTATCTCTGCCGGAATTACCTGCTTATGGGGTCCGGCACATGGGGGAGCGAATGAAGCCTGTCTCAACATGCTTGAACAAATCGGAGATGTTTCACGTATCAACGAATACATTGCCCGAGCCAAGGACAAGAACGATCCTTTCCGGCTGATGGGTTTTGGTCACCGAGTCTACAAAAATTTTGATCCGCGCGCCACATTGATGCGTGAAACCTGCCATGAGGTCCTGGATGAACTGGGATTACATAACGACCGGTTGTTCAAGCTGGCGCTAGAGCTGGAAAAAATCGCATTGGAGGATGACTACTTCATTACCAAGAAACTTTATCCCAATGTTGATTTCTATTCAGGCATCGTGCAGCGTGCACTGGGTATTCCGACTTCGATGTTCACTTCCATTTTTGCTACAGCCCGCACCGTTGGCTGGGTTGCTCAGTGGAACGAAATGATTTCCGATCCGGAACAAAAAATAGGCAGACCACGTCAATTATATATTGGTGCACCTCGTAGAGATGTGCCATGAAAACCGCGGCCCTGCCAAGGGAATACCAGACTTATAAATAAGTCTGGTACAGCTGATGAAAACCGGAAACAGTCGAGATCGTACACATCCATCGCGTATTTTCTCTCCCGGCAATCCGGAAAAAACGTTGCAGTGACTTCACAGGCTCCAGGTGGTTATCGTGACAAAACAACTCTTAGAAGATTCGAAACTGTTCGGCAACAATGCGGCATTTATCGAAATGCTCTACGAACGATATCTGGAAGATCCATCCGCAGTACCGGATCAATGGCATCAATATTTCGATTCACTACAACCAACAGAAACCATCTCTGCACGAGACATCCCTCATACTCCTGTCGTTGAGTCACTGGTACGGTCTGCAACCCAGCACACACCGCCTTCGTCCGAAACACCGTCGAAGCAGGCGACTGAACAGCCATCCAATATTGAAACACAAGAACGCAAGCAGGTTGCCGTTCTGCAATTAATCAACGCTTACCGGTTCCTGGGAGCACGCAAGGCCAGCCTCGACCCGCTCGGTCTGCAACAGAAACAAGATATCCCTGAACTCGATCCGGAATTTCACGGGCTTACCGACAGTGACATGGATAAAGTGTTCAATACCGGTTCTCTGGTCGGCTCCGAGCACGCCACTTTACGAGAGATTCTGCAGCGGCTGCAGCAAACCTACTGCGGCAGCATTGGTGCTGAATATATGTACATAGCAGATACCAAACAGAAACGCTGGATACAGAACCGGCTGGAATCCATCAATGCCCAACCTGGTTTTACTCCGGAATACAAACGCCATATCCTCGAGCGATTGACTGCTGCAGAAGGGCTGGAGAAATATCTGCACAATCGCTATGTCGGCCAGAAACGCTTTTCCGGCGAAGGTAATGAAAGCCTCACCCCAATGCTGGACAAGCTGCTGCAACATGCAGGCACCTCAGGCGTACAGGAAATCGTCATGGGAATGGCTCATCGCAGCCGCCTGAATGTACTGGTCAATACATTGGGAAAAATGCCTTCCGAGCTGTTTCAGGAATTTGAAGGCAAGCATCCACAAGCACTGACTTCGGGAGATGTCAAATATCACCAGGGATTTTCTTCTGCAGTCATGACACCAGGTGGCATCATGCACCTGGCACTTGCATTTAATCCGTCACACCTCGAAATCGTCAACCCGGTAGTGGAAGGTTCAGTACGTGCTCGCCAGCACCGCTTCGGTGATAAAAACGGAGATCAGGTCATCCCGGTGTTGATTCATGGCGATGCCGCCTTTGCCGGACAGGGCGTCGTGATGGAAACGCTGAATCTGTCACAAACACGTGGTTATGGCACGGGGGGAACGATTCATATCATCATTAACAACCAGATTGGTTTCACCACATCGGATCCGCGTGACAGCCGCTCCACGCTGTATTGCACCGATGTCGTCAAGATGATCGACGCACCGGTTTTTCATGTCAATGGAGATAATCCTGAGGCGGTAGTACTGGCTACAGAAATCGCATTTGATTTTCGAATGCAGTTCTATAGAGACATCGTGATCGATCTGGTCTGTTTCCGCAAGCAGGGGCATAACGAGCAAGATGAGCCGATGGTGACCCAGCCTTCTATGTACCGCGTTATCCACCAGCATCCGAGCACCCGTAAACTGTATGCCGATGGGCTCATCCGCCAGGGTATAATCGATGAAGCCGATGTGGAATATATGGTGCAATCCTATCAGGATGCCATGGATGAAGGACGTAACCCCAATACGACTATCTGCTATGACTACAAATCTCCCAATGCGGCCAACTGGGTACTCTTTCAGACTGCTGAGAAATGGAGTCAGCCAGTAACAACCGGTATGCCGATTGAAGATCTGAAATACCTGTCAGAACGTCTGACCACCATTCCAGCCACATTCAAGCTGCACCCCAGGGTCGAAAAAATTATCCGGGATCGCCGGAAAATGGGGGAAGGCAGCTTACCGCTGGATTGGGGAATGGCTGAGAACCTCGCCTACGCTGCTTTGTTGAAAGAAGGTTACCCCGTTCGTATTTCCGGGCAAGATTGTGGACGTGGCACTTTTTTTCATCGTCATGCCGTTCTGCATGACCAAAATCGTGAACAGGACCAGTGGGAGGATGGAACCTATATCCCTTTGCGCCATATCACACCCAGGCAGCCTGATTTTGTCGTCATAGACTCGATACTATCGGAAGAAGCTGTGCTAGGTTTCGAATACGGTTATGCCACCGCCCAGCCGAATGAACTCGTCATCTGGGAGGCACAGTTTGGTGATTTTGCCAACGGCGCTCAAGTAGTCATCGATCAGTTCATTGCTTCTGGGGAAGCCAAATGGGGGCGACTGTGCGGACTGGTCCTGCTACTACCGCATGGTTATGAAGGTCAGGGCCCGGAACATTCATCGGCCCGTCTTGAGCGATACCTGCAATTATGCGCTGAATACAACATTCAGGTATGTGTTCCTTCCACCCCGGCGCAGATATTCCACCTTCTACGTCGTCAGATCATCCGGCCGATACGTAAGCCGCTGATCGTCATGTCACCCAAAAGCATGCTGCGCCACAAGGAAGCAGTTTCATCCCTGGAAGAGCTGGCAAACGGCCGTTTTCAACCCATCATCCCCGAAACGGAAGCATTTGAGATCGAGAAAGTAAAACGGCTGATCATCTGTAGCGGAAAAATATACTACGAGTTGATCGCTTACCGGCGCGAACACCATATCACCAATATGGCAATTATCAGACTGGAACAGCTTTACCCGTTTCCTCACGAGGATTTTCAGGCAGAGATCAATCGATACGACCATGCTACGGAAATTATCTGGTGTCAGGAAGAACCAGGCAATCAGGGTGCCTGGCACCGTATCCAGCACTATCTGTTGCGGCACATGCGATCTGACCAGATACTCGGGTACGCACTCCGTCCCTCATCTGCTTCCCCCTCGGTCGGTTATCTGGCAATGGACAGATTCAGACAGAAAGAATTGATCGAGGCAGCGTTCCGCAACACAATCTGACAAAATCATGGAGAGTTCATCATGCTGATCGAAGTCAAAGTCCCCGCATTATCAGAATCAGTAGCGGAAGCCACATTAATCAGCTGGCATAAGCAGCAAGGTGAACATGTTGAACGGGGTGAGAACCTGATCGACATTGAAACCGATAAGGTCGTACTGGAGCTCCCTGCTCCGCAGTCTGGAACCCTTGCCGAAATTATCCAGAACGACGGCGCTACTGTCACCAGTGGAGAGATCATCGCCCGTATCGATACCGCTGCCACAGGTACAAAAACTGCTGTACAGCAACCTGTTCCGGTTGATTCCGGACACCTGGAAGCCACAGAATCCACGGCAGCATCCATGCGCCCGGCTCAGATACTCATGCCATCAGCCAAAAAAGCTGCCGAGGAAAATGGTCTCACTACGGAAGAAATTGCGGCAATTCACGGCACAGGCCGTGGCGGACGCATCACCAAGCAGGATGTGCTGACTCATGTCAAAAACAGTGCCGTTACCGATCAGCAGTCTGATTCCCGCACCGATCAATCTGCTGCTGGTATACCTCAGGCAGACGCTTCCCCGGTACCCGTCGATCAGACAGAAAAAACAAATCGGCTGGAAAAACGTGTGCCCATGACACGTTTACGCATGCGCATTGCTGAACGACTGGTGCAGTCCCAATCTACAGCAGCCATTCTGACTACGTTCAACGAAGTCAACATGCAGGCAATTATGGACTTGCGGGCCCGTTACAAGGACAGCTTTGAGAAAGAACATGGCATCAAACTCGGCTTTACTTCATTTTTTGTCAAAGCTGCGGTTGCCGCCCTCAAGAAATTTCCCATCATCAATGCATCGGTGGACGGAAATGACATCCTCTATCACGACTATTACGACATCGGCATAGCGGTGGCCAGTCCGCGCGGTCTGGTTGTGCCGATCATCCGGGATGCTGACAAACTCACCTTTGCCGGGATCGAAAAACAGATTGCTGACCTGGCCAAACGGGCACAGGATGGAAAACTCACGCTGGAAGAACTGACGGGAGGTACGTTCTCCATCACCAATGGAGGCGTATTTGGTTCGATGCTCTCGACACCGATCATCAACCCGCCCCAAAGCGCAATACTTGGCATCCATGCCACCAAACAGCGCCCGGTTGTCGAGAATGGGCAGATTGTAATCCGGCCGATCAACTATCTGGCACTTTCCTATGATCACCGTATCATCGACGGACGCGAAGCTGTCCTGTCTCTGGTTGCGATCAAGGAAGCACTGGAATATCCGGTCAGCCCATTATTCGAAGGCTGAAAACCGATAGGAGCGAAAGAATCGAAAAGGATGAAGGGATAATCCAACCCGGGAACGTCTGGTAAAAAAAGATCATTCGCAGATCCTGCTCACAGCCATTTACTCACCCTCCACTACCTGCTGACTGAGTGACCTTAAACGCTGTAAATATAAAAAACAGCCTGAGCAGAAGATGTGATCTCTCGTACTTTTATTTCAATTTCAGTGAGTGTTTCTTCCCTGTTTTGCCGGGCCAGATCTGCTTGCGCTCATAGACGATAGGCATATCACGGTTAATTTGTGCGGCAGAAGGTCTCACTGTTACATCTACACCCTGACCACACGATTCGGGTAATGGATTAGCAGTGAGGTTACGCGTGATCTTCAGTGGAGCAGGGCCATTATCTATGCTGCTGTCAAAAATCGTCCCCAGATCATTATGTGTCCACAGATTGACGACCCCTTCCGTTTGGAATCCAGAGGGATTTGTAATCTGACAAATATCCGCGATAGATACCTCGAAAGTGACACTTTTCGCACAGGAACCCGCCACGATATTGACTGCATTCAACCGGAAAGGTATATAAGCCACCATCCCTTCCGACATCCCCGGGCCGCCGGCTGCCCAAAACCCAACCACTTTTCCTGCAGCATCCTGCTTGGGTTGTACATGATCAAAGGCTGCCCGGCTGAGCAAAGGGCGAACGTTATCACTCCAGTTTGATACGAAATCACTCAATAACCCGCCCTGAGGTTGACCATCAACCAGAATGGTCGAATCAACTCCATCTGGAAACACGATGGAAGTCCCGATCACGGGAGTCGTTCCGCAAGGGTGCCCGATCACTACATTATTCGTGACTCTGACTCCCTCACCCACCGTGCCTGTCTCAAGACGGGTATGCGCTGATACCTCCAGCCCCGTTCCCAACAATACAGCTACTGCTAATGAAAACAATGTCAATTCCAATTTAACTTTATTCACGCAATCTACCCCTTTATTCTGTTAATACACATAAAGCAAGACGAAACTCATCTGCGGCCATACCGACACCCATCCCTTCAGCTATCCGCAAATGATGAAGATGGAAAACCTGCTGCGACCATTTATTCTTTTAAAAAATGGCTGGCAGCCGGAAAGAATTATCTGATCCGCATAAATAAATGACAATGCGACAAATTGTCGCGCCTGTTGCGAAGATGAGTGCTCACGGTCATGGCGGGACAAGCTAACCACATGACAAACAAATGAAATTCATTTACAACAGGAGGGATTTCTCTGCGACAACCATTACGCAAATGCGACAATTTGTCGCACTCGCGAAATGACTATCGTTCCGGGAATCAGTAACTGCGAACAACCGCCGCATAAAAATGGAAGGGACTAAACAACTACATTCCAGACTGGTCGGTTTGCACTGATCACATTGATCGCGGGAAGGCAGATATTGTTTTTCTAACCGGTGGAATTACCGAATAGCAATCGCTGGAAAGTTTGCCTGCCCTTGTCTTGTTTTTTCGCGATCCTATTTTCTGTTTTGCCGAGCTTCATGGCAGTATACTGCTCTGGCCGGCATGATCGAGATCAGGTATCAGTTCGAAGTTATGGCTGCGTCCCACTGCTCGGGAGTATAGGTTTTCATTGATAAAGCATGAATTTCCTCACGCATCCGCTCACCAAGTGCCTGGTAAACCAGTTGGTGCTGCTTGATGATACTTTTACCCTGAAACAATTCGCTGACGATCACGGCACTGAAATGATGGCCGTCATCTCCCTCTACTCTGATCCAGGTGCAGGGTAAAGCAGTTTTGATTGAATGCTCGATTGACTCTGCAGTAACCATGTCTTCTCCTTTATTTCTCAGATATAAAAATAAACTTACTCGCTCACGAGCGGATTTTGTAACCGCTTTTCAGCATCCATAATGCCCATGCCGAAATTGCCACGAGACAAAACGATACGACAATCATGCTGATGTAAGGTGAGACATCGGAAACACCGAAGAAACCGTAGCGAAAACCATCGATCATATAAAAAAAAGGATTCAAATGAGATAAGAACTGCCATACCGGCGGCAAAGAATGAATAGAATAAAACACTCCGGAAAGAAATGTCAGCGGGAGGATAATAAAATTCTGGAATGCCGCCAGTTGATCGAACTTATCCGACATGATCCCGGCAATGACACCCATCACCCCTAGCAGAGCACTGCCAAGCAATGCAAACAGCACGACCCAGAGCAGTGACTGCAGTGGCAGCGGATAAAACCAGGCAGCAACCATACATACACCCAAACCGACTATCAATCCGCGCAGTGTGGAGGCACTGACATAAGCCAGAAAAATTTCCAGATAAGAAAGTGGCGACAGCAGAGTGAATACCAGATTCCCGGTTATTTTCGACTGAATCAGGCTGGAAGATGAATTGGCGAAAGCGTTCTGCAAGACGGCCATTATCACCAGCCCGGGAACCAGGAAAACGGTATAGGGAATACTGCCATAGACTTCTACTCGTGCCGCAAGGACATGCGAGAAAATCAGCAGATAAAGCAGGCTGGATAATACCGGCGCAAGAACCGTCTGGAGACTGACTTTCCAGAAACGCAGCAGCTCCTTGTGAAACAGGGTATAAAATCCGGTCATGACATCCCCGCTGTGTCGGTTTCCATAATCTTCATGAACACAGTCTCCAGATCAGGCTGGAGTAATCGCATATCGAGCACCTCAATTCCGAATTGACGCAATATTGACAATACCGTTTCAATCTCGGTGTAATCCTTTATCTTCAGGTTGTGCAGGCAGCCATCATGCCCGCCTGGCCATACATCCAGTCCGGGTGGCAGTGTGTCGGTCGACAAACGCAACTCCAGCGTATAGTCCCTGGTACTGCGTACGAGATTATGCATACTGTCGAGTGCTGCGATTCTGCCTTGTTTGAGCACTGCCACACGGTTACACAAAGCTTCGGCTTCTTCCAGATAATGCGTGGTCAGTACGACTGTATGACCTTCGAGATTGAGCTGCCGGATGAACTGCCACAAACTCTGGCGCAAATCCACATCTACCCCCGCCGTGGGTTCGTCAAGAATGATCACCGGTGGTTTATGCACCAGCGCCTGCGCGATCAGCAAACGCCGTTTCATACCTCCCGACAGGGCACGCACATTCGTATGTGCCTTATCAGCAAGATCAAGATGCTGCAAAATTTCATCGATCCAGGCATTATTGCGTCTGATTCCGAAATAGCCCGATTGGATGACCAGCATCTCACGCACTGTAAAAAATGGGTCGTATACCAATTCCTGCGGAACCACTCCCAATCTTTTCCGGGCTTCACGATATCCGGACAGCACATCGTACCCCATTACTCTGGCAGTTCCCTGGCTTGCCCGGGTCAGGCCTGCCAGAATACTGATCAGCGTGGTTTTACCGGCTCCGTTGGGCCCCAGCAATGCGAAGAATTCCCCCGGTTGAACAACCAGATCGACATTATCCAGTGCAACCAGCTTGCCGTAGCGTTTGCTCAACTGCCGTACCTCGATCGCGGGGGTCATCTGGTAATGGAAAACATCAACGTATTACTGAAATGAAAGCAGGAAAATGGCAAAATCCGTCAGATCAGATAGATTCTGCCGGTTTGCCAGTTGGAAGCAGGCTGCCCACATCATACAGTTCTATAAGATCAGCCAGATTTGAGGGCAGATTGACGAATTCGGTTCTCCGGCCGTATGTCTGTGTGGTACGCATCCACTCGAGCAGCATGCTGACAGCCGAAGAATCTACCTGGGTAACTCCCGTCAGGTCGACCAGCATGTCATCTGCTTTGATTGCTGCCTCTCCCGCACGGGTCACCTCAACTACGTTGTCATAAGTTATGGGGCCACTGATAAAGAGGCAGTTTCCCTCCAGGTGAATACGGATATCCATTTCTCTGACCACACTACTTGCCTCGCATCGATGCATTCTTTTCTACAAGTGCCGTAATCAGCCCATCCACGCCACCTTCTCTGACCTGGCTGTTGAAAGTACCTCGATAGTTGGTAACCAGGCTGACTCCGGCAACTGTCACATCATATACTTTCCAAGTGCTATTGCTCTTTTCCATGGCGTAGTCTATCGGTACAGGCTGTTTCCCGCCACCCTGAACCACCAGCGTCTTGACTGTTGCTCTGGTATCCTGCGAACCGACATTTGTCGGACTGACCTTGATGACCTCATCGCGATAAGTGGTCAGTGAATTGGAGTAAGTTCGTACCAGCAGCGTACGAAACTCCTTCACTAGGGATTTCTTTTGCTCCGGACCTGCCAGAGACCAGTTCTTGCCCATCGCCAGCTGGGTCATACGCGTGAAATTGAAATGGGGCAATATTTTTTCCCGAATGAGATTTAATACCTTATCCTGATTACCCGTCTTAATACCACCGTCCTGTTTGAGTACGGCCACTACCTCATCGACTGTATTTCTGATCAGTGCATCCGGTGAGCTGTTCTGTGCCGATGCAGGCAATACAACAGCCAGTAATACCAGTAAAAGAAAGTTACCAATGCGTGTTTTCATGTTTTATCACCTATTTCAAATTTCCGGATCCGAATTTCTTTTCTCTGAGGCTTTATCGAACAGGAACCGCCCGATCATATCCTCGAGCACAATGGCCGAGTTGGTCTTCATGATCTTTTCACCATCCTTGAGCATCTTCTCATCACCTCCCGGTAACAGTCCGATGTATTGTTCGCCCAGCAGCCCGGATGTCAGAATGCTGGCAAAAGTGTCTTTTGGAAACTGATAGCGCGTATCCACTTTCATGGTGACTACTGCATCGTAAGTCTGCACACTGAACTGTATATCCGTCACGCGCCCCACCACTACACCTGCACTTTTTACCGGAGCTCTAACCTTTAAGCCACCGATATTCTCGAAATTACCTACTAGGACATAACTCCCTTCCGGCTGAAAATCGGCCAGATTACCCACTTTCAATCCAAGAATCAGCAGTGCGCCAATACCTGCCATGACGAACAAACCTACCCAGAAATCCATCATGGTACGTTGCATCAGCTTACTCCTCTGAACATAAATGCAGTCAAAACAAAATCCAACCCCAGAATCGCGAGCGAGGAAGTTACCACTGTACGGGTAGTTGCACCTGATACCCCTTCAGCTGTCGGCGGGGCATCAAACCCTTCAAACACAGCAATCGCCGTTATAACAACCCCGAAGAAACAACTTTTGATGACACCATTCACGATGTCATAACGGAAATCAACCGAACTCTGCATCTGTGACCAGAAAGATCCTTCATCCACACCAATGAAAACTACCGTCACCAGATATCCTCCAAATACCCCCATAACAGAGAACATCGCTGCCAGCAGCGGCATGGAAAAAACACCTCCCCAGAATCTTGGTGCAACGATACGTGCGACTGGATCCACCGCCATCATTCCCATGGCAGCCAGTTGTTCGGTTGCTTTCATCAAACCGATTTCAGCTGTCATGGCTGAACCAGCACGGCTGGCAAACAGCAACGCAGCGATGACAGGACCCAGCTCTCGCACAAGAGATAGCGCCACCAGTGTTCCCACTGCTGATTCAGAACCGAATTTCTGCAATGTTTCATACCCTTGCAGACCCAGCACCATACCAACAAACAGCCCGGATACCAGAATAATGATCAGTGACAGGACACCGGCGAAATATATCTCGCGTGTGATCAGGTGGAAACGCAGAAAGCCGGGCATAGATTTCAACAGTACCAGCAATACGAAACGGGTTGCACATCCCAGTCGCCAGATACTGCCGACCACTCTGTGCCCGATCGATTCAATAACGGTCTTGATACGTTTAGCCAAACTGATCATTCCTATCATTCATGCTGCCTGTGTCCGGTCACCTTTCCATGACACTTATACCCAGATCCTGCGAATAAGCCTGTGCCTGGTAATGAAACGGCACCGGACCATCTGTTTCACCATGGATGAACTGATGGACAAACGGCACTTTCGATTCGCGCACTTCATCAGGTGTTCCATGGGCAGCAATCACCCCATCTGCCAGAAAATAAATGTAATCGACTATCCGTAATGATTCCTGAACATCATGCGTCACCAGAATGGAAGTCATGCCAAGCGTATCGGTCAGACGACGGATCAGACCACCGATCACACTCAATGAAATCGGATCCAGGCCGGTAAACGGCTCATCAAACATCATCAGCATGGGATCCAGTGCGATAGAACGTGCCAGCGCCACACGCCGCGCCATCCCGCCGGAAAGCTGTGCCGGCATCAGGTGACACGCACCGCGCAAACCAACCGCATGCAGTTTCATTAAAACCAAATCCCGAATCATCGACTCAGGCAGATTCGTATGTTCACGCATTTGGAAAGCAACGTTATCGAATACCGACAAGTCCGTAAACAAAGCGCCAAACTGAAACAGCATGCCCATTTTGCGCCGCAGCCTGAATAATTCATTCCGGCCAAGTTCATGTATGACCTGCCCCGCTACGGTGACGGAACCTGCCGAGGGACTGACTTCACCTCCGATCAAGCGCAGCAGCGTAGTTTTCCCTGATCCGCTGCCGCCCATGATAGCAATCACCTGCCCCCGCGACATGCGCATATCGACCCCTTTCAGGATCGGCCGGGGGCCGTAGGAAAAATTGACTTTACTAAACTCGATCAATGCATCGTCAGCCATCAGCCGATCCGCCTCTCACCTTCCAAAATTTCAGTGGCATGCGTAATATCCCCGGTTTTGTGTCTTATCGCCGCTATTGGCTGTACAGGCCATTCAACCTGAATAATTCTGACTGGATTCAAAGTAATGTATTTTACCAGAGCACTCCGGATACAACTCACCCCATCGTTCTTTTTCAGGACGATTTATCCTCTTGCAGTTCTACTGATTCTCCTTCATGCCCACTCGGGTCTGGCCGAGACCATCTATCGCTCTACGGACTCTCATGGCCGCACACTTTATTCAGATATACCCACACCAGCAGCCAAACCCTTACAGCCAGCCACTCCACCGGCCCGCAGCAAATACCGAGTTACCCGAGTCATTGATGGCGACACCATCGTACTCGAGAATAACAAGCGGGTAAGGTTGCTGGGTATAAATGCACCTGAAATCGAAAGCCGATATCACCCAGGAGAACCAGGCGGAGCAGATGCAAAAAAGTGGCTGCAAGGAAAATTACAGGGACGCAGCGTATATCTGAAACAGGACCGGCAAACGCATGATCACTATAAAAGAATGCTGGCTCATTTGTATCTTCCGGGTGGAGAACATATCAATCTTTCCCTGGTAGAGAAGGGATTGGCCACAGTCAACCTGATCCCGCCCAACCTGCTTCACGCCAATACGCTCATCAGGGCACAGCAACGGGCAGAAGCCAAGAAACTCGGAATCTGGTCAATGCAATACTACCAGCCACGCCCGATAGTCAAATTGACCGAGAAGCCATTCGGCTGGCAACGCTATCGGGTCAAGGCCAAAGCACTCAAACGAAATCGCCGGTTCAGCCGGCTCATTATCAGTGACAACCTTGATCTGTCTTTCGCCCATCGGGATCTGGCCTTGTTCCCTCCCCTTGAAACCTATTTAAATAAACCGCTTGAAGTGCGTGGCTGGGTATCACGCCGGAAAAACCATTTTTCAATACGCATTCAACACCCTAGTGCACTGGTCCTGTATTAAATGTTTAACAAACTGCTGAAAAACATAGCAAGGACGATCAGAGCAACACCGCAGCTTAGCTCCAAGTAGTTTTTAAAACCTGCACCAAATCAATTTTAAAAATCGTTGTAGCGTGACCGTTTGCGCCATTGAATACGCGGAATGACCAGCCCCAGAAATAAACCGACAAACAGCACTAGTGCTCCGGCATAAAACCACTCGCGTTCAATCTGCCCGCTGAGCACATGATTCTCCTGTTCAAGTTCACCGAGTTTCATCTTCAGATCAGCTACCTGTTGCCGCATTTCCTGATTTTCACCATTCAATTGCACCGCGCTGGCAGACAACTGTCTGATTCTGGACAATTCAGCTTCCAGTCGTTTATTGTCTTTCTCAAGTATTTCCGTCCGCTTTTTCTGCGCCCCCAGTTCATGTCTGACAAGGTCAGCCTGTGCACGAATGTTATCCGGCCGGCTGGCCGATCCGGAGAAATCACTGCTCAATTTTTCAAGTAATTCACGTGCCGCAGGCTCTGCCATCAAATATCGGGACAGCACCCAGCCTTCTGTGCCTCCAGCAGTCCTGACTCTGGAATATCCCTTGTTCTGGTCACGTTCCAATACTTCCAGCGCCGCACCACTTTTCAGCATCCTTACGATCGCATGCTGCTGACTAGGGCCGGTTCGCATCAATACTTCCACCTGATCACTGGCGTAACTTTTCTCTGCCTGGGCGGCCAATGGCAACCCCAATAAGGAAACAAAAAACGTGGATACGGCGAAAAGATAAATAATTTTGTCCATTTTCAGTGGTATCCGGCTCCAGAAACAAGGTTGTACCATTGATACCGACATAAATCCGAAATGCCGGATTTTCATATCGAACGAAAACACTACTTATTTTCGAATCCGGATATGAAATACTTGATCAACAAGACCAGGAAGAAAGGAAAAGCGCTCAGTACCGTAACCAGATAGTGTTCATAGGTAAACTGATCACCCTCATCCATAATAATGTAAGTAAAAAAAATACTGACAGGAAAGATAGCTGTAATAGACTGGAGTAACACAAACAGATTTTTCATCATATCGTTCTACACCATCTTCTTGTTGATTGCTACGGGAAACCACATTTACTACAATAGGATACCATAGAAATCCAGAGTGCCCGCCGGGACGATAATTCTCAGCGCTCCATGAAATGACCGGATCATCGCAAATTCTGCTCGTTCTGACCAACTTCCCGAATGACGTAAGCGCCAGAGAGCTGGCAGAAGTGCTAATTGATCGTCGGTTAGCTGCCTGCATCAACATTCTACAGGGATGCACTTCCATTTACCGATGGCAAGGTCTGACTGAAATCACCAGTGAAGTTCCGGTTCTGATTAAAACTACTCGGCAACATTACGAAGCAGTAGAGCAGACAATCAAATCACTGCACCCCTATGAACTCCCCGAAATTATTGCTGTCCCTGTCGATAGCGGGTTACCTGCTTACTTACAGTGGATTACTCACGAAACGACCGAAACAGATACTTAACCGAGATAACCCATGCGCTGGATAAAAACCATTTTACTGTTACTGTGCCTGGTAAGCACCCATACTCTGGCCGAAGAAAGCTCATCAGGGGGATTGATGAGCTTTCTGCAGCGGCTAGGTGTCAGTTCCGAACAGACCGAGCAGGAATTGCTGCCACCGGATGAAGCTTTCAAGCTGTCGCTCGAAGTCCGGGATGACCGCACGCTGATTGCCCGCCTGACACCCGCCAAAGATTATTATCTCTATCGGGATAAAATTAACTTCGAATCGAAAAGCGCAGGTATCCATATTGATCGGATAACGCTCCCGCCGGGTAAGATGAAGCTGGACCCTGCCTTTGGTCAGACAGAAGTTTACTATCAGCCCCTGGAAGCTGTCATCTCACTACGCCGGGATGCATCTGCACCAGAGCAACTTTCCCTGTCTGCCACTTATCAAGGTTGCAATGAGCCCGTCGGTGTGTGCTATGCACCGATCAACAAAGTAAATGACCTCCTGCTGCCATCTGTCACGGCTGCAATTGACGCAGTTGCTGACACAGTCAGTGGAGATGCTCAGGCAGCCGAATCTGCCGGAACCGATGCTATAGCCGAATTATTCCAGGCAGACAATGCACCACTGTTTGAAACAGAGTCCTATAAAATAGAACGCTTGTTCGCCAGTGGCAATTTCTGGCTGATTCTAAGTGGTTTTTTTGGCATTGGCTTATTACTCGCCTTCACTCCCTGTGTATTTCCCATGTTCCCGATTCTGTCCGGAATCATTGCCAGCAAGGGGCAGCAAATGTCAAAACTGCGCGGTTTCATGCTGGCACTGGCCTATGTACTGGGCATGGCGATCACTTACGCTATCGCCGGCGCAGCAGCAGGTCTATCTGGCACCATGCTGTCTGCCGCGCTGCAAAATGCCTGGGTACTGGGAACATTTGCATTGATTTTTGTTGCACTGGCTTTCTCAATGTTTGGTTTCTACGAACTGCAGATGCCATCTTTTATACAAAACAGGCTGGTCGAAGAAACAGGTCATTTCAAAGGAGACCAGCTTACCGGTGTATTTGGAATGGGGGCACTATCTGCTTTGATCGTCAGCCCTTGCGTCGCTGCCCCGCTGGCTGGCGCGCTGATTTATATCAGCCAGACACGCGATGTTGTACTAGGCGGTTCCGCACTGTTCATCATGGCACTGGGAATGGGTATGCCATTGCTGCTGCTGGGCGTCTCGGCCGGTGCATTACTGCCCAAGTCCGGTGCCTGGATGAAATCCGTCCAGCAGTTTTTCGGAGTTCTACTGCTAGCCGTAGCAATCTGGCTGGTCTCGCCCGTCATCACAGAAGTTGTGCACATGCTGCTCTGGGCAACACTGCTGATCATCTCGGCAATCTACCTGCATGCGCTTGATCCACTCCCCGGCCATGCCTCTGGTCTCAACAAATTTCTCAAGGGAATCGGCGTCATCGCGCTGCTGGTTGGTATTGCCTTGCTCATTGGCGTGCTTTCCGGAAGCCGGGATATTCTGCAGCCTCTATCCAAGTTCACCCTGGCTGCTACCACATCCTTCGATCAGCTTGCCAAACCATCTGTGAGCACAAATGAATCTCTGCCATTCAAGCAGGTTAAAACAACTACTGAGCTGGATGAGCTTATTCAGCAGGCGAAGGGACGTTATGTCATGATCGACTTTTACGCAGACTGGTGTATTTCCTGTAAAGAAATGGAGCGTTTCACCTTCACCGATCCGCAGGTTCAGGCACGCTTGAAAAATGTCGAACTGGTACAGATCAATGTCACTGACGGTACACCGGATGATGCTGCTTTGCTCAAACGTTTCAAGCTCTTTGGCCCGCCCGGGATTCTGTTTTTTGACCGGCAGGGAGTCGAGATTCCCAACATCAAAATCATTGGCTACCTCGATAAAAGAGATTTCGTCACAGTACTGGATGCAATCCTGCTCTGATAATCGGCTGGTTACCGATCTGCCAGTGTAGAGAAACCCCTGATACTGATGTTTCTGGTATAAACCCGGTATCTCTACCACGTATAAACTTTCTCCGGAATTCTTTATGTCCAAGCCCAACAAGTTTTCGTTCTACGTTATCGTTGCAATTCTTTCACTGGCTGCTGGTTTTGTTTATAAATCCAGAGAAATGGGCATCACAGTCTCTTTGCCGAGTGCTGACAGAAAGGCCGGAGCCGATAAACTCTTCAATGCAACCTTGTCTGACCTGGATGGTACTCCTCAAGCCCTGTCTCAATGGCGGGGGAAAATCGTCGTCGTTAATTTCTGGGCAACCTGGTGCCTGCCTTGCCGTGATGAAATTCCGGAGTTGATCGAGACCTACACGGTACATCATCAAAAAGATCTGGTTATTCTTGGTATTGCCATTGACGATACTGAAAAAGTAGCTGCATTCAGCAAGGAATTTAATATCAATTATCCTGTGCTGGTCGGGGAATTCGATGCCTTCTCACTTGCAGAGGCCATGGGCAACCTGCAGGGTGCTCTGCCTTTTACCGTCACGATCGACCGCAACGGCATGATCGTCGATACCCATCTGGGGAGAATCAAGAAAAAACAGATCGAAGAAATCATCAAACCGATGCTGTAATAAACCTGCAAAATCCAATTGACCGCCATTCATGGTTCGATTCGCCCACTCTGCATGATTGCCTCCGATAGTCATCCCGAAATCCACTCAACCTACCGTCATCACCGGCTCAGCAGGTACTGGTGTGGGCATCCGGACTGTCGCAGTAGCAGTCAGACGCCTCGGAATACAACATTGCCCTTCCATCCTGCATCTCACATGGCGTTATATCGCTCCTGCTCTCTGACCTTCCGGCACATCTCACATACAATGCATTGACTCATGCGCGTTTAGCCTGGTGCAGGTAGACGACTTTAGTTGTCTGCACCCAAACTGCGCTAACCCACCTATTCCCAGTAGGTAATAGTTCGGTCCCGTTGTTCTTATTTCCCCCGGCAACCATGAGGTTGGCCCATAGGACGAAGCGCTTGCACCGGGTAAAAAGCGCAGTTACAAGTAATAAACGAGCATTTTGAGCCGCAATAATGACCACACAGATAGTTTGGCCAAGGATTTTTAGCAGATGTAAATACAGAAGAACATCATATTCCGATTAAAGCTTCGCACCTCTATCAAACCGGATAATCCCACCTCTTGGCAAGATCTAATGTCAGTTCAAATCTGAACTACTACAATTGAGTACATAAAAAATGTAATTTCCACATGATCCACACATGATCGGGGTCAGGCCTCGAATCAAGAAAATAAGTATAACAAGCGTTCTTGATGCTGGACTCTTTGACTTGAATTTGTCGTCCCCACTACTGAGATATGCCCGGATTGGTGCTCAGCGCTTACGTCGACGTGGAGGGGGTGCAGAAAAATTGCCCAAGTCGCCCAGCAAGTCATCCAGCATTTGCAATTCGTCAAACTCGTCGAATCCATTATCCACCTGATAGTGCCTGATAAAGGTAGCGAGCTGTTTAGCATCCTGGAAAGCGATGAGGTCGATATCAGCTTGCCGCAGATCCATTTCCAGCCGCGTGATTTCGGCATCCATTGCCTTGTCAACATGGCTCGGCCTGATCTTCTGTGTATACGGCACCAACTGCCGGTAGGGCATCAATAACGACGCAAGCTCCGTCTTGAGTTCCGCCAGTTGCTCACGCAGTACCTGAATGTAATGTTCAATGCGCTCGTCAGGCAGATTGGTGAGGTAATTGGTATCAATCTGTTCGATCTCGAGTTGGATATTCAGCAGCTCAAGCAAATCGCTCCGATCATAGGCCTGGTTGACGCGCTGCATCAGGATGGTTTTCTCATCTACTGTCAGAGCAGTGCTTGCGCGATCAGGATGCAAGCTGCTGGCCAGTTTGCGATAAATTTCACGCACAGACTGGCTGATTTCTTTTTTTGCCGCAGCACGTTTCTCCTCAGCAGCCGCCTGTTTGGCTGATTTGCGGCGGCGTGAGCCTGATCCGGCTTTATTCCTGGCCTCTTCTTCCTGTCGCTGGTGCATGGCTTTTGCCAGCATTTCCTCCATGCTGACATCCGCATTATCATTGTCCAGATGCACACCAAACAGCTCTTCAACTATATCCTGGGAGATTGCTTTATCAATATCGGCCTGATCGTCATAACTGAGATCACTATATTTGTCATACAGTGCCACGATTTCCTCATCGCGCTGCTCGAGCAGCAACTCATTCGCCAGGTTGAGAATGATATCGCACAACTTTGCGCGCTGTTGCTTGCCACCAATGACCTTGCGCTGATGAAATTGCGTGTCAAGCAGATGCAACATGGCGATGCGTTTTTCGCGCAGTTGCGCAAACAGAGGCATCAATTCACTGTCTACACGCTGATTGTAGCGCTCGCTGTAAGTGTGCCACTCCGCAACCTGGGCACGTTGCTCATCAATTTGCCGGATCAGGCGCTGGAAAGTTGCCTGTTGTTTGGTTTGCGGTTTTGCGTGCGTCAGAACATCTGTAACGGTAAGTTCGCTACTATCGACGGAATCGAATAATGATTCTTGCCGGTGGATACGAGACATGGCGAAAATTCCAGAATGTGAAAAACAAAAAAGTTAAGAAACCTCTGCAAGGTTATGTCGCTGCGAAAAAACCGCAGGCTCACATGACAATCATCCAGACCTTATCCTGCTGCTTTTGTTTCCGTTTATCTGCACTGCTCCAACCCTCATGGATTCCGCAAAGATGAGTGAGGTACTGTTCTTTCCGGCTACTGCTTCACCATGCTCACAGATGCAATCGTATTCATCTATTTACCAGCACTTCCCTAGGAAATCAATCAATCCTTCTCAGGAAGCGCTGTTTTTTCTTCGTTCAAATGCATTGTGAATACTGTCCAGCGCCTGCCTGATCCGGTGTCGGGGCGCACCGATGTTCATGCGCATGAAACCACTACCTTCCCTGCCATAGGAAATACCGGGGTTCATACCGATCCCCGCCTCAAAAATGAGGAACCGTTTGAGTTCGTCGTCACTCATGTCCAACTTGCGACAATCCAGCCACAACAGGTAAGTACCCTGTGAAGGAACCAGCTGAATTTCCGGCAGATATTCAGCCAGGTATTGTCGTACCATTTCTCGCGTGTCTGCGAGATAGGTCATCAGTGCATCCAGCCATTCTTTTCCTCCCCGGTATGCTGCTTCAAACGCCGCCACACTGAATGGATTGGCAGCACTGACATGTGTCATTTCCAGTTGATTCCGAATCGCTGTCCGATATTGTGGATTGGGAACAATCAAAGCAGATAAATTAAGTCCCGGAATGTTGAAAGTTTTGCTGGGTGCGACAGCAGTAATAATTGATTCTGGAGAATCAGCCAGGCTGGCAAGGATATAATGCTTATTTCCCGGATAAATCAGGTCAGCGTGAATTTCATCGGATACGATGATGAGTTGATGCTGTCTGGCAATATCCAGCAACCTTTCCAGTTCCGGTCTGCTCCACACCCGACCAACTGGATTATGCGGAGAACAAAATAACAGCATGCGCGCGGTGGCAGCCTGCTGTGCCAGATCGGCAAAATCCATGCCATAGCACCCTTGTTCTTGTTGCAATGCATTGTTCAGCAGCTTTCTGCCAGTTTTTTTGACCACCGAGAAGAACGGATAATATACCGGCGGCTGAACGATGACAGATTCATGTGGCTCGCTCAGTGCAAGAATTGCCGTACTCAATGAAGGGACTACTCCGGGACAGAGTATGATCCACTCCCGCTCTACTCTCCACCCATGATGTAATTTCAGCCAGTCGATCAACGCTTCATACAGACTGTCAGGAAAAAGTGTATAGCCATAAACAGGGTGGACAGCGCGTGCAGTCAGCGCTGCAGTCACCGCTGCCGGAGCGGCAAAATCCATATCGGCTACCCACAGTGGCATGACGTCCGAGTGATCGAACATTGCCTGGCGGCCGTCATATTTCGTACTGCATGTCCCGGTACGATCGATTTCGCGGTCGAAATCGCCACTCAAACGATTTTCTCCCAGATTGTTACTTCTGACAGTGTATGCTGAAACTTGTGCCGGGTTTCACGAATCACGAAAGGTACTTCACGTGGCGCTCCAATCAACCGGAAATGTTTACCCAATATTTCTTTCAGGCCGTCCAGCGTGGTGAAATTCTCACCATCCCGTTTGAAACCACCAATCCAGTATTCCCGTCGGGTGTGCTCCTCCAGCCAGGTATAAGGTGATGCAATCAGCAGCATTCCCCCTGGATTCAGTCGCTCATGCACCATGGTCAAGAATTTGGCAGGTTCATACAAACGGTCGATCAGGTTGACTGCCAGAATCAGATCGTAACCTGTCAGTATCGGTTTGAGATTACAAGCATCCCCCTGGAAAAACTCGACCTTGTGCCTGACACTCTCCAGATTCAGCCCTGCAAGCGTACGTTCCCGGTAGGAAACCAGTTCCCCCTCATCCACGAGCGTATAACGCAGGATACCATGTTCGGCCAGTGTTACGCCCTGGTTGATGAAACGCGCAGAAAAATCGACACCGGTGACATGGTCGAAATGTCGTGCCAGTTCAAACGTCGCACGCCCGGAAGCACACCCCAGATCGAGCGCTCTGCGTAGCGGATGAGTGCCCATCGCAGTAATAGCCAGCTCGGCCAGTGCCACCGGGAAATTGGCCACCCCGAAATAAGTATCGCCATAGTGGAACTCGGCGTACTCCGACAGCAGTTTATCGGTTTCATAGTGCGAACTGTGATGAGTGGCAGGCATATCGGAAATCACATAGCGGAATCCTGCATGCTGAAAAAAATGTCTGCGGAAAGCATAGCGTGATGCCCGGATGGATTCATTGCCGCACGCAATCCATGATCCTCCTTTGAGGAGATTGTGCCGATCGTCAAAGGTGGGAGTCGTAAAATCATCGTACAACGGATGTACTTCAAAACCGGTAAAAGGATAAATCGGTGTTTCCGTCCACTGCCAAACGTTACCTGTGATATCGAAGAACTCACCCTGCTGAAATTCATCCACCGGACAGCTGGAAGCATAATGATCAAGATGAATATTACCTTTTGCCGCTTCCATATGCGGGACATCGGCCAGCCCTGCGACATCATACAAACGGTACCACTCGTCTTCAGTAGGTAAACGTACCGGCTGCCCGGTTGTTTTCTGCTTCCAGTTACAGAATGCCTTGGCTTCGTGGTAATTGACTTCCACTGGCCAATTCCAAGGCATGGGTACTTCCTCCGTCATGAGGCGTAACCACCATTGATCGCCCTCCCGGACCCAGAAAGTCGGACAGGCCGTATCACTGAACTGCCGCCATGCCAACCCTTCTTCTTCCCAGTAATCATCCGTTTCATATCCTCCTGCTTCCACGAAACCAAGAAATTCCTGATTACTCACCAGATAACGACTGGCCTGAAAAGCGGAAAGTTCAGCCTCATGATGACCATATTCATTGTCCCATCCATAAACAGGATCTGTCTTGTCTTTGCCTAAAACCACCTTTCCTGCCGGAACCGGAACCATCTCGTTTTCCGGTGCATTTCCACTATTGCGACAGGGTGTCCAACCGGAATGAGATTGTACATATCTGAGTTTATGCTGACGGATCAGTACGGAAGAAGTTTCAAGATGGATACGTTCGTGCTCCACACCCATCACGATTGCCCACCATGGACTTTCCCATGAAATGGGCAATGTCAGCGGCAAGGAGCTGATAAGCGCATCCACCTTGTCACGCATGGCGCGGCGATAAGCCATAACTTCCTCAACCGTCGGCCAGTCATAGTGGGCCGTATTCAGATCATCCCAGCTCATTTCATCCACACCCACCGCAAATATGGATTCCAGTCTTGGATCGATGCGTTCCGTCAGTACTCCAGCCAACACCAATTTGTTGACAAAAAAAGTAGCGGTATGTCCCAGATAAAAAATCAGGGGATGACGCAATGACATCGGCCTGTCGTAATAAGCCTCTTCACTGCGCAAGGTCTCGAATAACTGCTCATATCTGTCCAGGGTAGTGTGAAAATATGCGCGCAGCTCTACACGTTTAGCTTCAATATCTTCGCCATTCAACCATGGCGTCCTTTGGAAAAGTTCAGGTTTGGAAGACATAAAACAACTCAAGATAATAATCTTGTTGTATTTGGAAAGGGCCGATTATACCGCCACTCACTGGCTGGATCATTCTGTTAAAGAAAACATACCATGCTGAACAAGAGCTTCTGATTACAAAATCAAATTCTACAAGCGGCTTGAAATTTCACGGTTACATCATATAGTAAGGTCATTCCCACCTATTTTATTCTCAGGAGATGACATGCGGTTTGACAAATTCACCACCAAGTTTCAGCAGGCACTCGTCGATGCGCAAAGCATGGCGTTGGGTCAGGATCATCCCTATATCGAACCGCAGCATCTGTTGCTCACCCTGATGCAGCAGGAAGACGGCAGTATTACTTCTCTGCTGCAACGTGCCGGTGTGAATGCCCAGCCATTGCGCCAAGCGCTGACACAAAGCCTGAAACTTCTGCCCAAAGTGGAAGGTACGGGCGGAGAAATCAATGTTTCCCGGGATCTGGCCAATCTGCTCAATCTAATGGACAAGGAAGCACAAAAAAGAGGGGATCAGTACATCGCCTCGGAAATGTTCCCGCTGGCAGCGCTGGAAGACAAAGGAGAAACCGGGCGATTGCTGAAACAATACGGAGCGACACGCGTTGCGCTGGAGCAAGCAATCGATTCCATACGCGGCGGAGAAAAGGTAACCGATGCCGAGGCGGAAGGCAGTCGCGAGGCATTGAAGAAATACACACTGGATCTGACTGAGCGCGCGCGTTCAGGCAAGCTTGATCCCGTAATCGGACGCGATGATGAAATCCGACGGACGATTCAGGTACTGCAGCGACGCACCAAAAACAACCCTGTCCTGATTGGCGAGCCCGGGGTCGGAAAAACAGCAATCGTGGAAGGACTGGCACAGCGCATCATCAACGGGGAAGTACCTGAAACACTGAAAAACAAACGGGTGCTGTCACTGGATATGGCTGCACTGCTGGCAGGTGCCAAATACCGCGGCGAATTCGAGGAACGGTTGAAAGCTGTGCTGAAAGAACTGGCGCAGGATGAAGGCCGCACCATCGTATTCATCGACGAACTGCATACGATGGTGGGAGCTGGCAAGGCAGAAGGTGCCATGGATGCGGGCAACATGCTCAAACCGGCGCTGGCACGCGGTGAGCTGCACTGCGTGGGTGCAACCACCTTGGATGAATACCGCAAGTATGTTGAAAAGGATGCAGCACTGGAACGCCGTTTCCAGAAAGTGCTGGTGGATGAACCCGGTGTTGAGGCAACGATTGCCATTCTGCGCGGCCTGCAGGAAAAATATGAATTACACCATGGCGTGGAAATCACTGATCCGGCCATCGTCGCAGCGGCTGAACTCTCCCACCGCTATATCACTGACCGTTTTCTGCCGGACAAAGCCATTGATCTGATCGACGAAGCTGCAGCACGCATTCGCATGGAGCAGGATTCTAAACCGGAAGTCATGGACAAGCTCGATCGGCGCCTGATTCAACTGAAAATCGAACGCGAGGCCGTCAAGAAAGAAAAGGATGAGGCTTCTAAAAAACGCCTGGCATTGCTTGAAGAAGAAATCAGCAAACTGGAGCGGGAGTATGCCGATCTGGACGAAATACTAAAAGCAGAGAAATCTCGTGCAAAAGGTTCACAGGAAATCAAGGAAGAACTGGATAAACTGCGCCGTGAAGAGGAAACCGCTCGACGCAAAGGGGATTTGCAAAAAGCTTCTGAGCTGCTGTACGGTCGCATTCCGCAGCTGGAAACACAGCTTGCCGAACAACTCCATCACGCCGAGTCAGCTGAGGAAGCTGTGCAACCAAAATTATTCCGTACCCAAGTAGGTGCCGAAGAAATCGCCGAAGTTGTTTCGCGCGCAACCGGCATTCCGGTTTCCAAAATGATGCAGGGTGAGCGTGAGAAACTGCTGTTCATGGAAGACAAGTTACACGAACGTGTCATTGGCCAGGATGAAGCCGTTAGACTGGTTTCCGATGCGATCCGTCGTTCCCGCTCCGGGCTTGCCGATCCCAATCGCCCTTATGGATCTTTTCTGTTTCTGGGACCGACCGGGGTGGGCAAGACCGAGCTGTGCAAGGCACTGGCAGGGTTTCTGTTCGATTCCGAAGAACATCTGATCCGGGTAGACATGTCCGAATTCATGGAGAAACATTCAGTCGCACGTCTGATCGGAGCGCCACCAGGATATGTTGGTTATGAGGAGGGCGGTTATCTGACCGAACAGGTGCGACGCAAGCCCTATTCCGTCATTTTACTCGATGAGGTGGAAAAAGCACATCCGGATGTGTTCAACGTCCTCCTGCAGGTGCTGGATGACGGACGGATGACGGATGGTCAGGGACGTACCGTGGATTTCAAGAACACGGTTATCGTCATGACCTCCAATCTGGGTTCACAAATGATCCAGCAAATGAGCGGAGATGATTACCAGGTCATCAAACTGGCAGTAATGGGAGAGGTCAAAACTTATTTCCGACCCGAATTCATCAATCGCATTGACGAAGTAGTCGTTTTCCATGCACTGGATGAAGCGCATATCAAATCGATTGCCCGGATCCAGCTGAGCAATCTGGGTAAAAGACTGGCACAAATGGAAATGAAGCTGGTAGTCTCGGAACAGACGTTGGCCAGGCTGGCCGAAGCCGGCTTCGATCCGTTATTCGGTGCGCGGCCACTGAAACGGGCTATCCAGACTCAGATCGAAAACCCGCTGGCAAAAGAGCTGCTGGAAGGCCGCTTTTCTGCCGGAGATACCATTCTGGTGGAATACAGTAACGGCCACATGCAGTTTACTACGCAACATTAAACTGCCTCATGAGCATTGCTGAAGTTGAATGAAGGCAGATCGTTTCAGGTAGAATAACGATCATTGTTTTCAGATGGATAATATGCCATGTTCAAAGGTAGCCTGGTAGCTATTGTCACACCCATGCTTGAAGACGGGGCACTGGACCTCGACAGGTTTTGTGCCCTGATCGATTTTCATATCGAACAGAAAACGGATGGCATCGTCGTAGTTGGCACTACAGGCGAATCCCCTACCGTAGATTTTGATGAGCATCACCTGTTGATCCGTACTGCAGTCACCCACGCAGCCGGACGCATTCCGGTCATTGCCGGTACTGGCGCCAATTCGACGCGCGAGGCAATCGAACTGACGGTATTTTCGAAAAATGCCGGCGCAGACGCTTGCTTATCCGTAGCCCCCTACTACAACAAACCCACCCAGGAAGGGTTGTACCAGCACTTCAAGGCAATTGCCGAAGCGGTGGACATCCCGATGATTCTGTACAACGTACCGGGGCGAACCGTGGCAGACATTGGCAACGATACTGCATTACGACTCGCACAGATTCCCGGTATCGTCGGTATTAAGGACGCTACCGGCAATATTGCACGGGGGTGTGATTTATTACAACGTACCCCGGCTGGTTTTGCGATCTACAGCGGAGATGATGTCACAGCACTGGCACTGCTGCTGCTCGGCGGTCATGGCACCATCTCGGTGACGGCCAATGTCGCCCCCCGGTTGATGCACGAGATGTGCACCGCTGCCTTTGCCGGTGATCTGGCCCGGGCGCGGGAAATCAACACCAGGCTATTCAGGCTGCATATTGATCTGTTCGTCGAAGCCAACCCGATTCCAGTCAAATGGGCCGTAGCAAGAATGGGATTGATCAACGACAGTCTGCGTCTGCCATTAACAATTTTATCCGACCAATATCACGAACTGATCAGGAAAGCCATGCTCCAGGCTGGCATTACGGTTTAAAGGTTTACCATGCGCAATAAGCATCTGGCAACGCTTCTGATTGCAAATATCACACTTGCGGCTCTCATTCCAGGTTGCAATCTATTACCTGAGAACAAAAAGATTGATTACAAATCGGCAGGTAAACTCCCGCCACTTGAAGTTCCGCCTGATCTGACCAGCCCCGAAACAAATGACCGGTTTGCCGTGCCGGATGTAGATGCATCCGGCAGTGCCACATTTTCAGACTACAGCAACGCACGCAACGGACAGCTGAGAGACCGACCAGGCTCACCCGTACTCTCTGCCACTGCTGTGCAGAATGGAATTCATATCGAACGCTCCGGTACACAACGCTGGTTGGTCATACCCCGTGAACCTGCCGCAGTATGGCCGATTATCAAGGAATTCTGGCAGGACATGGGTTTTCTGCTCAAACTGGAAGCACCTGACGTGGGAATCATGGAAACCGACTGGGCGGAAAATCGCGCCAAAATTCCTCAAGATATTATCCGAAGTGCATTATCGACTTTCCTGGATGGCCTTTATTCCACGGCTGAGCGCGATAAATTCCGAACTCGCCTGGAACAGGAGCAACCTGGCGTAACTGAGGTTTATATCAGCCACCGCGGCATGATTGAAGTACTGGCAGATCGCAACACCAGTCGTACCATCTGGCAACCGCGCAAATCCGATCCTGAGCTGGAAGCGGAAATGCTCAGTCGTCTGATGCAACGCTTTGGTATAGATGAAGAACGTGCAACTGCCGAAGTTGCCGCCAGCAGCATAGTCGAGGAACGAGCATTCCTGGACAAAACCCGTAAAGGCGTGTTGATCATAAAGGAACCGTTTGATCGTGCATGGCGACGAGTAGGAAACGAACTCGATCGGATCGGCTTTACCGTGGAAGACCGGGATCGTTCGAGTGGGATCTATTTTGTCCGTTATATCAGCCCCGATGAAGAAACCCGCAGAGCGGCTGAAGGTAAAGGTTTACTCTCCAAGCTAGCTTTCTGGTCAAGTGATACTGATGATAATAAGGATTCTTCAGCGGAGAAATATCAGATCAAAATAAGCGAGGTCGGTTTGAATAGTGAAGTCAGCGTGCTCAATGCGAATGGCGTTGCCGAAGGTTCAGAAACTGCTCAACGCATACTTAACCTGCTACGCGAACAACTCAAGTAAGCATAGGAACAGTATTATTTAACGGGCCATGCACTATCTCCTGAAAGGTATCCGGCAAGCTCATCAATATAAGGCTTAACCCAGTTTCTACGTCCAGCTACCTGCTCAAACAGTAACTGTGACTGGTTCACCCATAAAAAAACCGCCTTTCAGGCGGTTTTATTTTTGAAGCTTTTATAGCTTAGTGCTTAATGCCCTTCCGGAATACCAGTTTCACCTTCTTTCAAGCACTTACCATTTCCGTCAATGCCGTGCGGGCATTCTATTTTTTGACCGGATATGATTTTCTCGTAATTCTCTTTTTCTGATTCAGGAAGTGCCTGATTAGGACGTCCACATGCTACCAGCAGAAATGCGGTGGCGATAACAGCTGCGTAAGCAAATTTCATTATAAAAGTTCCTTTAAAAAATTTCATAAAATCTTGCTGCGGCCGGCAGTATATAACAAAAATATCTCTCGGCTCAAGCTTGGAGAAGCGATCCTGATTTTATCCATGCCGGGAAAAATAAAACCAGCATCCGACACATTGAGACATCTCCTGATGCAGGACTGGACAAATATGCAAAATGAATCTGCGGTACACAGCGAAAAAGGTTAATGCCGCGCAAAATCACGCAACCTAAACCCCAGCATCCAGAGACACGCAAAATAGCCAATCCCTCCCAGCATGACTACCAGCCCCAGTTTTATCGCGCGTTCGGTAGCTGTCAAAACAAACCATTCAGTGCTATTTCCGGCTGCCAACCACAACCCGGCCCCCATTACAATCAACGCGATCAGAATCTTGAATACAAAGCTTCCCCAGCCAGGCTGAGGCTGATAAATCCCTTGTGAACGCAATTTGGAGTAAAGTACCCACGCATTGAGACAAGCACCCAACCCGATGGCCAGTGCCAGACCGGCATGCTTCAGAGGGATTATGAATGCGAGATTCATAAGTTGAGTCGCTACCAATGTCAGAATTGCAACCTTGACCGGGGTTCTGATATTCTGCCGGGCGTAAAAGCCGGGTGCCAGCACTTTCACCAGTATCAACCCAAGCAACCCGACACTGTAGGCAATCAGTGCCTCACGGGTCATCCACACGTCTTCCACCGTAAAGGCACCATAATAGAACAGTGTCGTAATGAGAGGGGTGGCCAGCAATGCCAGTGCTACTGCAGCAGGCAGCGTCAGCAGAAAAGTCAGGCGCAACCCCCAATCCAGCAAACGTGAAAATTCCTCCGTACTGTTCTGCGTATAGTGGCGTGACAGCGACGGCAGAATCACGGTACCCAGCGCCACCCCCAGCATACCCGCCGGAAATTCCATCAGCCGGTCAGCATAATACAGCCAGGAAACACTGCCGGTGATCAGCAGTGATGCAAAAATAGTATTGATTAACAGACTGATCTGCCCGATCGAGACTCCAAATACTGCTGGTCCCATGAGTTTGAGCACGCGCCACGCCGCGCTGCCACGGAATCCAAAACGTAAACGTGGCATTCTTTTCAGGCGCAGCAGAAAAGGTATCTGAAAAGCCAGTTGCAGTATACCGCCAATGAACACAGCCCAGGCCAGTGCCAGAACAGGCGGATCCATCAGTGGCGCCAGCCATAATGCACAACCGATAAAGGAGAGGTTCAGCAAAACCGGGGTCAGGGCAGGCACTGAAAAATGGCCGTAGGTATTCAATATTCCACCTGCGAGCGCCACCAGTGAAATGAAAAAAATATAAGGAAAAGTGATCTGAAGTAACGCGATGGTCAGCTCGAATTTATCCGGCACACTGGCAAAACCCGGAGCACTGATATAGATAATCAATGGTGCTGCCAGGATACCTACCAGTGTAACGATAAATAATGCAATACCCAGTAAGGTTGTCACGTGATCAATGAGCTCCCGGGTCTGCTCATCCGTACGGCTATTTTTATATTCTGCCAGAACAGGAACGAATGCCTGGGAAAAAGCACCTTCCGCAAACAGGCGTCTCAACAGGTTTGGAACACGGAATGCTACGAAAAAAGCGTCGGTCGCCACCCCTGCACCAAATATCCTTGCAATGATCAGATCTCGTATAAAACCAAGGATACGCGAAACCAGTGTCATACTGCTGACAGTGGCCAGTGCTTTGAGCAGATTCAATTATCGGAATATTTTTCGGGATTGGCGAAGCTGGCAGGCTTCAGGATCTTCTGAAATATCCTCGTGCCAGCCGGAAAGAATTAATTCTGGCCGATTATCCCGGATTTCATGACTAAGTGCCAGAACCTGCCGACACATGTATGAGGAATATTTACACCCCTTCTATTTTTCTGAGGCGGATTTTTGGAATGAAGCACCTGGTAGTCATTTCCAAACCAGGTGCTTATTATCGGGAATAAATCGGTGAAAATGAAACAAAGTAGATATCATTAAGAATCAAATCACACACAACTCTCTAACCTCGATTTTCTGCTCCTCCCTAACCACCTGTGTCGCACGTTTGGTTTTGCCGGCACGTGAAGGAACATGGCAGAGTCCGCAGACATGATTAGACTGAATATCCAGACTGTGCACCAGAAAATTACCGGTACATTTGACACAAGACGTAACGGATAACACCTTGCTCTCTACGAAACGCACTAGCGTCCATGCACGCGTAAAACTCAAGATACGCTGCAAATGATTAGCCTCGATATGTTCCAGATACAGTTGATAGCTCTTGATGATCGCATCGATATCGCGAACCTTTGTGTATCGAGTAATGTAATTGTAGATATTGATGAACAATGATGCATGCATGTTGGGCTGCCATCCTGTAAACCAATCCTCCGAATAAGGAAGCATACCTTTGGGAGGAGAGACACCCTTGACTTCTTTATACAGTTTCACGAGTCGTTCCCGGCTGAGTGTGGTGGATGCTTCAAGCACCTGCAATCTTGCTCCCAGACGAACCAGCTCGGTAGCAAGCTGAATCTGTTTACCTTCGGATAAAATACTTTTCCCTTTCATGATTTTTCCTCCTTTGTGCGGGTACTTAGGAAATTTTCTCAGCAGGCAAACCTGCCATGAGTATTGCGGCGTGGGATTGTGTCAGTGCACGATCCTGTTTATGACTGGTAAGTATTTCTGCAATCAGGCTATCATCAAAACGGAATCGACACAGCAGCATGTTGGACCCGGCCATTTTGAGCAACTGGCTGTTGGTCAGTTTGACCAGGATATCAGCTATATCCTCGTCTATACCCAAACGGTACATGGCAGCAACTCTGTCTTCACGCAGCATCTGTTGAGCCAGCAGCAAATAACTGAGATTAACTTCCCTGATTTCATCCAGAATCTGATTTGTCTCCATTTCCACTGCTCCTTTTGATATATACAAATTGAACCGGATTACTCCAAAAATGATGTGTGCATTTTTAACCCGGGAGCAGATACCGTAAAGCGGGCTACCACTATATCTTCAGTAAGAATTTGGCTGGAAAGCTTGTAGGAATTTTTCCTACAGACGAGAAAGATGTTCTCTGCTACTCTTGCATCACCGATACATACGTCATATATATCGGGCATATCAGCGAAAGAACCTGCCACATACTCTGCAGACCCAGGAAGAGATTCAATCCCTCTTGGCTGCTGAAGGCCATTCGTCATGCCAGAAACGGCGATTGAGACTTCTCCACGTATCGGCTGTAATGTTACCTCTGGCAAAGCGCAACAGTACTGCCCCGTCATGATCACTACGATACAGGCGACTGCCGTGCTCAAGATACCGTTCGACTATTTCTGCATGCGGATGCCCGAATCGGCTGCGATACCCCACTGTAAAGATGGCATGATCAGGATCGACCTGCCGCACAAATGCCTCTGACGACGATGACCGGCTGCCATGATGTGGCACGATCAACACGCTGGACGTAAGCTCATGGGCATAGCGTCGCAGCAAATCTTCTTCCGTTATCCGGCCGATATCGCCCGGCAACAATACACTGCCGTGTGAAGTTGTTACTTTGAGTACACAGCTCAATTCGTTGGTTTTACGTTTATGAATCAAGGTATCGGGTTTGATCGGATGCAGAATCTCGAAATGTACTCCATCCCACCACCACGCATCGCCTGCAAGGCAATGACGATTATCGGAAACAGACTGACGAATCGGATGATTATCTTCAATCGAAGTCAGCAATACATCTGTCTTTATTCTCTTCAGTACCGACAATGCCCCACCACTGTGGTCCGAATCAACATGGGAGACAATCATCATATCAAGCGCCTGCACACCCTCTCCCCGCAAGAACGGCAAAATTACATATTTTCCACTGTCATTTTCACCATACCCCGGCCCGGTATCGTAAAGTAAAGCATGATCCCGGGTACGCATCACCACTGATAATCCCTGCCCCACATCCAGTACTGTCAGCCAGAGTTCTCCCTCGGCTGGTTTTTCAGGGGAAACCAGAAATAATGGCACCCCTGCCAGAATTCCCAGCCAGCGTGCAGGAAAACCCGCCGACACACCCAGCCCCGGCCCACCCGGCAGTAACAGCCATATCACACCGAGGGTGGCTGCAATCACACTCCACAAAGGAGGCATCTGCTGCTGCCATGTTGCCAGAGGAAGCTCTCCCAGCCATTCCAACGCCAACATCGTAATCTGAAGAACGGGATAGGCAATCAGCAACAGGAATTCCAGCCCGGGGATAGTCGCCAGCAGTGCCAGCGGTACGATGATGAAGCTAATCACAGGAATCGCCACAGCATTGGCGATGGGCGATATCAGTGAAATCTGCTGAAACAGAATCAACAGCAGCGGAAACAAACCAAGCGTAATCGCCCACTGGATGCGTATCCAGCCAGCTACCGCCCCCGGCCGGCCAACCCTACCTGATACAACCAGACAAATCAGCGCAACCGCCGCAAAAGACAGCCAGAAACCCGGCGCAATCACCGACCAGGGATCCAGCACCACAACCAGTAACAACACCCATCCCAACACTGGCAACGTGCGCACACGCTGATTTCTCCAGAATGCCACCACGATGATCGCCATCATGAACAGTGCGCGCCTCACAGGCACAGCAAAACCAGCCAGCAGCGCATAGCCGATTGCGACACTCAACCCGCATACCAGCGCGAACTTACGGGCAGGCAGCCATAACGCCAGACCAGCATATCGCCAGGCCCGGTACGCCAGCAGAAATACCATCCCGGCCAGCAACGTAATGTGCGAACCGGAAATCGCCATGAGGTGGCTGGTACCGGTACGGGTAAAAATCTCCCATTGTTCCGACGGAATAGCCTGCTGATCGCCCACTGTCAGCGCAATCAGCACTCCTGCATACGGATAATCCGCCAGATAACGTTGAAACTGGCTGCGAATTTCATCTCGTTTGCGCTCGAACAAATAAGCCGGGTGAATCTCCTGAACATTGAGTCGCCTGTTACTCTCCCCTGCCCGCACATATCCTGTTGCGCGCACATTCCGTTCAAGCAACCTGGCTTCATAATCCGCAACATGCGGATTGGCACTGCCATGCGGACGCTTCAACCGGACAGTCAACTGCCAACGCTCACCCGCCGTGATTTGAGGCAAATTCCCTCCATCACGCCTGCCATCGCGATACCAGGAAAGCTGAACATGGGCAGGCACCGCAGCATCCGGCATCAATACCCGTTCGACTTCGAACCGGAAACGCATACTCTGCCGGGTAAGTTGCGGCATTTCCGTAACCACCCCGACCACCACAATATCCTGCCCTTCCCAGATAGAAGGAAGATCATCCGCCAGCCTGACCTGTGCCCATAGCGCCGCCCAGAAAAAACCAGCACCCAGCATGACAGCAAACAGGAGACATCTACCTGCCAGAATGGAAAAACGTGTCTGAAACTGACAAAGTACCAGCACCGCCAACGCTGCCGGCACCAATCCGAATGCCCAATAAAATTCCGGCAGAACCGGTTGCTGCAACAACCAAAGCGCACCGAATACAAATGCAAGACTGTAGATCCCGATTAACACTGATTTGATACCAACAAATAACCGCCCGGCAAGCCCCGACTCAAGTATCAGCCAGCCTGGAGAATAAAAATACTTACAGTGTTAACGTCAGGATGAATAACATCCAATAAAAAAGTATTCTTATATTTATTCAATTTAACTAAGAATGAACCGTTGACTTAATAACGCCAGCTCTTATAAAAATAACCTAATAGAACTTGATACTACATAAACCATACTTCTTTTGTATGATGATTGAATTTGAACTATCCCAATACTACAAACAATGATTCAAGATATTCTAGACAACCTCCTCCATCTTTATTCTATAGACACTAGGCCGTGGATAGTCGGATACAGTGGCGGCAAAGACAGTACCATGATCGCCTCATTAGTTTTTGAGGCGGTTATAACTCTACCGCCAGATCTACGTAAAAAAGAAATTTGCATAGTTTGTACTGACACGCGCGTCGAAATTCCAGCTATTGTTAACCGAGTTCAAAACGAGCTAGATCATATGAACATCTGCTCTAAAGAGCATTGCTTAAATATAACCGCGCATTTATTGAAACCACCGGCACAGCAATCTTTTTGGGTCAATATTATCGGTCGCGGTTACCCGCCACCTAACCGCAATTTTCGATGGTGTACTCAGCGTCTCAAAATTGACCCAGTAAGTGAATTTATTCGAAATAAACTTGGTCATTGGGGAGAGGCCATTATTATATTGGGTGCGCGGCGTAATGAAAGTGGTTCACGAGCTCAGACATTAGATGCTCGTGCTAAAAATGAATTTGGTCTACGCCGTCACGACGATCTACCACGTTGTTGGATCTCCACACCTATCGAGCATCTATCTACATTTGATGTATGGGATTACCTTATAGAACGCCCTTGTCCGTGGGGTGGAGATAATCTAACTCTGTTTCAGCTTTATAAAAAAGCCTCTGGGGGTGAATGCCCATTGGTTGTAGACCAATCTACTCCATCCTGCGGTAACAGCCGATTCGGGTGCTGGACCTGTACTGTAGTGGAGCGGGATAAGGCGAGCGAGGGGCTTCTAGCCACCGGGGATCAACGAATGGAAGCACTGCTCCACTTCCGAGACACCCTGATGCATTATCGCGACCCTGAGAATGGCTTCCGGGATATGGTTCGAAAGAACGGGCAGGAGGGCCCCGGTCCATTAAAAATAGAGGCTCGCAAAGAACTCCTATCGAAGTTATTAGCTTTGCAAGAGGAATCAGACCTACCCGTCATCAGCGAGGAAGAACTCCACTGGATTCAGACTTATTGGAATAGTGCGCGTAACCCGGATGACGGCACGGGAGTCGTAAACATCATCTTTCAACAGAAGGGAGACACCATGCCGGATAGTAGAGACGATGCGGAACTGAGAGATATCGAGCAAAGAGTAGCCAGTGAAAAAGAAATTTCCCTAGAAACGTTGCGACGCCTGATTGCCAAAGTTGAGGAATACGGTGAGAGCCATCGCGCCGTCGGCCTACCCGATGAGCTGCTACAGATTTTACAAGATGATTTGAGGGAGCGTCAGATAGAAAAGGGCGAAGTGTATGCCTGAGGTATACATCGACTCCCTCACTATCAACAATTTCGGGCCGTACTATGGTGAGCATACTTTCGAATTCGGGACCGAAGGACGTCGTCATGCCACGCTGATTGGCGGTAAGAACGGCACAGGCAAGACTCACTTGCTCCGAGCACTCTACTTAGCTACAGTCGGCGAAAGTGGTGCCATTGACCTGAAGAAGGTTGAATCCGGTTCGGATGCTACCCGATTCGAATTGGCAGAATCGCTCAATAGACGTGCCAAGTCCGAAGGCCAGGATAGCTGTTTGATGACGCTCAAGCTAAGCCAGCGCGACGATACCGGCAGCATCGGCCGTACCTTGACCCTAGTCCGCCAAATTCGCTGGCGAACCAACTCGCCACCAGTCTTCACCTCCAAGGCTAATTTATCCGGGGATTCCCAATGGATTGAAGACGAAGACAAGGTTAAGAAACTGCGCGATGCCTTTCTTCCGCGACATCTGACACGATTTTTCTTCTTCGACGCCGAACGTAGCCAGAGCATCCAATTAAACGAACGTGAAATCACCGAAGGCATCAGCCGGGTTCTAGGGCTCTATGCCTACTCGGAGCTTGAAGAGGATTTACGCCAACTCACTGCCAACAAGATACCGAAAGTTTATGGGATTGGTTCTGAAGCAGAACGCCGTCTAAACGACATCACAGCCGACATTCTTCGTTCAGAATCCAATCTGAAGACGCTAACCCTGGATGAATCCGATCGGAATCAGGAACTCCAAGACTCATCTTCCGAGCTGGACGAGGTTGAAGATCAACTTAAGACTATTGGTGCTGTTGACCCGGAAGAATTAGCCAAAATCAGAAAGAAGCGGGAAGACATTAAATCTATTAAGGATAAGTTAGAAGCCAATCTCGGGTCTGCCTGGGAATCCACACTTCCAGTATCGCTGCTAGGAAAGTTTCGGACCGAATTGCACGACTACCTAATCCAAGAAGAGCGCCGCCGAGAATTTGAAAACCGTAAAGCCAGCGTTGAGCCAAAGATTCCCCAAGTAAAACGCGCTGTCTTCGAGAATGTCCCGCCCAATCTAGCCCTGGACAATCTCCACCGCATGTTCTACGAACGCCAAATTGATAAGGCCCTCCAGAGCCTGTTCAATCCTCCACCAGAAGGCATGTCTGAGAAGATTTTTGTAGTGCCAGAACGAAACGAACTCAGCATCCAGATTCGAACCAGGCTCTGTACCCAGTCAGCAGTAATCCAAGGACTAGCTAACATTTGCCGGGATCTGGAGCGCAAGACCTCCGATCTCCGAGAACTCGACCAAGCATTGAAAAACCTCACATCTGACAGTACCGCCATCGCGCTCGGTAATGAACTCCGTGAGAAACGCGGATTTCTCCTCAAGCATAAGGAACAAATCGAAGCTAAACGGGCTTCTATCCAAGCCGAGCGGGTTCAGATTGATCGAAAACTCCAAGAGCTGCGCAAAGAAGAAACCATTCTCTCTGAACAGGTACAGAAAGTGCAGAAGGGTCGCGATCTCAACAGCCTGGCCCATCGCTACCGTGAAGCCGTCAGTCTCATCAAATCCAGTGCAGCTGTATCGCTCCGGGGAAAGATTGCAGCTATCGTCGGCGAGCTCTGGCTCGACATCACCGATCGTGGCCTAGAATACGTCGGCATGGAATTCGACCAACACTGGAACTGCTTCCTCAAGAAGCAGGACGGTAGCAGGGTATCTTGGGAGACGGCCAACACTTCCGCCGGCCAGCGTCAGGTACGTATCCTGGCTTTTACCGAAGCCCTGCGCCGCCTGGGCCGATTCGTGACACCGCTAGTAGTCGATACACCACTCGGCCGCCTAGACAAGGAAGTACGTGAAAACGTCCTGAAGCGGCTCTATCTATCGGGCCATCAGAGCATCATTCTGACCACCAACGCGGAAATTGATCCAAAGAGCGACCTTTTTGACCGGATAGCCTCGCACCTATCCAGAGTCTACACCCTGAATCCTGAAGGTGATCCGGAATCAAACACCTACCAGGTTCGGGTTACCAATGATTATTTCAAGCGCGTGCTGTAAGGGCAAAAACTATGAGAATAAAAACCAGTGCAGTAGTAGGCAATTTCCTGGAAGCTACCTGGAGCCGGGTACACGCCCCCAATAAGGCCGTCCTTGGCCGTGCCGGGATGTTCTTGGCATTAGGGGAAGGAGTGCCCACGGGTTTCAAGGTTGCCGACTCTCACGGCATCGAACTGGCCGAAGAGACCATCCTCGGGGAGGACCTTGCACCAGTTGTCCGGGCGTCCCTGAATTACCGCTACGGCTCCACTCTGGACGAAAACGGCTACAAACAAGCCTTCCGCCTCTACTTCGAATATGGCTGCCACCGCCTCATACACATCTGGGATGAGTACAACAGTGACCCCATAATGTTCACTTCGGAACTTATTAAAATGGCCAAGGCCGGTCCGGAGCTCGTCAGTGGCGATAGCTCAACCACCCAGCCCCTAGCTATCGTAGATCATCCGGTGCGCGTCAAGCTACTTGCTGATATGGATCCCTGGATCATTAACACCGCCGGCGGCAACTGTCTCACCGTCATTTCCGGTAGGCCGGGCTCAGGGAAGAGTCAGCTCGCCCTGGATCTGTTAGCTCAAATATCGCGCCAGGGCGTCCGTTTCCTCTTCTTCGACCTTAAGGGCGAACTGGAGGAGGATTCGTCCAATTCGCAGCAGACCCAGACCAGGAACAACTTCCTTCAGATTACCGGAGCCAAGTACATCCGTCTAATTTCAGAAGGGCTACCTATCAACCCACTATTTCGCGGACGAACTGACGCCGAGAATGCACAGATTGCCTCCGAGATCGCTTCTCTGGTTGGTGCTTTCGCGCCGCAGCTCGGAGCTAACCAGGAGCGGGCTATCCGTGAGGCTTTTGAAAGCCTTGAGGCGCCGGATTTTCAGGGGTTGGCCAATGAGCTGAAGCAACGCAGCGAAGAAGGGGTGGCACTGTCCGTCATCGACAAAATTTCAAGGTTCAACCTCTTCGCTCGTGCTGATGCAGCACAACCGATGGAACGCTGGCTCAGCTCTTCGCAGATCATCGATTTCAAGCCGCTGGGAAACGACAATGACACCAAGGTCCTTGCCGTTGCCTTTATCCTGAACTGCATCATGCGTCAATTGAATCGCACCCTGGCTATCAAGAACGGTATCCAACCGTTGCAAATGATCCTATTTGTCGATGAAGCGCACCTGCTGCTGCCAAAGGAAGGCAAGTCCGGTCTACTCGGCTCTCTGGCACGCCAAGGTCGCTCCTGGGGATTCCCAGTATGGCTTGCCTCGCAAGACGCGGATGCCTTTCTCACCAGGGGTACGAACGCTACTGACTTCTCTGAACTAGCTGAGTGTGGGATCCACTTTTCACCTCAAACACTTACCGAAAATGAACAAAAACGCATTCTTGGACAAGTATTATACAAACCTCTACAGAAGGGGGAAGCCATACTTCGATTGTCTGGCAAGATCTATACGAGCACTGCTCGACAACTCTGGAAAGATAACGGAAGCCTGCCAAAATAGACTTTCAATAGATCTTAGTCTGGATCTTGGAAGCTAAAGCACTAAATATATTAAATGGAAGTCAAATAAAATCAACATAGTGCATATAAGCTTATTGTAACCTCAGTTCGGGAGAGTTTATCGGAGTTGATGACCTTAACTGTTTTGTTCCATCGATTGCGATTTCGCCAGTTCAAGAGTTTTTACCTGGCTTACGTATGCCGTCACTTGCAGGCTGAGTTTCCGAAGTTGCCGAGCTATCAACGATGTGTGGAACTCCTGCCCCGCTGTGTAGCTCCTCTGGCAGCCTTGTTCGAGATGCTCAAAGGCCAGTGTGACGGGATTTCCATTGCTGATGCTACCGCGATCGCCGTTTGCGATAACCGGCGTATCGCCCGCCATCGCGTCTTTGCCGACAGCGCCAGACGCGGCAAGACTTCTATCGATATATTGGAAGCCGCCTGTACCGAGTTAGTCGAGACATCATCCCAAGGACAGGACTGCAGCTATATTCGACCAGGCTATCGCCGTCGCCACGTTGAACGCCATATTGTTTACTACCGAATAGAGCCTTTCGGTGTGGCCATCATCCGTATTCTGCACTATCGGCAGGATGTTCTCAGGCATCTGTAATTCCATTTCTAAATCAAAACTAACTTTGTCGGCTTTGCCGGTACGTTAATTCCCCTCAGACACTCTCGGGCTGAAGGCAAGATTATCATTGGGTAAGCTACTCACTGTAATCAGTCAAATCACAACATGAAATCGTTTCTCAACCCACTCATCTTTATCTTTCCCACGCTTCTCGCCACCATCGTATCCTGCACCCTGTTATCAACACCCAACCCCGCGGTTTCAGTCATCAGTTCAGTGGTCTTTGTTTCCGATTCCGGGAAGGTAGTACAGGCGATTTATCGGAATGATGACACGGTTACACTCACCTTCCCGGATGACAGGACAGAAATTCTCAATCTTGCGGTTTCCGCCTCAGGTGCACGTTATGTTTCAGGAACGAATGAGTGGTGGGAACACCAGGGAGAAGCCACCTATTCTGTCAATGATGAGCGGGTGTTCACAGGTAGGCTGCAGTACCAACCTGCTAATTGAAGGGAAACCGGGCGAGCGCCCGGTTTTGAAGAGTGTATTACAGCGCTTCAAACACACCGGCAGCCCCCATTCCGCCGCCGACACACATGGTAACCATCCCATATTTGAGTTTGTGACGGCGCAGGCCATTAAGTAGAGTAGCCACGCGAATGGCACCGGTTGCGCCCAGCGGATGCCCCAGCGCAATTGCCCCTCCCAGTGGGTTGACTTTCGCCCGATCCAATCCAAGATCGTTGATTACCGCCAGGCTTTGGGCAGCAAATGCTTCGTTCAATTCGATCCAGTCGAGTGTATCCTGTTGGATCCCGGTCTGTTCCAGCACTTTGGGAATCGCCTTAAGGGGACCTATTCCCATAATTTCCGGCGGCACACCCGCCACTGTATAACCAATGAATCGCCCGATCGGCGTCAGATTGAAGCGCTGCAATGCTGCCTCGCTCACCACTACCACCGCGCCTGCTCCATCTGACATCTGTGAACTGTTGCCGGCAGTTACAGATCCCCGAGCGGCAAATACCGGGCGTAATCGGGCAAGTGCTTCTGCGCTGGTATCTGCCCGAGGGCCTTCGTCGGTATCCCGAACGATAGCTGTATCGTGGATTTCATGCGTATTCAGATCCGGCCGGTTTTCCTGAACGGGGTAAGGTGAAATCTCATCTCTGAATTCACCCTGCTCGATGGCGCGAATTGCGCGGTGATGGCTTTCCAAGGCGAATGCATCCTGTTCCTCCCGGCTGACTTTCCATTGTTCCGCCACTTTCTCCGCAGTAATTCCCATGCCGTAGGCAATGGCCACCTGCTCACTGCCAGGTTTGAACAGCGCCGGATTCATCGCGACCTTGTTACCCATCATCGGCACCATACTCATGCTTTCGGTCCCGCCGGCAATAATGACATCCGCTTCTCCCAGCCGGATCCGGTCGGCCGCCATCGCAACTGCCTGCAGGCCAGAAGCACAAAACCGGTTGATCGTCACCCCCGGCACATTGACTGGCAAACCGGCCAGCAACAACGCCACACGTGCAACATTGATCCCCTGCTCCGCTTCCGGCATGGCACAACCGACGATCACATCCTCGATTGCCGCGGGATCGAGCTCCTCACACTGTTTCAACACTGCCTGCAGCACATGCACCAGCAAATCATCCGGCCGCACATTCTTGAACATGCCCCGTGGCGCCTTGCCTACCGGAGAACGTGTGGCAGCTACGATATAAGCATCCTGCACTTGTCTGGTCATGAGCTTCTCCTTCCATCTTTGAATTTTTGTTTCATTGCGTCCATCTTCCGCGATTCCTAATCATTCCACTCAGTTCCGCAGCGGTTTGCCGGTTTTCAAAGTATGCGCAATACGATCCTGGGTTTTCTCGGTTGCCAGCAATTCAATGAAGGCGGTCCGCTCCAGTTTCAGCAGCCATTCCTCATCCACCCGGCTCCCAGCAACAATATCGCCACCGCACATGACATGCGCAATCTTGCTGCCAATCAGATAATCATGTTCGGAAATAAATCCACCTTCCAGCATATTGACCAGTGTACTTTTGATTGTCGCGATTCCCGTAGCGCCTGCCGCCACAATCTCACGCAGACGCAACGGGGGACGGTAACCTGCCTCAGCCAGTGCAAGCGCCTGGACCTTGGCAACATACAGCAATTCGAGACGATTCATGACAATCACATCAGCAGGTTTCAGATAGTGCAATTCCTTTGCCTGTTCCGCACTCTTCGCCATTTGCGCCATTGCCACCGTCTGAAAATAATGTTTCAGATAAGGAAAAGGATCACCATCAACGGCATTACGCGCAGCACGCAAAGCAAACTCCTTGCATCCTCCCCCGGCCGGCAGCAATCCTACCCCCGCCTCAACCAGACCAATATAACTTTCCATCGTCGTCACCGCACGATCACTGTGCATGACAAACTCACATCCGCCCCCCAACGCCAGTCCATCGACAGCAGCAACGGTGGGTATCAGGCTGTAGCGGAGATTTTGTGAAACCTGCTGAAAATGCGCAATCATCCCCTCCACTTCAGCCAACTTGCTGGCCATCAGCATATCGGCCACATCCAGACTGCGAGCTGCCTGCAGAATGGCCGACTGAGTAGCCCCTCTGATCTGTTTAATGAATTTCTCGAATGCTGAAGGAGGAGCAGGTGGTGCTGGTGGTGCTTCAGTTTTGGGCCGCTCGGTTGCCTTTTTCAGGTTGGCACCCAGTGAAAACGGCGATTCGGTCTGCCAGATCACCAGTGCACGAAAATGGTGTTCAGCTTCGGTAATGGCCTGCTGCATTCCTTGCAGCACCATATTGTCAATCGTGTGTTTTCTGGTTTTGAAACTGACGATAGCGACCTGATCACCGGTATGCCACATGCGTAATGCATCCGTTTCAAAAACCGTTTCACCATAAACGATTTCCTCACCCACCAGTCTGTCGGGAAAAAGCTGACGCCGGTACACTGGCAACTGCGAGCGCGGTTGCCAGCTTTCCGTCACCGGAGCATAAGAACCTTCCTGCGCATGTACTCCCTGAACAACGCCTTGGCCGACTGTCTGCACCCAAGCTGGCAAGGGTATTTCAGCCATGGCCTTGCCGGCAGCGATATCCGCCTCTATCCAGGCGGTAACCGTATTCCACCCTGCTGCCTGCCATATCTCGAAAGGCCCCCGTTCCCAGCCGAATCCCCAGCGTATCGCCAGGTCGAGATCACGCGCATTATCGGCGATCGCTGCAAGATGTACCGCACAGTAATGAAACAGATCCCGGTGAATCGCCCACAGGAATTGAGCCTGTGGGTGCGGGTGGTCATGCAACGCAGTAAACCAGGCTACAGGATCTTTCTGTTTCAGCAGTGCCTCGATTTCACTGTCTACTTCACTCTGTGCTGGCTCATAGGTATCTGTGGCCGGATTCAATACATGGATATCCTTACCCTGTTTCTGATATACCCCTTTGCTACTCTTCTGCCCGAGCGCACCGCGATCGATCAGTTTCTGCAGCCAGTCGGGAATGGCATAGTAAGCATGCCAGGGATCCTCTGTCAGGCCGTTCTGCATGGTTTGCACGACATGCGCCAACACATCCAGCCCGACCAGGTCAGCAGTACGGAATGTTGCACTTTTCGGCCGACCGATCAGTACACCGGTGAGTTTATCCACCAGATCGAACGCCAGGCCGAATTGCCGGGCATGATGCATGGTCGCCAGCATAGAAAAAACCCCGATCCGGTTGGCGATAAAATTGGGGGTATCTTTGGCGCGAATGACTCCTTTACCCAGACTGGTCACCAGAAAGCTCTCCAGTGCATCGAGTACAGTCGCATCGCTTTGCACGCTCGGGATCAGCTCCACCAGATACATGTAACGAGGTGGATTGAAAAAATGGATACCGCAGAAACGCGGTTGCAAAGCTTCAGGGATGGCCGAGGCCAGCTGATTGATGGAAAGGCCGGAAGTATTGCTGGCTAGAACCGCCTGCTCATGCAGATAGGTAGCAATTTTCTCGTACAGCTCCGATTTCAGCTCCAGCCGTTCGGCAATCGCTTCGATCACAAGATCACAATCCCTCAGTTTTTCCAGATGCTGCTCGTAATTAGCCGGTTCGATACAGTTTGCCCGATCGATCACCGATAAGGGTGCAGGTTCCTGCTTCTTCAGTTTCTCGATCGCCTTCTGTACATTAGCATCGGGATTTCCAGATTCAGCCGGCAGTTCAAACAATAAAGTCTCTATGCCGGCATTGACCAGATGCGCGGCAATTTGCGCACCCATGACTCCCGCCCCCAGTACTGCAGCCTTTCTTACGATGAATGGATTGCTCAAGACACCTCCCGCATGATCAGATTTCAGGGCAAATACCACCTGCTCGCAACAAGAGCAGGATCGATCCTGTTAAAAAGATTACAAGCATGAACCCTAAAGAGCAAGCTGTTACTGCCGGGGCTGATCATTCGGCTCGACCATGCCTCACGGGTTGCTCATATGTTCCTGTGCACTAGCAAACAGATATAATTTTTTGCCTGATAGAAAAAGATAAGCCAGCCGCAGACATTCTTTATCTACCGGCCGAGTGAAGGCAGATCAGTTTGAACGAGTGTTCGATCTGCCTGAATAAATATGGAAACAAGTTATTCTCAGAGGAAATCTGGAGGGTCACTTGCTTGCGGATGAAGCATTCACACCAACACGCGCCAGCCAGCTCTTGACATATTCCTGGCCGACCAGACCGGTCTTGGCCTCACGCTGATGGCTCTGGTCATAAAAATAGGTACGCGGCACCTCGCCATACCAGCGCCGATCGATCTCGAAACGCAGGCGTTCCGGCATATCCTCGGCAAACACCCATCGCTCGGTCTTGTTCAACCCATAGTCCGCCAGATGAGAAACGATCTCTGGCTCATCATCCGGCGTATCTGCCGCAATCAGCACCAGATTCAGATCAGGATGCTGCTGCTTGAATTCACCCAGCATTTTCAGTTCAGTTGGACAGTAAGTACATGTCAACGACCAGAGGAACAATACAAACGGCTTGCCTGCATGCTCTTCCTGAATCTGCGCCATACTTCCAAGTACAAACGGACGCACGCCTTCAGTCGCCGATGCAACACCGGCTATCGTCAACAACCAGATAAACAGTAAACGACGCATCATAAATCCCCTTCTGCATTAAAGAAGCGCACTCCATCTCTGGCACTGTTCCACACGACGAGTGGTTTCTGTGCACCGACTACAAATACTGGCAGATCGGCTGCACCACCGGTCGCTGCCACAGCACGAGCCGCTGACCAGGTATCGCCACGATCAGCCGAAACGGAGGCCATCAATTGATAATTATTGCCATCAAATTCGCGCCAGACTAGATAAACCTTCTTTCCGTGCGCAAATACAGCCGGGTAACCCGGCTGAAAATCAAGGTCACCAAATGCGTGCGGTGCGGTCATATTCTCACCGTCGGCACGCCGGTAAAACAATCCGGGATTCTGCGGATTCCCGGTAAACCACGCCAGATGGCGGCTACCGGCTTCATCCACTGCAATGTCGCCGCCATGATGAGGACAGGCATTGATTTCCCAACCATCCTCACTGGCCCGCAACACCCTGGGTTGCGAATCCAGCCGTGCCAGCGCGAAATCACGCATGCTGCCCTCGAACACATGCCGCCAGAACACAACCGGTACCTTATCCGGATCGAGTGTCATGCCGATTCTGCAGCATTCACAGGCATGATCGGCCAGTTTACGATTCGCAGAAAAACTCGCCCCGCCATCTTCCGACACTCCATAGAAAACCGTGGTACCAACATACTTCTGCCCAGCCTTATCAGCTGCATCACGTTCACGTCCATCGAACCAGGCCAGTGTCACCCGGCCATCATCACCCAGTGTCAATGCGCTGAACCCGTGGCTGATTTCGCCCTGATCATCGTTCACAGTTACCGGCTCGGAAAAAGTACGACCACCATCAACAGAACGGGCAAAACGAATATTCCCGGCAAATACCTTCGGCAGCGCCTGTACCCAGGTTACTGCGATCACTCCGTTGCGCACCGCGATCTTCGGCCGGTTCTGGTTTTCTGCAAGAATCGCTTCAGGTTGCAGGTTTACCGTTACACCTTCAGAAAAATGCTTGCCGCCATCTTCCGAATGACTCACCTGGATATGGCCATCCTGCATACGTACCAGCCACAATTTCCCTTTTTCATCAGCCGCTACGGAAACAGCCATGCCGACTGCTTTTGTGCGCATTTCCGCCCACATTTTATTCATATCATGGCCGGACTTTGCTGATTTAGCATCATGCGCATGTTGTTCAGCAGTCACGGTCAGGGGAATCACTGTGGAAACCACAGCAAGTGAAACAGCTGTAATGAAATGTTTTACTGACATCGTCGATCCCTTGAAGTTAATCGCCAATCAAACCTGAAGATGGCTTGTTTATGAACTCATCACTCCCATCATTATTTCTACATCCGATATTCGAGACCCGCGAAGAAAGAGCGCCCATCTCCCGGCAGGAATTGTGCCTGATCGATACCTCTGGCATTATCAATCACCCCCGTAGTGGCTGCGTACTTGCGATTGGTCAGGTTGCGTGCTTCGGCAAACCAGGCAAATCCACTTTTGCTCCGTTTGCCGATTTTGAAACCCAGCAGCGCATAGGAATTGGCATATACCGTATTGGCATGGTCCACATAATATTTCTGTGGTGACCATTCTACATTCGGACCAGCGTAGTAGCCATCAGCATGACGGTAAGTCAGTTCCGCTTTGTAGAAATGACGTGGAATGCCGGCTAACTGATTATTACCGAAAGAAGCATCCCCATCGAATTTGAAATCATTGAACAGATACATCTGGCGCAGATAAAACATCTTTGCCAATTCTACATCTAGACCCAGTTCAACCCCCTGATGCACTGTTTTATCCGCATTGACCGTACCCAGTGGAGAACTGGTGATAGGATCCACCCGGGCAAGCAACTCATTACGTACATGCGCCCGATACAGCGCCACATCCCATTCGGCTATACCGAAGTGACCCCGGCTGCCAACTTCAAATGTGATCGCACGCTGAGCTTTGGCAAATACCGGTGCTTGCACCGGCCCGGCAGTCAGTTCGGAAAAACTGGGAGGCTCAAAACTGGTACTGACATTACTGAAGAACTGAATATGCGGATTCAACTCATAAATCAATCCTGCTTTGGGAATGAAGCGCTGGTAGTTCTTGCTTCTATCTTGGGCGCCTGCCCCAAACAGATCCTTTTGTTTACGTGTCGTATAACTGTACTGCGCACCCACAACCAGTGAGAGTTCTGGCAATACGTACAGCTGATCTTCCGCATAAACGTCATAAGTGCTGGCACTCTGATCAAACTTGGCTGTACGTGCACCCGCTCTGCCACCAATATTGACGAAACGGTTATCCATGACAGTGCCCCAGCTCGGCTCGAAACCAACTACAAAACGGTTGCGCCAGCCAGCAATCGGCATCTCATTTATATAGCGCAACCCCAGGCCATAATCATGCGATGGCTGATCCAGCACCTGAAAGATCGGATGCCACAACTTCTTGTGTGAATAGAATGCGGAGAATTCCAGTTGCTGGCTATTTCCCAGCTTAAGCACAGTGCGGTTAGCCACCCGGATCAGATCAAAATCCCGCTTCTGCCGACCAGCCAGACTAACCGCATTCGCTTGTTTGGGATTGGCTCTCAACTGTGCCTTAGTCAGGTTACCCGGCAATTGTGAATCAGTTTTGGTATAAGTGAGATAAAAACGGGTTTCCAGATCGGAGTTAACGCGATAACCCACATTACTGAACATGCGCCAGTTTTCCTGCTCTGACCAGTCACGAAACCCATCCTGGCTGTAGCGGGACACACTGGCAAAATAATCCAGCGAGCCATGCACTCCGCCGGAAGAAAGCATCAGACGGTTATAGCCGAAACTACCCGCTTCGCCACGTGCCCGGAAACGCTCGGCATCGTAACCGGTAGGCGTCACATAATTGATTGCTCCGCCCAGTGTGGTCGATCCGAACTGCAACGCATTGCCACCTCGATAAACCTCAATATAGCGTGCTGCCAGCGGCTCGATTGCCTGAAAATCCGCACCACCATCAGCCAGATTCAGACGAGAACCATCCTGCAACAGCTTGATACCACGCATATGGAAAGTACGCTGAATACCGGAACCACGAATCGACAGGCGTGCTTCTTCAGCACCAAAACGAGGCTGAACGAACACCCCCGGTGAATAACCCAATGCATCCTGCAACGTCGAGGCACGACCGGTGGCATAAGATTCGCTGTCAATCACGTTAGCACCACCCGGAATCTGGCGCATTTTCTGTTGCACTTCCGGCAGACTCGGCACGGTAAGGGGTAAATCATCCTTAGATGTAGTCACTTTTATTGTTTCAAGCTGTACTGGTTCATCAACCTCATGAGCTTGCACCAATGGCGTTGCCATAGCTGCCAACATACCTGCCAGTACAATGACAAGCGGCTTCCGGGCGGTGATTTCCCCACCCGATGAGTCATAAAGCCCAGCTTGTTTAACCCTTTTTCCCTTCATTTTCTTTCCTCTGGAATTATTAGTATTGGCAATTACTGTAAACTGCCAATCTTAAGCCCGGCAGAATGACATCACAATGCGACAAATTGTCGCACCTGGAAGCGGAAAAGACGGATAACGGGTTAATTCAGCGTTATGTTCCGCAAATAGAAATCGGAAACGAAAGAGTTTTTGGTTTACCGTTGTACTTCAGATTTAAACAGGTGTGCTAAAAAACTGCTTCAGTACTTTGATGATATATTCATGATCCTGGACACCGGCACTTTCCCGGATACTGTGCATCGCCCACATCGGGCAACCGACATCGATACTGCGTATACCGAGCTTTGCCGAAGCAATCGGCCCGATAGTACTGCCGCAAGGCAGATCACAGCGGTGTGAATAACGCTGGTAAGGTACGTCAGCTGCTTCACACCAGCGCATAAAATGCGCGGCAGAAATACTTTCTGAGCTATAGCGGTGATTTGCGTTGAATTTGATGACCGGACCCTGATTTACGAAGACTTTATGATCCGCATCGTAGGATGAAGGAAAATTGGGATGATAGGCATGTGCCATATCAGCACTGATCAGGAAGCTCCGAGCCAGGGCGCGTGCAGCGTTCTCGGTATCCGATGAGGTTGCAAAGCTGATCCGCTGCAGTACATCGGACAGGAAACTGCCTCCAGCACCAATATGACTTCCGCTGCCGATTTCTTCATGGTCGAAGAATGCACATACCAACGTACTTTCAGCATGGTTCAGAATGGCATCGTCCAGCACCGCCTGCAGCCCGGCATGGCAACTGGCCAGGTTATCAATCTGACTGTTGGCGTAAAATGCCTGATCAGCTCCCCAGAATACTCCTTTCTGAGTATCGTAGACCGCCAGATCCCAGGACAGGATTTGGGAAGCGTTGATACCGGCCACCTGTTCCAGCAGTGTCAGAAAATAAAGCTGTGGCAACTGATCGTCGGCCAGTTGTGCAAACAACAGCGGTAATTCGTTCTGTTTATGCAGTTTCAGCCCATTTTCATTGACACCCCGATTCATGTGAATCGCCAGATTCGGCAAACGCAGCAGGGGCTGGTCAAAGCGCACCAACCTGTGTACAAGCTGCCCACAATCATCAATATAACTGATTCGCCCGGCCAGACTCAGATCACGGTCGGTAAAAGTCGCAAGAATGGGGCCACCATAAACCTCTACCCCGAGCCGGACAATCCCATCACTTGCAGTTGCTGCATTTGGCTTGATCCGCAACCCGGGTGAATCAGTATGCGCCCCGATAATCCTGAAACCTGATTCGGCGAGCGCCTTGCTTCCTAGGACAAACAAAATGATGGATGAATCATCCCGTACCACATAGTATCGGCCACCCGCCTGCAATACCCACTTATCTGTTTCTTCCAGCCGGATAAACTGAAATTCCCTGAGTGCTGTTTCGATCGAAGCCACCACATGCCACGGACTGGGACTCTGGTCGATAAAATCCAGTAAATTCTGTACCTGCTGCCGTGCTGTCATGATTGATATCTTTGAATGTTATTCACACCGGGAACCGGCACTTGCCTGAAACCAGACAGACCGAGGTATTTTGCTTCAATACCTATTTTAGCAGGCTGTTCTGTTACTTCGGCTTAACACGAGCAGATAGAATGACAGCAAAGTCCGCACCATCAATCAATGATGGCCGGACTTCTGACTGTTTACACTTCAATAACTGAACGCAGCTTCGAGCAGATAGGTACGCTGCGGATAGGGGTGGAATACCCAGGCCTTGTCGTTGTTGAGATTGCTGATACCGAATGAAAACCGGCTTTTCAGCCCGTTATTGAACCGGTATCGGTAGCTGGTCTTGAAATCCATGAAGAAGAAATCGCTCTGGGCACCAAATACGTTGTTCTTATAATCCCTGTTATCAGGATCGTTATAGGAATCGCTGGTATAACGGCCGGACAGGGAGACATCCCAGGCATCCGTCACATGGTAAGTACCAAAAAAGTTGGCGCGCCAGTGTGGCAGGCGAATGACCTGTTTTCCAGTCAGACTGTAGTTGGCGGGCACACCGGTCGACTCAGTAAAGGCGACAACCGGTCCATCATCCACTTTCGAATCCATCCACGTTCCATTGAACATGAAATCGAATCGTGAACCCAGAATGTTCCTCTGTTCAAAAACCAGTTCCACTCCGGTCGTACCAACCTCACCGATATTCTGGAACGCGCTGGTAGAAACGACACCCGAAGCAGAGGTAATTTGCCGGATGGCATCCTTGATATCATCCCGGAATACGTTGACACGCACGTAACCTTTCGGCAGCCCGTACTCCATCATGAAGTTATGATGCACGCCGTTCTCCGGCTTGAGCATCGCATTCGCCGTCAGAATGCTGGTAGGTGTCCCGAGCGATTGATAGAGCTCTGCAATCACCGGGAAACGGTGCGCACGCCCGAAGGAATAGCGGAATTTCCACTGGCCAGGCTCATATCCCAGTGAAACCTTGGGAGAAGTAGCTGTTTCGGTGCGATCCGGTACCGCCACATTGGAGGCAACCCCTTTGCTTGCCTCCCACCATTCCTGGCGCAGACCGGCAGTAATATCCCAGTCAGGCAGGAACCGGAACATGGATTGAGCAAAAACCGCATGGGTCGATGTGCGGCCATCATTGTTGCGGTTAGCCTGCAATGCGCCTCGGGTCAGATCTTCATAATTGGTCAGGCTATATTGCCTGAAGCTGAGGTTATACTGGTCAAAATGGTATCCGGCCAGGAACGATAACTTGTCGTAACCCAACAGCGTCGGTGTGCTCAGCTTGAGATCGTAATTCCACCAGTTGAATTTGCGGAAATCCTGCAATTGTCCGGCACCGGTATTGCCAGGATCAGCATGATTGAAAAACGCTGTCGCACGAATATCCTTCAACACATCGAAATAGCTGAGCGTAGTATCGACATCCCAGCCAGGTGTCAGCGTACCGCGCAGCGACAAACCCAGATTCAGTGTCTCCCGCTTATCGCGACTATCACCAAAGCCACTGCGCACTACATCGAAACGCGTACCATCCAGAGAAGCATTACCTGGATTTGAACAGGTAGCAACCGAGTTGCAGGCAGGTGAACTTCCTCCCCAGAAATAATCCCCGTTCGCTGTGTACAGATAGTTACTCGGATGATTCTGGTTACGCGTACGTTCTTCATATGCCACCGTAAATAGCGTCTGCAGATCAGAAGTAATGTCATATCCGAACTTACCCTTGAACAGATGGGTATTCACTTTCTCAGGACCGGTATCACCATAAATGATGCTGGGTGTTCCACGTGTATCGGGCGTCCTGATACCGCCTATCACTGGCGTTCCTCCGGGCACATCGAACAATCCCGTGTTATCAATGAAATACATTTGTGGCTGGCTCTGAGCTTCCAGACGATTGTAAGCCAGGAATACGGTAAATTTGTCCTGAATCCTGTTGCCGTAGGAAAAATACTGCCGATCACCAATAAACGTTCCTTTATCCTCCCCGTAATTCTTGTAGGGTTGAATGAACAGGCTTCCTTCGAAGTAAAACTCCTGCTTGTGCGGCATACGCGTTCTGATATTGGCGACTCCCCCTATCGAATTGCCACTGTATTCGGCTGAGAAAGGACCATAAACGACATCTACCGAATCGATTTCGTTGGGGCCGACCAACGACCAGCGCGGTGCACCATTGAAGGAAGCCTGCAGAAAATTGTGCAACGGCAGCCCATCGGCATAAACCATGCTGCGCGCAGTTGAAAACATATCGGCTCCACGGATGCCCAGCACACCATTCGGATCGCCCACGTAGCGCTGGCGTATTTGCAGACTGGGCATGTATTTGAGCACTTCTTCCGTAGTTTGCGCATTCTGCTGTTCGATCTGTGTCCGGGTTACACGCATCGAAGGCGAAGTAAAGTGCGAATCCCGCTCTATTTCACCTGTCACCACCATTTCCCTGAAAACGGTTTCATTCCGGACAGCCGGCTCACTGCTTTTCTTTTCTTTCTGTTCGTCAGCCGCTTGTGCCAACTGCTTTCCTGTGTGCTCCCCGTGTGCGCCGGATAACCGGATTCCATTTGAACTGCTGTCTGTCTGCGTTGAAAGATTTTTGCGGGAAAACTGTTTCTGTTGCTCAATATCTTGAGCTGTCCAGGCTGATGTAGCACAAAGCAGGCCAATCAGTACCAGAGGAAATTGTTTCATGGTTCTGAACCATCCTTTCAATTTTTATTGGTAATTAGATTGCAGCAATACCTGGTGTCATATATTTTTTGCAACACATGGCATAAGTTGTCTGCTGCTTATTGTTGTTTTGAAGATGGCTTTCAACTGTCAGATCGGTTGATTACTCTTTCAACGGGCAAAATGCGTAAACCTTCATTTTCGGTATTCCATACAATCAAAGCTTTATCGCTGCTGATCAGTGGCATCGGATAATCGTTTGCGCCAGCGGACAACATCAGACGCCACGGCTCACTCCAGGTTTCGCCACCATCATTTGAAAACATCATCTTTGCAGAATAGACATTCCCGTCAAATTCACGCCAGGTAAGGATGACAGTTTCACCGTATGCAACCACTGCAGCATGGTTGGGTTGCGCATCCATGTCACCCAGTGCCATGGGTTTCGATTCCAGGGTGCCACTGATGCGTTTATAAAACTGGCCCTGGCCGGCGGTACCATTGGTAAACCAGGTCAGATGCAGTCGATCCTTGCCATCTGTTGCAAGACTGCCACCATTGTGAGGACAGGCATCGATCTGCCACTCGTCGCGGGTAACTCTTCTGATGCCTGCTTCCAATTTATCCAAGCTGGGTACAGCAAAATCACGGGTATTAGTGTCGAAAATATTCCGCAGCAGCACGACCGGTCCCTCGCTGGTCCAGGCCAGCGCAGTCCGGCAGCATTCACAGGTATGCTGGTGAATTTGCCGGTTTCGCTCGAAGTGCGCGCCATTGTCGAACGACTGACTGCTGTAGAGTGAGACACCCTTGAATTCTTCACCTTTTTCCCGTGCTGCATCGCGATCTCTTGCATCCAGCCAGGCAACCACCACTCTTCCCTCTCCGTCGATCGCCAGGGAATCGAAACGGTGACTGGTCACACGACCATCATCGTTCAGGATGATCGGTTCCGAAAACGACCGACCTGAATCAATCGAACGCGAGAACTTTATATTCCCGGCATATTTTTCCGCCAGCAGTTCCGTCCAGGTGATCAACACAGTGCCATCACGTGCCACCCGGATCTTGGGACGATTTTCGCCATCACCACCTATATTTTCCGGCACAGGAGTCACCACTACGGATTCGGAAAAATGCTTGCCATCATCTTCTGATCTGGAAACCAGCAAGCGCTGATCAACTACTCTTGCCAGCCATAATCGCCCTTCCTGATCCAGCGTCACCCCTATTGCAAGTACAGTCCGGGGAGGGATTGAGGCCTGCATGACAGACGATTGCTGAGTTAAGCCATCCGCACCTGACCCGGCTGCGATCGCAACCGCAGAGGCAAATACAAGAAAAAATCCAGTCAGCACAAAGAGAGAAAACGTCGACTTCTTCATGGTTTACGCCAAAATTTAGAGAATAGCCGATTCCAAAAAGGATGAAAATGCGACAAATTGTCGCATCTCGATGTGCATGGGAAGTTCCGCATGATTCATGCAGAATCGACTGCAATACACAACACAATTGATTACATTAATGATAATTGTTATCATTAATGATAAATTTGAGCTATTTTGTCTGATCCGGACTGATATTTTCACCACAAGGAGATACCGTATGCATGCACCTGCCATTCTGCGACAGCCGGGAATCGATGCTTTATCACCAGAAAACGCGTCACCCGGGGTCATGGTAATCGATTCCTCTTCTCCCCCGGTAAAACGCTCAAAAATCTGGGAATTGAGCAGAACCTATCACTGTCCTATCGTCGGTCTTTGTTTGCCCGCTTCGGATCTCGAACGTTTTGCCAGACGCTTTCATTTCAAGGCTTCGATAAATAATGCGCACGATCTGCACGTTGAAGCAGTCTGCCGGGTAGCTTCCAGAAACACTGTATCGGAAACGATTCATAAACATCTGGACCGGTTGTATGAAAACCATATCAAACAGTTCGACACAGTCAAAACCGATAGTGAGGTGCTGGCACTGTGGGAAACTTGTTTTACCAGCGGAAAAGTAGCCGGCCCGCTATGGGCAGCACTCACCCACAAACGGATCAGCTCCGAAAGTAGAGAACAGATCCATGACAAGGTTCACATGCACATGCATGAAGCAGTTGCCGAACTGGCAGCCACACAACACCGGCTAAACCAGACAGAGCAAATGCTGAAGGAACTGGCCGGGCAACTGGAACAAATCAGGGAAAAGCACGTACAGACTGAATTACGTCTGCGCCAGCAACTGCAGCAGGCTACTGCTGAAATCAAGCAGTTGCAACAATCCCGACGAGAAAGTGAGGCCGCCCGCCAACGGCTGGAAACACTGGAATCGGGCCAGGTCATATTGCAAATGGGTCAGCGCCTGATGCGACTGACGGTGGAAAACGAACAACTGCAGATCAAAGCAGCACAGACCGACGATCTCAAGCAATCGCTCAAAAATGCCTGCCACAACCTGACCGAACTCTATCACGAGCGCGATACGCTTCGTGCCGAACGAGATACATTGGAAAACCTTCTGCTGACCCTCAATTCCGATAGTACCGCGGATACGGAAACAGAGAATACCGCCGAAACAAAAGCTGCTTCTTACGAGTGCATTCTGTGTGTAGGCGGCCGATCCACGCTGCTGCCGCAATATCGCACACTCGCCAGACAGCTTGGCCTCAAATTATCACACCACGACGGCGGCCAGGAAGATGCACTTTCGCGGCTGCCGGAAATGATATACGGCGCTGCAGCAGTCATCTGCCCGACTGATTACGTCAGTCACGCCGCTTACTATCAGGTCAAAAGACTTTGCCGATTGGGGCACAAACCCTGTCTGCTGTTCAAGGGCACAGGCGTTTCCAGCTTTGCAGCTGCCCTGACAAAAATCGCGTCAGGTCAGGCCAGTATCAACAGTTCTCCCACCAACACGGTTGAAACTACGACATAAAACTATGGCACAGTCCGCCTGCATGACGATCAAATCTCATTCACAACACATTTTACGATTCATAACCCGGAGGAAATATGCTTTTCTGGATTAAAACAATCCAAACCGCTATATGGTTTTATTTATTGATGTTTACTTTGCTGAATGCAGGATCGTTATACGCAGTCGAATCGAAACCGGCCGATCAAACCGGTTTTCTGGTAGTTGCAGCCGACCGGGGATTTGTCGGCAATGAAGAAATTCGTGATGCCTTTGCCTCGTTCTCAGCCAGTCACCCAGCTGCACTGGTGTTTGTTACTGACGAGCGCACCCGGCAAACGCTGCAATCCGGTCTCGCCAGCTTATACCAGCAAAATATCAGTCGGATCGTCGTATTGCCATTATTCATTTCTACTGCAGAACCGCGCTATCAACTCATCCGCACCCTGATCACGGAAGAAAATCAGACGATCCCTGTAACTTTTACGAAGCCTTACGGAGAAAGCTATTTTGCTGTCGAAGCACTCGCCACCCGCTTGCGCGACATGCAGCACACTGCTCAGCAACATCTACTGGTAGTAGGTTACGGGGCGCAGAATGACATTCACCGCCGGGCGATGTATGACGATTGGATGCGTATTGTCAAGCAGGCATCGCAGGGAATTCATTTTCGTTCGATCAACTCACTGATTCTTTTGGAAGCACAAAAAGACGAAGAACCGGAAAATTATGTCAATAAGTCGAAACAGCAGCTTGCCACTGCGCTGACAGCTTTGGGTCCGGTCGCCAAAAACAGTAAAAATCAGGTAATTGCGTTCGCGCTTGCTCCCAAATATGACAGCATGATGTCATTCGAATCTCGGCTGGCACGACTCTTGCCTGGGAATGCAGCACTCAATCACTTCGAGATCGAACCACAACACATGGCTATGTGGATGGAACGCGAAGCTAACCGTAATCTGCCGCTGACCGAAGAAGATACCGGTGTCATCCTGTTTGCCCACGGTTCCGACTTTCACTGGAATGAAAACCTGCGCCTGGCAGTAGAGCCATTGATGCAACGCTACAAAATCGAGTTCGCCTTTTCCATGGCGGATCCATACACGATCGAACGTGCCCTGCGCAAACTGGAACAACGCGGCGCAAAAGCAGCCATCGTCGTCAGTGCCTTTGCCAGCCGCAGTTCCTATCGCAATGAAATCGGTTACCTGACTGGCCTGGATATCGAGAATCCAGACGATCACACCCACGACAACAACAGCGGGCACGGCGGCCATGGAGGACACGCAAAATCCAGTACCCCGGTTCCCAGAATCCTGACATCTCTGCCGGTTATCTGGACAGGTGGTTACGAAGACAATCCCCTGTTTGCCAGTGCATTATTCGATCGCGTACTGGCACTCTCCAAAGATCCCGCCAGAGAAACGATCATTCTGACCGCACACGGTACTCAGGATGATCGGAAAAATGATGAATGGCTGGAAAAACTCAACAGCATTGCCAACCAGATGCGTAATCAGGGAGGCCAGAAATTCAAGGAATTCAAGGTAGCCACCTGGCGCGAGGATTGGCCGGACAAACGAGCACCCTGGGTCAAAAAAGTAAGAGCCATGGTCACCGAGGCAAGTAAACAGGGTGACAGAGTCATCATCATCCCCGCCCGCACCACCTCCGTCGGGCCGGAAAAGCGGTTCCTTTCCGGACTGAAGTTTGAATTGGGTGAAGGTTTTGCACCTCACCCTTTATTTACTCAATGGGTAGATGAACAGATTCACCAGGGACTCAAACTGCACGAAGATGCACTTGCCCGTTAAGCCTTACCTGAAATCCGATAAAAACCCAGGTTGATTGAAGACCTGTTCTAACCAGCCAGCCAGCATTGAGCCAGCCAGCCGGAAATAATTTATTTTCTGGGGGAATGTTATGTTTTCAAGGTTCAAACGTTGTCCGGCCGGCTGGAAGATTTATCTTGCCACCACCGTCACTTTTTTGCTGTTTATCCATCCCGTCCGTGCAGAAACCGCATCGGCCGATACTGAGCCTGCCGATAAACTCATTGCCGCTACCAATCTGCAGGAAGTCACTGTTACTGCTACCCGTACCAGCCGGAAAGTCAGTGAAATACCGGAATCAGTTAGTGTGGTCGATACCGAACAGATACGAACCCGTCAGGCTGCGGATATAGGAGACATAATGCGCTATCTGCCTAATGTAGAACTGGGCGGTGGACCGCGGAATCTCGGTTTGAGTCCTGTCATACGTGGCATGGGAGATGAACGCATCCTGTTCCTGTTGGATGGAGCCAGACAGGATTTCAACCGGGGACACAACGCCCGTATCTTCACCGATCCTAGCCTGCTCAAGCGGGTAGATGTTATGCGCGGCCCAGCTTCAACGGTATGGGGAAGTGGTGCGCTCGGTGGTGTTATTTCCTTCACCACGCTGGATGCAACCGACCTGCTGCGTCCTGGGGAACGCTCCGGGATCAAGGTCAGGGGAGGATTCCAGAGTATGAATGAACAATATATTCCCGGAGTCAGCGTTTACGGTCTGGCTGGAGAAGAGTTCGACTATCTGCTGGATTTTTCTTACCGCAATGCAGCCGATGATATCCGCCACGGTGACGGTTCCAAACTGCAAAACTCTCAGTTTCAATCCTATGCCGGTCTGGCCAAATTCAACTGGACACCGGGTCATCACCAGTTCATGTTTTCTACTCAAACATTTGACCAGGCCGGAAAGGTCCCCTCCAATTCACAAACCGCTTCCACTCCGGATACCCTGGTAGATCGGGATACCGAACAACGCAACTACACGTTGCGTTATCGCTACGAGAATCCTGACAATTCCTGGTTGAATCCGGAAATGCTGGTTTACCACAATACGACTTACAGCCTTGAGAAACGATTGTTTGACGGGAGACGTGACGAGACTGATTTTTCCACCACGGGTATCAACGCACGCAACAGCTCACGTCTCGACCTGAGCAGCTTCGCCACCCAATTGATTACTTACGGAGTCGATTATTTCCACAATGAGGCCAAGGGTAGACGTAACAGTGCCAAACGGCCGGAATTCCCTCAAGGTAATGCAGATGTGGTAGGTGTATTCCTGCAGGATGAAATTACGCTGTGGGATCGATTATCGCTGATTCCCGGCGTACGCTGGGACTATTTCCGCAGTGAAGCCGAAGGCATGGCTACCAATGCCAACAAAAATGACCGTGTTAACTTCAAAATCGGCGGACTGTTCAAGGTTACCGAATGGTTTTCACTCATCGGTAATTACAGTGAAGCATTCCGCGCTCCGACATTGAGTGAACTGTTTACCACTGGTACCCACTTCACTTGTGGCCCGGGTTGCGCCAATCTGTTCGTACCCAACCCCAATCTTAAGCCGGAAACAGCGTTCAACAAAGAAGTGGGAGCACGCATACAAAAATCGAACCTGCTGTATGAGAATGATCGCCTGGCTATTCGGGGAGCCTATTTTCATAACAAGGTCAAAGATTTCGTTGATCTAATGGTCGACTTCGTTTTTTTCCCGGTTCCCGGTAACCCCGGCAGAGGAGGTGTCACGACTAGTGACAATGTGCGGGATGCCGTACTGGAAGGATTCGAAATAGAAGCCAACTATGCAGCCAAATACGGCTATACCGGCTTCTCCTATTCCCAGACGCGCGGCTACAACCGGACAGATGGAGGAGTATTGTCCAATGTCCAGCCGGATAAGTGGATTGTAATGGCCGGTCTGAACTGGCCGACCTACGACCTTTCCCTCGGCTGGCGCAGCAGCATCGTCGAAGCCCAGAATCGTGTACCGACAGGTGGAACCCCTACTCCTGGTTATACGCTACATGACGTTACACTGAGCTGGTTGCCGCAGAATGGCTCATTAAAAGGGGTACGGCTGGATTTCGGCATCGACAATCTGACCGATAAGGATTACCGGCGCCACCTCAACGTATTGAGAGATCCGGGCCGCAACTACAAACTTGCCGTTTCATATCAGTTCTGATCGAAGGTCTGTTGTCATGGGATATTTCTCAAAAAATATTTTCATAAAAAGCTTGCATAAATTATTTTTCTCACTATAATGATAATCATTCTCATTCATAGTTTAGATGGAGTGAAATATGAACTCAGTCGATATCAAATATCACGCAGATCCTGGGCTAAACAGTGAGTTGGTTTCACCATTTGCACAGTTTCCCATTAAACTGATCAGCAGCGAAAATCTGTTTGGAACAGGCAAGGAAGTACTCATCCAGCATCGAGGAGAACAGTATCACTTGCGTCTGACGCGTAATGACAAGCTGATACTGACGAAATAACGCCTAGGTTTGCATGCTATATCTTCCACGCTGATAAACATCAACTTTCCTGGAAATCACTGGCAGTTCTCTCTCCTCTTCCAGTGATTTGTGACGGCAAGCCAGCCCCCTCCTCCCGGGCAAGCCAGCCTTTTTTCTGATACGGAATCGATCATGAAATTCTTGCAAAGAACGGTATTGGAACCGGCATATCAGGGAGCACAACTTCATCCCGGTAAATTGTCCGGAATCTATCAAGATGAACCAACCTGCAGTACACTTTTCCACCACTACAAACAACGCACACTGAAACTGGGGCGAGAACTGGAATTGCGGCTGAAGCACCTTTATCACCTGATCCGTATGGCCTTGCCTGGTACTGTTTCCACGGATACAACCCGGCGTTCACCTGCACACTCTATTCATACTGAAGTTCAGATCGACAGTCGTCCTGACATATACCTTCCCAGAGTTCCTGATGATGAGGATTTACGCTGGATCAAAACAGGCCTGCCACATCAATATCATGCCTATCTGGCCATCAATCGCCTGAAAAATGATCATCATCTGGCGGGCCAGTCTGTCCTGTGTATTGGTGGGCGTGCTGCACTCTATCCGAATTATCATCAGTTGATCGAAGCTGCTGGCGGACATTTCATGGTGTTTCGCGGTGGCACACAGGACAACAGCGAATGCCTGCTTGCCTTGCTCGCTTGTGTAGATAGCATCATTTGCCCGGTTGACTGTATCAATCATGAGGATTTTTTCACTGTCAGACGCTATTGTCAGCGTACCGGCAAAAACTGCGTCATGCTGGAGCGTTCTGATCTGATCACTTTCGGCAAGGCAGTGGAAACTCTTGCCCGGGGTAATTGCCACAACTCCCGAACTGACTTTCTCAACCAGTCTGCAGCCTGATCATCGCAGACTGGGCCCGCCTTTGGCAGACAGATTCTTTAATCATAGTTGAATCGCTCGTATTCTGATTATGATTATCAAAAATTCGATTTAGAGAACCAATTCATACGCACGAGAGACGGTAACCATTTTTATATTCGTGCCCGACTCTGTTTATCCTGATTTCCCTGCTCCTGTCATCTTCTCTGGTGTAAGCCTACCCCCTGGCTCACACGAAATGATGGGAATTGTGTGCCCCACGATCCGTGCCGCAGTAGGCAGGCGATACCATCAGATCCATTTTCTGAACAAGATCGATATGCCACTTTCCATGCATCCTCACAGCATAATGTATGACAAGAACAACGAAGGTGCAGATGGCAGTAAAGGGGGCAGTATTCCGCCGGGTGAGCGCTACACTTTTACCTGCATCGCCGGCCGGGGTGCTGGAGCCCGGCTCGGGTGAGTCTTCATCCATCGTCTGGTTTTATCACTCGCATATCATGGCCGAAGACGAAATCAACCTGGGATTGATCGGAACCATCATTGTTACTGCTGCCAGCAAGACATGTTTGAGTGAAAACCCCATTCCGCGTGATATCGATCAGGAATTCGCACTGTACATGATCTTCAACGAAGAAAACGATGAGGAGAGCGACCTGAAACATACGAAATCCTTATTGATTCAGACACGCATCCCAGTAAGGTATCCCTTCAAACCGTTGGCTTAGAAAATCGACAAATGCCCGAACCCGCTGCGAGAGGTGGCGGGTTTGCGGGTAAATGGCGTAAGCAGCCAATTGAGCGTAGTGGTATCCGGTCAATATTGGGATCAATGCGCCGCGCTCAATTTCCCGGTAAACAATAAAAGTTGGCAGCAATACGATACCCAGACCATCGATGGCGGCATCACGGAGAAATTCTCCGTTACTGGCCTTGAGATAGGGAATGATCCGGGTTTTGATCAACTCTCCCGTGGTGTCATAAACATTCCAGTTATCGCTGTGACTGATCAGGTTATAAACCAGACAGCGATGCTGGATGAGTTCTTCTGGCGCTTGCGGCGTGCCCATGCGCTCAAGGTACGCCGGGCTTGCACACATGACAGCTTGAATGCGTGCAAGACGGCGTGCGATCAGGCTGGAATCAGGCAGGCTTGCGATGCGAATGGCAAGATCAAAACCTTCTGCCAGCAAATCAACCTGCCGATCATTGAAATCCAGATCAAATTCAATATCCGGGTGGGTTTGCAGAAAAGTGGAAATGGCAGCCCCCAGATGCATCAAGCCAAAGCTGAGCGGAACCGCCACTTTCAAATGACCTTTCAGCGTGCCGTGATATTGCGACGTGGCATGCTCGGCTTCGAGAACATCAGCGAGAATGCGCACGGATTGCTGATAAAAAGCACGCCCACTATCGGTGAGATTCATTTGCCGCGTAGTGCGGTGAAACAATTCAACACCCAGATGTTCCTCAAGCTCCTTCAAACGCCGGCTGACAACGGATTTGGCTACATCCATGCGATCTGCAGCCGCGCTGATACTGCCCGCTTCCACAACCCGCACAAACGCATTCATATTTTCGAATCGATCCATAGCATCTCCCCATTGTTGCCAATACAGGAACAATCATTTCCATAAAACGATGTTTATTCCTGTTAAAGCAACGATGATAATGCTTCCTGCAAGCAGAACCTGTCAATGCATCACAGAAAAGGAGAAAACGATGAATACATCAATGAATGCTGTACGAATCATTCCCGCAATGGCGGTACCCGAAGGTGCCGGCGTGATCGTACATCGCACGATTGGCACACCGGTGCTGCGCAACTATGATCCTTTCCTGTTACTGGATCACATCGGCAGCGATAATCCGAATGATTACATCGCCGGTTTTCCACCGCATCCACACCGCGGGTTCATCACCTTCACTTATATGCTGGACGGTCATATGCAGCATCAGGACAGCATGGGCAATACCGGTGATCTCGGGCCGGGCTCGGCGCAATGGATGAAAGCAGCCAGCGGCGTGATTCATTCGGAAATGCCGAAACAGGAGAACGGCTTGTTGCGTGGATTTCAACTGTGGATCAACCTGCCGTCAGCCAACAAGATGGATCACCCGGAGTACCAGGAATTTCCCGCAGCCGCTTTTCCGGTGGTGGAAACCATGGACTACCGGCTGAAAGTGTTGATTGGCCGTTTCGGCGATACCGTTGCGCCGATCCGGGATGATCTGACGCAAGTGACTTATTTCGATGTGCAGTTACAGCCCGGGCGGCATTTTCAACACCGGCTGCCAGCACAGAACACGAGTTTCATCTATCTATTCGAGGGAAACGGGCAGTTTAACGGTCAGGACGTCGGACGCCATTCCCTGATTGCAGCTGGCACTGATGGCGGCACTTTTGACTTTGTCGCAGGGAAAGAAGGCGCACGTTTTATCGTGGTCAGCGGTAAACCACTGCATGAATCGGTCGCGCAGCATGGCCCTTTTGTCATGAATACCCGCGAACAGATCGATCAGGCATTGAAAGATTTTCAATCCAATCAATTTGTGCGTGACCGGGCGTGGGTCAAACCGAATCAATAAAAATGACCATTCATTTCAAGGAGACAAGAATGGAAAAAATCAGTCAATTCGTAGCACGGCTCTTTCTGGGACAAATATTCCTGCTCGCAGGCATCTCCAATCAGCAGCTACGCTGGCACGCAAGGTTATATGGATGCGATGGGCGTACCGGGCATGCTATTACCACTGGTGATCGCACTTGAGATCGGTGGGGGTCTGGCAATCATTGCAGGATGGCAAACCCGGCTGGCATCCATCGCGCTGGCGATATTTACGCTGGCAGCTGCGGCAATTTTTCACAACAATCTTGCCGATCAGACACAAATGATTATGTTCATGAAAAATATTGCCATTGCAGGCGGTTTCATTCTGCTGGCCGTGCATGGTGCAGACGGCTACAGCCTGGGTAATCGCTGCGCCCGGCCTTGATGAAATCACGGATTATCCGTGACGATTATTAACCCGGTTGCATGCAACCGGGTTTTTCACGAATGGATGATTGCTTGTAATTCAGGATGTAAACAAAGCAAAGCTTGACAGCCGTTCATTCTCCGGTAGTGTAGCAATAAAGGAACCTCTGATCAGATCCTCCATGAGCCGCAACCCCTTGGGGCGCTGGTTTTGCAGACGGACTACAACGTTGAACTCGTTGTGAAGGCCAACCATTCACTGCCTCACTCGCCTTACGTTCCATCCGCAAAATCCAGTGTGCGGTCATGTGGGATCTGATCAGAGGTTCCTGAACAACCACTCAAAAAACTCGGGGAGGAATCATGTTTGAATTTCTTGTTGTACTTATCCTGTTGATCGTGGCGGGTGTGGCGCTGTTCACAGTGCCGTTCCTGCGCATTAACATCGTTTCCAGTCTTGTTTTAAAAATCTTTCGCAAGCTGCTGCCCCAGATTTCACAAACGGAACAGGAAGCACTCGATGCCGGCACGGTATGGTGGGAAGGAGCGCTGTTCAGCGGCAAACCCGACTGGAATCAGCTGCTAGCCTACCCAAAACCAGAGCTGACGCCGGAAGAGAAAGCCTTTCTCAACGGGCCGGTTGAACAATTATGTGCCATGCTCGATGAATGGCATATCACCCATGAGCGCCATGATCTGCCTCCCCATGTCTGGCAGTTCATCCGGGAAAACCGCTTCTTCTCGCTGATCATCCCCAAGGAATACGGCGGACTGGGTTTTTCTGCGCTGGCACATTCGGAAGTGGTCATGAAAATCAGTTCGCGCAGCAATACGGCGGCAGTAACTGTAATGGTGCCCAATTCACTCGGCCCGGCTGAACTATTACTGCATTACGGAACGGAAGAACAAAAAGATCACTATTTGCCGCGACTGGCAAATGGCACCGAAATCCCCTGTTTTGCGCTGACCGGGCCGGATGCCGGTTCAGATGCGGGGTCGATTCCTGACACTGGTATCGTATGCCGGGGAGTATTCGATGGTCAGCCCGATGTACTGGGTATTCGCATCAACTGGGAGAAGCGCTACATTACGCTGGGACCAGTTGCCACACTACTGGGGCTTGCTTTCAGGCTGTACGACCCGGATGGGTTACTCGGAAACAAAAAAGAAATCGGCATCACGCTCGCGTTGATTCCAACCAGCACATTGGGTATCCAGATCGGCCGCAGGCATTATCCCCTGAATGGCGTTTTCCAGAACGGGCCCAATTCCGGCAAGGATGTCTTCATCCCCATGGACTGGGTCATCGGCGGGCAGGATAAAGTGGGACAAGGCTGGCGCATGCTGATGAACAGCCTCTCCGTCGGCCGGTCGATTTCGCTGCCGGCCACCAGTGTCGGTGCAGCCAAGCTGTCAGCCTGGAGCAGCGGGGCCTATGGCCGAGTGCGTGTACAGTTCAAATTACCGATCGGCTATTTCGAAGGTGTGGAAGAAGCACTTGCCCGGATCGCCGGCAACACCTACATGATGGATGCAGCACGTGTCATGACTGCTGGCGCAGTCGATCTGGGCGAAGAACCTTCCGTCATTTCTGCAATCGTCAAATATCATCTGACCGAGCGCAGCCGGCAGATCATCAATGACGCCATGGATATTCACGGTGGTAAGGGTATCTGCCTGGGCCCTTCCAATTACCTGGCGAGAACCTACCAACAGACACCCGTGGGTATCACGGTGGAAGGCGCGAACATCCTGACGCGCAATCTGATCATCTTCGGCCAAGGCGCCATCCGTGCTCATCCTTTCACACTGCGGGAAATCAATGCTGCCTGGGATCCGGATAAAAAACGAGGATTACGGGTATTTGACGAGGCGCTGACCGGGCATATCGTCTTCACCTTCAGGAATACGTTCCACAGTCTGATCTATGGACTCAGTATACGACTGGTCAGAGATATACCGCAAAACGTAACGCACGAAACAGTGAATTACTACCGACAATTGACACGCTTCTCCGCGGCATTCGCACTGTTGACCGATATCGCCATGCTGAAGCTGGGTGGCGCACTCAAACGGCGTGAACGTCTTTCTGCACGCCTTGGTGACATTCTCAGCATGATGTACCTGTGCTCGGCCACCCTCAAGCGTTTTGAGGATGATGGCCGCCCTGCTGCAGATCTGCCTCTGTTGCACTGGTCGGTACAGGATGCGCTTTATCGTATCCAGCAGGCATTCCATGAGTTTCTGCTCAATTTCCCCGTAAGCAGAATCACGCGAGGACTGCTGCGGTTCATCGTTTTTCCGCGAGGAATGCGTTGCCTGCCCCCTGCCGATTCACTCTCTCATGAAGTCGCACGGCTTATTCTGGCCCCCGGAGAAGTACGTGATCGCCTGACGGCAGGCATCTACCTGCCCGAGCAGGATAATGAACCACTGGCTCTGCTCAAAAAAGCCCTGGCCTGTACTATCGACTGCGAACCCATCGAGGCCAGATTGCGGCAGGCCGTCAAAGATAAAGCGATCACCGCCCACGAGCATGAGCAGATCAACCAGGCGCTGGCACAAGGTATCATTACCAGTAAAGAATCTGCCTCGCTTGAGCAGATGAAAACCCTGCGGCGCCGGGTCATCATGGTAGATGATTTTTCCGCTGATCTTCGCCAGATAGAAAATCCACACGGAGAAGCTCCGCTATGAACCCGATGACCCACACCCAGCCTCCTCACAATCTGGACATGATTCCGGTCGAAACGGCCCGGACACTTGATGGTCTGTTCAGAGAACGTGCCAGACGTTCCCCTCGTGCTACAGCCTATCGCGATTACGATGTCAGCGAAGAAATCTGGCGGGATTACACATGGGACGACATAGCGAATGCCGTCAAACGCTGGCAGACGGCACTCTCACAGGAAAATCTCTCTCCCGGTGACCGGGTAGCAGTCATGGCACGCAACTGCCCGCAGTGGGTGATATTCGAACAGGCTGCACTGGGATTGGGGCTGGTGGTCGTCCCGCTCTATACCGAAGATCGAGCAGAGAACGCTGCCTGGTGTCTGGACAATGCGGAGACCACGTTACTGCTGCTGGAAAATATGACGCGATGGGAAGCCATGAACGAGTCCATTGCCGGACTTCAGCAACTGAAACGTATCATCATTCTGGATGCTTCCCCGGAAAACGTTCACCAAACAGGTGACAAGCGCGCCATCGCACTGCAGGCCTGGCTGCCGGAAACACCAGGCGATATCCCTTCTGTACAAAACGACCCTCATGCACTGGCCACCATCATTTACACGTCAGGGACGACCGGCCGCCCGAAAGGGGTCATGCTGAGCCACAATAATATTCTGTCCAATGCCTACAGCAGCGCACAGATTGTCACTGTCAGACCGGATGATGTACTGCTGTCTTTCCTGCCGTTGTCACATACGTTCGAACGCACTGCCGGCTATTACGTGCCCATGCTGTGCGGCGCTACGGTGGTCTATGCCCGATCCATCCGCCAATTGCAGGAAGATCTGCAGATCATCCGGCCGACTATCCTGATTTCGGTTCCCAGAATTTATGAGAGAGTCTATGCCGGAATACAGGCCAAACTGGCGGAAGGCCCTGCGCTTTCCAGACTGCTATTCAAACTGGCGGTCGATATAGGATACAGCCGGTTTGAACGACAACAGAAGCGAGCCGGCTGGCAGGTTTCACACTTGCTGTGGCCACTGCTCGATAAACTGGTTGCGCGCAAGGTCATGGAAAAGCTGGGAGGCCGTTTGTGGCAGGTCATGAGTGGTGGCGCGGCACTGTCACCGGAAATATCACGTGTCTTCATCGGCTTGGGATTGCCCATCCTGCAAGGTTATGGCCTGACTGAAACGAGCCCGGTCGTCTGTGCCAACCGGCTGGATGACAATCTCCCGTCAAGCGTCGGCCGCCCCGCTCCCGATGTGGAAGTCAGACTGGGGGAACTCAATGCCCTGCTAATTCGCGGACCTAACGTCATGCTCGGCTACTGGAACAATCCGGAAGCCACTCATGCCATTCTATCCGAAGATGGATGGCTCAATTCCGGAGATACCGCCAGTATCGATGCACAAGGCAGAGTCACCATCACCGGCCGGCTGAAAGACATCATCGTTACTTCTACCGGTGAAAAAATCCCGCCCGCCGATATGGAGGCAGCTATTCTGCGTGACCCGATCTTCGAACAAGTCATGATCGTTGGTGAAGGCCGCTCCTATCTGAGTGCGCTGACAGTGCTAAGCAAGCGCGGATGGGAAGTTGTCGCCACCCACTGTAATGCGAAAAATGATCCCCATGCACTGGCATGCGACGAGTATGCGGAAGAAATCATTCTGGAGAAAATTGCACACCAGATCAGCGGATTCCCCGGCTATGCCAAGGTTCATCGTGCATTACTGATTTCCGAACCCTGGACAGTAGAGAATGAAATGCTCACCCCAACTCTTAAACTGAAGCGGAAAAAGATTTATGAGCACTACCAAAGTGAAATCGACCAGCTTTATGCCAGCCGTTAGGGACGCCGTATAACTTCTGGAAGAATGATACCGGCCCAGCAGCGCTTTCGATCGGTACAAATATCGCATTTTCCAGTAAGAACTGGAATACTCCATAAATTTATTTATTAATAATCATATAATTATATATATTTAAAAAAAAACCAGATTATCGGATACCCAGTGTCGTATATATTGTGTTGGGGGGACATGGACAGTCGTCTCGCCCGTTTAATTTTCGGCTACCCAGCCAGACTTCCACAGGCAAAGTAGACTTCAACTTCGGAGAGCACGGCAAGATTGTTGACTTTGACGCATTGTGCCCACTGGTTTTTCTGGTCAAAACCGTTGGAATGTTGAAATTTGAGCTGACACCACCACAGATTAATTCAAACGTCAGACATTACAGCGAGACTTGCAAGATGAAATACAACCTCGAAGGTAAAATTTTCAGATCAACAAAAAAATACAGCCAACGGTGAAGCTGGAGCAGAAACCATCTTTCACTATCATCAGGTTGATGATGTAGTTTGGGCCGAATACGCTGGTGGCAACAATCATAAGAAGACACTTGATCGCTAATATACTGGCATCAGGCCAGTTAGATATGCGATATCACCATATAAATCGACAAGGACAAATCACGATTGGCCTATGCACATCTACACCAGAAGTTACTGGTAGCGGTAAACTCAAGTTAAAAGAAGAGTGGCAATGGCTGTCTGGCGATATGTCATCTGGCCGTTCTGAAATTATCGAGCAGTAGATGCCAGACCTGCTGTGCAGTTTACCATCGTCTAAATTTAGGGCATTAGGCTTTGTCGTACCAACCTCAAAGGAGAAATCCCATGAAAAGCAATCAAAGCAATCCCGTCGTCTGGTTTGAAATTTATGTTCAAGACATGGAACGTGCTAAAACGTTCTATGAAGCGGTACTCGCAGTCAAATTGGAAAAGATGCCTGCTCCTACTGCTGAGTGCGAGGATATGGAAATGTGGAGCTTTCCCTCAGACAAGGATACTGCCCAAACCACCTATGGTGCGTGTGGAATGCTGGTAAAAATGGCTGGAGTTCCTTCTGGGTGTGGTGGAACGTTAATATATTTTGCGTGTGAGGACTGTGCAGTGCAGGCTACCCGCGCTGCTGAGAATGGCGGCAGTATCTTCAAAGAAAAATTCTCGATTGGTGAACATGGGTTTATTGCTCTTGCTTATGATACTGAGGGCAATATGATTGGCTTTCATTCCATGTAACTCTTGGAGATTATGATAAACATTCAATGCCTACCCAAATGCTCCAGTGGATTCTACTAACGCTCCGCCATTGAGCTATTTGGGTTAGGCTTTTTAGATAATCCAATGCAAAATATTCAACCTCCACCAGATGTAATTTTTTCCATTCCTGTAGATTTGCCAATTCCGTTGGATGATGGGGCGTGTGAACATCTGGAAAACATGTTACTGCCTGATGTTTCTTTATGGTCAACCAATGATCAAGAAATCAATCTATCCGGTTTGTCTGATTGGAACGTAATTTTCTGTTATCCAATGACAGGTCGTCCCGGGGTTCCCATCCCAGAAGGCTGGGTTCAAATTCCCGGTGCCGCTGGATGTACGCCTCAAGCATGTTCATATCGTGACAATCACACTGTACTCAAACGCAGTAGCGTAGGCGTTTACGGCATAAGCACTCAAATGTCAGAGGCACAAAAAGAAGCCTCTAATCGTTTAGGATTGCCTTATCCGCTTTTGAGCGACGCTAATCATTCTTTTTCCTCAGCTTTAAAATTGCCTCTGCTTGAAGTCGAAGGGTTAAAATTGCTCAAAAGATTGACGCTCATTACGCAGGGCAGAATGATTAAAAAATGTTTTTACCCGGTCTTTCCACCAGATAAAAATGTTATTGAGGTGATGGCCTGGCTCTCCGAAAATCAGGCCTGACACTGCATTCGAGAGGGACAAGCCAGAAGTAACCTGCTTCTCAATTTTACGTTGGAGCTTTCATAGCTTACCACTCGAACTGTCCATAATATTGTTGCCAGATGGATAGCAACCTATCAAAGAAATTACTTTCCCTGCGTAGCAAGCTAGAAATAGCCTGGGGTGCTGACACAAGTACTGATCCACAGGGATGGAATACTGCAAGTGACGCGTCCGTTACTCTTGACGTTAGCCTCCTTATGAACATCCCGTTAGACCCGCAAATTACTGGCAATACCGGCCTGTACTCCGGCCAATTGGCTCTGATCGCACTGAATATCAGGAGGCATAGGAGCGGATCGATCATGGCTAAAGAGCCCGACAACTCATTCAAGCATTACACATTAAGGGTGATTCAGTGCTCAAACCAGTAGTACAGGAAGAAACCACCGGGTGCGGAATCGCATCGGTTGCCAATATTCTTGGGAGAACTTACTCGGAGATGAAAGCCATAGCCAACGCCATGGGTATCCACGCTTCGGATCAATTGCTGTGGTCGGATACTCGATACGTCCGACGTATGCTGTCTGGTGCTGGTGTTGAAACTTCCGAAGACGAAGTTCCGTTCGAATCCTGGGATGCATTGCCCGATCTGGCGTTGTTGTCCATTAAACATCATCAGGAAAAAGGCAAGGATTTCTGGCACTGGGTTGTGTTCAAGCGTGTGGATGATCAATCGTTCGTGGCTGGATTCAGCCAGCTACCTGCCTTCCAATATCCGCCAGGATTTCGACGCTATGCAGCCTAAATGGTTTATTAAAATCAAAAATGCGTAACAATGCGCTCAACATCGCTCATTTCGTTCGCCGGACAGCAAAAATCTACGCTTTTGTCTGCCTGTTAACTTAATTGTTAAGCGCGACGATGCATTGCCATAGCTTTCCTCCGATTGCGAGCCCAGGCTCATGGGTGTTGATTCTTGGCACGATGCCCGGGAAAGTTTCACTTCGCGAACAGCAGTATTACGCTCACCCGCAAAATCTCTTCTGGAAAATCACTGCGGAGATTCTCGGTTTCGATGCCACAAGCGCATATCCTCTACGTGTATCTTCGTTAAAGGATCGTGGCATTGCGCTCTGGGATGTGCTGCAGTCATGTACGCGCGAAAGCAGTCTGGATGCTGATATTGTGGCGCATACGATCGTGCCAAACGACTTCGATCACTTTTTCACGGCCTATCCTGACATCCGACGGGTGTGCTTTAACGGTGCGAAGGCAGCAGCGCTTTATGCCCGACATGTCAAACCGTTCTTACAAAACGCTCCCATAGTCGAGTATGTGCAACTCCCCTCCACGAGTCCAGCAAATGCAGCTATTCCGCGAGCCGAGAAGTTTCGCGCGTGGAGTGTTATTAAGCATGGCGCTGATCTATCACCTGCTCGGTAGCAAATGCGTGCTCATGGGCCAGAAGATCTGAAACTCACATCCCTGTAACAAAGCTGCCACCTGATAATTCGCCCAAGCTGATGCCGCCTTGCAGGGTGACTTAATTCGAGTGTGACTTGGTTGCTGCATACATAGTCGTCCCTGAAAAACACCCGTTGTTGATTGTCATTTTGAGAGTGCGTTGAGTTTTTCTGTTACTCACACAGATCAATCAGTGAGAATGGAGGTTTTCATCATGAAATGAGGGTGATCTGTGTGTTTTTCCCATGGAAAAACCGCCAAAAAATGGCCGGAAGCCATTGTTTCAGATTCCAGGCGCAAGCAGCCATCAGAAGGTTGATGTGGTCACCGATTGCGCCTTTCAGGTAATTTTTTGCCATTCGGTAATCTGATTTTAAATGGCCAATGATGGGTTCAATTGCTGCCCGTCTTTTGCACTGCTTGCGCTTTTTGTCTCTCTGGTAGCGATTATCCTGTTTGAGTGCCCGTTTGGCCTTGGCTCGTTTGGAGGCATGACGGAAATGGCGAATGGCCAGGCGCAGTGTTTTGACTTCCCTGACATAGGTACGTCGCTGTTGAATGCCATGCACTTTTGCTACTTTGTTTAACCGGTTGATGATTTTGATGGCCAGTTTGCTGTCAGTGGGATAAGTGATGTGTTTCTCCTGCACCGTCGTATCCACATGAATGGTGTCCTCCAGTGCCGCCGCACCGTGTAAATCAACACTTATTTTAAAAATCCGGTCAACGCCTTTCACGCCAATACGCTTGCGAAAGTGCACCAGTTCAGTGCTGTGGCAGGGCGGCTTGCGACAAAACTCCTTCATGCCACAAAATGCCTGGTAGTACGGATTACGCTTCCATTGTACAACCAGTGCCTCATCACTCAGATTCTCCAACTATTTGAGAATCAGCAACCCAACCATCAACCGAATCGGTTTGCCCGGCGCACCTGTTCCCTTCGTGTAATGAATCGAGAATGCTTCCTCAAACTCGTGCCAGGGTATGGCATTGGCAAGTTGCAACAAAGGATCAGCAGAATCAAGCTGCCATAAAAGATCTGTTTCAAACAGGTTGGGTTGATGAAAAGTTCTACCGGGCGTGAGCATCGTTAATCACCATTTCGACCGGAAAATAACCGTAATTTTATCATTCCCGGTCGATTTGATCGAAAGAAATGACAATATAACCAATAATAATCAGTTGGTTATTATGTTTTTCAGGGGCGACTACATTGTCTTACACACTCTTAATAAGATGCTAATATAAGTGCTTTATTTGGCACTCATTGGAGTATTTATGCAACAAATACTGGCTTCGTTTAGCGCAAGCATTTCTGAGTTAAAGAAAAACCCAACAGCTTTATTAAAAAAAGCTGAAGGGGAAACTATCGCTATTCTTAACCATAACCTGCCAACTGCTTATCTTGTTCCAGCCGAGGTATACGAATTATTGATGGAAAAATTGGAAGATTATGAATTAGGTGAAATTGTTAAGGCCAGGCAGGCAGAAAAGCATTTGGCAATTGAAGTATCACTTGATGACTTATAAATTAAAATTTTTGCCAAGCGCAAAAAAAGAGTGGGATAAACTGGACAGCAGCATCAAAACCCAGTTTAAGAACAAATTAAAAAAGTGTCTGGAAAATCCTCATATTCAATCCAATAAGCTACGTGGTTTTGATAACGCTTATAAAATCAAACTCTGCTCTGCAGGTTATCGGCTTGTTTATGAAATCAATAATCAGGAAATCGTTGTTTTCGTTATCGCTGTAGGCAAAAGGGAAAATAATAAGATTTACGATAAAGCAATCAACAGAACCAAAACTTAACGCTTGCCCCGCTCACTATCCGGCTCCTGTAAACCAGATTTCCAATATCAATAGGTATCGATTCCACAAAGGCCAGTTTATTGCGCAGAAGAACTTTTCTTTCCTGGAGTAGTGGCAAAGACAGTGCATGGGCGCTTCATGTCCTGCGGCAAGATCCGCATGTTGACGTGATTGGGCTATTTTGCACAGTAAACAAAGCGTTTAATCGCGTTGTCATGCATGGTGTAAGGGTGGCGCTGCTGCGGCAACAAGCAGAAAATGCCGGTCTGCCGCTACACATCATCGAGATTCCCTATCCTTGCAGCAATGACGAATATGCATCCGCCATGTCAGCATTTGTTGATTCCGCCAGGAAGGAAAACATTGAGTGCTTTGCCTTTGGTGATTTCCTGCTCGAAGATGTACGACGGTATCGGGAAGACTGTCTGAGTGGAACCGGGATAGCACCCATATTTCCGCTTTGGGGCATTCCAACAAGAACCTTCTCCCGGGAGATGGTAACTGGTGGATTAAAAGCCGTGGTCACCTGCATTGACCCGAAACGCATGCCGGAGAGTTTCGCGGGGAGGGAATACAACGATTCTTTTTTAGACGATATTCCGGATAGCATCGATCCTTGCGGTGAATATGGTGAGTTCCACACCTTTTCATTCGATGGACCCATGTTTCAGAATCCGATAGACGTAGTGTCGGGAGAAACTGTCTATCGAGATGGTTTTGTATTTACTGATCTGCTGCCACTCACATCTAACAGCGAGCCGACCCATTAGTTTCCACTCGCTCTCCGCTATTACCACAAATGAATTTCTCAATGTTTTCGACAGCTTTTCACGATTCGGGATACCTTCCGATTATCGCCTGAGAATTGGCAATACCATCACAAGCTGGCAAAATCTGCAATTTTCCGGGTCTGGCCTCATTGTATGCTTATGCCATATAAATCTGGCATAGTAGACTTAAAGCATGATCCAATTTCCAGCCTCTATTTACTTGTCAAATAATCTCGCCTGCCGGGCAAGGCACTGAACCATGCCAGCGCCGGCAGCCACAATCGTTCTCACTATGAAAGCTTTATTTTTTCTGCGCCATTACAACGATATCGATCACATCACGCCGGTAATTTCAAAATGGTCAGAATCTGGTCACGAAAGTCTCGTAGTTTTATTGGGTCGTCCTAAATTTCTCAAGGATTACCGCATCAAGTTCCTGGACACGCTTGACCGCGTTCGTATCGTCCCTATCCGGCGTTTGCTGTCGCCGCTGAAGTTTATGCAATGGCGCTTGCAGACGCTTCTCCTGAACAGAAGCGTGAAGCGCCTTTTTTTGATCGGCAGACTTATCGAAAAGCTCGCCCGAAAATATGATGCTCAAAAGCGTACAGCAGTCTGGCAGAGTACTGCCGGACGGTTGCTGGAGCATGGCTTCAGAAACGAAAATGAAGGTGGTGTAGTTGTGTTCGACTGGATTACCAGCGATTCGCCTGTCCCGATCGAATGGGTTGAGGTCATTGTAACCATGGCAAGAACCATGGGTCTCGGTGCGGTATCTCTGCCACATGGTGACAGCCCGCATGCCAGTCAACTGATACGCCATCATGAATGGGTTCTGAAACCGGATGCCCTGTACTCGGCTGCAAAGATATTCGACAAGCTCGTCGTCCCTAACGAATTATGCGCAACCCGTTTCCGGCCATTTCTGAACAATGAAGCGATTGCCGTTCTGGGTTCGCCACGCTACTGTGACGAATGGCTGAATAAACTTGCCACACTGTCGCCGGTTCCTCAGTTAAAAACCAGCCCGGACACTCGGCTCAGAATCGTCATGTTTCTGAGAAAAAGCGAATTCACCACATTCTGGGAAGAAGTCAGCGAGGTCATTGGCATGATTGCTGCATTTCCGGGAGTGGAACTGGTGATCAAACCCCATACACGGGGAGGCTGGAGACAGCCTCTGACTGGTAACGCTTCTCTGCGGAAACTTCCGAACGTGAGTGTGGCGGAAGATAATGTTCATTCGATTTCTCTGATGAACTGGGCCGATGTCATCATCGATCTGGCTACCTCAGTGGTATTTGAGGCTGTCAAGGCAAAAAAGCCGGTGATGGCAGCCGATTATCTTCACGCTGGCCGATCGGCCATGGCTCATTTCATGCCTGAAACGGAACTGAAATGCCGGGATGACGTGTACAGGATGATCGACAGATTTTTAACCGCGGGATACGATTCCTACTATGTGGAGGCGCATCGTCAGCGCTTCATCGATGAAATGCTGCATGTCGATGGTGCTGATGTCCTCCCGCGTTATGTAGCTCTCCTGGAAGAGCAGGCAACGCGTAAAAAATCGGATCAGGCAGACACTACCAATATCTCTGAATAATATGGTTTCCGACAAAGCAAATACACGCCTGGTCTGCACCAGCCGGCAACCAATCCACCCCATTACGCTCTGGTACCGTTATGCGAGTTTCATTGAGTGGAATACCGGTTTTTCACAAATGAGGAAAACTCCACCTCCGGAAGTTCATTTTGGCAGCCCCGGTCAGACACCCGGTCACCTGCGCGACATCCTGGCAGAACAGATCGCAGCCGTACCTGCTGGAGGCACTATCGATTGGGTAACCTATTATTTCCGTGACCTCTGTCTTGCCAAAGCACTCGTTCAGGCGCACAAACGGGGTGTGCGCGTTACGCTGACCCTCGAAGGCAGACCGCGTATTCCATACGCCAATGATGCGGTGATCGCTTTGCTCTCAGGGCCTGACGGGCTGGGTGATGCATTGCGCATCGTTACTCTTCTCGGTGTACCGTCACCCGCAACAAAATCATGGAAACCCCAGCTACACGAGAAACTCTACTGTTTCTCGCACCCCGAACCCGTTGCCTTCATCGGCTCCTTCAATCCATCAGGCAATGGCCCGGGAGATGATCCCGAGATCATCCGGGAGATTGGTGACCAGGATCACGGCTACAACGCTCTGATCGGTCTCAAGGATCCGGTACTGGTCGAGAAGCTTGCAGAACATGCACGACAGCTGCACCAGTCACCCCCCGGGCTTTTCTACCGGTTCACCACCGATACGAACAATGCTATCCATGGTACAGATACCGATATCTATTTCTGGCCACGGACAGATACACATCCTGTCGTACAATTTTTGCGCAAAACCGGCAGCAGCGCACGTGTCCGCATCGCGGCCTCGCACATCCGGATGGAAAGTGCAGTCGACATCATGACCAGTCTTGCAAGACGCGGGGTCGATCTGGAAATCCTGGCTGAATCCACTCTCAGGCGTGTCACCCCCAAGGTAGAACAGCGCCTGATCAACGCCGGAATCCGGTTCAGGCGCATCCGGCCTTCCGGCTCTCTACCCATGCATCTCAAATTTGTACTGATCGAAGAGGACAATCGTGCCTGGTCGATCTTCGGAAGCTTCAACTGGACCAAACCCTCATTCTGGCTGAATCATGAAATCGCGGCAATTTCCAGTAACCCTGTCATTTTCGAGTCCCTTGCACGCTGTTGGGATATGCTTAAGAACGAAAGCAACTGATCAGGGAAATCTTTACCGGCTCTGGTACCAGAATTTCTGCAGATAAGAAAATAAAATTTTCTTTTGACTGAAATGGATACGCAGAAGAACACCTACAACGCTGTCCATCCCCCATCGATGACCAGATTTGCACCTGTCATATAACTGGATGCATCCGAAAGCAGAAAGAGGATGGCTCCCCGGTACTCCTCTTTTTCTGACATACGCCCCAGAATGGTTCGTGACGAATAGTGACCGGTAAACTCGGAATCGTGTTTATTCCAGACACCGCTGGGCGTGAGCAGATTGGTACGAATGGATGTATTCATGTAATAGGCGGCCAGGAATTTGGTGAGTCCCAGCAACCCTGCTTTACATACCGAATACACCGCGGGTTTATAGGTCTGCGTCTCTTGTCCGGCCTTTCTATAGATGCGTTGATCCGGCCCCACGAGACCATAATTGGATCCAAGGAAAACGATGGATCCCTTGCCGGATTTCTCCATTATTCTGCAGGCGGCCTGAGCGAGCTGGAATGCACCGGTCAGGTTGACATCCAGCGAAGTCTGCCAAAGCGCCAAAGGAAATTCAGTAAATCTTGAGAAGCGGGAAGTATCTGAGCCTTGCTCAAATTTCGGATCGATCGCAGCGCTGTGGACCACCCCATCGATCCGGCCAAACCGATCCTCACATAATTGTGCGATGGATTGGCATGAATCCGCACGGGTAACATCCAGAACCTGAATCAGAACGTGTACATCCGGACAGGAAGCAATTATTTCATTTTTCAATAGTTCCAGCCGGTCACCATCCAGATCACCCAGTATCATATCTGCACCGGCTGAAGCGGCTGCAAGAGCGAATTCCGTACCGAGAAGACCCGTTGCCCCACTGATGAGAACAGCTCGCCCGCTAAGATCAAAAGGTGTTCCTTTATAGGGTTGATTCATAATCTGACCTGTCGTCCGGTTTGAAGAGATTGTTTGGCCGCAAGTGCTGTATTCAGCACATCTATGCCCTCCTGCAAAGTAACGCGCGGAATCGATCCGCCGGGAATACCTTCGATGAACTCTTTCATCATGGACAGAAAAAGTTCATTCCGATCCCAGGAAGGTGCCAGGACGATTTCGTCCAGGAGGTGCCCATTCTGCTGCAGCGTAGTGAGACGCGAAGGATAATCCCAATCGACGATGGCCTTTTCAGCAACGATATTCATGTGCCGAACCGGTGGTTTGCGCCAGTAATCCATACGAAGCTGAACACAGATCCCCTGCTCCGTTTCGAATGAAATGAGCGCCGTATCTTCTGCCGTGATTTCCAGCGAGGTTCGATGCCCTCCGATGGCAAAAACATTCTTGGGTTTGCCGAAAAGCCAGTACAGATAATCCAGTTCATGGATCAGGGTGAGTATGACACCGCCTCCCTGATCGGCCCGTGCCGCATAACTCTGACGGTAATCCTCCCATGGATGCCAATCAGGCAGATATTCACCCAGATCGACCTGTACGGAATAGATTTTTCCCATTCTGCCCTGCTGCATCCATTCTTCGATTTTCCGTAATCCCGGATGCATCCTGAGCTGGCAGCCAACCAGTACACGAGGCCCGCGCGGATCCACACAGCGCATCAATTCGGACAGATGTCGTTTATCATGTGCGATAGGTTTTTCCACATAGACATAACACCCTGCCTTGAGCGCTTCGATAAGTGTTTTCAGGTGTAATGAAGTCGGGTTGGCCACCACCACCAGATCAAAGTTTTGTTTGAGTGCGTGATCGAGGTTCTGAAACAGCTGTACATCTTCCGGAATGATCTGGGCGGGAGGTGGCAGATTGCGGGTACGCACTGCACCCAATTCCCGAACCCCAAGTGCATGCAGATTATTGAGATGCCTGACTCCGATAGAGCCCAGTCCGACTACCACAGCCTTCAAAGCTGAAGTATTCAACGGACGACTCCTCGTTTTTCCATCAGAAACTCAGCCAGTTGAAATGAAAATTCATCGTCGATATCAATCGAATCTCTACCCTCGATTTTCAGGGGCAGTATGCGCGTGCCCGTGAGTGATTTTTTCTCCAGAATCGTCCGGGTACGTATCAGATCCAGATAACCAACCTGCCAGTAGACCGCAGGCAAACTTTGTCTGGGCTCGTTAAAGGGTTCTGGAATACCAGGAATATTCAGCAAAGCTCGCAGGAAACCATTGTCATCGATAGTCCACATCTTGTATGGATTCTGCGCCGGCTCGGTCACTCCACGCACAGAATCGGCATCCGGATGTTTTTTCAGGACTTCAACCGCTTCCTCTATTTTTTCAACACGCCGCGCAGGAGAAGTGGGACGGAACTGGAAAACAGCATCGGGAAGAGGCACATGGTTTTGCTCCAACCAGCTCAGGAAATGCTGAAACACCGGCAGATCGCGCGTATCATCCTGCGCCAGATCAGCCGGCCTCAGAAAAGGCACCTCTGCACCGGCATTTCTCGCTACTTCTGCAATCTTCTCCGAATCGGTACTGACAAAAGTTCTCTGAATGGAAGGCGATTGGAGCGAAATTTCAATTGAATGGGCAATCAGGGGCTTACCACATAACAGCCGGATATTTTTATGTGGCACGCCTTTTGATCCTCCCCGCGCGGGGATGAGAGAATAAATCAACATTGGCCGGGATTTATCTAATCAGATTCCGAATAAACAATATGTGAGTGAAGTCAAATTCTGGCGATTTTGCAAACCGGTCACCAGCCTTCCGACCGATACATGCTAAAAATGACAGGCAATTCTACTGTTTAAGCATGCCGGATGCACATAAACCCTACAAACTGTTTACAATTCAGCACGCTTATCCAAAGAAGGGTTACCGCAATCAGGACATAAGCAAAAATCTACCGAGGTAACAAAACAATGGTATAAGGCATGGGCATTCATTCTGTAAGCACACACCACACAAACCTCAGGCAACATTGACACATTCCAGGGTATGAATTTTTATATTCCTGTCATATATACCCGGCAATGATCACCTCTATCAAATAGAATTGCAGCATGCGCATTGAAAAAAAGATCAAGGACCATCTGGTTTTTTCCGGAGACAGTATCCTCGATGCTCTGAAACGCATCAACGACAACCAGTCCCGCATCGTTTTCGTTGTGCAGGATAACGGGGTATTGATCGGGGCAGTCAGCGATGGCGATGTACGACGCTGGATGACTCAGGCAACCGAATTCAACCTGAATCTGCCGATCGATCACGTGATGAACCGTAATTTCATTGCTCGGCCGGTTACTGAATCCCAACATCAGATTGCCGATTATTTTGATCACAAACGCGACATTATCCCGCTGATCGACGAACAGGGACGTTTTATCGCCCTGGCACGAAAATCAGCCACGGGGCTGCAGATCGGAGACTTCCTGATTACCGACCAGAATCCCGCATTTGTCATTGCCGAGATCGGTAACAACCACAACGGCGATATCGGCCTCGCGAAAGAACTGGTGAATCTGGCAGTGGAAGCTGGAGCGGATTGTGTCAAATTCCAGATGCGGGATCTTTCCTCCTTGTATTCAAATCAAGGCAGGAATGCAGAAGCGGGTTATGACCTCGGATCACAATACACGCTGGATCTGCTCAATAAATTCCAGCTGAACCATGACGAACTTTGTCAGGTATTCGATTACTGCAGGCAGCAGGATATTCTGCCCCTATGCACGCCTTGGGATCTGGTAAGTGCCCGTGTACTGGATGAATATGGACTGGAAGCCTTTAAAGTGGCTTCGGCTGATTTCACTAACTACGAAATGCTGGAAACTCTGGCGAAAACGGGCAAACCGCTACTCTGCTCAACCGGGATGAGTTCAGAAGCAGAAATCAAAGGTTCAGTAGGCTTATTGCGCCGGCTGGGCGCTCCCTTTGCCTTGTTGCACTGTAACTCGACCTACCCTGCTCCCTTCAAGGATGTAAACCTCAACTACCTGCCGCACTTGAAACAACTGGGAGGTACCGTAGTAGGATATTCCGGTCACGAACGTGGATTCTCAGTACCTTTGGCTGCCGTTGCCCTTGGAGCCCGCATTGTGGAAAAACATTTCACTGTCAACCGCAGTATGGAAGGCAACGACCACAAAGTCAGTCTGCTGCCAGAAGAATTTGCAGAAATGGTGCGGCAGATTCGTAACATCGAGGATGCCATGGGACAAGGCGGTGAACGGGTGCTTACTCAGGGGGAAATGATCAATCGTGAAAATCTGGCCAAAAGCCTGGTGATCAATTGCGATCTTTCGCAAGGGCAGCTTATCAAACGCAGCATGATCACAATGAAAAGCCCCGGGCAGGGCCTGCAACCCAACCGTATCGATGAACTGGTGGGCAAGATGGCGCAGCGCGATTTCAAGGCCGGAGATTTGTTCTTTGAAACCGATATCACCCCGAAATCAGCCAAAAAACAGCACTATATCTTTTCACGCCCTTACGGAATTCCGGCACGCTATCACGATTACCGTGCGCTGATCGAGGGAATGAAAATCGACTTTGTCGAGTTTCATCTGAGCTACCACGATCTGGACGTGAGGCTATCCGACTATTTCTCTGATCCGCTGTCGATCGGTTATGCCGTGCACAGCCCCGAATTGTTCGCTGGCGATCATATTCTCGATCTGGCAAGCAATGACGCAGATTATCAGGCGCATTCCATCGCTGAATTGAAACGCACGGTGGCTGTAGCCGCCGAGTTGCGCCAGTATTTCCCGGCGACACCGGAGCCAGTACTGGTACTCAATGCCGGAGGCTGGACACCACAGAATTTCCTGCCGGTTGAAATGCGCACAAAACTTTATGCCAGAGTAGCCAAAGCGCTGGATAAAATCGACTTGAGTACTGTGCAACTGGCCATTCAGACCATGCCTCCTTTTCCCTGGCACTTCGGGGGGCAGAGTCACCATAACCTCTTTGTCGATCCGGATGAAATCGCGGCATTCTGCGAAAAAACCGGCCATCGTATCTGTCTCGATGTTTCACATTCCATGATGGCCTGCAACTATTACCAGTGGGATTTCAATACATTTCTCAAGAAGGTACTGCCGCATACCATCCATCTGCATATAGTAGATGCCAAGGGAGTGGATGGTGAAGGGGCACAGATCGGCTATGGCGATGTAGACTTCACCCTGCTGCGCGATCAGTTGAACCAATTTGCTCGCGGAGTGCAGTTCATACCTGAAATCTGGCAGGGTCACAAAAACAAGGGAGAAGGATTCTGGTCGGCATTGGCATTTCTTGAAAAAACGGGCCTCTAGACGGATTTAAAGCAGGTCCAGGACTGGCAATAATTGTTCCCTTTGACTCCCGAATATTTAATAATGGCGCAATTCCCCAAGTAAATCGCCTGCTGGTTTCCCAGGCTCCTTACTGCCAACTTATTCCGATCTGACCGAACATGGCCGCTACTTCTGCTTCAACCCTGATCATCCCCGTCGAGAACCAGGTACGTGAGCTGGATGCAAAGCTCCTGCTGGCTTGCGTAGCGGCTGAACGCGGGTTTCCGGTGATCATCGGCTCACGTGCCTTTGTTCATTTTGAAATCGCATCACTACCACGCGGCATCTATCTGGCAAAAAGTATGCGCAGCCTGAGTAATTCCATGTTCAGGA
>NZ_JBDZWD010000002.1:101378-107205 GCF_040256045.1 Nitrosomonas sp.
CGCGGCATCTATCTGGCAAAAAGTATGCGCAGCCTGAGTAATTCCATGTTCAGGATCATTCGGATGCTCGGGCACGAAATCGTTGCCTGGGAAGAGGAAGCGCTGGTTCACCCGCCAGCCGACACTTATTACACACTGCGACTCTCTCCCACTACGATCAGGAATGTTTCCCATATTTTTGCCTGGGGCCAAGAAAACATCGATCTGCTTCAGCACTATCCGCAATTTCCGGAAAATCTGCCTGTTCACCTGACTGGAAATCCACGCGGGGATATTCTGCGGCCGGAAATGCGCGCTTATTTTGCGGCAGAAGTAGAACGTCTACGCAATCTGTACGGTGATTTCATTCTGATCAATACCAATTTCACCGACGTCAATCCTTTCATCCCCAATATCGGCCTGTTCATTCCGGCAAAGGATGGGGACAAAAAATCCCGGCGCGGACAAGCCGGGATTGGTATGAGCGAAGACTTTGCCGAAGGTCTGTGGCACCACAAGAAAGCCATACTGGAAGATTTCAGGCAGCTCATCCCGGCGCTGGAACAGGCATTCCCGAATGTCACAATCGTGGTACGGCCTCATCCAAGTGAAAACTTTCAGGTTTATCACGATATCGCTGCTCGATGCCAGCGCGTAAAGGTCACGAACGAAGGCAACGTCATCCCCTGGCTTCTGGCTTCGAAAACCATGGTGCACAACGGCTGCACGACTGGCCTGGAAGCCTACGCCCTGGGAGTTCCGGCCATTTCCTATCTTGCAACTTTCAATGAATATTACGACTATGATTTCCAGGGCCTGCCTACCCGGCTGAGTTACCAGTCATTTAATTTCAGCGAGCTCCAGGATACCCTGTCCCGAATTCTGAACGGTGATCTGGGTGCACCAGGAGGTGAAGAACGCAAGGCACTCATCGATTACTATCTGGCGGCACAGAACGATCGTCTCGCATGTGAACGTATCATCGATGTCCTGGAAGAAAGTGGCTACAGCCAGTCCCAACCACCGGCAAGCGCTGCTCCGGTGTATCTGGCAGGATGGGCTCTAGCGAACCTCAAAGCCATACTGACCCAGCTGAACATGCGCCGCCCCGGACCAAACCGGCTTTCTTACCACGATCACCGTTTTCCCGAAATTCCGGTTGAACAGATCGAACAGAAAATTGCACGATTCGGCAGCCTGCTGAATCGTTTCGATTCCATTAAAGTAAAACAGCACTCGCGCCATCTTTTCAGAATAAACGGCTGACGATCAGCAGGATGAAATCATCACTAAATTTCTTCTGAAGAATATCCAGCTTTTTTCCGGTCAATCTCTGCAGGGTCGGAGTCGGTATCACTACCTTGGATTCAATCCTGATCAGCTATCGGACCACGCCAATCAGCAGCAGCGATTGAGCCTGCCCTTACCACCATAACGTGCTTCCATGCGTTCACGAAAGAATTCCTCTTGCGACATAATCGTCTGTTCGGGGTGTGCACTTCTCATGTGTTCAACATAAACGCTATATTCCGGCACACCCACCATCAGGCGCATACTTTGCGCAAACCGTTTCCAAATGTGGTTCATTTGATTATTGATCATGATGGTCTCTCCCGATTATTTCTCAATTGACGCATAAACAGGTAACAGTTCGAACGGCGTTTCCCGGGTTGTCGGGTGATGGATGACACGTGCCTGCAGAATAGTTCGAATACCGAACATCAGTATGCTGATGAGCACCGCTATGAACAGTGCCGTCAACGTAACGTTGATATAGTCGTTGAATATAACCTGTTGCATTTGTCCGATCGACTTGGCAGGTGCCAGCACGATATCTTGTGTCACTGCCTCCTGATATTTTTCCGCATGTGCGAGAAAACCGATACGCGGATTATCATGAAATATTTTTTGCCAGGCGGCAGTCAGCGTACAAATGCAAACCCATACTGCCGGAATCACTGTAATCCAGGCAAAGCGATCGAGCTTCATCCTGAACAGCACACATGTGCACAGAATCAGTGCGATACCGGCAAGCATCTGGTTGGCGATTCCGAACAGCGGCCACAGGGTATTGATACCCCCCAGCGGATCGATCACACCCTGATACAGGAAATATCCCCAGCCGGATACACAGATACCCGTAGCGATCAAGCTCGCCATCAGCGAATCGGTCTGTTTCATCGCTGGAATGAATAAACCAAGCAGATCCTGTAACATAAAACGCCCGGCGCGCGTTCCCGCATCAACCGCCGTCAGAATAAACAATGCTTCAAATAAAATAGCAAAGTGATACCAGAATGCCATCATCGCAGTATCACCGATCACTCCCGACAGAATCTGCGCCATACCCACCGCCAGCGTTGGCGCACCGCCCGTTCGCGAGATAATGCTGTGTTCACCGACGTTCTGCGTAGTTTGGGTGATCATTTCCGGAGTGATATGGAACCCCCACTGGGAAATCGTTTGTACAGCTGATTCCACCGTAGTACCGATGATCGCCGCCGGACTATTCATGGCAAAATAAATACCAGGCTCAAGTGCTGCTGCGGCAATCAGCGCCATGATCGCGACAAACGATTCCATCAACATCGCGCCGTAACCAATGAAACGTGCATCAGTTTCATTCTGTATCATTTTGGGTGTAGTACCGGATGCGATCAACGAATGGAAACCGGAAACCGCACCACAGGCTACTGTCACGAACAGGAACGGAAACAGATCACCCGACCAGACCGGGCCGGAGCCATCAATAAATTGTGTCAACGCAGGCATTTTCAATTCCGGTGAAAGAATAATGACACCGATTGCCAAACCAACGATTGTGCCAATTTTAAGAAAAGTCGACAGATAATCGCGTGGCGCCAGCAATAACCATACCGGCAATACTGAAGCAATAAAGCCGTAGCCGATCAATACCCAAGTCAGTTGTTCACCGGTTGCCGAGAACACCGCTGCCCATGCAGGGTCCTCCTGAACGTACTGGCCGGCTACAATCGATAAAATCAGCAGCGTAAATCCGATCAGCGATATTTCAGCAATCGCACACGGCCGAAAATAACGCGAATAAATCCCCATGAACATTGCGATAGGAATCGTCGCCGCAACGGTGAATGTTCCCCATGGTGATTCAGCCAGCGCCTTGACGACGATCAAGGCCAACACGGCGAGCAAAATCAGCATGATAAAGAACGTACCAAACAGCGCGATCATGCCGGGAACATGCCCCAGCTCGGATTTGATCAAATCACCGAGCGACCGGGCGTTACGCCGCATCGATATGAAAAGTACGATGAAATCCTGTACTGCGCCGGCAAATACAACGCCGGCAAGCAACCACAGCATACTCGGCAAATATCCCATCTGTGCCGCCAGAATCGGCCCAACCAACGGCCCGGCTCCTGCAATTGCAGCAAAATGATGGCCGAACAGCACATATTTATTGGTCGGTACATGATCCAGCCCATCGTTATACCTATATGCTGGAGTCATACGCGTTGCATCCAGCTTTAATACCCGCCTGGCAATGAACTGACTGTAGAAACGAAAAGCGATCAAATACACACATACTGCCGCAATGACAATCCAGATTGCACTGATCGATTCACCCCGGTTGAGGGCAATGACACCGAAGGCTACTGCACCCAACAGGGAAAACAGTAACCACCCTATCCACTTGCTTAACTGATTCATAAAACTACCTCTGATAAAAAAACCGATACTCGTTAAATTTCTGAAAACTTTATACGCAGATTCACAACACTATCAATCATGTAAAGTTTTGACTTCTTTACCGTGCAAATCCAGCAGCATAATCTTTCAACATATCAGCCATTCATTTAGTATCGACAGCGACATTTTTCCGTCATATCACTCTTCCTAGATTCCAATTTTATATTTCACGCTACTGAGAAACTTTTCTTTTTTCTACAGGTTACGCCATTGGTATTGCACCTCAAAAATTTTCATACCGGATTTATCGGTGGTGAAACCCACACCTGATCTGGTGTGCTGCAAACATTTTTATTGACTCGGCAATTTCCTGCTCAGGTATTATTCCTCATAGGAAATACCGGTGAACATTAAGATGGACAAAAAATCAAGCGCTGGCCCAGCCGGCTTTAGTGATAGAAATCATCCAGAGCAAGGAGACGGTAGCTGCTAAAGCCAATCGGCAGGTTGACCTACCGCCCTCAGAGATTGAGGACTAGCTTGATCAAGCCAAGTTTGGCATGGAGAACGCCTTATTCCAATTCTCGATATAAATAAAAATAATTATATTGATAATATGATTAATTTACAGTATGTTATATGATTCCATAATTTCTGTTTCTATCTGTAATTGGAATTAAAGGCCAAGCCGGAGGATGTTCGGCAGCAGTTGAACCAGCCGATCAAGAATTTCCAGGAAGCCTATAGTGAAGCAATGCTGGAATCGTGTGCTCGAAAAAATTGGATCCCTGTTAGGCAAGGATCAGGTATGATCGCAACAATCCGTCAGAGACTGCAGGAAGAAGGTTATTTCGTCTCGATAAGCAAGCTCTGCCAAGAGAGTGGTTGGGTATTCCTCGGTGCACGCTGTATTACTACCCAATCAAGGCCCTACCCAAGGTGCAAAGGCAGCCCCCGCCTGGAAGTGCCAATCAGCCGTTACGGATCGCTTCCAGATACCGTTCCTGCTGAGATCCGATAATGGACTCGTTTTTACCAATCGGAACTACATCCGGGTGGTAAGGAGCTACGGATTGAGGCAGGAGTTCGTTACGCCGCATGCCCACAGCAGAATGCATAGTCAAGCGCTTAGATCCGGACATGGAAAGACACTGTGTGCACGCTTCGTAACCTTGCAACACGCGATGCGGTATTAGCTATTGGGTCCACTTTTACAGCTACCGGCAGCCTCCATTAAGCGCTCGATATGAAAACACTCGCTTGAAGCCTACGCAAACGCGTATGAGCCAGCAGCTTAACCTCAGCAGAAAAGACTAGGTCATTTTACACTAAAGTACAAAACTTACCGGACAGCCTTTAATCAAGTAATATCAGCTGTCCGATAAACTACAGTAACTAGACAAAAGAATTTCTATAAGTGCCAGATTTGATCAATCTGCTTTCGTTTCAGTCAAAACAGCTTCTTCTTGAACACTTACTTGATCACCCAGTCGTTTAAGTATTCCAGCTCCTATACCTTTTACGTTAGCCAATTCTTCCACTGACTTGAACATTCCATGTTGGTTTCGATATTCAATTATTGCTTTTGCTTTAATTGGACCTAACCCTTTTACCGATTCAAGGTCTGCCTGACTAGCTGTATTGATATCTACCCCAGCTAATACCGACAAATTAAATCCAAAAAATACGACAAGAATCAGAAAAATCTTTTTCATTTCAGAATCTCCTCAGAAATTAAAAAAATAAAGCTTCCGGATTTCTCAACTTGGGCTTTTTTTGGCCAGATGTAATACACGCTAACCAAAAAACTGGCATCGGCATTTTTTCTACTGACTTTAGCCTGACGTATAAAAATTATCGGTAAGAAGGAATTGTGAAAATGGGAAAGAGGCGCAGGCAAGAAAATTCACCTCGGCAAACCGGCGAGAGTGATTTTAGGCGAATAGCGTTCAGATCGGACACCGTAACCGGAAGGATTTATATCTAACCTGAGTTCGGGATAAGAAAAGAGAGGATGAGCGCCAGGCTTTTTGCGTAAGATTATGTTTCTACAAACAAATCAATCGCATTCAGGAGACGCTCATGGATAGTTTAACCGAACTTTTTTGTCTCATAGATGATTTTTGCCACCAGTTCGAGCCTGCTTTAGAGCATCATCTTCTGGAAGCAGGGGTAAAGA
>NZ_JBDZWD010000016.1:0-30641 GCF_040256045.1 Nitrosomonas sp.
TCCTGAAATGTGCAGTTATCGAAAGCGGCTCAACAAGATATAAGCATATGGAAACTAAATGGCAACCGAGGGGAATATGAAAATAGCCGCTCTATTTGTACAAAAGGACGGATGCTATGCCAACTTACCAAATATTGATATATGGCCTATTGATCGTGATGCCAGGAAATATAGCGGTCCGTATCCAGTCGTAGCACACCCACCATGTCAGCTATGGGGAGCATTTGCTTCTATAAATTACAAAAGATGGGGTGGGGAACACAATCGTCCAGGAAATGATGGTGGCTGTTTCGTCGCAGCATTACGCAGTGTAAGAAAGTTTGGAGGTGTATTGGAGCATCCAGCGAAAAGCAAGGCTTTCAGAGAATATGGATTATTACCCCTAGGCCCTGGATGGCAGGCAATCATAGATGGAGGCTGGGTTTGTGAAGTTTGGCAAAGCGCCTACGGTCACCGCGCAAACAAATCAACATGGCTGTATTACTTCGGCTCATCTACACCCTTCGGATTGAGATGGCAACGCCCAGAAGGATCACATCAGGTCGGATATCACGATCAACGTGGGAAAGAAAGAAATAAGCCGACCCTAAGACGGCGTGAAGCAAATGCAACACCGATCGAATTCAGAGACGAATTAATACGACTAGCCGCAAATAGCAATCTGCACAAAACCGGCAACAGCCCAAAACTGGGTATCAGGTAGGCTGGCCGAATAAAGATGGAAGCCAAAATCCTGACCACCGATGAAGCTGCATCCTTGCTTAAAGTGAGCCGCGTGACAATGTTATCGCTGGCTGCAAGCGGAAAGATACCATGCCGTAAGATCGGCCGTGCATGGAGATTTGTTGACATTGACCTGATCCGATACATATCCGAACATAAAGAGGAACATAACAATGGGGAGGTTAAATGTCACTCTATAAACGAAAAGATTCCGCTTTCTGGTGGGTCAAAATCAGCCATAACGGAAGAATCCTATATCAAAGCACTGGGACTTCAGACAGAAAAAAGGCGCAGGAATACCACGACAAACTGAAGGCCGGGTTATGGGAGCAATTAAAACTTGGAGCAAAGCCCCATCGAGCATGGGAAGAGGCAGTCATGAAATGGCTGGGAGAAACCAGACACAAGGCAACGCAACATGATGACCTTACTCACTTACGCTGGCTGGATATATATCTCAGGGGAAAGTTGCTGCATGAAATCAGCCGGGAAGATATCGATCAGATCATCAAATCCCGATTACACGAGGGATCATCCAACGCTACCTGCAATCGGACGCTTGCTGTAATAAGAGCAATCCTGCGTAAGGCCACCAATGAGTGGGAATGGATTGACCGCTATCCGAGCATAAAGCTACTCCCCGAACCAAAGAGAAGGGTCAGATGGTTGACCCGGGAAGAAGCGAACAGACTCATCGGAGAACTGCCCGCACACCTGGTGTCAATCGTGCAGTTCAGTCTGGAAACAGGATTAAGACAGTCAAATGTTACTGAGCTGACATGGGATCAAGTCGATCTCGATCGTTCATGCGCATGGATACATCCTGACCAGGCCAAAGCAAAGAAAGCCATACCGGTACCCTTATCAAAAGCCGCCATCCAGATACTCAAAAGCCAGATCGGGAAAAATGATAACCACGTTTTCACCTACAAGGGATCAAGGGTTATACAAGTCAACACCAAGGCATTTCGTAATGCACTCAAACGCGCAGAGATAGAAGATTTCAGATGGCACGACCTACGACATACATGGGCAAGCTGGCATATACAAGCCGGCACACCGCTACATGCACTGCAGGAATTGGGCGGATGGGAATCAGCTGATATGGTAAGGCGGTATGCTCATCTTTCCAGCGATCATCTGGCTAAATATGCTGAAAAAATGAGCGGGGAAATTCACTAATGGTTACGTTTCTTGGGACAGGTAACAACAAGCTACTAACTAATTACACTGCAACCTATTGATTTAATGGTGCCGGCAGCAAGAATCGAACTCGCGACCTTCTGATTACAAATCAGCTGCTCTACCAACTGAGCTATGCCGGCAAACAGGAAAAATCAAACTACTTTATAATTTTCAAAAAAGGTTTACCCCGTTTACTCTCAATGGATAAAGCCTGGCTGTCCTGTGAAACAGGGTGATCTACACTGCTTCCTTGTTCATCAGCAACATCTGTCTTATTGACTTCCGGAATAAAAGTAAGTCCCTGACCTGATTCTCTGGCGAATATCGCGACCACCGCTCCAATCATAATCTCAACTTTTCTTGGCACCCCGTTAAAGCGCGCTACAAATTGAATTGTTTCATTATCAATTAGCAAATCATTCGTTGCCTGATAACTTATATTAAGTATTATTTCTCCATCCTTGAATGATTCAGCAGGAATACCCGAACAACCGCTCTCCTGTACTGAAACATGCGGACAATACATGCTGTCGGTACACCACTGGTGTACCGCACGTATCAAATAAGGCTTGATTGAAGAACCATCATTCATTTACGCATCAATTTTTCAGATGGAGTCAGCGCATCAATAAACAAGGGCCTGCTGAAGAGTCGCTCGGCATATTTCAGCAATGGTGCCGCCTGCTTTGGCAGCTTGATACCATAGTGATCAAGTCGCCATAACAAAGGAGCAATCGCCACATCCAGCATGGTGTATTCGTCCCCAAGCATGTATCTCTGTTTCTCGAAGATGGAAGCGATCATTGTCAATCCGTTCGCTATCTCTGCACGTGCTTTATCTGCTATTTTATGATCTCCCTGTTCCAGAGATTCTATATGGCAGAAAAGCTCCTTCTCGAACCGGTGCAGCAACAGTCTCGCACGAGCTCGCATTACCGGTTCCGCAGGCATGAGTTGCGGGTGCGGAAAACGATCATCAACATACTCATTGATAATGTTTGCTTCGTACAGCACGAGATCTCTCTCGACCAGAATAGGCACTTTACTGTAAGAACTGATTACAGCAATATCTTCAGGTATGTTGTTGGGATCAACATCAATAACCTGAAAATCCATATCCTTTTCGTGTAATACAATACGACACCGGTGACTGAAAGGGCAGGTCGCCGTTGAATACAATGTCATCATAGCTACTGTCAGATGAAACCGGTTACACAGAAACTGACTTCAAGGAGATCAATGTACATCTCTCCAATATTCTTTCTTGAGCAGATAGGTCAGCCCCAACATACCAAACAGGAACAACAGTACAATAGCTCCAAGTTCCTTACGATAAGGTGCATGCGGCTCACCTAGATAAACCATGTAATTCACCATATCGGCTACGAATCTGTCGTATTCCTCTTTGGTCATCGTACCCGGTTTTGTTTGCACCAGGTTTCCGGTTCCAGGTTCGAGTACCTGCCATCCCTGCAAATGATGCAGAACGTGAGGCATGGCCACTTTGTCAAAAATCAGGTTATTCCAGCCACTGTAAGTTGAAGTATCCTGATAAAAAGTACGCAAATAGGTATACAACCAATCTGCTCCACGAGCTCGAGCAATGACGGATAAATCGGGAGGAACCACACCAAACCATCCCTCAGCCTCTTTCTTTCTCATCGCGGCTTCCATAAGATCACCCGTTTTTTGCCCAGTATGGATAAGGTTAGCACGAATATCATCCTCACTCATTCCGATATCGTGATGACGATTGAAACGCATGAAATTGGCACCGTGGCAAGTAAGGCAATATTCCACGAAACTCTTGGCTCCCCGCTGTAGAGATTCCTTATCGGCTCTGTCTATGGGAGCTTTATCCAGCTTGACTTCCTGACCGGAAGAATAAGCGACAAACGGAGCCAATAATATGGCTAGTAGTAAAAATTTTATCATTCTCATTTTGTTACATTCTTCGGTTCTGGTTTAGTTTTGTCTATTTTGCTGTACCACGGCATCAGGAGAAAGAAAGCAAAATAAATTACAGTAAAAATTTGTGCCAGCAATGTATACAGCGGGGTTGGAGATTTAGTACCTAACCATCCAAGAACGAAAAAGCTGATCACAAAGAGAGTCAGTGCAAATTTGAAATATGGACCCTTATAGCGGATCGATTTAGCCGGACTGCGATCCAGCCAAGGCAGAAAACAGAAGATAACCACTGATGCTGCCATCAGAATCACTCCCCATAACTTGGCATCCACCCCCAGGAAATTTACCGTGACTGCGCGCAACATCGAATAATATGGTGTGAAATACCATACCGGTGCAATATGATCAGGTGTATGTAAAGGATTGGCTGGAATAAAGTTGTTGTCTTCCAGGAAATACCCCCCCATCTCGGGTGCGAAGAAAATAATTCCACAGAATACGATCAGAAACCCGACCACTCCAAAAATATCCTTGACCGTATAATAGGGATGAAACGGTATGCCATCGACCGGTATGCCAGTACGTGGATCTTTGTTGGCCTTGATCTCAATACCATCAGGGTTGTTGGAACCAGTTTCATGTAAAGCGAGGATATGCACAAATACCAGCACGACGATCAATACCGGCAATGTGACCACATGGTAAGCAAAAAACCGGTTCAATGCTGCATCCGACAGCATAAAATCGCCAAGAATCCAGTTTGATAGAGTATCTCCGATGACCGGTATCGCCCCAAACATACTCACAATCACCTGTGCTCCCCAATAGGACATCTGCCCCCACGGAAGAATGTATCCGGTAAACGCCATGCTCATCAGCACGAAGAAGATGGCCATACCGATCAACCACAGTAATTCACGCGGCTTCCGGTAAGATCCGTACATCATCCCGCGGAACATATGCAGGTAAACTACCACGAAAAACATGGAAGCTCCTGTGGAATGCATGTACCGGATCAACCACCCAAAATCCACATCCCGCATGATATACTCAACCGATGCAAATGCCATTCCCGCATCAGGTTTGTAATTCATGGTCAGAAAAATACCTGTCAGCAACTGGTTGACCAACACAAGCAGTGCCAGCGACCCAAAGTAATACCAGAAGTTGAAATTCTTGGGAGCGTAATACTCAGACAAATGTGCTTTCCAGGTAGCTGTTAAAGGAAAGCGCTTGTCTATCCATTCCATCATTGCATTTTGCTGTTTACTCATTTTAGGCGGACTCTTTACTGTCTGAACCGACCAAAAGCCGGTTGTCACTCAAATAGGTATAAGGAGGTACTACCAGATTGGAAGGGGCCGGAACACTCTTGTAGACACGCCCGGCCAAATCGAATTTGGACCCGTGGCAAGGGCAGAAGAATCCTCCCAGCCATTCCGGACCTAAATCAGCAGGTGCAATATCTTTTCGATAGACTGGTGAACATCCCAGATGAGTACAAACCCCTAAAACGACCAATATTTCAGGCTTGATCGATCTTGTATGGTTCTGCGCATAAGGAGGCTGCTGATCCCGCTGTGAATCAGGGTCAGCGAGCTGGTCATTCAATTTTTCTAAGTTATCCAGCATTTCAGGAGTGCGCTTGAGTACCCAGACAACCTTTCCCCGCCACTCAGCCGTTAACAACATACCCGGCTCCAGTTTGCTGATATCCACCTCGACGGGCGCCCCTGCAGCTTTGGCCCGCTCACTCGGCATCATGCTGCGTAAAAATGGGGTCGCCACACCCGCACCGGCAACTGCACCGGCGACCGAAGTGGCCACCAGTAAAAAGCGGCGGCGCCCGCTCATCTTTCCATTCTCACCACTATCTGTCATTTTCTAACAATTCCATTTCATTAATTTCCTGTCAACCAGCAATACACTTAATTAACAAACCACAAAACAAAATCGAGACCCGAGAACGCCAGTCCTCAAAGTAGTAACCCCATAAGGGGAGCCATTTTAGCACAACCTGTACCTACTGAGATAGATTGATTGCCAAGCTTACACAGCCCCTAGTTCAATTTGCCATGACATTGCTTGTATTTTTTGCCCGATCCACAAGGACAGGGATCATTTCGTCCGATTTTTTCATTTTTACGGACAAACGGCTGCTGTTTATTCTCGTGACCTTCTGCTGTAGGTCGCTGTTCTTCCGCCAATTCGCTGTGAGTATCATGATGATATTCCAGATTTCTAGGTACCGATGTTTCTGCAACTGATTCAACCTGCTGTTCACTACGAATCTGCACTGTCATGAGAATTTTGGTTACATCAGCTTTAATGGCATCAAGCATACTGGTGAACAACTCAAAAGCTTCCCGTTTATACTCTTGTTTGGGATTCTGCTGTGCATAGCCTCGCAAATGGATCCCTTGCCGCAAATGATCCAGTGCAGCCAGATGTTCGCGCCAATGTGTGTCTATACTGTGCAGCATGACCATCCGTTCGTATTGATGCATGATGGGCGCACCGACCTGCTCAACCTTGTTCAGATAATTCGTATTTACCAGTTCCACGATCCGGTCACGCAGATTTTCTTCATGCAGCTCACTATCTTCCTCCAGCCATTTCTGAACAGGAATTTGCAGATGAAATTCGCTGGCCAGCGCTTTTTCCAGCCCTGGAATATCCCACTGTTCTTCGATACTCTGCTCAGGAATGTAACGACTGATGAGCAGATGTACCACACTTTCCCGGATGGCGGTGGTCGTTTCTGAAATACCCTGCTCGGCATCCAGCAGTTCGTTGCGCTGCTGGTAAATCACCTTGCGCTGATCGTTAGCTACATCATCATATTCCAGCAATTGCTTGCGAATATCAAAATTTCGGGCTTCAACCTTTCTCTGGGCATTTTCTATCGCTCGTGTAACCCAAGGGTGCTCGATTGCTTCTCCTTCCGGCATTTTGAGGCGCGTCATGATATTTGCAACTCTGTCCGAAGAAAAAATACGCAAGAGGGGATCTTCCAGTGACAGGTAAAAACGACTGGAACCCGGATCTCCCTGCCGGCCAGCACGTCCGCGCAACTGATTGTCAATTCGGCGTGATTCATGCCGTTCGGTACCGATGATATGTAACCCGCCCAACCTGATCACTTCATCATGTCTGACCTGCCATGCCTGATGAATTTCTTCTATTTTTTTACTTTTGGCAACTTCATCAAGCATTTCATCTGCCCGGATACGATTGATTTCCTGCTCCTGATTTCCACCCAGGACGATGTCCGTTCCCCGACCAGCCATATTGGTCGCAATAGTTACCATCTTTGGCTGTCCTGCCTGAGCAATGATATCGGCTTCTCTGGCATGCTGTTTGGCATTGAGCACCTGATGAGGCAATTTCTCCTTGGTCAGCAGAGCTGCGAGCAATTCATTGTTCTCGATTGAGGTTGTCCCCACTAGGACAGGCTGGCTACGCTCGTAACAATCCTTGATATCCGCAATGATTGCCTGATATTTTTCCTGAGGGGTGCGAAAAACCTGATCCATACGATCATCTCGTGCCATTGGACGATGGGTAGGAATAACGACTGTCTCCAGTCCATAAATCTGCTGAAACTCGAATGCTTCCGTATCGGCAGTACCCGTCATACCGGCAAGTTTTTCATACATCCGGAAATAATTCTGGAAAGTAATGGATGCCAGCGTCTGGTTTTCTTTCTGAATTGGAACGTTTTCTTTGGCTTCAACGGCCTGATGCAAGCCTTCTGACCATCGCCTTCCCGGCATCAGGCGACCTGTGAACTCGTCAACGATGATAACTTCACCATTCTGCACGACGTAATGCTGATCACGGTTGTACAACACCCGCGCACGTAATGCGGCATTGAGATGATGAATCAAACTGACATTCGCCGGATCATACAGACTGGACCCGACAGACAGCAAGCCCGCCTCGCTCAGTAATTTTTCTGCATGCTCGAATCCTTCTTCGCTCAGCAACACCTGCTGAGTTTTTTCATCCACGCTATAATCACCAGGGCTTTTTTCATCTTCCTGCCGAGTCAACCCGGGAATCAATGCATCGATACGTTTATAGATTTCGGTATCACCCTCAGCCATCCCCGAGATAATAAGCGGCGTGCGGGCTTCATCGATCAGAATCGAATCGACCTCGTCCACGATTGCAAAATTCAGCACGCGCTGCACCCGCTCCGCGCTGTGTCCCACCATATTGTCACGCAGATAATCAAAGCCATATTCGTTGTTCGTGCCGTAGGTTATATCCGCGGCATAAGCGGCCTGTTTTTCCTCGTGAGGCATTTGTGACAGTACCACGCCGACAGTCAGCCCGAGAAAGCGGTAAATCTGCCCCATCCATTCTGCATCACGCTTTGCCAGATAATCATTGACCGTAACGATATGCACTCCTTTGCCCGATAGTGCATTCAGGTAAGTCGGCAACGTCGCCATCAGCGTTTTTCCCTCACCGGTACGCATCTCGGCGATTTTTCCTTCATGCAGAACCATGCCACCAATCAACTGTACATCAAAATGGCGCATACCCAACACACGCTTCCCCGCTTCCCTAACCACGGCAAACGCTTCAGGTAACAACTGATCCAGCTTCTCTCCGTTTGCAACACGTTGTTTGAACTCACTCGTCCTGGCGCACAGTTCCTCATCTGATAGTGGGGAAATCGTGGCTTCCAGCTCATTGATAGCGCGAACGATCTTTGAATACTGTTTTATCAGCCGGTCGTTGCGGCTGCCAAAAATACTCTTTAGTAAGTTACTCAGCATGGGAAATTAGTTATTTGTCTATTGATGTAAAAACGTACTGATTACAGATCATCTACCGAATTTGATTTGTTTCATAGCAGAAGAATAATAAAGGCCGTTGTTTGTGAGCCGGCTTGCAGCCCGATCGGAGAAATCCTGTTAATGACACGAATGAATGTGTCTGTGCAGAAAACGAGTAACGCAACATTATGTTTTCGGGCTCAGCGCGCTCAAGCATCAAGTAATATGCGAGTAATTTGGCATTTTTATACTGGTTAAACCTCTCAACCGGAATGAACACTTAGTGCTGTAACTTTCCCAGTTGCCGGGATAGCAAAACCCGGTCATACTACCATAATCGAAATGGTAAGCTGAACAGAGTCGCCCAGAACCCTACGGTGCCATCTTTCCTGCGAGCCTTTTACGCTGCAACCTACCCGGACAGTACCTTGATATCCTGCTTTCCTCACCTGAGCTCATATGACCAAAAATGTAAAGTAACGTGCCCATTCTCAATCTAAATAATTTTTTGGCAGCACTCGGTAACACACCCGATTATGGTCGGTTATTTGCCAGGGCCGAGCATCTCGCACAAGTGCAAAAACATCTGCTGAATACCATTCCTTTCCCACTGAGAAACCAGTGTACAGTGGGTCAGTACACCGCTGACGGGCTCCTGGTCATTTATGCGGGTAATGGCACCACCGCCAGCCGGCTACGTCACCTTGCTCCATCGATCCGGCAAAAAATGAACAATGCTGGCGTCAAGGTTGAAAATATCAGGTTTTCCGTCCAGCCACAGTTATATTCCCCGGAGTCCAGGAATGCTCGCGAAATCACACGTTCACTGAGTCGGACTGCAATCGAACATCTGGACAAACTGTCCAATTCACTGCCGGCAGGATCTCCACTTCGGTCTTCTCTCGCAGCTTTACTGGCGAACAGCCACCGCAAATAGCCAAGCAGCCATTACTTAGTTTTTTCTATATTGCTGATAAATGTATTGGCTTCATTGATAGATTTTTCCATCGCAGCAACCAGAGTCGAAACATTCGATTGCAATGTTTTCAATTCACCTTTCAACGAGGCGATTGCCCGAGCATTGAGATTATGCTTGAGGTACATGACCTGATCGTTGAAAACGGTCAACACGGGCTGTATCCTCGATTCTGCGTTTTTCATGGCCGCAATGAGCTGCTTGTAATACGACCTGGTCTCAGTTAGCTTGTCCTGACTGCTCCGTTTCAGTGCCGGATTTGAATATTGCGTGATTTCCTGTTCCCATTCTCTGAATAATGCTGCTGAGATGCTTTCGATATCTTCGATACGACTTCTAACTTCCTTTGCTTTGTTCACACTCGCCTCATACTCACCATTCAGTTTTTTGTAAATCTTCTCAAGATCCCCCCCTTTAAAATTGGTAGCAGCAGAAAACTGCTCCAGAGCAGATTTGAATTGCTCTCGTGTTTCTTCCTGTGTATCTCTCGCTTTCTCCACCCGATAAACCAGTACATCCCGCTTCGGGATACCGATTTTTTCAAGTCCACCGTAATACATGGTGGAACAGGCCGTTAGGGAAATCACAAAAATCACAGCAAAGAACCAGATTGAATACTTCATGATCGTCACTCCCAAATAAATTTTCCGGTAAATACCCGGATATTGCATCTGCTCAGCGCAATACACCACGCCGCAGTAATTGCCACATGACTTTATATCCCCAGAGAATCGGATGACGTCTCAACATAGGCGTAATTTCCACTTTGATGCCGGTATGGCGTTCAATTTTCCATGCAGCATAATCCAGACAATCCCGGAAAGTCATTGTCGCTTTACTCAGCCGCAGAATCGACAACACTCTTCCCTGCCAGCGCCGCAAACGCCAGTAGATACGTGCACTCAATCTTTTCAGTGGTGTGACCGGCTCGATATGATATCGCCCATCAGCCTGTAAACTCAGCAGCGGGTTCAAGACAGGGATGGCCGCTGCAGTCAGTCGGCTGTAGATTTCCGGATCAATCCGTACCAGATGACACGCACGCGCTTCACGCTCTGCACGCAGTTCGGCAGCATAAGTCAGCATCAGACCGGAAGCCCAGATCGTCTCCAGGTCACTGGGGCCAGGTTCAAGTACAGGCAGCGTCGTACTGATGAATTTAAGTACGGCACTCGCCTGCGCAGCATAGACGCGCTTCCTAGTCTGATCGTCGCGGGTATAAAGCAATCTGACCGGCTGTGCAAAACGTGCCCAGATATAGGGGTGAAACCACTGCCGGGCGCCGCGTTCAAAATCCTCCGTCGAAATAACTGCGTACTTTGCACGCATCACACTGGCCGCTGCAGGAACTTCCAGATAAAAGACATTCGGCGGCAGCCAGGCGTTCAGGCCAGCCAGCAGACGACCGGAATAAGCCAGCCGATAATCACTGACCAGCACATAAAAATCAGCAATACCCTCAGTCAGGTCAGAAGTATGCAAGCAGGAGCCATATAAAACGATTGCATCCAGTGCCTCTCCGAAACGCTGTCTCAACGCATCGATAAAAACCTGAAATGCCGGATGTACAGGTCGGGCATCCTGGATTGCAATTTCCTGTATCAGAAGATCCGGAGTATTTTGTAAATCAGTAGTACCCATTCATATTTTTCATAAAACGCGGAACAGAATCGGACCATCAGCCGTGATTTTCAGCGGGCCATTCTGGCTGGAAGCATAGTAAAGCTCACCATCCACGATATATTCATCATCCAGCCACAGTTCGATCGAAGCCGCGTTATAGCTGGTATAGCCGTCTTCCTTCTGCAAATGGTGACCACGCCCTGCGATTAATGGCCAGATAGCGCGCCAGAACCGTTTGCTGTGTTGCCCGATAAATGTTGCGTGCAATGGTGCTTGCTCCCGTCCCCAATAGGGGCGAATACCAAGCAATAATTTCTCCAGCGCGCTGATGAGTGCGAACAGATACACTCTCTCACTCAATGTCCCTGTTTCATCTTTTTGTGTAATACGCACCGGCGCCCATTCGGCCTGCGGGCGCCCCAGAAACATACCCGCCAGCGAGCGCAATACGATTAGAATGGTAAAAATGTTACCGGTCACTCCTATTTGCTTGATCTGGCTGCGTGAAAATTTTACACCACGTGCAATCAGGCCGAGACCAAGCATCATTCCATATACATTCTTCATACCAGCCTGCTCGATACGCAACACCGGTCTTTGTATTTGTCTCACGTCACCAGGTCGTCGCAGATATTGCCTGATTCTGGACAAAATCTGTTCGGCTCGCCCGTCCATCCCCAGATCCAGTGCAGTCATGTTGGTCGTCCCGGCAGGCACGATGGTGATCTCCGGCCACTTGTCCGCTGGCAAGCGTTCAAACAGACAACTCATCACCCCTTGCAAAGTACCGTCCCCTCCCACAACGATCAGCCACTCGATCTTCACTTCAACTACGACAGTGGCAGCCCGTTCAAACTCGATCTGATCGATTGCCCGAATCTGTCTGATTTCCGGTAACGTTGCCAGAAGACTCTGCATCTGTGCAGCATGCTTGCGAAACCAACCTCCCAGCGGGTTATAAATCAAACCAATTCTGGCAGGGATCAGATCCACCACTGAATTACTCGTTATCAGCGGCATTGACATGCTGTTGGGGAAAAGGTAACCGGGTAAATACTCTGACGGCAAACTGCTGCCTGTCCCGAACGGGATCGATACCTTCCATCCAGGAGTGAAGCACGCCGTCCTGTGACCGGCTTTGCCAGGCAGCGAACAATCTGTAAACGAGAAACAAGGTCGAAAGCAGGTGCCACGATACGACCAGAATAAACCCGATATCCGGCCGATCTGCCATCCAACCAGCAGTCAGCAGGATCAGATTCGGATTGCGCCGTGCAGTAATCAAACGGTGAAACGAATCGACTTTACGCCAGATGAAAATATCAAAAGATGCCAACCAGAACTGAAAAGCGCCTTCACAAAGACGGCCCCCTACATAGCCAATGAACATCAGCCAGATCAGCAATTCAAGATCGGCCACAGGCGTGGCGGTAGCCATGAGGCCTACTCCCCAGGCCAGATACCACAATGGCGGATGAATGATATCCAGGCCGTGATCCAGCACATCGCCCAGCTTGCTCGATGTCAGCGTGACACGTGCCAGCTTGCCATCGACCGTATCTAAAAAGGTCATCAGCCATGCCATGATCAGGCCGATACCAAACGCGCCATACCAGAATGCTACGCCTGCCAGCACAGCCAGGACCAGACTGAGTAACGTCACATGGTTGGGTTTCAGGCCCAGTCGGACACACAAACGCGTTGCCATAAATGCCGGCCAGGGCCATAGCCATTTGGTGACCAGATCGGTTACACCCTTATAGGATGCGGCAAACAGCTCTGATTCAAGCTCGACTTGGTTACAACGCCGGATCGACAGTACATAGGGCGGATCCTTCTTCTTCAGATTCTGCTGCACCTGAATCGGGAGATCTTTCAAGGTACGAACGGGAAAATCATCAGATGCCGGTCGTTTTTCATTCAGTACTTCACACATCGCAGCGACATCTTTCCCGTCAGTCAGAATCGCAACTGGAATCTCATCCAGGGGAGCCACGAGTATGGCCGGTTCACGCAATGCCATCAGTGCACTGATTACTCTGCCATCGAACAGATAGTCGGCACGCAGCAGCAACACGGGATCAGTCTCGGCCAGTTGTGATACCTCTTCCACCACAGTGGCCATCTTGATCGTTCCCAGCATCCGTTCGAGGCGTGTACGTCCGTCCATTCCCCACAGACTGGTTTTACTGTTGTCAACAATGTGAACGAAGAAAGCAGTAGTCATATTTCTCTCAAAAAATGCGCCGTAACAACCAATATGCTGCGACAGCAATCAGAATCATTCCAGGTGCAATCGAGACGACAATCGGATTCAACTGGAACACCAGTCCAATATTGGCAATGATCTGATCAAACAGGTAAATACTGATCCCCATGAGTGCAGCTAAAATCAGTTTACTTCCCAATCCCTCACGCACAGAGCCGAAGATGAAGGGAATAGCTACCAGGATCATCGCAATCGTCATGATCGCCCCACCGACCTTGCGCCACAATGCCATGACATAGGCATCCGCTTTCTGGCCAGTTGCTTTCAAAAATTCAGCATGTTTCACCAGCTCCACCGGCGTCAGACTTTCTGGTGACTTGGTCAGGGTCGCAATGTCGTCCGGGCCAAGAAACGAATGCCACTGAAGGGTATGTGCCTTCCTGGAAGTAATGCGACCCGGGGAGAATGTACGGATCGTGACATCATGCAGCTTCCACAGGCTCTCATCAAAAATATCGGCATACCATGCGTGGATGTGAGCGGTCATGGATCCTTCTCCACCGAAATGGATGACTTCGATATCCGTAGCACGCCCTTTATGCAGCATCTCACCAATACGCAATATATTCCGCTCATTTCGCGTCCAGATACCAAGCCCCTTACCCAACTCAGCGCCTTGTTCCAGTGCAACTGCCCGCAACATCGTTGCCTGCTGCTGAAACTGAGGAGCCACAAAATACTCCAGTGCTATTGTCGAAGCTATGAGTAATCCTCCAATTCCAACTGGAGCAAGACCAATCATCAAAGGGGAAAGCCCTGCTACCCGCATCGCCACCAGTTCCAGATTGACCGCCAGTGCGCCCAGTGCACCCACCGTCCCCAACAGTGCGATGAACGGCGCGATCTGGACGAATCTGCGGGGCATCAGCATTGCGGTATACAGAAAAGCATCCAAGGTGGTATACGTCCCTTTCCCTACGTCATCGAGCTGATCCAGCAAATCGAAGAAACTGAACAGGGGTAACAGGACCGCAGCAGCAATAACCATTCCCGTCAGGACCTGCAATGCGATATAACGATGACAGATTCTCACTGTTTTCCTGCAGGCAATAAAGATCTGAGCTCAGGAAGGCGCAGCAGAACAATCAGGATAAGTAATCCATATACCCACCAGATCCCGGGCATGACAGCCACCACACTCTGCTCCACCCAGGTTTTGGCCAACCCGCTGAGATTGTAATAAACAGCAAAAATCAGTGCTGCGACAAGAAAGGTTCTATCAGTTTTATCCTTGCGTGGTGCTGTACGGGTAAAAGAAACGGCGATCAGCGCAAGCAGAACAGTCGCGATAGGCCGGGAAAGCCGCCACTGCAACTCTGCAATTTCACGCGGTTCTTCAGAATCCCATAAAGAACGAGTGGATGCTGCCTTGCGCCGATAATTCTGAGCCTGATCGTTTTCATTGAAATAGACCATCTTGTCAAAATGAATGGCGCTGTCTTTGACAGCATCAAAGCTGAGACGATAGATCTGGCCTTCCTGCAGTTCGATATGCGGCCACTGTTCTGCAGTCATTGGCTGCTGGTAACCTTCCCTGGAAATAATGATTTCTCTGCCTTCAGTCGTTCTGATGTAGTGGAAAACGCCTTCCATACGTTTTTCCAGATCATTCTTACCCCGAATAAAGATCACCCGGCCACTTTTTTCACTGCCATAAAACCTTCCGGGCTGAAACCGGTTGGTATTCAATTCGGCTTCGGCCTGCGCATCCATGATATAACTTTCCGCATAAGCCCATGGACGGGCATAAACGGAAAGAATCCCGCTGAGAACGGCGATCGGCAGAGCAATTATGAAAACGATGCGGATGATCCGGTTATCTCCATATCCGGCGGTACGCAATACATTAATTTCCTGATCCCGGTTCATCCGGCTCAAACCATAGATAACCGCCACATAAAACGCAATGGGAACCAGCACTTCCAGAGCAATGATGGTTTTCAATCCGACCAGCTTGAACATGGCGGCGGTACCAAGCGTTTCAGTCACGGCACTGGTCAGGAATCGTGCAACACTGAAACTGACGAAAAGCCCGATCAGGATGACCGTTACCACGATGAAAGGAAGCAACAGTTCCCGTGTGATATACCTTTCAATGATTTTCATGGAAATCGGCCAGCCGTCTTACATCAAGGGTCGTATTGGATCGGATCGAGCCAGGATGGATTCTACCAGTTGCAGATCTTCCACTTTATCGACATCGATGCCGGCATCAGGAAAGGGCAAAATTACCGGGCGTACCCGAACGCCTGTTTTTCCGGAAATTTTCTGTAATGCCTGGTCGAGCGTCAAACGTCCGAGCAGATACGACCACACAGCCTGCCAGCCGAGTACCTGGCTGATCAGCTTCCAGGGACGCTTGCGCAATGTTTCCGCCTGCTGCCAGAAATCCACCAGTGTACGCCCGCGTGCATTATTGAATGCGAACAGATTACACCCACAGAAATTTCCATCTCGCAACCGTATCACCGTACGGCGGGTATCACCATACCGGGCTTGCAGGGTTTCATATCTGATAACCCCGACAACCGCATCACATTCCAGATTACTGGAAGCCTGCAAAAAATATTCCACGATTTCCGGGGTAAGCAGGGCATGATCCGCTGTCGTCAGTAAAACCTGTTGTTGCGGGTCGATGCATGAAAGCCCATGGGCAGCACTGCGAGCTGGTGAATCCAGATTTTCCACCCAGTCCACCTGCCTGATATCAATACGTTGTTCGAGTTCTTCGCAAGCCGAAAGCAGTGACTCCGGCGGACCGCATAAAAGAACAGACTTTATTTTGTGACAGTCATTCAGAGCGTCGAGTACACGAATAACCATTGGTTTACCGCACACGGGAGCATAAGCCTTGCACACCGTCCCTGCATAACGTGCCACGGAATCCTGGTCGCCCCGATCGGCGGCCAATACCAGAGCGGCAAACTGATCGTTATGACTCATTACAAACAGAACAGTATCTGAATTTCCCTGACAATCGACTGCACCCTGATCACGTTAGCGTCTTTTCGTAAATACGATAGCGCTTGTACTCCCTGCCGCCAATTTTTTCCAGAATCGCACGCATGGGCTGATTGTCTTCAAGTATCCAGGATAGTTCGACATGCCTGATTCCCTTTTCCCATGTTGCTCGTTTCGCTGCACTGATTACCTTAAAAGCTAACGCAATCCCAGGAAGAGTATGGTGAAATTGCTTGCGGACACCCATCAGAGGAACCCGACCGGTAGTAATGGAACCAGATTTAAGTTTATTGACCAGGTGAAGCCAGCCAAAAGGAAAAAGTTTTCCATTCAGTACCGGTAGTATCTCGTTCAGATTCGGCAGTATTGCTATGAAAGCGACGGGCATTCCATCTATTTCCGCTATCTGGATAAATTCATCCGGGACCAGCCAGCGCAAAGAACTGCCCAGCTCTGCAAACTCTTCTTGCGTAAAAGGAACGAATCCCCAGTTATCAGACCAGGCATCATTGAATATATCTCGCATGGTCTCTATTTCTTCATTGAACCGGTTGCGTTGCAGTGGCCTGATCCGGATCTGATGCCGATACTTGCGATCGACCGCCTGCATGGCAGGAGGTGGATCAAAATCCGTTGCCAGCCAGTAGGCCAGTAAATCCTTGCAGGAATGATAGCCGTTTTGTTCCAGCAGACTGGTATACCACTCAGGTGAATAAGGCATCATGAAAACGGGAGGAGTATCAAACCCCTGAACCAGTAAGCCACATTCCTGATTGATAGAAAAATTGAATGGCCCGCTGATCTGATTTACTCCCCGTTCAACCAGCCAGCTTTCGGCTACTTGTATCAGTCGACTGAAAACTGCTTCATCGCGAACGGACTCCAGCATCCCGAAATGCCCGGTATCCATCCCGTAGCGTTGCTGGTTCAGCTCATCTATCTGTGCGCTGATTCTGCCAACCGGCTGATTGTCACGGCAGGCAATCCACCCTTGCCATTGTGCGTGCCTGAAATAAGGATTGAATCTGGAGAGATGCAATCGTCGCTCCAGCCGGAGAGGTGGTACCCACAAAGGGTCATTCGCATATAGTCGCCAGGGAACTTCAATGAATTTTCCAATTCCACGAAAGCCTGAAACCGGGATAATTTCTATTTCCCCTTTCGCTTGACGACTCGGAAATATCTTCATCTAGCCTTGCCTGGCAAAAATGGAATAACCGAGACAATCCACCCGATAACTGGGATGTTGAACCTCACGGTTGCTACCGTAATCCGGTTATTTTTTGAATTGCGCGGTAAAAGCCAGCAAATCTGAAGTCATCTGCTGAAAATCCTGTTGCTGCTGTGGATCAGGCTGATTGACCGCGAGTTCCTGTGCAGCATCTTCCAGGGAAACTGGTTGCTCGTTTCCACCCGTGCGTGAGAACTGGTAAAACCTGTTCCATGCAGCGTTATATTCGCGCAACTGATTTTGTGGAATGAAATTCCTCAGCACTTCAAAAGCATCACGCAGAATAGGTAAACGCGGCTGCATGTAAGCTGCCAGATCATCCGGCCAGCGGGTAGCGACAGGATATAAACCAGTCAGTTCTTCCTGAAAAGCTGAATCAAAATACTCCACTGCTGTAGTACGGCGCCGGCGATTGATGATATCCACTGCCACACCCACCACCAGAATAAAACCCAGCAATGTAAATGGCCAGACCGGGGCTTCCTGGATATAAAGCGATACCTGTTCGATAAATTTATCCAAAATCTCCTCTACTTTTCTCTATCTAAGAGACAACATTCAAAATAACCGATATTTGCCGTCACAATCGATCGATATTGCCACAGCTCGCTAACTGCCGCAATGCTTTACGACTTGATGCCTCATATTCATCCATTCACAGGAAACAGATTCGTAAGAACAGTCAAAGACATGGTAAATTGCCGGGTGCCGTGCCGCCCGGACTGTAAAAACCCGACAAAATAAGTCATTGCGGCAATCTGAGCACCCTGAATCTTATATCGACACAACCAAGGAGAGGGTAGTGGAGGAGAACAAGGAAAAGAATACATCCGAACTATTGCAACTGATCGTTGTGCAAAATACCAATGCAGTAATCAGTGTGGGTGAAATTAAAAACTCATTGCACGAACGTGGTTTTGCCGTGCTGCTCGCCATTGCTACTTTACCGATCTGCCTCCCTGTTCCGGCGCCGCCAGGGTACACTACTGTTTTTGCCATTCCGTTGTTTATCTTCTCGATCCAAATGATATGTGGCATGAAAGCGCCGTGGATTCCCGAATGGTTAACAAAAAAAACCATAAAAAGGGGAACGCTGGACAAATTAATCACCAAAGCAGCACCATGGTTGCGCAAAATTGAAAGCCACATGCATCCGCGGCTGACTTACATCAGCGTGCACGCTTGGGAACGTATCATCGGCCTCTTTTCATTCATTTTTTCGATTTCTATTGCGCTGCCGGTCCCTCTGATCAATTTTCTTCCCGGCTTGGGAATCCTTATCATGTCATTGGGATTACTCAGCAAAGACGGTCTGACCATCATTGCCGGTATGATCGTGGGAACTACCGGTGTAGGAATTGCACTGATAGTGGTTGCACTGTTATGGATGGGAGTACCTATACCTTTCGTGCAATCGACCGATTAGTTCAGATCCCGGCCACTTTACTGATCACATAACGAAACTTGCCGGATTTCTCAGCCGGAATTTCACCCACCTGCTCCACCTCGATCTTTACATCCCGACCCAGTCTGGTTTGAAACGACTCAATGATCTGGCTGATCTGCGATGGATGCAGGACAACCTCTGCAACCACCCGAACCCGAGTTAAATCCAGGCTTTCCTGAATGATTTTGAAAGCCTTTATTTCCGGTATATCCCGCAAAATATAAATCAGAGCCAGTCCATGCATGACCGTACCATTCTGCGCAACGATAAAATCGGTGCTGCGGCCCTGTATCTCCCGAAGCAATGGTAATCCCCGCCCGCAATCACATGTTCTGTCATCCAGAATACCGATATCCCCGGTACGATACCGAATGAAAGGGAAATCTCTGCTTGCCAGATGAGTCACCACAATTTCGCCTGATTCTCCGTATGGAAGAGGATGGCCGTTAGGATCGATAATTTCAACGATGATATCCTCAGCGGTGATATGCATTCCACCCGCAGGACATTCATGAGCAATGAACCCGGCATCACGCCCCCCATAACCGTTTGCAACCGGGCAACCGAAAGTATTACTGATTTGTCTGCGTTGATCATCATACAGGCGTTCCGAAGTGACGAAAACCACCTGGATCCCCAAGTCGTGCATAGTAATGCCTGATTTATCAGCATATTCCGCTATGTGCGACAATGCCGAGGGATAGCCGAACAGCATTCTGGGGTGAAATCGGCGGATCGTTCCGAGAAAATCATCGAGCTTCTGGTCGGACATTTCAAATGCGGGCAATAATCTGCTGCGAAACAGGCGATCACGCCATGAACGTAACGCATCCTGCGCACCCAATTCGATCGGAGAACCCCAGACAACGATTTCGGGATCACCTATATCCACACCCCACCAACGTGTAGCCCGCCATTTCGCAGCAATATCATGACTAACACGTTCTTTACCAATAAAAAAAACAAGGGGTTCACCACTGGAACCCCCCGTATTGAAACGAGCGAGCCCTCGCGCCTGATCAGATTTGAGTTCCTCCAAATGTGTGCGAATGATTGATTTATCGAGAAGAGGCAAGTACTGCAAATCAGCTAGTGTGCTGGCTTTCTCCGGTTGAAAACCCAGGCCGGCAAACAATGTACGGTAATAGGAAACATGTGTGTTTACATAAACGAGCAACTGACGCAATTTTTCAGTCTGTAACTGCACGATCTTTTCAGGAGAAAACCATTGAGTCTGCTCCATGGATTTGTGCACATCAACGCTGCTGTGCCTTTTGAGATGTTCATGAAGCGGAAATAAGATGCCTGACACACACCTCGTATAAAAACTGGAACTCCTTTCCTGAAAATCGCGTTTCATTTCAGGTTTCATTTCAATATCTGCCCATAAACTGTCAATAATCGTTCACGTACATTCGGCCAGGCATGCTCTTGCGCCAGTTTCAACCCCTCATTGACCAGATGATTTGCCAGAATTGGATCATTAAGTACTTTCAATACCGCTTCTGCCATAGCATCTGGTCTGGCAGGGGGTACCAGCAGTGCATTCTTCTCATGCATAACCAGAAAGGGTATCCCTCCGACATTGGTGCTGACCACGGGTACCCCACTGGCCAGAGCCTCCAGAATTGAAATCGGCATATTGTCGACCAGGCTGGGATTGATCATCACATCAGCTTCCTGATAAAGCACTGGGATCATTTCATTATCCAACCGTCCAGTAAACCGAACACTTCCATTCAACCCCAGATCTTTTACCAGATGCTCCAGTGCGAATCGTTCAGGACCAGATCCGGCAACAGTTAACCGGGCTGCGGGTATACTCGCCCGAATGAGGCTAAAAGCGTATATCGCAGAAGCGATGTCATAAATCGGCTCAAGGTTGCGTGTCACAATAAGGTGTGGTTCACACGCCTTCTCTGTTTTTATCCTCGTCTTCCTTAAGAAACGGTCAAGATTGATGATATTAGGAACGATTACAGCATCGAATCCAAATTTTCTGAAAATATCCTGCAAGAACCCTGAGGGAACCAGAATTGCCGTCACACACCTGAGGCTGGGCCGGATCCAGAAAAAAGACTGGTTAAAAAATTTTTCTGCCTCCCCACCCCGGTAATTGATAACAACAGGTTTTCGTCGTATCCAGGCAATCCAGATAACAGGCGCGGCATAAAGATGCCAAGACCAGCCGGAATTAGCCATGACATGAAATAGCCGGATATTTTTTGCAGATATCCAGATATGTGCTAGATAAGGAATTAATCGGAATAGCGCACGCAAGCCTTTTAACTTTCCAATCCAAGCTGGGTAATAAGGCTTATTGGTTTGTATCAGCGTTACGGCAATACCTTCCTGCTGCAACAGTTCAGCCAGCTGCCTGGTCTGATTAGCCATACCACCAGAAGGTGGTGGCAAGGGCCCGACCAGGCCAATATGTAATCCGGATATTTCCAATACAAGCTCTCAGGGATAATTATTGCGAATAACTAATGACAGATCACAAACCGGCCGCTGAATAGACTTACTTGCAAGGTCTATTTTTCTTTTCTGCCAGTCACATCCAGTTTCAACAAATTTCCGCCCGGCTCTACGCAAATTCCTCCATTGATCTGGCATATCTATCAGATCCTTGACTTTCTGCACCCGTGAATTTGTATTGGCAGCTTGAACAAAATCTACAGAACTAAATACCTAATCATCATTTCTTTCATTCTTCTTCAGAAGGAGCAATCCCGGCGATATCCATACCGGCTTACAACCTGCCAATAGCAAAATACTCAAACCCTTCGGCACGAATTCTGTCCGGATCGTACATATTGCGCCCATCAAAAATTACTGCATTCTTGAGCTTGCGCCTAATTTCACCGAAATCCGGAGCACGGAACATCTTCCACTCCGTTACGATAACGAGTGCATCAGCACCTTCCAAAGCCGACATAGGCGAATCGGCCAATTTCAAACTGGCTTCATTCCTGAAAAGTCTTTCTGTTTCATCCATCGCTACCGGATCATAAGCAGAAACAATAGCACCCTGCGCCAGCAAACCGGCAATCAATATCCGGCTGGGAGCTTCTCGCATATCATCGGTATTAGGTTTGAAAGCAAGCCCCCACAGAGCAATCGTTTTCCCTGAAAGATCAGAACCAAACCTTGCCTGGATTTTGTCAAGCAAAATCTCTTTCTGATGAGTGTTAACGGCTTCTACCGCCTCCAGAATTTTTAATCCGATATCATTTTCCTTTGCAGTGCGTTGTAATGCCTTTACATCTTTAGGAAAACAGGATCCTCCATAACCACAGCCGGCATACAAAAAGTGATAACCGATACGCGGATCGGAACCGATTCCCCGACGAACATGTTCGATATCGGCTCCCAGTTTTTCGGCCAGCAGTGCCAACTCATTCATAAACGAAATGCGAGTGGCCAGCATAGCATTGGCAGCATATTTGGTCAGTTCGGCCGATCTGGCATCCATTATGACCAACCGGTCATGATTCCGGTTGAAAGGCGCATAAAGCATCCGTAAAAATTCTATGGCTTTATTATCGTCTGCACCGATAATAATTCGATCCGGGCGCATAAAATCATCTACAGCAGCCCCCTCTTTCAAGAACTCCGGATTAGATGCAACACTGAAATCAATCTCGACACCACGCTTCACCAGCTCTTCGAGAACAACCGTGCGTACCTTGTCTACCGTTCCCACGGGGACAGTAGATTTATCCACAATCAACCTGTAATCCTGCATATTCCGGCCTATTGCCCGTGCCGCCTTCATGACATATTGCATGTCGGCGGAGCCATCCTCTTCTGGTGGCGTTCCGACTGCAATAAACTGGATCAATCCATGGTCCGTACACTCTTCCGGATTCGAAGTAAAACGCAAACGACCCGCAGCCACATTTCGCCTTACCATGTCTTCCAGGTCAGGCTCATAAATTGGGATCTCGCCCTCTTTCAGCAAATTGATCTTGTTGACATCCACATCGAGGCACAATACATCGTTCCCTACTTCAGCCAGGCAAGTACCCGTTACCAAACCGACATAACCAGTTCCAATTACACTTATTTTCATAATTTTCTATTCATTTCAGTCTTATTCCAAAGTAAGCGTTCAAACTCTCACAAATTAATCTACCTACTTGCTTCTTGGAATATCCACCCGGAAATAATTACTTTTTATCTTCTCGTTTACTAAGCAAATTACTATAAATAAGCTGATACCTTGCCACACTTTTCCGCCAGTTACGTTCGGTCTCGACAAATTCCCGCCCGGCTCTGCGCAAATTTTCCCACCGATCTGGCGTATTTATCAGCTCTCCGACTTTTTGTGCCAGTGAATTCGGATCGCCGGATTTGAACAGAATACCGTTATGGCCGTCACAAATCAGCTCTTGGTGCCCCCCCACATCTGAAGCAGCCAGCACTCTACCCTGTGCCATGGCTTCCAGCGGTTTCAAAGGAGTGACGAGATCAGTGAGGCGCATAGAAAGGCGGGGATAAACCAGAATATCAATCAGATCATAATAATCCTGCACTTTATCGTGCGGAACACGGCTGGTGAAAACAACTTTATCCCCGATACCAAGCCGGCTGGCAAGTTGTCGCAACTGTTCATCCTGTGGCCCACCACCGACCAGCAATACCCGCAAATCAGGGTGCTGTGGCAGCATAATCGGCAAAGCCTGTAGCAATATATCCAGCCCCTCGTAAGCATAAAAAGAACCAATAAATCCCATAATGCGCTTGTTCCCTAATCCAAGCTGCTCTTTAAGCGATTTATTCACCGTACGGCTTGCAGAAAATTTCTCGATATCGACTGCGTTGGGGATAGTCGTAATCTTTTCCGGTGCAATACCTCGTCCGATCATGTCATTCCGCAATCCTTCACAAATCGTAGTAATTGCATCCACACGTCGAAGTGCAAAATTTTCCAGCGCGCGCGTCAGGCGATAACGTACCCCCCATTCGCTGCTAGTGCCGTGGTCCACTGCAGCATCTTCCCAAAAGGCGCGTACCTCATAAACAACCGGTATAGAAGCTTTACGTGCAGCAATCATCGCGGGAATTGCATTGAGTGCCGGTGAATGGGCATGCAAAATATCCGGTTTGACGGCCTGCACAATATTAGCTACCCGCCGAGCCAAGCCATCGACCACAGCAATCTGGTTCAGAATCGGTAGTCTGCCGGCAAAACGGAAATGCTTCGGCGTCCTGTAAAAATGCCAGCCATCGACTTCTTCTTCCAGCGCAGCCGGGCCGGTATGTTTGGCACTGGTGACATGAAACGTTTCCCACCCCAGGTCACGTTGTTCTTTCAGGATCGCCAGCGTACGAAATGTATAACCGCTATGTAATGGGATGGAGTGATCTAGAATGTGCAGAATTCGCATAATTCAACTCATGATTCAGTAATGGCATCATCGATGTTTCCTGCCAACGGCAAAAATCCTTCTCTCTTTATCATTCATAAATCCCCTGCACTTCTAATCTCATTTTATAAACCTTGCTATCAGACAGACATCCATCCCGATTTTTCGAATATCGGATATTTCTAAATCATACTTCTCTGATAAATCCCCGATTTCAGGCAATGCTAGCATCGCTTGTGCCGAATTACCCAGCAGACTGGGGGAGAAATAAAAAATGATTTCATCTACCAGCCCGGCCGTTACCAGTGCTCCATTCAGCACCGGACCTGCTTCAACCAGCAGCTCATTGATACCTGATTCGGCCAGCTTCATCATCATGGCTTTGAGATCAACCTTTCCGGCTGAATCAGGCAACATAATAATGTGAGCACCGGTATCTGCCACCTGATGTATTTTTTCTCTGTCGGTTTGTGCTGTGAAAATCCAGGTTGTATCTGCATTCTGCAACAGTTTTGCCTGCAAAGGAATTTCCAGCCTCGAATCCACTACTACACGCACAGGCTGCCTGGAAGTCTCGATATGCCGTACCGTCAATTGAGAATCATCCTTCCTGATCGAGCTGATCCCCGTCAATATCGCACACGAACGTGCACGCCACTTATGTCCATCCCGTCGGGCCGCTGCACTGGTAATCCACTGACTCTTTCCATTCTTCAAAGCCGTTCTGCCATCGAGGCTGGCTGCTATTTTAGTCCGCACCCATGGACGAGCATGACGCATTCGGGTAACGAATCCGATATTTAGCCGTTCTGCTTCCTCAGCCAGCAAACCTGCTTGTATTTCGATACCGGCTTTTTGCAACCATTCCTTTCCTTGACCGTTTACATGCGGATTAGGGTCATTCATCGCCATGACTACTTTGTACACCCCTGCCTGAATCAAAGCTTCGACGCAAGGTGGTGTACGGCCATGATGACTGCAAGGCTCGAGTGTTACATAAACAGTAGCGCCCTTGGCCAAATCCCCTGCTTCCCGTAATGCATGAATTTCTGCATGTGGCTCCCCTGCCCGCTCATGCCATCCTGTTCCGACTACCTTACTATTATTGACGATTACGCATCCTACCCGTGGATTCGGGCTAGCGGTAAACAGTCCCCTTTCAGCCAACTGTAGCGCATAGGACATATACTCATAATCTGAAGCAGCGAACACCTATCACTACCCCTTAGTAAAGTGGCAAACCGACAGCAATCACCGTATTTATCGATACAGTCAATCGTCACTTCCCCTGGTTTGAAAGATCATATTTGGAGATCGGCCAAAAATTGCCGTCTCCTGCTATAACTTATACCTGCTCTTTTATTCACCCGGATATTCATGCTACGATTTTTACATATTCCAATTACGATCGGAGGTCAAAATGTTTTTTGTGAGGGTTTTTATCATCATTCTCGCTTTATTATCGTCAGGCTGGGTATCTGCAAAAGACCAAGTACCCTATGCTACACAAATTAATGACCTAGTACGTTACTTGCGCGTCACGCCCAATATTGCTACTTCCGGGGCACTTACCAGGGACGGTATTCAAGAGCTCGTCAAGCACAGTTTTCAGACTGTGATTGATTTGCGCAGTGAATCGGAAGGCACACCGAGCGAGAAAAAAGCTGTTGAAGCAGTCGGTATAACCTATATTAATATCCCTGTCACCAGTGAAGGAATAAATGAATCACAACTAGCCACCTTCAAACAGGCTTTAGAACAAGCAGCTCCTCCCGTTTTAATCCATTGTGCCACTGGTAATCGTGCCGGTGCCATGTGGACTGCCTACCGGCTAAACGAAGGCGTAGCTCCGGAAATCGCTTTTAGAGAAGGTCGTGCTGCCGGTATGAATGCAGGAATGGAAGAAAAAGTCAGAAAAAGCTGGTGTGGTGAGACCAGAGAGGGTTGCTGACGATCACTGAAACAAATACTTTCCGCTGCTACCAGATATTTAAAAATACAGAAGAAGTAACTGTTGTCGTGCTATGGCAAAGAAAGAAGGAAGGTAACAGATTCACAGCTTTAAAATACCATCGGCATTCTAAAGCTAAGTCTGACATCCTGGGCATCATTTGTTGTTCCTATAGCAACGGAGAAATTCAAGGTAGTTTCCCGAGAATATTTAAAAGCATAACCGAGCAGTAATTGTCCTATATCAAGCTGGCTACCTTTCAACGTCTGGTTATTTATTTTAGTATTAAAAACGTGACGGTGACCATACCCGATATTGAACGAAGAACGTTCGTTAATCCCGAAACCCATACCAAAAGTCATACCTACCGCATAACCTGGATCAACCTTAAACTTATCACCTGATCCATCCAGTGCCTTTTCCTTGGTGCCCATATTATAGTTATAGGCCAGATTTGCAAAAAATACTGCTGGATCACTTGCATAGAGCGCAGTAACACTTGGTTCAAAACTGAAAAAACCCGATCCAGTAGGAACTTCGGTAGGGAATACGGCACCCGGGACACCTTGAGCCCGTGCGTATTTAATATCAAAGGGTCCCTTACCTGTAGGCATCGTAGCTCGCATATTTCCTACCAAAATAGGCCACCCCCCCGCTCCTGAATTAAGCTGATAGCGGGCAGCAAATTCAATGTCTCCCAAGCCATTCCCGGATGCGTTAAATGTTTCATCGATTCCAGCCCCAATGCTGACTGGCCTAGAGCGTTGTTCATCAAAACGCGCACGGTAGGGCACTCTCGCTTCAATCTCAAGACGATCTGTCACGCCATAGCGAGCTCCAATACTTGCCATAAGGCTGTGCTGATCCACCTGACGAACATCTATCAAACCGATAGCAATTGCCGGGAGAAATGTAAATGCGTCCAGAAAAATCCGGTTGCTATCCGTAAAAGCATATTCCAGCGCAGGCTCAACCACAATTTTCCCTTGGCGTGTCAGCACTCCTCCTACTGCATCACTCAACCGAGGCATTTCAGGTGGCCTTGGTTTTTCATCTTGCTTGGGTGGCGCCTGCCCTACTGGGCCGGCAGGAAGATTACCAGGTACTGTGCGTGTCTGTACCTGATTATTTTTTTTATCAACCGGTCCGGCAACCACTGTCTTTGGAGCAGAGGATGCCTGCGGGGGGCGTTGCTCATCTTTGCTGGCTGTATTACTGACTGGGCGACGATTGTTAGGTTGCGTAGTAATCAAGGAATCCAGGCGGGATTTAAGCTTCTCTATTTCTTTCCCTTGCTCAATGATAATCTGTCGCTGTTTTTCGAACTCCTTTTGCTGCTGCGCAAAAAGGGATTTATATTGTTCGAGTACTTCTTCTGAAGATCTTCCTGCCTGAGAATAAGCAACAAGAAATACTGCAAAAGCACCCACAACAAATTTACTTTTCACACTTCTCGGGTGTTTACCATTATTCTCAGACACATTTTTTCTCATGCTTGATGACGTACAGAATAGCTATCGCAACAATGCTGGCGCTAAAAATTCGGTAAAAATATGCTGACTGCCGCCATTCACCGCAATTCCTTTCAGGTTACTGACTTCTATATTAATAGTTGTTAATGCTTCAAGATGCTGACTATCCAATGTATTCTGAACGAAAGTACTGAGTTCCGGCACAGTTATAGAATCAGACACCATATTCTGCATACCTGCTTGTAAAACCACACCTGCACCCGGAAGCTGAAGAGAGGATGAATGGACTAGCACATCATTCAAGTGGATAAACTTTTCCAGACTCATATCAATATGGATACCATTCGGAAGAATAAACCCGCCTCTCAACATCGAAAGCTCTTTATCTGTTGCCCGCTCCCACTCCTGATGGAAAGAATTTTGAATCGGTAATCCGGCATTCATATCCTCAGCATGTACTTGGTCCACGAAGCAAGACAATATCGCCAGCACAAGGTAGAGTTGAATAGCTTTAACTATCAGATGAAAATTCCCGGTTTCCATTTTTTTCCTTGTATTTGAACGAATTATCAGAAATCCCAAGGGCCTGGATGCAACACATTAAAAACTCCCAAACTTGTTTGATCCGCTGCTTCACCCAGTGGAGCCACTCTGCCTGCCCATTCTTCGTGTATTTTCGTATAGCTTACTTCAGGATCACGATTATCATGAATTAGAAATAAGATACGATTCCCCCACATTTCTTCGAACTCGGAACGATCCACGGATTTGACACCCTGAGCCGGATCACCTAATAAAACTTTGTATTCATCTACTCCTTTGATGATGACAAAGTGCATATAACCATTGTGGTTGATGATGGTAATAGCTGGATTTCCAGTAGAACGCAATTTATTCAGATCAATCTTGAAACCATCCGAGCGATATCCTCTGCGTTCAAGATACAGCTTCATATCCAACATGGAAAAACCTTCTCGTTTGATTTTCTCCTGATTCCCATGCTGAAACATATCGACAAATACAGATTGTTCATCAACAGTATCGTCAAAATGAAAAGTAAGCAGACTTGCCAAAGCAGCAGAACCGCAGCTGAAATCATACTGTTGCCGATAAACAGTATTGAAACGCCGTTCTGCAAAACTTTTTACTCCTATATTAAAGTTAGCTCCGCCCACTACATCGATCATGTCCATCCCTGATACTTCACTGCAAGGAACTATCAATATCTCCAATAAAGCAAACGCAGCCAGAAACAGTTTCATATTGATTTTGTCCTGGAGGGCTGAAAATTACTTACACTTATTAAACTATGTAACAAATCTCAAAAGGTTGACAAAAATAATTTGTGTGATGCTATGCTATCGGCTGTTCTATCAAAATATTCAGCCCGAATCAGGGTAATATCGTTACATTAATAATTGTCGAGTCCTGAATAAGGACATTGTTACCCGAATTCTGAATAACTGAAAACATACCCCCTGATCCAGCAAAAGAGCCGCTGTCAATTATATTAAAGCCACTAGTATTGTTCGTTGCGGTGTTACCGCCAAGAAGTGCGCGAACGTTCATATTGTTCAGGGTAGTCACATCCACTCCCTCACGACCCGTGGCATTATCCAGCTCCTCCATAGAGGCCACTTCACCCTGAAGAAGATATCTGTCTTCCACCATCAATTCCGCTCCGGATGCTGCGTAAGTCAGACTACCTGGCGCCCACATTGCCAGCGCAACAAGACCTTTTTTAATGTTGGCTTTCATTACTAATCCTCACTTGTCACTCACACCCACTTTTCCTGTTCCAGTAAAAAACTGGCAAGCAATATTGCTACTGCCTGCCAGTTGAAAGCGCTACATTACATCAAGCAATAAAGTACAACTTACTTTATTACTGATTAACATTCACGTTGCCCTGGAAGCTAACTTGCTGTTGAATCAAAGAACTTGATCCCAAATTTTGGGCAACTTGATTCAGACCAGCACCATTAAACGAATCAGAGATATTGTTGCTCAAAGTGCCGCCTGCAAGTGCAACAGCTTCTTCAGCTGATAAGCCACCGGATGATTGACCTGTTACAGATCCTTCCAGTGCTGCATTGTTAACAGAGTAGGTCGCCGTTGCATCACCACCATTAGACGCTGCGCTACCATTACTTGCAGTAGTTTGGCTGTTATCGCTATTGTTAGTGTTATCTACGCTTGCAGTACCGCCGTTATTTGCAGATGCAGATCGGCCTTCCGCGGATGCAGAGCTGTTGTCGCTGTTGTTGCTATTGTCAACACTGGCTGTACTATTGTTATTAGCTGCAGCACTGCCTTGACCACTTGCATCAGCTAGACTGTTATCACTGTTATCGCTGTTGTCATTATTGCTGTCAGCGGTGTTGGTGCTGTTATTGCTGCTGTCGTTATTGCTGTCAGCGGTATTGGTACTGTTATTGCTGCTGTCGTTATTGCTGTCAGCAGTATTGGTGCTGTTATTGCTGTTGTCGTTATTGCTGTCAGCAGTATTGGTGCTGTTATTGCTGCTGTCGTTATTGCTGTCAGCGGTATTGGTGCTGTTATTGCTGTTGTCGCTATTGTCGCTGTTATCACTGTTGTTGCTGTTGTCAGCGTAGGTGCTGTTGTCGCTGTTGTTGCTGTTGTCGCTATTGTCGCTATTGTCACTGTTGTTGCTGTTGTCGCTGTTGTTGGTGTTATCAGCGTAGTTGCTGTTGTCGCTGTTGTTGCTGT
>NZ_JBDZWD010000016.1:30741-44144 GCF_040256045.1 Nitrosomonas sp.
AACGATACTGGCAGCCAGAATTTTTTTAGAAAATTGATCCATGGTATTTTCCTTTAAATCAGATTAATAAAACATAGATATTACGTAACATCTATCTTGCTACTTCAACAAGGCAACTGTCGCTTACTGACGACCCCTTGTTGTGGAAGAGATAGTAGGAAAATTGTACTTATCAGGGCAATACTGCAATTGCATACAAGAAAGACTCGGAATTGCAAAGCAGAAAGATGGGGGAATTACAGCAGAAATCGTTCTTTCAACAAAAATTATTCATTCTATAGATGCTTTTCTATTCCATTTCAGCCAGATACATTTACTTCCTCTTACTTCCAGCTAGTTCTGAATGAACAGAGTTACCAGACTGTAACAATACAATCATGTTTTGTCGAAAAACTTTACAGATCAAAAGATATATTCTGTTAAATACAATATATCGTATATAAATCATATAGTTAAATTTATGGCATATTTTATGCTTTCAATTGATATGTGTACTATCTTAAAGTAATAAAACAGCACCTGTAAGCAAATATCCCAAGTAAACCACTTGTAACTTGAAATGTGATATTTATAACTGCCTGATCAGAAACGAAAGAATATTATCCAAATCAAATGTCAACGCAACTGGAGTAAAACTTTATGGATCGTGATAAACCTAAGCGTCTACCCCCGTCGTATTACACTTTGCTTGAGGCCAGCCAGGAAAAGGAAACCACCAGTACAAAAATTCTTGCCCAATATCTCGAGCGTTCCCCCGCAACCGTTCGTACTCAGTTCCAGAGGATTATGGAATTTCTTGATGTCAGCAGCAGGTATGGAGCATTACGTGAAGCTGAAAAACGAGGTCTGATCAGGCGAAATAAGCGCGTCACTCCCATTTATCATAAAGAAAACAGAAGTTTACTATAACAATATGCCGTTATAGGAACGCTGAATGCAAGGCCAAACTATAAGACATGAGCAATGCTGCCATACATTATTCTGACTCATGCATCAGCGACAAGAAACAAGACCTTCCCAACACAGTCAAAAACATTGATCATCAGCTCAGCAAACCGGCGATGCGTTTGACAGCTTCCTGGAGATTATCCATGGAAGTTGCAAACGACAGCCGCATGTAGCCTTCGCAACCAAACGCTGACCCTGGAACAGCAGCCACTTCAGCTTTCTCCAGTACATAGTTACAAAAAGCAATGTCACCACTATCCTGCAGAATCTGCTGAGTATTTAATCGGCTGATAGCCTGCCTTACATCTACAAAAGCATAAAAAGCGCCTTCGGACAATAAACAGTGAACACCCGCAATGGAATTCAATGCGTTGGTCAAAAACTGGTTACGCTCCCGGAAAGCCTCGACCATCGGAATCATGCAAGATTGATCACCATTTAACGCAGCCTCTGCCGCCATCTGGGCAATGGAATTCGGGTTGGATGTACTTTGTGACTGAATATTTTCCATTGCAGTAATGATTACTGCTGGTCCACCACAGTAACCAATCCGCCAGCCGGTCATGGCATAAGCTTTGGATACACCGTTGAGCACGACGGTACGCGCTTTCAGATCAGGACAGGCGTTCAGAATATTGACGAACTCATCCCCGGACAAAAGAATATGTTCATACATATCATCGGTAGCGATCAGGATATCCGGGTGCTTGCGCAACACTGCACCCAAGGCCTGCAGCTCTTCCAAACTGTACACGCTGCCGGAAGGGTTGCTCGGGCTGTTGATAACGAACATGCGGGTTCTGGGAGTTATCGCTTTTTCCAGTTGATCCGGTGAGATTTTGAATTTCTCTTCGATCCCAGTACTGATAAAAATAGGCTTTCCCCCGGCAATCAACACGATATCGGGATAAGAAACCCAGTAAGGTGCGGGAATAATGACTTCGTCACCCGGATCGATCGTCGCCAGCACCAGATTGAAGAAGCTTTGTTTCCCGCCACTGGAAACCAGAATCTCTCCCGGCATAAATTCCAGTGAATTTTCCCGCTTGAATTTCGAGATGATTGCCTGTTTCAAAGATGCAGTTCCACCCACCGCCGTATATTTCGTAAAACCATTACGGATCGCCGTAATCGCTGCATCCTTGATATGCAACGGGGTGTCAAAATCCGGTTCACCTGCACCCAGACCAATAATATTTTTTCCTTCTGCCTTGAGTCTGGCAGCTTTGGCAGTAACTGCCAGAGTGGGAGAAGGTTTGATAGCCTGGACGCGTTGCGAGAGTTTCACGATACAGCTCCTGATGTAGGTGATTTGTACATGTTAGAATCAAAAACGTTTAATTTCGTACAGCGAACGAACCTGTGATTATTACCTTTCCAGGCAGTCCTTACAAGCTCAATCAGGCGTTTCAGCCAGCAGGCGATCAGCCGGAAGCAATCTACACACTGGTAGAAGGACTAGAATCAGGCTTATCCTTTCAGACATTACTCGGCGTAACCGGATCCGGTAAAACCTTCACCATCGCCAATATGATTGCACGATCGGGTCGACCGGCGATTATCATGGCACCCAATAAAACACTGGCTGCGCAGCTATATGCCGAAATGCGCGAATTCTTCCCGGAAAATGCGGTTGAGTATTTTGTCTCCTACTATGATTACTATCAACCGGAGGCTTATGTACCCTCTCGCGACCTGTTCATAGAAAAAGATTCGAGTATCAATGAACATATCGAACAAATGCGCCTCTCTGCTACAAAATCTCTACTGGAACGAGAAGATGCAATCATTGTTGCAACGGTCTCCTGCATTTACGGTATCGGTGATCCGGTCGATTATCATGGCATGATCCTCCATATTCGTGAGCATGAAAAAATCTCGCAACGCGATATCATTCAGCGTCTGACAGGTATGCAATATCAACGCAATGAATTTGAATTTGCACGCGGGACCTTTCGGGTACGTGGCGATGTATTGGATGTCTTTCCTGCAGAAAACTCCGAAACTGCCCTGCGTATTTCCCTGTTCGATGACGAAGTGGAAGGCATGACGCTGTTCGATCCACTCACCGGACAAACCCGACAAAAAGTATCGCGCTACACAGTTTATCCTTCCAGTCATTACGTCACACCACGCAGCACCACTCTGCGGGCAATTGAAACCATCAAAACCGAGCTTGCCGAACGGTTGAACTATTTTCACGAAAACCATAAGCTGGTAGAAGCCCAGCGTCTTGAGCAGCGTACCCGTTTCGATCTGGAAATGCTGAACGAACTGGGTTTCTGCAAGGGTATCGAAAACTATTCACGCCACTTGTCTGGACGGCTACCCGGAGATCCTCCTCCCACACTCATCGACTATCTGCCGGATAATGCATTGATGATCATCGATGAGAGCCATGTCACCGTTCCCCAGATAGGCGGAATGTACAAAGGAGATCGCTCAAGAAAAGAAAATCTGGTTGCCTACGGATTTCGTCTACCTTCCGCACTGGATAACCGGCCGCTCAAGTTCGAGGAATTCGAAAAACTGATGCCTCAAACCATTTTCGTTTCCGCCACTCCGGCAGATTACGAGATACAGCGCAGCGGCCAGATTGCGGAACAAGTCGTAAGGCCGACCGGCCTGGTGGATCCGGTGATCATCATTCGCCCGGTTACCACCCAGGTGGATGATATGATGTCAGAAGTTTCATTACGTGCCGCTCAGAATGAACGGGTGCTGGTCACTACCCTGACCAAACGCATGGCTGAGGATCTGACTGATTATTTTTCCGAGCACGGTATCCGGGTACGCTATTTGCATTCTGATATCGATACAGTCGAACGGGTTGAGATCATTCGGGATTTACGCCTTGGCAAATTTGATGTTCTGGTTGGAATCAATCTGTTGCGAGAAGGGCTGGATATACCCGAAGTTTCGCTGGTAGGCATACTGGATGCAGATAAGGAAGGTTTTCTGCGATCAGAACGTTCATTGATTCAGACCATGGGCCGCGCTGCCCGGCACGTTAATGGAACTGTCATCCTTTATGCTGATAAAATTACTGATTCGATGCGGCGAGCTATCGATGAAACCGAACGACGACGCAACAAACAGACGTTGTTCAATCAGCAGAACAATATTACGCCACGCGGAGTCAACAAACGGATCAAAGATTTGATCGATGGTGTTTACGACAGTGAAAATGCTGCAGAACATCGGAAAGTCGCGCAGATTCAGGCTCGCTACGCGGCAATGAACGAAACACAACTTGCAAAGGAAATTCAGCGACTGGAAAAAAGTATGCTGGAAGCAGCCAGGAACATGGAATTTGAACAGGCTGCCCAGTATCGCGACGAAATAAAGAACTTCAGAAGCAAACTCTTCATTGGCATGATAAATCCTGATGAGATCGGGGAAGTGCCACAAACAGCCGGTAAAAAATCAGGCAGAAGATCTGGCAGATAACTGCAACCGGGTTACCTCCATCTCGACAGGAAATCTATTTTACTCTTCTACCTTGGCCTGAGTAGATGTAACGAAAATCAGCTCACTAAAGGTCCGATTGAGTGTTTTGCTGGTGAAATTATGCATTCTCATACTTTCCACGAAACGGATATGCTCGCCATTACTGACCTTGGTCGTCGGTGCTGCTATCCAGAATTTTTTGCCCCCATTTGCAAGCTCCATATAGGTATACCCCGCCGCATCGATTGAGGAAACGACAATCCCCTCGTTTGAAGGCATCGCTTCAACTCCGGAGGCTCCTTCTGCCCGGGCGGCAGATAAATTGAAACTCATGAGTAAAATTGCCAAAATCCCAGCAGATACTGTTCTGAACATTTTGATTTCTTCCTTTACAAGATTGTGAAAAAAGCCTTGCTGACCTATCGACGATCAGAAGCGGAAATTATATTGCGCATAAAATAGATCAGGCGAAACACCGGGGCGCGTATTTTTGACGAATTCACCGGTAAAAAGTTTTGAATACCCCAGTAATATATCCTGGTGGCGACTGATATGAAAATTGACCGTAAAATCTATTTCATCCCCGACATGCCTGCCTGACTGCCCGGTAATATCACGTATTATCCCTGCCCCGGCTGCGTTGTACAGATAATCTCGTTTATTCGCCAGATAAAAACGATGGTACTGGCCGAGAAATGTCACCCATGGTTGCGGATGCAAGGTGAACTGGGCATTGAAATCATGGATATTCTGCCGACCCACCTGATCCATATAGCCAAAATAATAATGGCCAAATGGAAAAAGCTGATTGAATGTATTGCTATGCCCGTCGTGATGACTTTTATCACCAGAGGCAAAATCATAACGCAACCAAAACTGAGGATTCATCGGAAGCGGTAACTGGTAGCCCACTCCAGAAGCAATCGAAAAAGCTGAAATATCGAGGTGAGAACGTTTTCCGAATTGATACATACCTTCCAACTCATAGAGAATACGCTCATAATCACCCACCCAACGTGCACCGATTGTATGCAAAACCGAATCCCCCTGCAGCACATTGCCCTGGGTGATATTGGCCGGGGCAACGGTTCTATTATCAATCAGGCTCAGATAGTACAGATCGAGCACCTGGCTTGGAATTGCCTTGTAAGTTCCCCACAAACCGACAAAGTTACGATCTTTATCCCAGTTATCGAACTGATTGGGCTCGGTTACCATCGGCCGCACCCAGAACGCATCCAGATTGAACGCCGGAGTATGCCAGAAAGTTTTCACCCCCTGAAATGTCCGACGCGTATTTGCCCAATCCAATGTCGATATCAGCCGCTGTGAGCCGTACAAAAGTTCCTGACGCCCCACCCGCAGATAAGCCGGCCCATCCATGAATTGCCCCAGCTTAACGTCCGCAAACAGATTGAGCATGTCGGTATGGTTCTTATCGATTGCCAGGGCTGGCAGATCCAGCCCTAATGCACGCGCATCCAGCATTTCGGCAAACAGCCGAAACTGATCCTGATACCAGAGATCGGCATGAAGCCGTGTCCGTAATAAATGGTAGTCATTGTTGATTCCAGCTGCATTCAAGCGGCTGTCCGTCTCATGCATGTAGCGATACCAGAAACTGCCACCGAAGGACAGCAACCAGTCACTGCCCAGATGGATACGTTTGACCGGATCAAAAAAATTTTTTTCGTGCTCGGGCTGTTCAAGATAGCGAAAATCAAAATCGAAAGCTGGTGTCGTCGTCAGAGCAGAAGGTGGCAAAGGATCAACCTGTGGTTTTTCCCGCTCGTTACCATCAATCAGGTCCACCAATGAGAAATACCCGGGCCCCATTGGCGGCTTAACAAAAATACCGGCACGAGGAGGGAGCGAGACAGGTGGCGCCTGGGACCAGTCAACCTGAGTTGCCGCAAGATTGCTCTCGTTGGCAAATAGCTGGCTGCTTCCGGTTGCAAAGATAAAAGAAGCGATTGCTGCTTTCCGGCAAATTTTGGCTGCTCCAGATGAGTTGCCGATAAACGATACCAGTAATTTCCTGATCAAACTGTTCCGATTGGAACAATATCCCGCAGGGCCAGTTGTATGCATATTGAAGTAATCACCCTATATTAGAAGAGATATCACAAATTTCCGGAAAACCGTTACGGCATCAGATACTGAAACACCCCGGAATCAATTTTTCCGTAAATTTTACACGTATTCACACTGTATTCTGAGATAAACCAAACGGCAGAATTTACGTTTCTCGGAACTATGTGGATTTTCCACTACACCTGTGCATCCTGTATGTAAGCTGTTACGCCTGATATTGGGAAATGAAAAATTCAAACAATCATCTAAAACAGACAGCCGACTGCCGTGACAAATATTGATTTCAATCGTCGCCGATTCTTGCAATATGCAGCATTGGGAACACTCGCCACTTCCATTTCCGGTTTTGCATCCACAGCAAGCCGTAACCTCAACCAGGCACCCAATAAGGCATTTAAACCGGATGTCGAAATCGCATTGACCGCACAAATGGCTGAAGTCTCGATTCTGCCAGGAGCCGCCACCCGTGTTCTCAAGTACACCGGGAAATTGTTGAAAGGCCCACAAACTGCCATCAAACGACTACCCGGCTATCTGGGACCCATTCTCAACCTTGAGCAAGGCCAGAAAGTCCGGATATTTTTCTACAATCAATCACCGGAACCCTGTGTTACTCACTGGCACGGTATGCATGTACCGCAGATCATGGATGGACATCCGATGTATGCCATCTCGCAGGGTGAACAGTATGTATACGAGTTTGAGGTAAAAAATCCTGCCGGGACCAACTGGTATCATTCACACACGCATGAAATGACTGCCAGACAGGTGTATCAGAGACTCACCGGGCTCATCACCATTACAGATGAAGATGAACGCAGGCTGGATCTGCCCAGTAGTGAATTCGATATCCCGCTTGTCATACAGGATCGCCGTTTCACATCCGGTAATCAGTTGCATTATTCGCTGACCATGCGTCAACGTATGCAAGGTTTCCTGGGTAACACTATTCTGGTAAATGGCCAGCACAACCATATTATTCCAGTAAAAACACGTGTCTACCGCCTTCGCATCCTGAATGGCTCAAACGCCAGAATCTACAAACTGGGCTGGAGTGATGGTTCTCCGATTACCGCCATCGGCACTGACGGTGGACTACTGGAAAAACCGGAAACCTTCCCTTGCATCATGCTGAGCCCGGCGGAACGGGTAGAGCTCTGGGTCGATTTCAGCGGACACAAAACTGGATCCGAGCTGGCTCTGCAAACATTGCCGTATCAGGGATTTTCCATGGGCATGGGAAGGGGACGCAGAATGGGTATGCAGGAAAGTGTAGCGGATCAGGGCAGCAAAGATACGCTCGTCAGATTCACCATCATCGAACAGATCAGTGATTCACCCAAATTACCGGATACACTGGCTCCCATTCGCCGCCTGACCGTAAAAGATGTTTCCAATCCTGATAAGACTGTACCGATCAACATCGGTATGCATCGTATGACATTCAATCTCAATGGCAGAATCTTTGAGATGCTGGATTACACCGAACAGGAAAAAATTCCACTGAATACCATGCAAAGAATCCGGATCTCCAATGCCAATCCGGCAATGGGTGGAGGAATGGGCAGGGGAATGCGCGGCGGCCAGGGAGGCAGAATAATGGGTATGATGATAGCACTGCCCCACCCGATTCATCTTCACGGCCAGCAATTCCAGATTCTGTCACGTAAACCAGGCTATGCCGACAGTGCTTATGCTACGGTCAAGGAGGGATTCATCAACAGCGGCTGGAAAGATACCGTGCTGGTCATGCCAGGAGAAGAAGTCGAAATCATCAAACCCTTTATGGACTATACGGGCCTGTTTCTTTACCACTGCCACAATCTGGAACATGGAGACATGGGCATGATGCGCAATTTCTTTGTCAGCTGAATAACCGGTTGATGGAAGCAAGGCAGATTGCTTGCCTGCCCGCATACCATCAACCGGGTACGATTACCGCAGCAAGACAGGACATGCTGTTGTATTTCTTGAAACTGATCTGCTGCAGGTTTTCTGAGAAACCTCTCAACAAGCCCATCAACGGAGATTGTCAATATCCGACATACGCGATCTGATCCAGTCACGCCACAGCACAAATAAATCTTCATCAAGCGCACCGATGACCGAACGGCGCCAGGGATTGCCGGACCAGTAATCATCCCCGCTCAGCGTACAGCGATGTCCCCCGGCTTCTTCGAGAATCAGACAGCCGGCAGCATAATCCCACGGCTTTTGGCCACCATGCAGATACAAATCAAAATATCCCGCAGCGGTATAACACCATTCCAGTGTGCAGGTACCATAGTTACGTTGCGAGGAATAGGGAGGTCTGGAAACAATTTCCACCGCCAGCCTGCGATCCAGTCGCTTGAAATCGACATTGGCTATCGCTTTGTTCAACGGGATTTTCCGTCTGGAAAAAGGGAGTGTCTTACCGTTGAGAAAAGCCCCCTTCCCCTGCTCAGCGTAGAACATTTCATCCGTCGCCGGGTTGTAGACCACACCCAGCACACTTCTGCCACCCCGCATCAGCGCCACCGAAACTGCAAAATAAGGCAATCCGTTCAGAAAATTGGAAGTTCCATCAATTGGATCGATACTCCACAACCCATCCTGCCCTGCTTCCCATTGTGCCAGCTGTTCTGATTCCACCATTTCTTCACCGATCATCGCAACGGGTGCAATTTCATGCAACCGCTCCAGCAGACTTACCTGAGCAGCCAGATCTGCTTCTGTATAAAAACTACCGTCTGCTTTATAAATACGTTCCACTTGCAGATAACGCGACATGATCTCATCTCGAGCGACTTCCCTCACCGCCTTGATGACACGTTCCAGCACGCTCAATCTTCCCGCCATTTGATCGAACAGCCAATACTCGGGATGTGATCCTCAGGCCCACGTCCTGTTCTTGCTACCTGAACCATGGCTTCAAACAGCTCCCGGCGGGCATCGGCAGGGGCCGCTTCCTTACGGGAAGCATCCATCCGGCCACGATACTGCAGCTCCAGACGGTTATTGAAACCAAAGAAATCAGGCGTACAAACAGCCCCGTATGCCTTGGCGATTTCCTGGGTTTCATCCTGAACGTAAGGAAACGGATAGGCATATTCCCGGGCTACTTTAGCCATATTTTCGAATGAATCTTCCGGATAATCCGCCGGGTCGTTGGACATGATGGCAATTGTACCGATGCCGTGTTCAGCAAGCTCTCTGGTATCACGGATAATCCGGTCGCGAATGGCTTTCACATAAGGACAATGGTTACATATGAACATAATCAGCAATCCATTTTTCCCTGCTACTGATGCCAGGTTGTAACGCTTGCCATCCACCCCTGGAAGATCGAAATCCACCGCCTTCCACCCAAAATTACAAACCGGTGTTTCCAGACTCGCCATCCGACTACTCCTTTTCCATTAATCGACTTGGTTTTTACCTATACTATCATAGAAATATTTCTGTTCCTTTTGCTTCCTGGCCATTAACCGTTCCACATGACAGCACGCTTTTTCCATACTCTCCCTATCCGTGATACCGAACGTATTACGCTGAACAGCGATACCAGCCATCATGCAGTTCAAGTGCTCCGATTGAAACCGGGAGACTCTGTCACATTGTTCGATGGGGCCGGCGGTGAATTCTCCGGCCGACTCGAACAAATCAGCAAATCCGGCTGTCAGGTCAGAATCGAACGCCATCTGCCGATCGAACGTGAATCCCCGCTGATGATCGAACTCGCACAAGCCGTTTGCATCAATGAAAAAATGGATTGGATCATTCAGAAGGCAGTTGAACAAGGTGTGGCCCGTATACAGCCTCTGACAACCGGCCGTACCCTTGTTCGGCTCACCGGAGAACGTGCCGATAAACGTGAACAGCACTGGCAAAGAATCATCATTGCCGCCTGCGAACAATGTGGACGAAACCAAATCCCTCAGCTTTTGCCGCTCATGTCCCTGTCACACTGGCTGGAACAGAAATTGGCATGGAAACACAAAAACAGCAATCCAGCCGGCCACGATATCATGCTCTCACCTGCTGCTCATCAGCGCTTAGCCGAATTATCTTCTCCCCGAACCGGAGAATTCATGACCTTACTGACAGGCCCGGAAGGGGGATTCACCGGGGAAGAAACCAATGCCGCCCACCTCGCCGGATTCATACCCGTTCGCCTCGGAAGCCGCATTCTGCGCACTGAAAGCGCGGCACTGGCTGCCATTGCTGCCGCTCAGACGCTCTGGGGGGATTATTGATAACATTTCTTCTTAATCAGCCATGAAATCGGATACCGAATTTGTCACCTGGTTTCGTTCCGTCACACCCCATATCCATGCCAGCCATGGAAGAATCTTCGTCATCGCTTTCGGGGGGGAAGTTGTTGAGAACGGAAAATTCGTTGAGCTGGTGCAGGACTTCAACCTGCTTGCCAGCCTCGGCATCCAGCTGGTACTCGTACATGGGGCACGCCCGCAAATTGAATCCCGGCTTCGGACAGACCAACAGGAAATGAGCTACGTACAGGGTATGCGCGTTACTGACGCTGCAACCCTGCAATGTGTGAAAGAAGCCGTCGGCAAAGTACGAGTTGAGATCGAAGCCTTGCTGTCGATGGGCTTACCCAACACACCCATGGCCAATGCTGCCATACGGGTTGCCAGCGGCAATTTCGTAACTGCCCGACCAGTCGGTGTGCTGGAAGGCGTAGATCTGCAATACACAGGAGAAGTACGCCGTATCAATACCATGGCGATACTCGATCAACTCGAACAAGGGACGGTAGTGCTGCTCTCTCCTCTGGGCTATTCGCCGACCGGGGAAATTTTCAACCTGACGCTGGAAAATATCGCTGCTGAAGTAGCCATCGCCCTCCAGGCCGATAAATTGATTTTCCTGGTGGATACGCCGGGAATCCGGCAGCAAACCGAATCAGGTACCGTATTACTGCCGGAACTCACTGTCAAACAGGGCAAAGCACTGCTTGCAACAATGGAAACAGCAACAGACCAACTGGATGAGGATACCCGACTCTACCTGCCATGGGCGTTACACGCTTGCGAAAAAGGAGTGAAACGTGTCCATCTCATCAGCCGCCATATCGATGGCGCACTGCTGCTTGAACTGTTCACTCACAGTGGTATTGGCAGCATGATCACACGTGACCCGTTGCAAATCATCCGCCAGGCTGAAATCGAAGATATTGGTGCCATTCTCCAATTAATTGAACCCTTGGAGAATGCAGGTATCCTGGTACGGCGCAACCGGGAATTACTGGAAATGGAAATCGCACGCTTCACGGTAATCGAACACGACAACATGATCATTGCTTGTGCGGCACTCTACCCTTTCCCGGATGACAAGTCATGCGAGCTGGCCTGCCTCGCGGTACACCCCGAATATCGCAAGGCAGGTATCGGCCGGATATTGATCGACCACCTTGAAGATCAGGCCAGGGAACAAGGCTACCGCCGCCTGTTCGCACTTACCACCCGTACCACTCACTGGTTCGTAGAACGCGGCTTTTCGGAAACCACCCCTGACCAGCTTCCTCGACTGAAACAGAATTTTTACAACTACCAGCGGCGTTCCAAGGTATTCGTCAAATCAATCTGAGGAACCACAGATACTGCTCTGGTCAGCATCTCGTGACAATGATGATGAACGGTTTGTCATAATAGGGAACCTGTCTCTTATAGGAAGATGTAATGAGCGATTCAAGCAACGGAGCTATTGTTTTTGTTCATGGATTGCTGGGCTTTTCATCTTTTTCCATTTTTGGAAAAAGAGTACATTATTTCCGAAATCTGCGTTCCAGTTTGAGGAACAGCACCCGGCAGGCTTTCTTTCCTGAATTACCTGCTACCGGATATATCGAAGATCGCGCACGTGTTCTGGCAAATTTCTTAGCTCACATCAGTGCAGATCATATCGACCTGATCGCACACAGCATGGGCGGTTTGGATTGCCGATATTTGATCCGCCATCTGGATCCGATGCATCGGGTACGAAGTTTAACTACGGTTGCTACGCCTCATCATGGATCACCTTTAGCAAAAATGGGCTATTGAAGGATCAGATATGTGCTTTCGGTTGATGCACTTCATTTCCACACCCGCCGTCAATGATTTAACCTCTGAATCATGCGCCCGGTTCAATATGGAAATCAGTAATCGGGAGGATGTCAGATACTGCTCGTATGCGAGTATGCGCTCCCCAGCTGACATGCCGTTCATTCTGCGCTCCTGGGGAAACAGGATCGCTGCACACAGCGGTGATAATGACGGGATGGTGCCCGTGGCATCGGCGCAATGGGGAGAATTCAGAGATGTATTGCAGGCAGATCATTTTGAACTGACTGGCTGGAGTTTTGCCTGGCCGGATGCACGCAAAGCACGACCGTTCAACCATCTTCAGTTTTATCTCAATCTGGTGCGAGAGCTTACTGAAAATCACTCGTAGCTGTTTAACCATTCTTCAAGTCTGGGAGGGTAAAAATGTCTGGCGAGAAATCTGAGAGAAACTTTATCTTTTACTTTTACCCAAGCTTGTTCATTGCGGCAAATGCGCTTTTTATCGGCATGGTACTGTTTTTATTCTATGCCAGCATTCAGCCACCCCATCTGCCGGAAGATACGGTCAATACCTCGCTCTACATGGAGATCGCGTCATGGTTTGATCCCATATTTTTTCAATATAACCTGATATTGCTGGTTTTCGCTGTCGGAATTATTCCACTGATCACACTTTGTTATACCAGTTCGATGCGCGAGGAAAAGAAACGCCGTCTGCAACGGGAACTTCCGCCCGCGATCTATTCCGCCAACAGCAACTATATTCAGAATTACCTGAGCAAGATTTCCAGCATACGCAGTTATCTTGGCAGCATGATGAGCCTGATGTTCGTGGTGATGTTTGGCTGCATGATCATC
>NZ_JBDZWD010000064.1:0-10973 GCF_040256045.1 Nitrosomonas sp.
GACCAGAGTCAATAGCTTGGCTCAACCCTGAGGGCTTATCCCGAACTCAGGTTATCAATATCAATACCGGTTAATCACATCGGTTTTTTCTGCGTTGCAAGGAAGGAGCCGGAGTATCAGTATCTCCTTCCATTTGCATGCGACAGCGTCGGATCGCCTGCATGGCATGCTGGATATGCTGCTCAATCGCCTTACGCGAAATTCCCATATGTTCTGCTACTTCGGCATGGCTGAGTCCATCGAAACGATGCAGGATAAAAGCTTCACGACAACGCAACGGCAATGCATCGATAGTAGTCAGTACCGCTTGTAAAACCTGGGATGATGCAACCAGTGCATCCGGTTCACAGGCACGTTGTGCAGGAAAATTTTCCAGTGAGTGATTATCCGTGGTCCAGCCTTGTACCTGGCCACGGCGATAACGGTCGATGACCAGATTACGCGCAATACGATAGAGTAAAGCGCGTGACTCGGTTACATGCTGCCCGGCTTGCTGGAGAGCCAGTAAGCGCGCGTATGCTTCCTGCACGATGTCGGCAGCAGCGTCATAATCCTGCATTACCCGTGCAAAGTATTTCAGTAGCTCATCGTAGTAATGGGCCGTCATGGGTATCTTTCCGTATTGTTTTTTTCTTGGAGAAACCGATTCCTCGTCAGGAATGTATCAACACCCGGTACGGCTAGCTACGTGCAGAAGCAATGAATGGCTGGCAGGCGTCTGATTCGAGACAAATGTATTACAAAATAGTAAACCTTGCGAGTGTATGGCCAAACCGGAGCAGGTCTCATTTATCACCGGACCGGGATTGTGAATATAACTGCCGGTGCTTTGTGCAACAGAAGTATTGGCCACGTTCAATGATGCTTTCACTTTTTGGTAAATGCACATCGCAGTAGGCACAACGAACCATGTTCTCGATTACTTTCCGGGTAGTATCAGGCGACTTTCTCTGTATTTTCCGGAATTGCTTAAAAAACCAGAAAACCAAGAAAATCAGTGTGATCAGTAGTATCCACTTGATTACCATATTTAACTGTATTTACCCGGAAAGAATCTGTGAAACGTGTCATATCACGACACACAGCGTAGTGCTATTTATTCTCATATTCCACTACGCGAAAAAACAGCTCATTCTTGCGTATCATTCCCAGCTCACTCCTCGCAAGCTCCTCAATCGCATCGAACCCTTTTTTCAGGTTATTGACTTCCGCTTCCAGAACGGTATTCCTGTTCTGAAGACGCTGGTTGGTCTCCTGCAATGCAGCAATCTGTTCATGCATTTCCAGGATTGCCAGCCAGCTTCCCTTGCCGAACCACAACGGGTACTGCGCCAACCCGATCAGGAGAACCAGCAGCCCGGCCAAGGTTTTCATGGCTTCAACTGATAAAACGCCGATCTTCCGGCATATTGCGCCATTTCACCTAAATCTTCCTCGATACGCAATAGCTGATTGTACTTGGCCAGCCGATCCGAGCGCGAGAGTGAACCCGTTTTGATCTGCAAGGCATTGGTGGCAACGGCTATATCGGCAATGGTCGTATCCTCGGTCTCACCGGAACGATGGGAAACTACGGCGGTATAGCCTGCACATTTTGCCATTTCGATTGCGTTCAGTGTCTCGGTAAGTGTACCAATCTGATTAATCTTGATCAGAATGGAATTGGCAATATTGCGACTGATACCTTCTTTAAGAATTCGGGTATTGGTGACAAACACATCATCACCGACCAGCTGGACTGTTTTACCTAGCCTTTCCGTCAACAACCCCCAACCCTCCCAATCTTGTTCACTCATGCCATCTTCGATGCTGATGATCGGGTATTTCTCCACCCAGGTAGCAAGATAATCCACAAATTGAGCCGAGGTAAGACTGAGTCCGTCTACATCGAGATGATATTTTCCTTCCCGGAAAAATTCGGAACTGGCGCAATCCACTCCGATCGCTACCTCGGAGCCGGGTTGATAACCTGCTTCATCTATGGCCTGTACGATCAGAGCCAGTGCCTCTTCATTGTGAGCAAAGCTGGGGGCAAATCCGCCTTCATCACCAACTGTCGTGGGCAGATTCTTTTTGCTGAGCAACGTTCTGAGTGTGCTGAATACCTCTGCGCCACAACGCACGGCCTCACGCAGGTTTGGCAAGCCCAGCGGTATAATCATGAATTCCTGCATATCCAGACAGTTGTTTGCGTGCGCGCCGCCATTAACCAGATTCATCATCGGTACGGGCAGCCACTTGGCATTGATTCCTCCCAGATAGCGGTAAAGGGGTAAACCGGACTCTTCTGCTGCTGCTTTGGCCACCGCAAGCGAAACGGCGAGTATCGCATTGGCACCCAGCCTGGATTTGTTTTCACTGCCGTCAAGCTCGATCAGAGTCTTATCAATGAAACACTGCTCCATGGCATCCAGTCCCATGATCGTTTCAGAAATTTCACCATTGACGCTTTCAACTGCCTTCAATACCCCTTTTCCATAGTAACGCTGTGTATCTCCATCACGCAGCTCAACGGCTTCGCGTGTACCGACAGATGCGCCGGATGGCACTGAAGCGCGCCCAAGCACGCCCGATTCCAGCAATACATCGGCTTCTATGGTTGGGTTACCACGAGAATCGATAATTTCACGGGCGATTACATCTACGATTGCACTCATGCTGCTTTCCTTGTGTTTTGGGGTGATGGAAAAAACTGTAAAACCTGCTGTGTTGCTCGATGATCACTTCACTTATCAGGTACTTTTATTATGTACGCTTCATAGTTATCAAAAGTTTCACAAAATAGTGAAATAACCATGTTTATTTAACTCGTCCTGCGTTTACCGGAGATAAGCTGTCTCATTCGATCGGGGAATAAAGCTGATTGGTTGATACTGGCCATTATCGGAAACGATATAATTCACCTAAAATCTGCATAAAAACTATTCCTTTCAATAATCAGTTTGAGCTGTCTGTTGTAACACTTTCCTGTACATTACGACTGTGCAATTTTGTGCGACCAGACTGGCCGGCAAAGCTGATAGCGGCCTGTATGTAGCTTTTGAAGAGAGGATGACCATTGCGGGGAGTAGAGGTAAACTCCGGGTGGAATTGGCAAGCGACAAACCACGGGTGTTCAGATTGAGATAACTCAATCATCTCACAGAGATCACCTTCAGCAGATAAACCGCTTATATGCATGCCGGCCTGTTCCAGTTGAGGAATAAACTCAGCGTTGACTTCATAACGGTGCCGGTGGCGCTCGATGACTTTATCCGTTCCATAAATTTTGTGTGCCAAGGTATGTGGTTTCAGCAAGCACTCCTGCCCTCCCAGTCGCATGGTTCCTCCCAGATCCGTCTGAGCGGAGCGTTTCTCGATACGACCGCAGCGATCACGCCATTCGGTAATCAACCCTAATACCGGGTAAGGTGTATCCGGATCAAATTCTGTGCTGTGCGCATTTTCAAGTTGCAGACGGTTACGGGTAAATTCAATGACTGCGAGTTGCATTCCCAAGCATATACCGAGATAAGGAATCTGGTGGTTACGGGCATAACTGATTGCCATGATTTTACCTTCCACCCCACGCTTGCCAAATCCCCCGGGTACCAAAATGGCATCCATATTTGCCAGGCAGTTGGTCCCATGTTGCTCGATATTTTCCGAATCGACATAGTGGATATTGATTTTGCAGCGTGTGTGAATGCCAGCATGAATCAATGCCTCTGACAGCGATTTGTAAGATTCCGTCAAATCGACATATTTCCCTACCAGCGCAATAGAAACTTCATGATTGGGGTGTTCGAGTGCATGAACCAGTTTTTTCCAGACTGTCAAATTGGCCGGCCTGGCCAGGATATCCAGTCTGTGGCACACAATTTCATCCAGCATTTGTTCGTGTAACAACGCCGGGATTTTGTAGATGTTGTCTACATCAATCGCAGAAATGACAGATTCTTCGCGAACGTTGGTAAATAACGCGATTTTTCGCCGCTCTTCCAGCGGAAGCGGACGATCGGAACGGCAAAGCAGCACATCCGGCTGAATACCGATTTCACGAAGCTCTTTGACTGAATGTTGAGTAGGCTTGGTTTTCAGTTCTCCGGCCGAGCTGATGTAAGGCAGCAATGTCAAATGAATGAAGCAGGTATCATGATGAGGAAGCTGGACCGACATTTGCCGGATTGCTTCCAGAAACGGCAAGGATTCGATGTCACCCACTGTACCGCCGATTTCCACGATTGCAACTTGTGCATCGGAGACGCCGTTGCGGATAAACAGCTTGATTTCGTCGGTAATATGGGGAATCACCTGTACGGTTCCACCCAGATAATCCCCGCGGCGCTCCTTGCGGATTACACTTTCATAAATCTGCCCGGTAGTGAAATTGTTTTGCCGAGTCATTTTGGTGCTGATGAAACGCTCGTAATGACCCAGATCCAGGTCAGTTTCAGCACCATCGTCTGTTACGAACACTTCCCCATGCTGAAACGGATTCATGGTCCCCGGATCAACATTGATATAAGGATCCAGTTTGAGTATGGTCACCCTGAGGCCACGTGTTTCCAGCAATGCTGCCAGAGAGGCCGCAGCAATTCCCTTACCCAGGGAAGATACTACGCCGCCAGTCACAAAGACGAATTTAGTCATGGGGGGCTATATTAACGTAATTGATATATCGAAACAATGTGGACACCGGCGGTACAGGCAAAGAATGGCTTAGTGGCAGGTCAAGTTGTCTGCCGGCATAGAACGGATTAAACTAGAAAATTGGAGTGACTGTTGGGTTATCCACCCACCGATAAACTTACCCGGTCTGATTAGTTATTTTATGGAAGCGCGGTATCCGGCGAAACGACGCCCTAAATATCTGAATCTGCTGAAAATCAGGCAACCTCTCCCTGCCATCGTTTCCATTCTGCATCGCATCAGTGGTGTACTGCTTTTTCTCCCAGGAATCCCTTTATTTCTCTACGGACTGCAAATGCTGCTGCAATCTCCCGCCACCTTCGCCAGCTTGCAGTCCAATCTGGCTCATCCGCTATGCAAGCTGTTTTTGCTGTTAGCAACATGGTTTTTTATACATCATCTGCTTGCCGGTATCCGGCATTTAATGCTCGATCTGCATTACGGCATGCAATTGAAGCAAGCTCGTCTGAGCAGCAAACTGGTACTGGCTTTCGGCGCAATTTTAACAGCACTGATAGGAATATGGTTATGGTAAACCCTGCTCACCGTGTCATAACCGGAGCACATTACGGTCTGAGAGACTGGTTAGTACAGCGCATCACTGCCGTCCTGATGGCAGCCTATACCGGCTTACTGATCATACTCGCAGCAGTTTATCAACCGGAAAGCCATGAAGAGTTCAAAGCGTTATTCTCCATTCAGTGGATAAAAATTGCTTCGTTACTTTTTTTTGCCGGCTTATGCTGGCATGCTTGGGTAGGTGTACGTAATATCCTGATGGATTATGTCCACCCGATGCCTGTCCGCCTGACACTACAAATAACATGTATCGTGGCATTACTGGGTTACCTGATATGGTTCCTGGATATTCTGTGGGGCTGACGTGAAAGTTAAGCAAAGAAAATTTGATGTAGTCATCGTCGGCGCGGGCGGAGCGGGTATGCGTGCCGCACTGCAGTTATCCGAAGCCGGATTCAAGGTTGCCGTTCTGTCCAAAGTATTTCCCACTCGGTCACATACCGTAGCGGCACAGGGCGGAATTGCAGCTTCACTAGGTAATGTGACCGAAGATGACTGGCGCTGGCACATGTATGACACTGTCAAGGGTTCGGACTACCTCGGCGATCAGGATGCAATCGAATTCATGTGCCGCCATGCCGCTGAAGTCGTGTATGAGTTGGAGCATTTCGGTATGCCGTTCGACCGGCTGGAAAACGGGAAGATTTATCAGCGTCCGTTTGGCGGGCAATCCCTGAATTTTGGCGGGGAGCAGGCCAGTCGTTCCTGTGCCGTTGCCGATCGTACCGGCCACGCCATGCTGCACACCCTGTATCAGCGTAACGTCAGTTCCAATACCCAGTTTTTTGTGGAATGGCTGGGACTCGACCTGATTCGTGATCATGAAGGTGAAGTACTGGGAATCACCGCACTGGAAATGGAAACTGGTGAAATCATGATTTTGCAGGCGCGCGCAACGCTGTTGGCAACAGGTGGTGCCGGTCGTATTTTTGAAGCAAGTACCAATGCTTTCATCAATACAGGCGATGGCCTGGGTATGGTTGCACGAGCAGGCATTCCGCTGGAAGACATGGAATTCTGGCAGTTTCATCCGACAGGTGTGTACGGTGCCGGTGTGCTCATCAGCGAAGCAGTGCGGGGAGAAGGAGGATATCTGATAAATGCCGAAGGCGAACGGTTCATGGAACGGTATGCGCCCCATGCCAGAGATCTCGCCAGCCGTGATGTGGTCTCCCGTGCCCTGATCACAGAGATCAGACAAGGGCGAGGATGCGGGCCGAAAGGAGATCACCTGCTGCTGAAGCTGGATCATCTGAGTGCAGAAACGATTACATCGAAACTGCCCGGCATCCGGGAAATCGCACTCAAGTTTGCACATGTCGATCCTCTGGTGGATCCCATACCGGTTGTCCCGACCGCACACTACATGATGGGCGGCATTCCTGCCAATTATCACGGGCAGGTAGTTGCACCTTATAAGACCAGCCCTGATGAAGTCGTACCGGGGCTTTACGCCGTCGGTGAATGCGCCTGTGTATCGGTGCATGGTGCCAATCGCCTTGGCACAAATTCACTGCTGGATATCGTCGTATTCGGACGTGCTGCCGGCAACCGGATCATCGAGGATCTGACCAGAAACAATCACCACAAACCATTACCACCGGATGCAGCCGAACAGACACTGACACGGCTTACACGCCTGGAAACCCAAAAAGATGGAGAAAATGTTGCTGCAACCAGCGAAGCTTTACGTAAAACCATGCAGACACATTGCGGTGTCTTCCGCTTTCCAGATGTGCTGAAAGAAGGAGTGGAAAAAATTGGCGAAGTTGCTGAACGGGTCAGGCATACTGAAATTCGCGATAAAAGCAGGATATTCAATACCGCCAGAGTCGAAGCACTGGAGTTGGATAATCTGATTGAAGTAGCAATTGCCACCATGATTGCAGCGGAAGCACGCCATGAAAGCCGGGGAGCGCACACTCGCGATGATTTTCCCGAACGGGACGACCAAAAATGGCTCAGGCACTCCCTGTTTTTCAGCAAAGATCAGCGCCTGGATTACAAGCCGGTACGACTGAAGCCACTGACCATGGAATCATTCCCTCCCAAAGCGAGAACTTATTGAGCAATCTGGCATCCGGGGCAGCTCTCGGGTTTACCCATCGATGGAACGAAACTCTGATTTCTTATAAAACTTATCTTTAAATGAAACTAACGGAAAACATGACATTCCCTCTCCGATTGAAACAATCCTGCCTGGCAGGTATTGCCGCTTTATTTTTTCTGCTGCCAATCTCATTCGCTCATGCTGACGCCGACAAGGATGCAGATTTTCTCAAGGCTGCTTTGACGGGAGATGCCTCGGGAGTAGAGAAAATGCTGAATGAAGGGATCAAAACGGATCTGCAATCCCCTGAAGGTTTTACTGCTTTATCAGTAGCAGCACAAACCGGGCACAAAGAAGTCGTCAAGCTGCTGCTGAATCGAAAAGTTACAGTCGATCTGGCGAATGTACAGGGCGGAACGCCGTTGCTGCTGGCCAGTAAGAATGGCCATCAGGAAATTGTCGATTTGCTACTGGCAAAAGAAGCAAATCCGAACCTGCAGGATAAAAATGGACTGACACCCCTCATGCTGGCTGCGGCCAAAGGTAATGCCGGTATAGTCAAATCATTGCTCGAACATCAGGCCCAGCCGGATCTGCAGAACGCTGCCAAGGCCACAGCCTTACACATGGCTGCAACGAACGATTATGCTGATATCGTCGATATGCTGCTAGCAAAAGACGCCAACATTGATCTGCAGGATGCCAATGGTGCTTCTGCATTGATCCTGGCATCCCTGTCCGGTCATTTGTCGATCGTCCGGAAATTACTGGAACATGGCGCTCAGCCGGATCTGAAAGCCACCAACGATTTTACTGCACTGATTCTGGCGGCACAGAATGGCCAAAATCCGGTCATCGAAGTATTGCTGGAAAAAGGTGCCCATATCGATTTTCAAAATAAAGATGGAATGACTGCACTCATGTCAGCGGTATTGAATGAAAATATCGATACAGTAAAATTATTACTGGAAAAAGGGGCTGATACCCAACTTAAGAACACCAGTGATAAAACTGCGCTGGATATTGCCAAGCTTCCTGCCATCATTGAATTGCTCAAAGCTGAAAAAAGTTGAATTTGCAATTTTTCCGAAATTGTAAAAAACCTGCTCCGGTTTCCGAGATCAGGTGAAATGTCAGGAAACGACAAAATAAAAGCGTCATCTACACCCACACCGCTGTCGAAACTTCAGCAAATCGTTTTCACAGTGGCTCAATTCTTTTTTCCGCGCGTAAAATAAAAAAATATGGCAGCCTTCTATGCACCAGCCATCATTTTTAAGCTGAAGATGTACACATGAGTTTTGCCGATAAACCCATGGCGAAAAAAGTCGCCAGTAATCCTCTTCCTCCCAGAACCAGCCGCCTATTACGTGAAGCGGTTTCTCTGGTTCTGAGCGGCATAGCGCTTTATCTTGCACTAATTCTGATCAGCTTCGATCTTACCGATCCAGGCTGGTCGCATAGTGGAACGTTACGACAGGTCAGCAATGCGGGAGGCAGTGCAGGAGCATGGCTGGCAGATTTGATGCTGTATTTTTTCGGTATTTCAGCATGGTGGTGGGTAGCATTCTTCTTTGTAACCGTTTGGTGGGGCTATCGCCGCATCGATATCGCCAGCGTATTCGATCCGCGTGTACTCATGCTGTCTTTTACCGGGTTTATCACTTTGCTGGTAGCCAGCAGCGGAATCGAAGCATTACGTTTTCATACACTGCGCCTCTCGCTCCCGCTTGCACCCGGCGGTCTGCTGGGCGAGATACTCAGCAAACAGCTCTCATCTCTGCTCGGTTTTACCGGCGCAACACTGGCAATGGTCATTATTTTCGCCATCGGATTCAGCTTGTTCTCAGGGTTATCGTGGGTACGTTTATCTGAAAAAATCGGGGGGGGTATCGAGGAAATCTGTTTCGCTATCAGAGATATATGCATGGGGTGGCTGAATCGTCGCAATAACACAATACCCTTCCATGAACAGAAAGCTCGCATCGAAGAAATCGGAAAGCAACCTTTTTCATCGGTTCCGCTGCATATCGAAATGCCCGAAACTACTCTTCCCAAATCTCCGCGCAGCAACAGAGAAAAACAGACACCACAGTTTTCCAATTCGCCTGACGGGATTATTCCTCCCCTTCATTTACTGGATGAACCGCAGAGTAATGGGGAAATGTTGTCCAGCGATACGCTGGAATTCACTTCACGTCTGATCGAGCGCAAGCTGCAGGAATTCGGAGTGGAAGTGAAGGTTGTGGCAGCCTATCCCGGGCCCGTCATCACCCGTTACGAAATCGAGCCTGCGGTTGGCGTCAAGGGCAATCAGATCGTCAATCTGGTCAGGGATCTGGCCCGTGCTTTGACAGTCGCCAGTATCCGTGTAGTGGAAACGATACCAGGTAAAACAGTGATGGGTCTGGAAATTCCCAATCCAAACCGTCAGACTGTTCGCCTGCATGAAATTCTTGCATCCGGCGTTTATGCGAATAATCCCTCACCCCTGACGATCGCACTCGGTAAGGATATCAGCGGCCGCCCCATAGTATCCGATCTTGCTAAAATGCCGCATGCTCTGGTCGCCGGCACGACCGGTTCCGGTAAATCCGTAGCAATCAACGCCATCATTCTAAGCCTGGTCTACAAAGCATCTCCAGATAATGTCCGCCTGATTCTGATCGATCCGAAAATGCTGGAATTATCGGTCTATGACGGAATTCCCCATTTACTGACACCCGTAGTCACCGATATGCGCGATGCCGCCAGTGCCCTCAACTGGTGCGTAGCTGAAATGGAGCGACGCTATAAGCTGATGTCGGCACTGGGTGTACGCAATCTGGCTGGTTATAATCAAAAAGTACGCGAGGCGGTAAAAAATGAAGAGCCATTGACCAATCCGCTCAATCCGGTGCCCGGCTCCCCCGAGTTGCTGGAGGAAATGCCATTGATCGTAGTGGTGATCGATGAACTGGCCGATCTGATGATGATCGTGGGCAAGAAAGTCGAGAAACTGATTGCGCGCCTTGCCCAGAAAGCGCGAGCTGCCGGTATTCATTTGCTGCTTGCCACACAGCGCCCGTCGGTGGACGTAATTACCGGGCTGATCAAAGCCAATATTCCGACACGTATCGCCTTCCAGGTTTCCAGCAAGATCGATTCACGTACAATTCTCGACCAGATGGGAGCGGAAGCCCTGCTTGGTCAGGGTGACATGCTGTATCTTCCCCCCGGTAGCGGCTATCCCCAGCGTATACATGGTGCATTCGTGGCGGATCATGAAGTTCACAAGGTGGTGGAATATCTCAAACAACATGGTGAAGCACATTACATTGAAGAAATTCTGCAGGCGAGTGAAGAAGGCGCACTCTCTGATGAAAACGGGGGAGAAACCGGTAAATCTGCCGGGGGAGAATCGGATCCCCTCTATGATGAAGCAGTCAGCATTGTGATCAAATCTCGCCGTGCTTCGATTTCGCTGGTACAGCGCCAGTTGCGTATCGGCTATAACCGCGCTGCCCGGCTGATCGAAGAAATGGAACGCGCCGGCCTCGTTTCCAGCATGCAAAGCAATGGCAACCGGGAAGTACTGACTCCTGACCGGAACGAATAAATCGAACCCAGCTCTATGTGGCTTTTACCCGATCAACCAATTCAATCAGATAATTCATCATGACCCGTTTACTGT
>NZ_JBDZWD010000017.1:0-43445 GCF_040256045.1 Nitrosomonas sp.
TTCAAGGCTTTAGGTAACCTTAAAGGGCCGGATTTTAAGGGTGGCGCGCCCAACACGATTCGAACGTGTGACCCCTGCCTTCGGAGGGCAGTACTCTATCCACTGAGCTATGGGCGCTTGGGAGAAGCTGCTGGTGTTCTGTTTCTCATTTCATGGAGGAAGCTTAAAGAAACAGTAGGCCCTGATTGCCTCATTACTGATCTAAAATATTACCGTCAGATACATTGAACCGGGAACAACTTCAAGCCATCAGATAAAATCAGGCTCCGAATTGAACCAACATTCCTGGCCCAGCAAGCAGTAATCGGACACTGTAATACCTATAACAAAAAACAGACCGCCGCAATTATACTACCTTCCCATTGCCGTTTGAATGTACTGCAGCAGAAAGACACAAGAAGCAAGCGATTATTTTTCTGTTCCCTGTTTTTCTGCTTCTTGTTCTTGATCTGGCCACGAAAAGTATACATACCCCTTCTGTGGTACTTTAGCTTCCTTAAAACGCTTCAAAGCTTCACGATCCACCTCTTTATCCCACCAGATTGCACGCGCTTCTTTTTGTTTTTCGATAAGTTCGGGGCGCTTTGCAAACAATTCCCGCATAAATTTGGTGTGTTCCGATTCGTAGAAATAATCCATCCTGATTTGTCCCTTAAATCACTAAATATGCAATCTGCTCCTTTTATCTCTCCGGTAACAGCTTTTTATCGCTACGCCCGCATATCCTGAGCTCCTGGCCATTATAAATCAGTATCAGTAACAAAATCATCAGAGAGGAAAATAAGCGGATTTATTTCCGGATAAATTGAGATCAGGCTAAAAAATCTGATTAAATCCGCAGCAGCAGCCCAGGAACTATGACGCAATGATTGCGGTATTACCAGTTGCTGTCAGTTCGATATCAGAACAAAAGAGGATTTTTTGTTAGAGCAACCGATACGATATAGGCAAACACAATTTGCGCCAGTACCCAGGCCGTAACTTTTACCCGACGTGTCTTCCCTAATCTAAAAGCAATGAGGCCGAGCATGATATAAATCAGCAAGCCGACAATTTTAGCGGCTAACCAGGTTTCGACAAGCGGGTTTCTATGAGTCAAAATCGCCAATGCAATGGCACTCAGCAGTAAAACCGTGTCATTGATATGAGGAGCAATTTTTACCCAACGTTGCCGTAAGCGAGAGGAAGCATCCAGCATCCATATCCCGCGCAGTACGAATAACGTGTAGCTGATGGCCACAGACGTCACATGCAGATGTTTCAGTATCAGATAATCGATCATCATCTTCAGAAAAATGACCAGCCATGGCTTCCTGCAACGGCGCCAGCAACAGTAATCAGACTGAGACTCAGCAGCAGCCAGTGCATGCGCTGCATTCTGGCCAGTGTAGCTTCGGGATCCTGTTGTGTACTTTCGCTGACTTTTTTATGCATCACACGCGGTTCCAGCACGAACAAAAACAGGGTGAATATACCCCACACCAGCACCATGGCGTGCATCCACCAGAAGTGGATCTCAGTAAAGCGATGCCAGGCATCAAGAACATGAACCATATAAAAGCCGGTCAACCCGACCAGCAGCGTAGTGAACCGTGCCTGACGTGCAAAACGTTTCTCAATACGATGAAAGATATCCATCCGGTCAAAAACCGGTGGCATTCTTGCAATTACCGGCAGCAGCGTACTCGTCACCATCGCAACACCGCCTATCCACAACACGACTCCCAGCACATGCAGCACCCTTGCCAGCACGAAATCATCCATTTAGCCACCCTCCGGCTATCTAAACCGAATACAGTTCTCTATCCGATTAGACCCTGGCCCAGCCATACGCCTCATCATAATCAGAAAACACGACGACATCCGCGTCGGTAAACAAGTTGGAAACCCAAGCACTCCATGCCTGCCACTGGCTGTCCGTCACCACTGCCACTCGATTGATTTTACTACCATGCTCACGCATGAACCTGATTTCCTTCCAGGCAACATCCACCGAGTAAGAGACCATATCACGTAAATCCAACAGTAAATTAGCTTCGCCATTGAAGTGAAACTGGTAGAGCACCTGATCTTCAAACTGTCTGAAATCATCCAGCGTAAACTCTCCGATAATAGCGACCACAATAAGATTGCCGGTTTCTTCAATATTGATCATTGATCATAAGCTCCAAGTGATGAATGTTAATCATAGACAAACAACAACGCTGGCGTCACCCAATATTCCTCCCCCACCTTTCACAGAATGTCAGTCATCCAGCGTAACGATGCTCGAATCCCGCACCGGGATTCCTCGGATACTCAGCAATCCCCCCAGTATGATCAACCCCATTCCCACCCAAGCAGAAACGGGTAGGCGTGCATCCCAGAAGAACAGATCTATCAACCCTGCAAACAACACAGAACTATACGAGAGTACTCCAACAATAAGAATATTGCTCCCCCGATGTGCACGGGAAATAGCCAGTTGCGCCAGAGTTGCCGTTACTCCGATACCCAGCGCCAGTGTCAGACTTTGCAGACTAACCGGGCTGAACGCGGTAAATGTCAGCCATAAGCCGGTGGCAACTGTACATACCAGTGTAAAGTAAAACACGGTGAGCCAGTCGGATTCACCCAGCTCACTCAACTGTCTAACATGAAAGTGCGCAATGCCTGCAAACAGGCCGGAACCAATACCGATCAGCGCCAGATACCATTGGCCTTCCGTCAGAGTGGGTCTGAGCAGAAAGATAACTCCTATGAAACCGACTACCAGCGCCCCTGCCAGCAGCCAGCTGAATTCCTCTTTCAGCAGTATCATGGCCAAGAATGCCAGAAACAGGGGCCAAGTATTGTTTAACGAAATCGCAGTCGCCAGTGGCAACTGCAAAATACAGTAAAAAAACAGCAACACTCCGCCCAGCCCAAACAATCCTCGCCAGCAATGGTTCTTCCAGTGTGCTGTCATGAGGGACATACCATAAGCACGCATGACCAGAAAAGTTGTAATCACCCCCACCAGCGAACGGTAAAATACCAACTCGGTATTGGAAAAGAATGCTGCAGCAAGTTTAACCAGTACCCCCATACAGGCGAACATAAAACCTGCCACTAGCATCCATAATGAGGCCATTCTGGTTGCAAAACCCCCGCTCAGTACAGATGAGGCTCGATTTCACGACGGAGGAAGCGGTGAAAATGTTCCATTCCTGCTTCCATCGGTTGTTGATATGGGCCTGTTTCATTCACCCCCTGCTCATACAGCGCACGCCGGCCTGCCGTAATCCGCCTGCAGATTTCATTATCTTCTCTGGCTGTCTCCCGGTAAGCAGCCTGCTCTCTTTCCACAAATTCACGTTCAAATAATGCAATTTCTTCCGGATAATAAAACTCGACGATATTCATGCATTGCTCTATTCCAGTTGGCTGCAACGTGCTGACAACGAGTGTATTCGGATACCATTCAAGCATAATGTTCGGATAATAGAGCAACCAGATCGCACCATGCCGGGGAATCTGTTGATTATTCTGTTGCAGCACCTGTGCATGCCATTTCTGGTAAACCTCGGAGCCTGCATGACTGAAATCAGGATTTACACCAACGGTCTGCACGTTGTACCAGTCACCAAATTCCCATTCGAGCTGTCGGATATCCACAAAATGGCCCAGTCCCGGATGAAAAGGATCAACGTGATAATCTTCCAGATAAACCTCGATAAAGGTTTTCCAGTTGCACTGATAGTGGTCGATCTGAACACGATCCAGCACATACCCTGAGAAATCCAACTCGCTATGTGATCTCATACCTGCAAGGTCCTGGCTAATATCACGCTTGCCGGCAAAAATCATCCCATTCCAATGCTGCAAAATTGTTTTATCCAAATTCAGGCAAGGATTTTTGCTGAAATGCGGCGCTCCCAGTAATCTGCCATCCATTGCATAAGTCCAGCGGTGAATCGGGCACACTATATTTCTGGAACTGCCACGTCCCTCCAAAATGACCGCCTGACGATGGCGGCAAATATTCGACAGCAGTTCGATACCGCTTTCGTTACGAACCAGGACTCTGGCATTGTTTTGTGTGGCCAGCACATAGTAATCACCCGTCTCCGGTACCATCAATTCGTGCCCAACATACCCAGGCCCATGGTCAAACAGCAACTGCTTTTCCAGCTCAAATATCCGCGGATCTAAATACCAGTCAACAGAAAGTTGCGATTGTGCAACAGCAGTATCAGGAGTTTGTACAAAGCTGGACATATATTTTCAGTACCACCTCTCAATCAGGAAATAAATATCAGAACCAACCGGGAAAGAATTAAATTTTGTCGCAACAGAATACCTTAGCAGTGAATATGATCTTTTTCCACAAAATCAAATCGCAATGGCAAAAGATGTCCCTTACCTGTAAATGCCTCCACCACTTCAAGATTTAAACCACATTGCATTACTCATCGACTATAATCGCCACTGATACCAGGTCCGCAATCTGCAAGACCGTTAAAGTGGCGCATTATCCTCTTCTATTACAGGATTACAATTGCAATATGCCATCAACGAGCGGATTGTCATGTCACAAATGATCTAACTCGCACCACTTCAATAAGATGAAAACAGATAACAAGCAAACAACCATTCAACTGCTCATCACAGGCCTGTTCGCGTTAACTCTGACAGCTTGTGACAGTCAACAGGAAACCACATCAAATAAAAAACCGGTTGCACAGGCTCAGGGGCCCGCTACCGGAATACTGGCCGATTCAGCAGTAGAAGGGGTGTCCTATTCTGCCTCTTCAGGTACATCAGGTGTGACTGATGCAACCGGCCTTTACAAGTTCAATCATGGTGACAACATCGAATTTCATATCGGGAAACTGAATCTTGGCAAGATTCCCGGAACAGGTCTCACTACACCAATCGAACTGGCTGCGGGTGATCGGAACAAACTGCTCAATCTACTGGTTCTGTTCCAGTCACTCGATGCTGACAACAACCCCGCAAACGGTATTTCCATATCCAAAACTGCGGCTGACGCCCTGGATGCTTCACTTGATCTGAAAGCAGATCCCGGCACTTTTCCCTCTTCTCCTGCGCTCGCTACTGCCCGGGAAGCCGCTGGTATATCCGGCAGCATCAAAACAGCGGATGAGGCCAATGCACATTTTCTGTCGCAGGCAGTCAACCTGCTGGGCGGTCACCTCTGGGTGAATCAGGATGATACCAGTTTAAACTTCTTCCGCTTTTCAACCGATGGCAGCGGAGAATATCTGCATGGAATCGCCACACCGGACGATTCATGTGATGCAAACCGTGCGTGCGGCAGCAGACTGGTATTTACCGCCGGTGTAGAGTATGGAACAGCCAAAGCGACCGAATACGACGAACGAGGCTTCAAACTCGTCAGCACACCCGAGGTCGATACCGATCTTCAGTCAGGCCTGTCTCATCCTCGCCCCAACTGGCGTGTTTATACCACCGGAAATGAGCTGATCATCTCCGATATCGTCATTGTGCAACGCGAAAGAGAACAGGCAAGTCTGTTCGGTGAATTGTTCCATATCTCCAAACCGATTGAACTCAGTTCTGATGATGAAGTAGCCGAGACTACGGTGCAGGAAATCCGTTACCACAAAATGGATAACTCCCAGAGTATCGTGGGCGCCTGGACAGTAGACAAGAATTCGATCAAATCGCCTGTCTTCCTGTTCTTCCCCGATAACCGCTACATGCTGGTTGACCCGGTTGGCAGTGCTACGCAATCCACACCGCCTGCATGCGCAAAGCCCGGGGTCGAGCTGGCTACTTATGCATTTGATACAGCCAACAGTACGCTCAAATTATCCAGCTTTACCTACAATACGGCTGGCTGTGCGGGTTTATCGGAGTACAGTGGAAAATCGATCACCTTCAAAATTGATACTGATACACAAAGCGCAACGATCTCTGGAACAGGATTGACGTCCATCACATTACAACGCCTCTCCAACTGACACTATTTCTGAGAAACATTGATCTACCGGAAGAATATTCTGAGCACAATGTTCTTCCGGTAGATCAAGCCCGGATATTTCCGGTATGGTAATCGTTCGTGTTGCTCTCGATGTTCCGATTGACCGGCTGTTCGATTATCTCGCCCCGGATGCAGACACGACAGATATCGGCCGGTGTGTATACGTTCCTTTCGGTAACCGACAAATTTCCGGAATCATCATCTCTGTCTGCGAAACTTCGTCCATTCCAGAAGAGAAACTGAAACACGCCGGTCAGATCGACCGCCAAACCCCTCCCCTGCCTCAATCGTTGCTCGAGTTATTCGAGTTCTGCAGTCGTTATTACCATCACCCGATCGGGCAGGTCATCATGAATGGCTTGCCCATATTACTGCGAAAGTTCAAACATATTACCATCAGGAAAGCAGAGCAGCCCCCGAGCTGGAGACTGACCGATACAGGTCGATCTATCATCCTTGCCGATCTTCCGGTCCGGGCAAAGGCAAAACGCCAGTTGATCTCCTTACTGCTTAAACACGGAATCATCACCGCTGACACCTGCAAGACTATGTCATCGCATTCTCGCAAGCTGTTACATGAATTCAAGGAACTGGGCTGGGTAGAACAATTCACTGCCTTATCAGAGAAATCTGTATTCAGTACGGCATCTGCTCCTGTCCCAACTGCTGAACAAGCACAGGCCATCTTCGAAATCCTTGACAGAACCGGAACGTTTACCCCCTGGTTACTCAATGGCATTACTGGCAGTGGCAAAACAGAAGTCTACCTGCAGGTGACTGCTTCATTACTGGCACAACAAAAGCAAGTTCTGATTCTGGTTCCCGAAATCAATCTCACCCCGCAACTGGAAGCAGTTTTCAGGAAACGCTTCCCGGCAACAATATTGGTCAGTCTGCATAGCGGATTAAATAACAGTGAGCGCTTACAAAGCTGGTTGCAGGCACAACGGGGAGAAGCTGGAATCGTTCTGGGTACGCGCCTGGCAATCTTTACTCCTATGCCTGAATTGGGCCTGATTATCGTCGATGAAGAACAGGATCATTCTTTCAAACAGCAGGATGGGTTGCGTTACTCAGCACGCGATCTGGCGATTTATCGGGCCAGACAAGCCAATATACCGGTCATTCTTGGCTCAGCCACTCCTTCTCTGGAAAGCTATCACCAGGCGCGTATTGGCCGCTACAAATTGCTGCAACTACACTCACGGGCAATCAGCCAGGCCACACTGCCAGCCATTCGCTGTATCGATTTACGTGTCATCCCAGTTCAGGAAGGATTGTCGGAGTCAATACTCGATGCCCTGCGCCACTGTCTTGCCAGAAAACAGCAAAGCCTGGTGTTCATCAACCGGCGTGGCTATTCTCCAGTATTACTCTGCAAATCCTGCCGCTGGATTGCAACCTGCAACCGTTGCTCCAGCCGTCTGGTCGTCCATTTACGTGACCGGCAACTACGCTGCCATTATTGCGGTAACCAGCAACCCGTCTCACCGGCATGCCCGCAATGCGGAGATCCTGATGTCCTGCCGTTTGGTCACGGAACACAACGAATAGAGGCAGCACTGGTCAGGCATTTCCCGGAAGCGCGCATCTTGCGCGTCGATCGCGACAGTATTCGCCACAAAGGCGCCTGGCAGAAAATGCTAGATCGCATTCACCGGGGAGAAGCAGATATTCTGGTCGGCACTCAGTTACTCGCAAAAGGGCATGATTTCCCGAATCTTGCGCTGGTATGCGTGCTCAATGCCGATGCATCGCTTTACAGCACCGATTTTCGTGCCGAAGAACACCTCTTTGCACAGTTGATACAGGTAGCAGGTCGTGCCGGCCGGGCAAATGTGCCCGGTAGCGTTCTGATTCAGACCGAATTTCCACAACATCCGCTCTATCAGGCATTGATACGACAAGACTTTGCAACGTACGCGCAGGTTCATCTGAAAGAACGCAGATCCGCCGGCTTTCCCCCGTTTGTTTACCTGGCGATATTGCGTGCAGAAGCACCGGTACTCGCAGATGCCCTGGAATTTTTACGCCAGACAGCTGCACTCGCAACCGTTATGGAAAATTACACTCATATCCAGCTTTTCGATCCGGTTCCTGCTCACATGACCCGGCTCAAGGGGCTGGAACGTGCCCAACTGCTGATTCAGGCCCGCTCACGCAGGTATTTGCAAACCTTTCTGAGGAACTGGCATCAGGGTATCACCACATTACCAGCCCACAACAAAATACGCTGGCATCTGGATGTCGACCCGCTGACACTCTGACATTGAGTCCGGGTAATAATCTGCGATTCTCCTCAATCCTTAGTGCCGCGAATCAATAACACGGGAATCGACGCCATCCGTACCACTCCCTCAGCCACACTGCCAAGCAGCAACCGGCTGAAGCCCGAATGACCGTGTGTACCGATTACAATCAATTCTGCCAGCCAGCGTTCCGCTTCTTCCACCAGAAGACTGGCGATTCGCTCATTGTTCGATTGAATCAACCGGGTTTCGACTGGAATACCGGATGCGCTGACCCCTGCGGCAGCTTCGGCAAGTATTTTTTCACTACTGTTGTGGATCGTTTTTTGTAGTTCCTCGTAATTGAAATAGTTCTCATCGACCAGATAGATTGCATCCTCGTAAACATGCACGAGCTCAAGGCAGGCACCCAACCGCTTCGCCAGTTTGACTGCCTCCTGCAAAGCAAAATTGGAAGTAATGCTGCCATCAATCGGAACCAGGATTTTCTGGTACATCACACCTCCTGCAGAAATTGACTGAATCAATACGTTCCTGTTACACGCTTGTACTCGCCTGCCATCATCTCAGGCACTGCGCAAACGGGTGTATCTGATCATTATCACAACCAGCATGGGTAGTACGAAACCCAAAATCGAGACCGTAATCAGCAAAGTACCCAGCTCACTGTAATCAGCAGAAACCAGTATTTCACCAGTCTCCGTATCCCTTACCTCACGGGTTACCGTAAACACCTGATTGACATATTTGGTTGCCAGCTTTGAAGCGGACAAAGCTAGATTGGTAAAAGATGCCATAACAGCAAAAAAAGTTGCCTTGAGTTTTTCAGGCGCAGAATTGGCAATCCAGGCCAGCATCGGAATCATCGATATCTGCCCCAATGGCGATTCGAGAGCAGTATCGATCACCGCGATAAAGCGTGCATCGACAACTCCACCAGTGTGCGCCGAAGTCCATTCATGCAAACCGAAATACATGGAAATAACCGGCAGCGATAAAATGGTGCCAGCCACAGTCAGCGCACCAATGACATACGCCATTGACCGTTCAGCCATGAAACGCCTGAAGATAAACATACCTGCAAGCGTCAATACAGAGCTGATCAGTGAAAGTGTTGCTATAAACTGCTGATCGAAACCCAGCTCATCGATCATCCACCAGGTCGAACCTGCACCTGGTGTGGGCATGGCACGGAACACAAACACCAGCAAAGCAGTTCCTACCAGAATGTTGCGAGCATCGCTGTCCAGCTCAGCAGTAAGCTGCCGGATCAGAAATAGCACGATCACCATCGACAGGCAGAATATGATTTCCTCAGCATAGGGAATCTGCACGAGCCCGACTCCCAGGGAAACGACTGTAAAAGCCAGCCCACCACCGAGTATCCACCAGTTGACAGGAGGTGCATCGTTATGCACCCCCAGCAGAATATCGATTTCATTGCGATCCAACCCCCGGGCAGCATGCTGTTTCAGCTCACGCCATTTCAACCATCCTGCCAGCCAGATCCCACAAACGGAAACAAGTGGAATCACGAGTGCAAGCTGATAAACAGTCAGATAAGCCGCCGCTTTATCCACATCCGAGAAAGAGGCAACGTCTTTCATGAGAACGACATTCGCGACTGCAACCAGGACACCACCACCAATAATGGCAACACGACCCAGCGTCTGCATCGTGATATGCATCTGTTTGCGTTCTTCCGGACTAATCAGCCGGCCATTCGGCTCAACCCGCGGTACAGCTTCCACGGTCATGGCATCGGCCACCACATCCTGCAGCACATAACCGAGAGGTGCTAGCAGGGATGCCAGTACATACCACTGCGCCAGTGGCGCAAACTCGCGCATGGCTTCATCATGCCCGAGTAAACCGATCATGATGAGCAGGCTGGTCGCGATCAATCCTGCTCCCAGATAAACCAGCAGGCTCTTCCAGCGCCACATCAAATCCACCAGATGGCCCAGCGGCATTTTCAGCGCCCAAGGCAGGGCCATCCAGAAACCGAGTGCTGCCAGAAATTCTGCTGACAACCCTAGCCTTTCCTTGACGTAAAAGGTACCGACGATCTCCGTCAGGCTGGAAATACCAGCCGCCACATAAACCATTAAGGGCGGTAGATAGGATAGCCGCATCTCCCGGCCCAAAGCCAGCAGATTGACATCGATCCACCGCACCACCATGACAGGCAGTCTTGTCACGGCAAGCCGGATATTCACGTAATTAGCCGGGACGTTTACCGATACGAACCTGGATATCCTGCTGGCCTCCATTGCGCAGGATAGTGAGGGCAGCCGATTTGCCAGGTGCAAGCGATGCCACCATGTTCAGCATTTCAGATGAATTGAAGATGGGTTTGCCATTTACGGCCACCAGAACATCTCCAGGTTTAATTCCAGCATCATCAGCCGGTCCGTTTTTGAGTACACCGGCAATCAGTGCCCCTCCCGCTTTCTTCAAGCCGAACGATTCAGCCAGCTCCGGGGTAAGATCCTGCATGCTCACCCCCAACCAGCCGCGCGTTACCCCCCCTGTTTCGATAATTTGTTGCATGATCTGTTTGACAGCATCTACCGGAATAGCAAATCCAATTCCCAGCGAACCACCAGAACGTGAATAGATCGCCGTATTGATCCCAATCAGATTACCGGAGGTATCGGTCAGCGCTCCACCCGAATTACCGGGATTGATTGCAGCATCGGTCTGAATAAAATTCTCGAATGTATTGATACCCACCTGAGAGCGCCCCAATGCACCAATGATCCCCATGGTCATCGTTTGTCCCACCCCGAACGGATTACCAATTGCCAGTACGATATCCCCCACCTTGGCTTTTTCGGATTCACCAAAGGTAATACTCGGCAATTTATCCAGATCAATTTTCAGCACGGCCAGATCGCTTTCAGGATCTGAGCCAATAATACGCGCCTCGGCATTCCTTCCATCCATCAGGGCCACTTGGATCTCGCTGGCTGCTTCCACTACATGATGGTTCGTGAGAATATAACCTTCAGGGCTGACAATGACCCCTGATCCGAGACTGCGTTCGGTTCTTGGACCAAAACGATCCCCAAAGAACCGCTGAAAGAAAGGATCATCCATGAATGGATGGGAAGGTGCTCTTACTTCCTTGCTGGTAAAAATATTCACCACGGAAGGCATGGCCACTTCCGCTGCTGTATGGAATCCGCCAGCACTCAGTGCTTGTTCGACATTTGCCTTGGTCACTTCACGGATGGTTGCGAGCTTTCCGCGTGGAGTCCAGGGCAGCAATTCGGGACGTAAAGTCGAAACAACGAAAAAAACGGCAAGGAGAACCGTTACGGTTTGTGTAAAAATCAGCCAGAGTCTTTGCATGGAGAATCCTGCATCCCAAATAAACAGAAAAGGTATTATGCATCAAAATATACTGGAAAATTATCTGAATGACTTGCTCAGCATTCAGCAGTTTCGCGACTATTGCCCCAATGGCTTACAAGTGGAAGGACGCGCTTCGGTACAGACACTCATCAGCGGCGTAACCGCCTCGCAGGCTCTGATACAGACAGCAGTGGATTTATGTGCAGATGCAATCATCGTACACCATGGCTACTTCTGGCGCGGGGAAGATGCCTGTCTGCGCGGCATGAAACGTCATCGCATCGCCACACTGATCAGGCATGACATCAACCTTTATGCCTACCATCTGCCGCTGGATGCACATGCTGAACTGGGTAACAATACCGTACTGGGGAAAAAACTGGGAATAGTAGAAACGGGTCGCTTCGGTGAACAAAATATCGCCGCTTACGGCCATTTCCCGGAACCGGTCAGCCTCGATGAACTAAGCAACCTGCTGAACTCGGTGCTTGGCCGTAAACCGCTGATCATTGGTGACCCGACCAGATCTGTGCGGCATGTCGCCTGGTGTACCGGGGCAGCGCAAAGCTATTTCGAGGAAGCAATCAAACTGGGCGTGGATATATTCATTACCGGTGAGGTCTCCGAGCAAAATGTACATACAGCCAGAGAATCCGGCACCGCCTTTATTTCAGCGGGGCATCATGCCACCGAGCGTTATGGGATACAAGCGCTGGGTGAGCATATCTCGCAGAAATTCGGTATTGCACATCATTTCATCGAAGTGGAGAATCCGGTATGACTGTATACCGGACATGTATCAAATACAGAAATCATGAATAGAAACGGCCTGCCATTCTTAAACAATACAGAGAGTACGACCTACCGGTTTTCATCTTTATCATTCAACTTCTTGCTTTTTTTACGGGGAAGCGTCCACCAGATGAGAAAAATAAACAATCCCAGCGCCAATGCTCCTTCGATTGCTAAAACCCACATATTCTTTCCACATAAAATGTTTTTACAAAGCAGTTACTTTAACCGATATCTGCTGAAAACCCAATTTACTGCCCTGCTGATCTTGATTTCGTTCGGTCTGACAAGCTGCAAAACTGAAACAACCATCACCGCCCGGCCTGCTACCCTCCCTGAAAAGGTGGCTACCCTTCCCGCTGATCCACAACCGGCACAATCCACCCGGGATACGGAAAACAAAGTAGAAAAGAGATCACTCAAGGCTGCCAGCTGGTCAATGCTGCCGGGTTGGCAGCACGAAAACCTGATTCCGGCATGGAATACTTTCATACAAAGCTGCAAATCGCTCGAACGACGTCCATCTTGGCAGGAAGTATGCGCACAAGCTACTACCATCCGGCCCACCAATGAACGAGCTATCAGGAATTTCCTTGAAAACCACTTTGCCCCCTATCAGGTGACCAACCAGGATGGCACCACTACCGGGCTGGCAACAGGCTATTACGAGCCATTGCTCAAAGGCAGCCGCAAATACTCCAGCCGTTTTCGTTATCCGATTTATTCTGCGCCGGATAATCTGCTGACAATTGAACTGAAAGACACGCAATCCGGAGCAGGTCAGACCTCATTACGCGGTCGCCTGCAGGGGCGAAAAATTATCCCTTACTACACCCGTGCCGAAATCGAGAATAACCGCACCCTGCTGAAGGGAAAAGAGCTGTTGTGGGTTGAAGATGAAGTAGAACTGTTCTTTCTCCAGATACAGGGATCCGGCCGTATCGTGCTGGAAGATGGCAAAACTGTAAAAATCGGCTTTGCCGATCATAATGGATATCCCTACCGCTCCATCGGAAAAATATTGATTGATCAGGGCGAGCTACCTGCCTGGAAAGTATCCATGCAAGCCATCAAACAATGGGGACGGCAAAATCCTGCCAAGCTGAAACCTTTGCTCCAGCAAAATGCACGTTACATTTTCTTTCGTGAACTGCCACCTGATCTCACCGGGCCGATCGGTGCGCTGGGAGTGCCTTTGACTGCCGGCAGAAGCCTGGCTATCGACCCGGAAAGCATCCCGCTGGGTGCACCGGTTTATCTTTCCACTACTTGGCCTAACACAGCACAGCCGCTCAATCGGTTGATGATCGCCCAGGATACCGGTAGTGCCATCAAAGGGGGGGTACGTGCCGATTTTTTCTGGGGGCACAGCCCGGAAGCTCAGGTTCAGGCTGGAAAGATGAAACAGCAGGCCCAGATGTGGGTTTTACTTCCCAAACAATATCGGGAATAACGGCAGAGAACAATAAGGAAACCTCTAAAAAGCTACCTGCCTTACCGTTCTGCGTTAAAAGTCGGGGCGAATGCCAGGTTATTTACTCGCCGCCTGATCCAGCCGTTTTTCGATTTCCTGCTGTGGAATAAACCCGGGCACCACCGAACCATCAGCAAAAATCAGAGTGGGTGTTCCTGTAACTCTGTTTTCCCGGCCTGATTCCAGCAATTTTTGCAGGGGTGTTTGACAGCCTTTGCCGGCAGGAGCAACTGATCGCAGCATGAAATCATCCCATGCCTTGACCCGATCTTCAGAACACCAGATTGCTTCAGCCGTTGTCATAGAGCCGTTGAGAATGGGATAAAGTAGGGTATAGATGGTGATATCCGTCACATTGACCAGCTCCTTTTCCAGTCTTTTACAATAGGGGCAGTTCGGATCGGAATACACGATCAGCATGCGTTTACCATTCCCCTTAACTGTTTTCATCGCATGTTCCAGCGGTAAGGTATCAGTTGCAATCCGCCGCGCATCACGGATCTGCTGCATACGCTCGCTGGTCAGACTGACCCGTCGTTTGGCATCGACCACATGTCCCATAAAGAAATAGTCGGCCTTCTCGTCCGTATAAAACACTTCTCCGTCGATCACGACTTCATACAACCCCAGATAAGGTGTCTGGGCCACGCTTTCAATCTTGCTTTCCGGAAAATGGGCCTGAATGGTCTCTTTCAATCCAGCACTATCTGCCAGGACGATTCCGGCAAAAAACCAGCCCGGCAGAACCAGCGAACGTAACAACACATGCATACCATTTCTCCAGTGTAATTTTTATTTCCAAATCAAAAATGACGAGAAGGCGAGCCGCAGACAGTATGAACAATACGGCAAGGGGAAGCCGACAAAGTAAGTTTTGATTTGGAACTGGAATAAAAATCCAATACCCATAAAAATTCATCAGCTCAGCGCATGACGCATCAATCTGTTTTTCAGAAATGGCAGACGATTAGTAATCCCGAGTCCCAGATTCCTGATGCGCATGATCGCTGCATCCTCACTGCCAAATAATTTCTGCAGTCCGTCCGTCACCCATCCCATGGCAAGAATATCCTCCTTGCGATTGCGCTCATAACAACGCAGCAAAGAAAATTCACCGCAATCCCCTATTCCACCAAACTGCTGCTGCAGGCGGGCCAGTTCACGGACATCGCGCAATCCGAGATTTATTCCCTGGCCGGCAAGCGGGTGAATACCATGTGCTGCGTCACCAATCAAGGCTAACCTTGACTTAATGAGTGATCTGGCACGCACAAAGTTCAACGGAAACCCGAGTGGGGCGGTAACGAGCCGCATGTCCCCCAACTCATGCTCTGCTGCCCGGGCAACCCGGGCGCATAACGCCTCAGCTGGCAGATTGAGCAACTCCTCTGCAAATGTCGTATTCGCCGACCAGACCATGGAAACCCGTTTCCCCGGTAACGGCAGAAGTGCGAGAATGCCATCACGGCGAAACCACTGATACGCAATGTGATGATGCGCCCGTTCTGTCTCGAAATTGGCAACCACGCCCGTCTGATAATAACTATGACGGTCAACCTCGATTCCTGCCTGCGCACGTACCCGGGAATTGACACCATCTGCACCGATCAGCAAATCCGTCTGCAAAACCGTTCCATCCGCCAAAATCAGCTCGACATGAGAGTCGTGCCAGGCAAGCGATACGCATTGTGCGGGACAAAAAATCTGCACATTTTCCTCACCGGCCAATTCTTCCCAAACGGCATGCTGCAACTGGCGATTCTCAATGATACAGGCCAGTTCCGGCACGCTGCTCTCATAAGCACTGAAATCGATTCTGGCCGCATTATCGTCCCCATACACTCGCATTTCATGGATGGGCGTAATACGCGCTGCGTCCATCCCCTGCCAGATACCAGAAGATTGCAAGAACTTCACACTACCCGGGCTAATCGCATACACCCGCGCATCCCAGCTATCATCATCGGGCACTGGCGCAGGCGACCGTGATTCGATCAGCGCCAGCCTGAGCCCACTACCCTTGAGTGCAGCCAGCAAACCAGCTCCTGCCAACCCACCCCCGATCACCACGATATCGAATTTCATTACGGGATCATCCTGAAAACTATGTGGGGTGTACCGCCCGGCTCGCTGTACACCCGCAAAACATGCATACGCAAAACCACGGGATAATGATTTTTTCAGCAGGTTACGAATTCCGCCTGACAACTGACCGGAATCTTCGGGATTATACTAAGGAACTCCCGCCCGGATTATTGTTTTCATGATCCTCAGAAAACGGGCCCTGGCTAGCAAATTACAGATTAAGGAGCCTCTGATTAAGTCTCACATGGCCACACACTGTGTTTTGCAGATAAAATGCAAAACACAGGTAAGCGGTGAATGGTGGGCCCCTTCACACCGAACTCAACGCTGCAATACATCTGTAAAACAGTGCCCCACATAAGCTCCGTCAACTCCGTTTTTCTCTATCAGAAGAGCCATCCTGCCATTTCCATCGCAGCCAGACGCGCAATCGTCTGAAGCTGTCTGCATCGATGCTGTCCGGCAAGATAACCACCGTATAATAATGCCTGGTTCGTCCCTTCCGCAGGCAGAGCACGCTCATGTAAGGTGCGACAAAAGTACTGGTATCGATGACAGTGTCGATATATTCATCTGTACGTGTTTTTATTCTGCAACCGTTTCTACCCGTCAGATGTAGGGTGGTGATGGATCGCGGTGAAATGAGCCATGCATAGCGTCGCAAGTAATAATAGAGGCTGCCTGCCAGCAGCAGAGCGATGATAAGCTTCATTGCCACAGGTAGTGCCAATGGCCAGAATACGCCGGCTGCCGTACAATGCGCGAGACTCAGCAGCACAGCCAAGCGACTGGAGGGTTGCAACTGGATTGAGAGTACATTCATTGACTGGTTACCGGATCACCCAACATAACGCTTTTCACACTTACCCATGAATCCCGACTGGTTTACATTTCTGACCCACCGTAATGCTCATATCGAGCAGAAGCGGGTACTACATTTTGGACAACCTGCTGCCGAACTGGCACAAGCAGCATCGGGCTCGGTATTGATCGATCTCTCTCACCTTGGCCTGATCCGTTTTTCTGGTGAGGATGCACAAAATTTTCTGCAGGGGCAGTTGAGTTGTGATGTCCGCTCGATTGATTCCACACAAGCCAGTCACGGCGGCTACTGTACGCCCAAAGGCCGTCTGCTGGGCAGTTTCCTGATGTGGCAAGATGTTTCTGATAACAGTTATCTGATGCAACTCCCGGTCGAACAGGTAGAAACGATGGCCAGGCGCCTGAAAATGTTTGTGTTGCGGGCAAAAGTATCGATCCAGGACAACACTGATGATTTCATCCGTATGGGGATTGCCGGTAAGAATGCACTGGCATTGTTACAAGGTACACTGCCAGATACGGCCATTTCACCGGTGCCATTGGCCGTAACCTCCATTCTGGACGGGCAGGTCATTTGCCACAGTGAAAACCGGTTTGAAATCATAACAACTTCAACGCAGGCACCCTTATTGTGGGAACGACTGAACAAACACACACATCGTGCGGGTGCTGCAGTCTGGGACTGGCTGGAAATTCGTGAAGGAATCCCCGCCATCTTCAATGCCACTCAGGAGCATTTCATTCCGCAAATGGTCAATCTGGATATCATTGGCGGAGTCAGTTTCAAGAAAGGATGCTACCCCGGGCAGGAAATCGTCGCTCGCACCCAATACCTCGGCAAAATAAAGCGCCGTATGTACTTGGCTCATCTGGATATAGATTCATCCCAGGATATTGCAGCAGGTGATAGTTTGTTCGGTACAGATACTGGTGATCAGGCATGCGGTATGATTGCTCACGCTGCACCTGCACCTGCGGGTGGAGTTGATGTTCTTGCTGTAATTCAGACCAGCAGCGTGGAAGCCGGCCCCATCCACTGGAAAACACTGAGTGGCCCGCAGTTGGCGATATTACCTCTCCCCTACTCCATCACCTGATACTCCAGCCAAAGCAGTACTGCAATATACTGATTTGCGACCACGAACTACATACGTTAGTAAACACTCAATCCGCTGTACCGTTACGCGTCAGCAACTGTACAATGCTGGTATGTCCTTGTTTCCTGGCCCAGCCCAGGGCCGTACCGTCAGCTTCATTTCGGACCAATGCATTTGCACCGTGTTCCAGCAGCAGCTCTACGGTATCGTAATGATTGCCACGCACTGCCATCATAAGTGCTGTCGTGCCGTTATCGGTCGTAGCATCGATCCTCACTCCGTAATTCAGCAGGAATTCAACGATCTCCTTATAGCCCTTACTGGCGGCATAGATCAGCGGGTTCCATCCATCATGGTCGATTTTGGCACCTTTTGCATATAGTCGCTTGACCAGATCCAGCTGCCCGTAATAACACGCCAGCATGGTAGCCGTCTCACCATATTTATTGCGAAGATCCGGATTTGCACCGGCCTCCAGCAGTAATCCTCCCAATTCCGGATTTTTATTGCGGGCCGCCAGCATCAGAGCCGTTTCACCTTGCAGATCACGCACATCCGGACTTGCGCCTTTCATTAGCAAATCTCTGACACGGTGAGTCTTATTGTCTTCGACCGCTCGAATCAAATCCTCATCAACCCCGGCATGGGCAGGTGAATACAGACAAAAGGCACAAAACAGAACGATGACTGATGCAATACTCCATTGTGTCCACAGGGATCTGTTCATCTCAAACCACCTTGAATAAGTTGAAGAAGTTATTTGTCGTTACCGCAGCAATTTCGGCGAGTGTCGTTTCGCGCAAACGGGCAATTTCCTCGGCGACATGTCGGACGAATGCAGGCTGATTAGTTTCGCCCCGATGAGGAACAGGAGCAAGGTAGGGTGAATCTGTTTCGATCAGCATTCTGTCAGCAGGTACTTTTTTTGCTACCTCTTTGATGATTGCCGCATTCTTGAATGTCACGATTCCAGAAAATGAAATATAAAAATTCAAATCGAGCGCACGTCTGGCAATTTCCCAGGATTCGGTAAAGCAATGCATGACACCCCCGACGCTAGCTGCTCCCTCTTCTTCCATGATACGCAACGTATCCTCTGCAGCAGCACGGGTGTGGATGATCAAAGGCTTGCCGCACTGCCTGGCGGCACGGATATGTCGCCGGAATCGCTCACGCTGCCAATCGAGATCACCCTTCAGCCGGAAATAATCCAGACCGGTTTCCCCCAGCGCAACGACCTTTGCATGATCCGCCAGCTTCAGCAATTGTTCTACCTCTGGCTCCACCGTATCTTCATAATCGGGATGTACGCCCACCGAAGCAAAGAGATTAGGATGTAATTCAGCCAGAGCGAGCACACGCGGAAAGTTTTCCAGATTAACGCCCACACATAGCGCATGAGTGACCTGGCTGGTTTGCATGTTTGCCAGCAACTCATCCAGGCTGCTGGCAAGATCGGGAAAATCAAGGTGACAATGAGAATCGACAAACATAGGATTTAAAACTAACGCTATCTGGTTTTACAGTTAAGAAATAGTATCGGAAAAATATAAACGCTTCTGTCTATGATTCCGTGATCCTCCCGGCTGTTGCAGATTTGAAGACAGCTTTATCCACATCCGCCCAGCAGTTGGGAGTTTCAAACAGACGTACGTGCTCCAGCTCCAACCTACCCGCGTATCTGCTCTGGAATGTGTGGTGCAATATATCGAAAGCAATCAGAGCGAGATTCTCCGCCGTGGGCTGCACTTCCAAGACAAACGTTTTATGATTTTCCAGCGATTGCAGAAATTCCAGCACGCGAGTATCACCAGCGTAAACCAGAAAGGCATGATCCCACCGATCCACCAAGGCTTCTCTGATAACGCGTTTGACATCGGAGAAATCCATAACCATGCCTTGCTCCGGCACCCCGGCATCGGCGATAATACCCCCTGAAATCGTAACTTCCAATACATAACGGTGCCCGTGCAGATTGCGGCATTGGCTCAGGTGTGTGGAGATACGATGACCCGCATCGAATTCAAATTTTCGTGTAATCAACATCCCGGAAATTATAGCATTGTCACCTTCTACCGGACGATTAAGCCAGGATGACCACAGCCGTGACAGCGCCGGACTAACTTACGTTTATCCGGTCGTTTCCCGCCGCGCAGGTGGCGTATCCATCGGTATCAACCTCAACCCCAACAACGCATGCAACTGGCGCTGCATTTACTGCCAGGTACCCGATCTCAAGCGTGGCACTGCACCTGCCATCGATTTGGTCAGGCTGGAGCAGGAGCTGCGTGATTTTCTGCACGAACTGGTTCATGGAAACTTCATGCAGGAAAAAGTCCCGCCTGAAACCAGAATAATCAAAGATATCGCCTTATCCGGAAATGGTGAACCGACCAGTGCACGAGAATTTGAGCAGATCATCGAGATCATCGGCAGAGTAAAAGCTGACTTCCCTCTGCCGAAAGAACTCAAACTGGTGCTCATCACCAATGGAAGCCTGATCAACCGAATGTATGTACAACAGGGGTTGCGACTGATGGCGGAGCTCAATGGTGAAGTCTGGTTCAAGCTGGACAGCGTTACGCAAACCGGACGCCTGCGCATCAACAACACCCGCGCAAGTCTGCAACGTATGCGCGAAAATCTGCAAACAGCTGCATCACTCTGTCCGACCTGGTTGCAGACCTGTGTATTCAAACTGAAAGGGGTACACCCGGATATTCATGAAACTGATGCGTATATCAGCTTTGTCCGCACTCTTTTACAGGAAGGAACCCGAATTCAGGGAGTATTACTGTACACCCTGGCGCGCCCGGCTTTACAACCCGAAGCATCCGACCTATCGAAAGTTGATCCGGATTGGATAAAGACTTTCGCTGACAAAATCCAGATGCTTGGAATACCTGTAAAAACCGCCTTTTAAAAACAGCAGTGGTTTGAAAATATCATAATCATTTCAACTGCTTGGCTGATTTCTTGAGATTTTTATATAAATCGGGATACTGGACCTTCAGCATTGCTGCAACGATCAGATCATCCCGCTTTATTTTAGTCAGATCGACATGTTCAATATGGACCAGCCTCAATAACTCTCTCACTGCCTTCGGCATTTCCCGCCCACTTTCATAGCGCGAACCACCACTCTGGGTGACACCCACCTTGCTCCAGAACTCATGCTGGTTCAATCCCAATTTCTGACGAATTTCTCTCGGGTTAGGTATGCTCTTAAAAAGTTTCATTTTATTTTTTATTGAATATCAAAAATATAAGATGGTTAGTCAGTGCAACATCATATTTTTGTTATCGTCATAAAATGGTTTAACTTAAGCTCACCTATTCATCCATCAAGAATATTTTTACCCGCTTTTTTATCCTTTAGCGGGATTCCCAACCAGAGTAGTTATTCCCAAAGAATATATGGCCAGCAGTAAGTTAACGCATTCAGATCAAAGGTTTGAGAACAATTTAAAATTCAACAATGCGGTACTCAATTGAAACAGATTACAGAAGAACTTAATTCAGATAACAGATTGACATACACACTATCTGCTATGAGATTGGAATATCAGGCAGAAGTTCGCCACGAAGCCTGAAACAATCCGAATCTTAGTTATTATTGACTCTCCGACCGACTGGATCGCCACCCATAATGACGACGATTCTTATTCTCTACGAAAGTGGCATATCAAGGCAATTCGAGTTTCTACTCTTGCTATCTTTGCGAACTTCAAAGTGTGAAGCATCGAGCACCAGCGGTAATAAAAGCACTGGATCCTGTGACCTCACGAAAATGGTATCTTTGGCACTCTTTCCTGTACAAACCAAGGTGGTTAGTCATCTGCGGTTTTCAAAATAATACCTGCCAGCGGAGGCAGTGTAATGATGATGGAATCAAGCTGGTCGGACCATGGTTGCCTGGTCGGGTTAATTTTTCCTGGATTACCGATGTTACTGCCGTGATAGTGGACTGAATCGCTATTGAATACTTCCTGGTAGATTCTGGATTCCGGCACGCCAACACAGTAACCGGTACGCGGCACAGGAGTGAAGTTGAGCACTATCAGCATAAAGGATCCATCTCTGGCGCGACGCTGGTAGCTGATGACCGATTGTTCCACATCATGACAATCAATCCAGGAAAAACCTTCGGTAAAAAAATCCAGCTCGTACAAAGCGGGGGTGTTCAGGTAGAGATGATTCAGATCCCGCATCAAAGCCTGCATACCACTATGCGGACCACGTTCCAGCAGATACCAGTCAAGTTCATGGCCAACGCGCCATTCATGCCCTTGGCCGAGTTCATTCCCCATGAAGTTAATTTTCTTACCCGGGCAGGTCATCTGATAGGTAAACAGCAGGCGCAGGTTGGCAAATTTTTGCCAGCCATCGCCCGGCATCTTGTCCAGCAAAGATTTTTTCCCATGCACGACTTCATCATGAGAAAACGGCAGTACGAAATTTTCGGTGTAAGCATAGAGCTGGTTGAATGTCAGCTCGTTGTGGTGGTAGCACCGGTGTATCGGGTCATGCCGCATATAGTCCAGCGTATCGTTCATCCATCCCATGTTCCATTTCATGGAGAAGCCCAGTCCGCCAAGGTAGGCCGGGCGAGATACTGCCGGCCAGGAGGTAGACTCTTCAGCAAATGTGAGTGCTCCCGGGAATTCCCCGTGCACCATAGTATTCAGCGCCCGTAGAAACTCGATCGCCTCCAGATTTTCATGTCCGCCATAGCGGTTTGGCAGCCATTCTCCTTCCTTGCGTGAGTAGTTCAGATAAAGCATGGAAGCCACTGCATCCACACGTAAACCATCGATGTGGAAAATAGACAGCCAGTAATGGGCACTGGAGAGCAGAAAAGATTTCACCTCGTTGCGGCCGTAATTGAAAATATACGTTCCCCAGTCGTGGTGGTAGCCCAGCCGTGGATCTTCATGCTCATACAGGGCCGTGCCATCAAACCGTGCCAGTGAAAAACTGTCCTGCGGAAAATGTGCGGGAACCCAGTCGAGAATCACACCAATCCCGGCCTGATGACACCTGTCCACAAAACTCATGAACGCTTCCGGGCTGCCATAGCGGCTCGTTACCGCAAAATAGCCAGTTGTCTGATACCCCCATGATTCATCCAGTGGATGTTCCGATATCGGCAGCAATTCAACATGGGAATAACCCATATCCTGCAGATAAGGAATCAAATGATCGGCAAGCTCCTGGTAGGAATAGAATCTGCCATCCGGATGGCGTTTCCACGAGCCTACATGCAACTCATAGATATTGAGGGGGGCATGCAGCCAGTCCCACCCCTTGCGCCGGGCCATCCAGTCATCATCATTCCAGTTGTATTTTTGCTCGGCCGGGATCAGTGCTGCATTATTAGGACGTAGTTCATATATGTTTGCATAAGGATCCGTCTTGAGCAGGATCTCGCCGCTAATCCGACTGCGGATTTCGTATTTATACACTGCTCCTTCGGGTAAATCTGGAATGAACAGCTCCCACACCCCACTGTGGTCATGCACTGTCATAGGACATACTCTTCCATCCCAGTGATTGAAATCCCCAACGACACTGATCCGTTCAGCATTGGGCGCCCATACGGCAAAACGTATGCCAGTGACACCATGATTCCTGACCTGGTGAGCGCCCAGCATACGGTAAGCTTGAAGCAGACGCCCTTCATTGAACAGATACAAGTCATGACCTGAGATCTGTGCAGGGAAGGCATAGGGATCATGCCGTTCTTCGATCATCTTGGTTGATGCATTTTCCATCCGCAGCAAATAGGGGTGCATAATACCTTCGCCTTCCCATTCGAAGATCCCGTCCTGATGTACGCATCGCATTAGCTGATAGCCTGACAGGGTACGCAGCCACACCCTTGACATATAAGGCTGAAACACTCTGACCAGCTTCCCATTTGGAACAGAGTGCATTCCCAGAAAGGAACAGGGATTGTACAGCCTGCCAGCCAGTAACAATGATCGTGCAGAATCCTCTGCCGAACCCGAGAATGGAAAAGATAAGGATTTCATTGATATGGATTTGCCAATATTTGCAATGATGGCCGGTAATGGTGGCTGGTAATGGTTATTCGGATCAAGTAAGATGAATAGACGAATAGGGTATGCGGTTTTTTAGAACACTGCAAATCAGCGAGGAGACCATGAAAGTTCAACCAGCTGTCCAGGCGAATGATAATCCGCGTTTCGTCAGTACACTTACCCGTAATACACTTGCACTGATTCTGGCAGGCGGCCGGGGAACCCGGCTCAAAAATCTGACGGACTGGCGTGCAAAACCAGCTGTTCCGTTCGGCGGAAAATTCCGCATTATCGATTTCACGCTATCCAATTGCGTCAATTCAGGTGTCCGCCGCATTGGTGTCGTTACGCAATATAAGGCACAGAGTCTGATACGTCATATCCAGCGCGGCTGGAGTTTCCTCGATGGCCGCTTCAAGGAATTCATTGAACTGTTACCCGCACAGCAACGTACAGAAGATGGAACATGGTATCAGGGCACGGCTGATGCAGTCTTCCAGAATCTCGACATTCTCCGCACACATAACCCCAGCTATGTGCTGATCCTCGGCGGTGATCATATCTACAAAATGGATTATGGCCGGATACTGGCAGAACACGTCGAAAAACAGGCAGATCTGACGATTGCCTGCCTGGAAGTACCGGTTGCAGATGCCAGTGCATTCGGTGTCATGGCGGTGGATGACAACTGGCGTATCACCAGCTTCGCCGAAAAGCCTGAACACCCGGCTCCGATTCCCGGAAAACCCGGTCATTCTCTGGTCAGTATGGGCATTTATGTCTTCAATGCAAAATTCCTGTACGAACAACTGATCCAGGATCACGACATGGATCAGTCCTCACATGATTTCGGCAAGGATGTAATACCCCGTCTGGTGGCAATTAATGCCCGGGTATACGCACACCGCTTCCAGAACAGTTGTGTCAATATGGCTTCAGGTGTGCCTTACTGGCGTGATGTGGGTACAGTAGATGCATACTGGAAAGCCAATATCGATCTCACGACTGTCACGCCGGATCTGAATCTGTACGATGAAGACTGGCCGATCTGGACATATCAGGAACAACTGCCCCCTGCCAAATTTGTATTTGACGACGATGATCGCCGTGGTCAGGCACTGGATTCAATGGTATCCGGCGGATGTATTATCAGTGGTGCAACGGTACGCCGCTCCCTGCTGTTTTCCAACGTTCAGATACGGAGCTACAGCACCATTGAAGATTCGGTCATCCTTCCCAATGTCAATATTGACCAGCATATCTATCTCAAACGAGTAGTGGTGGAAAAGGAATGCCAGATACCTGAAGGCCTCAAAGTTGGTTTCGATCCTGATGAAGACAGGAAACACTTCTATGTCACGGATGACGGGATTACGCTGATCACACCGGAAATGCTGAGGCAGCGTATCCACTATATCCGTTGAATTTTCCAGTCCGGCTGGAAAGCCGGATAACCATCATCAACTTCTGTACATGAACTGATATACAATGACCAGACGTTCTTCCACTCTTGATCTCGTACTGCTCTGGCACATGCACCAGCCAGATTATCGGGACTATAAAACCGGCGAATTCATGCTGCCGTGGGTATATCTGCACGCCATCAAAGACTATACCGACATGGCGCACCATCTTGAAAAACACCCGAATATCAAACTGGTAGTCAATTTCGTTCCTGTCCTGCTGGATCAGCTGGAAGACTACGCTGATCAATTTATTCACGGTAAGATTCGTGATCCGTTATTACGTCTGCTCGCGGTACCTGATCTCGACCGGATTTCTCCCGCCGAGCGCCAACTGATCCTGGACAGCTGTTTCCTGAACAATCATGACACCATGCTCAGACCTTATTCATCCTATCAGTACTTGCGGGATCTGTACGATCATCTACAGAAAATGGGTGACAAGGAGCTCATGTACATTTCCGGCCAATATCTGGCTGATCTGCTGGTGTGGTATCACCTTGCCTGGACAGGCGAAAGTGTACGCCGGGAAAATGAATGTATCGTCAACCTCATGTCGCAGGGAAAGCTGTTCAGCCATGGCGACCGAATGCTGCTGTTTCACCTCATCGGCAGGCTCATTCAGAATATCATCCCGCGCTACCGCAAACTGGCGGAATCTGGACAGATCGAGCTTTCCACTACACCGCACTATCATCCGCTTGCGCCTCTGCTGATCGATTTCACATCCGCTCGGGACAGCCTGCCTGAAGCCATGCTGCCTGCCAGTCCCGTCTATCCGGGCGGACGCAAGCGAGTGGCATCCCATCTGCAATCCGCCATTGACAGCCATCGGAGACGGTTCGGCAGTGATCCTTCTGGCGTATGGCCAGCCGAAGGTGCTGTATCGGAACCGCTGCTCGACATTCTTATTGAACACGACCGCCAGTGGTGTGCCAGCGGCGAAAGCGTTCTAGCTAACAGCCTGCGCAAATCCTGCCCGGATCAACCTTTGCCGGCCCGCAACGCATACCTTTACCGACCATACCGGTTTGAAACCAAAAATAGCAGCATTCTGTGCTTTTACCGGGATGACCAGTTATCCGACATGATCGGATTCGAATACTCTAAATGGTTCGGACATGATGCTGCGGAAAATTTCATGCAACGACTTGAACAGATTCGCAACGAGACCGGTAACAACCCTTCCCCGGTTGTCAGTGTCATTCTGGATGGCGAAAATGCTTGGGAATCCTATCCCTACAACGGCTATTACTTTCTGAACGATCTGTATGGAATGCTTGAGAAAAATCCTGATATCCGTACGACGACCTTCCATGAATATAGCATTGGACTGGCCAAGAGCAAAGTTGAAGTAACCCGTTTACCGGTGCTTACTGCCGGAAGCTGGGTATACGGCAGCTTTTCCACCTGGATTGGTGATCACGATAAAAACCTTGCCTGGGAATTGTTGTGTGCCGCCAAACACAGTTACGATCTCGTCATGCAAAGCCCGCGTCTGACGGACGAAGAAAAGATGGCGGCCGGAAAACAGCTCGCTTCATGTGAAAGTTCAGACTGGTTTTGGTGGTTTGGTGATTACAATTCACCGCATTCAGTGGAAAGCTTTGATCTGGCTTTCCGCAAGAATCTCTCCAATCTTTATCGCCTGCTGAAAATCCCCGCTCCAATCACCATACTCGAACCCATCAGCCGGGGAGGAGCATCTAACGGCGAAAGCGGCACGATGCGACACGCCGCCTCCTGATCCGGATACATAAAACCTGGGGCAGACAACATGGAACAACCGATAAACACTTAACCCGCAGAATATTCCGATGACTTCATCCGTATCATTCCTTTTTGGTGTTCATGCCCACCAGCCAATCGGTAATTTTCCGGAAGTCGTCATCGACGCGCATGAACGCTGTTACAAGCCGTTTCTGCATACTCTGTATCGTTACCCGGAATTTCGTTTCGCTGTCCATTTCTCAGGCTGGTTACTGGATTTTCTGTTCGAGCATTATCCACATGACATGGCGTTACTGCGTGAAATGGTCACACGCGGGCAAGTCGAGCTGTTTGGCGCGGGAGATACCGAACCGGTGCTGGCAGCCATCCCCGAGCGCGACCGGATTGGCCAACTCAGGACCTTTTCGGCCAAACTCAAGAAAAAACTGGGTCAGCGGCCACAAGGTGCCTGGCTGACCGAGCGTGTCTGGGAATCAACGGTCGTCCCCGCACTGACAAAATGCGATATTCGTTACGTGATCGTGGATGACTACCACTTTATCTGTGCCGGCAAACGTAAAACGGAACTGGATGGCTTTTTCACCACCGAAGAAGACGGTCACCCTCTGGATCTTTTCCCGATCTCAGAGGCTCTGCGCTACCGTCTCCCGTTTTCTCCCGCACAGGAAGCCATTCTCTTCATCGAATCATTGGCTGATCAGGCTACTGCCGGACGTCAGCCTGCTACAGTCTACTTTGATGACATCGAAAAATTTGGTATCTGGCCGGAGACCTACCAATGGGTTTACGAGCAAGGCTGGCTGGAACAATTCATTCAGGGGGTGCTCGCTTCCTCTCGCATCCGGATGCAACACTACCGGGACTACCATGCCGACGAAAAAACCCGTGGCATCATCTATCTTCCCACCACATCCTACATCGAGATGAACGAGTGGACACTGCCCGCCGAACCGGCTCATATCTATGCCGATCTAGTTCAACAAGCCAAATCAGCAGGCTGGTACGAGCAAAACAAATCTTTTTTGCGCGGCGGGATCTGGAAAAACTTTTTTTCGCGCTATCCTGAATCCAACTGGATGCACAAGCGTATGCTCGGTCTTTCTGTACGTTATGCGCAATTACCGGCAAGCCAGCGTACAGATGCCATGCGACAATGCCTGTATGCTGCCCAGGCCAACGATGCCTACTGGCACGGAATGTTCGGCGGCCTGTATCTCCCTCATTTGCGGCGCGCCATTTACAACAATCTGGTCGAACTGGAAGCACTGCTTGACCAGTGCATACCCCGCGCTGCCTGGTATCAGGAAGACACCGATCTGGATGGCACGGAGGAAATCCATCTGCAAAACGGAATCATACAAATCATTCTGAAACTGGATGGCAATGCCAGTATCTGTGAACTCGATGCTTATCCACTCAAACATAATTTTGCTGACACACTCACCCGCCAGACAGAACATTACTACCGTAAAATCCGGTTGAATTCCGGAGCAAACCCGGCACATGACCAATCAGGGATCGCTTCAGCGCATGACCGGGTCAGCTTCAAGCATGAAATCAGCCATGCTGATCTAGAACCGGATCTGGATGCGCAATCTCTCTTCATCGACCGTCTGAACGGCGAATCGTTACATTACCAGTTGCAACCCTCTGACCGAAAGAATGAAATCATTTTCCAGGCAGTGGCAAGCATCGGTCTGATACGCAAATGTTTCCAGATTTCCGGCAACCGGTTACGGGTAACATATGCATGCACAAATGAAGTAGTGGGACGTATGCAGACAGAAATCAACCTAGCCATGCCCAGTTGTGACGGACCAGGGGGACGTTATGTCAAAGATCACATTGCTCTGTCCGGCTTCGGAAACGCTGTCGCACTTGACGATCTGGCCTCACTCACACTGGAAGATGACACACTGGGCGGCAATCTGTCACTCGAAATCAGCCCTGCGGCAGCATTCCATGCTTGCCCTCATTTCACGGTTTCACAATCAGAAGGCGGGTTTGAGAAAATCATGCAGGCAGCTAAGCTGACACTGGCCTGGCCGGTAACTACCCGCAAACAACATATTACCCTCCGTTTCGATAAGAAAAGGTAACCCGCCACCGGAATCATATTTTTTCCCGGTTCTTTATCCAGCAAGCACTTTTCTTTCCGTAAAAATTCCGCCAAATCCGTTGTGAAGGTCATAAAACCGGATAAAACAATATCAAGAGCAACACTATGTCAGAAGAATCCAGTCGTCTCAGGCAGTGTGATGAAAGCAAAACCCCATGGAAAAAATGGGGACCTTATCTGAGCGAGCGACAATGGGGCACGGTGCGGGAGGATTACAGTGACAATGGGGATGCCTGGAATTACTTTCCGCATTCCCAGTCAGGTGCGCGTGCTTACCGTTGGGGGGAAGATGGCCTGGCAGGTATCAGCGATGACCGGCAACTGCTATGTTTCGCACTGGCATTATGGAACGGGCGCGATCCGGTGCTGAAAGAACGCCTGTTTGGCGTGACCAATCTGCAGGGCAACCACGGTGAAGACGTCAAGGAATATTATTTTTACCTAGATGCCACGCCCACCCACAGCTATCTGCAATACCTCTACAAATATCCGCAGGCCGCTTATCCTTATGAAAATCTAGTTACCACCAGCGAACGGCGTTCCCGGCAGGAAGCGGAGTACGAGTTGCTGGATACCGGGATTTTCGATGAAAACCGGTATTTCGATATTTTTGTAGAATATGCCAAGGCTGATCCGGAAGATATTCTGATCCGGATCAGTGCCATCAACCGCGGCCCTGAAACAGCAGGTTTGCGGATACTACCGACACTCTGGTTCCGCAATACCTGGTCATGGGCACCGGGTTCGACCAAACCGAAGTTGTATCAGGAAGAAAGCCAGGGCGATTGCCGGATCATCCATACCCGGCACAATGAATCGGGAGATTACCGGCTGTATTGTGCAGATGCACCCACTCTGCTGTTTTGTGAAAACGAAACCAACGCCTGGCGACTCTTTCGCACTGACAACACCAGCCCCTACACCAAAGATGGTATCAATAATTATATCGTCTGCGGTCAGAAAGATGCCATCAACCCCGCCAACCACGGTACCAAAGCGGCGGCAGACTATACCCTGAATATTCCTCCCGGAGAAACCCGCGTGCTCAGATTGCGTCTGCGTTACGCTGAATCTCCCGCTCCCGCTGCAGACAAAATCTTTACCGGCTTCGATGCGCTTATCAATCAAAGGAAAAAGGAAGCAGATGATTTTTACGCTTCCCTGTCTGGTGACAAGCTGAACAGGGAACAGCAGCGTATTCTGCGGCAGACACTGGCTGGCATGATATGGACCAAACAATATTACGAGTTCGATATGGAACGCTGGCTGAACGAGCACCCCTGGCACAATGCACGCAATGCCAGCTGGGTGCACATGAAATGCCGGGATATCATTTCCATGCCGGATAAATGGGAATATCCATGGTTTGCTGTTTGGGATACGGCTTTCCACACTCTGCCGCTGGCGATGATAGACCCTGTCTTTGCCAAACAGCAGCTCGGCCTGTTCCTGGAAAACCGCTACCAGCACTCGAACGGGCAAATTCCAGCCTATGAATGGAATTTCAGTGATGTGAATCCACCGGTTCATGCCTGGGCTGTCTACATGGTTTATCAGATATGCCAGAATTACCATGACCAGAATGATCTGTCATTTCTGAAATCTGCCTTTGCCAGCCTGGAACGGAATTTCAGCTGGTGGGAAACGCATCGTGAACCGGACAAGAATGTATATGAAGGTGGATTCCTGGGCCTGGATAACATCGGTATATTCGATCGCAGCGTTGAACTACCGACTGGTGGTCATCTGGAACAATCGGATGCCACTGCCTGGATGACCCTGTTCTCGCAGAATATGCTGCAGATTGCACTAGAACTGAGTCTCCATGACTCGGATTACGAACAGAGAGTGCTTTCCTATTTGAACCGCTTCATGGCAACTGCTGCAGCCATGCAGGATATCAGTGATGAACACCGGGATATGTGGGATGACGAGGATGGCTTTTTCTACAATGTCCTGCGTTTTCCGGATGGCCACTCGACTCGCATCAAGGTACGCTCACTGGTTGGGTTGCTGCCTTTGTGTGCTGTGACTGTCATCGAACAAACCACACTGGACAAACTGCCACTGGTGGCAAAACATTTTGAGCATCTGATCCGGCGCAGGAAATTCCTGGCTGATCACATCTTTTGTCCGACCACACCTGGAGTCGAAGGCCGTCGCCTGCTGGCGATCGGGGATGAAGGGAAATTACGCCGCATCCTGTCGAAAATGCTCGATGAACAGGAATTTCTGAGTCCTTACGGAATCCGGTCACTTTCCAGATACCATCTGGAACACCCTTACCAGTTCCACTGGAACGGACAGACTTTCACCGCAGACTACCAGCCGGGTGAATCCACTTCAAACATGTTTGGAGGCAATTCCAACTGGCGTGGCCCCATCTGGGTGCCAATCAATATTCTGATCATTCGCGCGTTGCTAACGCTATACGCCTACTATGGAGAAGATTTCCAGATGGAATGCCCCACTGGCTCGGGCAAACAATACAATTTGTTTCAGATCGCCAGAATGATTGCCGGGCGATTACTCCATATCTTCCTACCGGATGAACAAGGCAGGCGGCCAGTTTTTGGTGGCACAGAGAAATTTCAGATCGATCCTCACTGGCGGGACAATCTGCTGTTTTATGAATATTTCCATGGTGAAGACGGCTCTGGGCTGGGAGCCAGTCACCAGACCGGCTGGACAGGCGTATTGGCCGCCCTGCTCACTCTATTCGGCTCTCTGGAACAGGAAGAGCTGACAGAACTGGGTATGCAGGAAATTTCAGCCATCCTGGCAGGGAACAACAGTATCTGATGCCATTCAGCCAATCAATCTTTTCCTGCTGCCCGGAATGGCTTTTATCAGAATATAAACAATCACAAAAGAATACTGCTGGCAACTATGATCCGTATGGATAAACACTGAATCTCACGTTCCTATTCAAACAACCATTAGCAGCATAAACAGCTTCGCACGCGCCAAGTTACCGTTAAAATAATCATTCTTCCGCGCTATGATGCGGCGTTTACAGTCCCACGATTGGAGTTTAAAAATGTCCTTTGCCGAGTTTCGTACCCAGTATCTGGTGCGCTTCTGGTCTCCCATTCCAGCGCTGCTGGCACTGGGAGTGGCTTCTGCTTATTACTTTGCCATCACCGGTACCTTCTGGGCTGTCACCGGCGAATTCACCCGCTGGGGCGGGCATATTGCCGCGCTGCTCGGCTTTTCCCCGCAGCAATGGAGTTACTTTCAACTGATTGGCCTGAACGGCTCTCCACTCGAACGCATCGATGGCGTCATGATCATCGGCATGTTTGCCGGTGCGTTATGTGCCGCACTGTGGGCTAGTAATGTGCAACTGCGCTGGCCGACCAGTAAGCGCCGACTGGCGCAGGGATTGATCGGCGGAATCATCGCCGGCTTTGGCGCACGCCTGGCGATGGGTTGCAATCTGGCAGCCTTTTTCACCGGTATCCCCATGTTCTCACTGCATGCCTGGGCCTTTATGCTGACCACGGTAATCGGTGCCTGGATTGGCGTAAAACTCTGCCTGTTACCATTTCTGCGCACGCCACTCCGCCTGGATACGGCACCCAGCTCACTATTCGCTGATACTGCCAAGCTGGCGCGACGTGCTCGCCTGCAAAATCGCCTTGGTCTGCTGGTCGCCGTACTGGTACTGGGTTTTGCTGTCTGGCGCTTTGAGGCATCGTTGGTACTGGGTCTGGCAGTACTGTTCGGGATATTTTTCGGAGCAGTGATCGAGCGCGGGCAGATCTGTTTTACCAGCGCCGCGCGTGATTTGTGGACTACCGGGCGTACCCGTATCGCCTATGGCATCCTGCTGGGCATGGTGGTAGCCTGCCTCGGTACCTTCGGTGCAATTGCCCTGGGCGCAACACCCAAAATCTTCTGGATGGGCCCCAATGCAGCCCTCGGTGGATTGCTGTTCGGTATCGGTATCGTGCTGGCCGGTGGTTGCGAAACCGGCTGGATGTACCGGGCGATGGAGGGCCAGGTACATTTCTGGGTGGTCGGCATCGGCAACATCATCGGTGGCACTCTGGTAGCCATCTTCTGGGATGAGCTGGGCGGTGCACTGGCCCTGCCCTATCCGAAAATCAACCTGCTGGAGTACCTGGGGGCGGGCACCGGCCTGTTACTCAGTCTGGCCGGTCTGATGCTGGCGATGCTGCTGGTATACCTCAACGCCCGACGTTTTGCTGTCAGAGAAGGACTTGCACGATGGATGATCAACCGGATCTGTCACTGGATTTACGGGGGGAACATTGCCCGTACAACGCTATTGCCACCCTTGAAGCCCTGGCTGACATGACAGCTGGCCAGATGCTGGAAGTCATCACCGACTGTGCCCAATCGGTCAACGGCATCCCCGAAGATGCGCGCGCCAAAGGCTACGATTGCCTGGCAGTAGAACAGCACGGCCCTCTGTTTCGCTTTCTGATCCGCGTGCCCGGTTAATTACTCACAGTGTGATACAAATCAGAAAATCAGGATAAATACCGTTTCAGCCAGCAACAATTCATACCCAGATCAGTCAGCCGGTCTGTGTCGGGATAGATGTATGTAATTTATCCACTGCCTGCATCACCAGAGAATACACCGCAGGCACCACCACCAGTGTCAGCAGTGTCGAGGAAATCATGCCGCCGATCACCGCAACGGAAAGCGGACGATTGGTCTCAGCACCGGCACCCAGCCCCATCGCTGCAGGCAACAATGCCAGAATGACGGTCAGTGAGGTCATCAATACTGGTCTCAACCGAACCGGACAGGCTTCTCTCAGTGCATCATCTACAGATTTACCCTGCTCACGCAGTTGATTGGTGAGGTCGATCAGCAGAATCGAGTTTTTTGCCACCAGACCGATGAGCAGTATCAGACCGATCATGGAAAATATATTGAGTGAGTTCCCCGTCAGCCACAAGGCAAAAATACCACCAATGATCGCTAATGGCTGTGCCACCATGACGATGAGCGGCTGCAGAAAGGAATTGAACTGGCTGGCCAATACCATATAGAGCAGGACTAGGGCGAGCGTAAAAATGAACAGTGTATTCGTCATTGTTTTGGCCAGCTCTTCTGCCTGTCCGGTCATTTTCACCATATAACCCACCGGCATGAACTCGGCGGCCTGTTGGAATACCATATCGGCCGCATTGCCCAGCGAGAATGCCGGGTTGGCATAGAACATTGCTGCATATTGCAGGTCGAATCGCCCGATTACCGCAGCACCGAGGTTATCACGGAATTTAGCAACCGTATCCAACCTCACCAGCTCGTTCCCTGCACTTCTCAAATAAACCTTTTTCAGATCTTCAAGTTGGTTGAATCGGCTTTCCTTACCCTTGATCCTGATCTGGTAACGTTGCCCATCCCCTGGTTCATCACTGAACTGAGCCACATCCACCCCACCGGTAAACATATTGATTGCCATGGCGACATCAGTAGCCGAGATACCGAGACTGGCGGCTCGTGTCCGATCCAGATCCACCACCAGTTGCGGCAAATCGAGGTCAAGATCCAGATCTACCTTACCCATTCCCGGTATTTCGCCGAGCCGTCGCTGCATTTCCTTGGCCAGTCGACCCACTTCCTGCAGATTGGGGCCGGTCAGATTGAACTGCAATTTCTCCGGGCGCTGGCCGCGCACGATAGCAACCGGTGCGGGAAATGCCCGTACACCCGGGATTTTGTCGAAACGTTCCCTCAGTTCGCGGATCAGCATTTTCTGGGTCATAGTACGATCATTGCGGTCATATAGACGAACATTGACGAATCCTCTGTTAACCTGGCTATCCTGCCCGGCTCCGATCATGCCAAGATAACTAATCACTTCCGAAGGATAGGAAGCCAGTACACCTTCGATCAACTTGAGGCGGGAATCGGTATAGTCGATACTCGAACCCAGCGGTGTTCTGAAAGTAATCATGAATACCCCTTCATCGGCCTCCGGGGAGAGTTCCTTTTCCACCTTGCCAAAAAAGAAACTGCTGCTCAGTACCGTAATGGTAGTAATCAGGATGACCTTCCAGCGATGTTGGATGGAAAACTCGAGCAACGAGCCATATACCCGATCCATGCGATGAAACCAGTTATCCAGCCAGTGATAGAGGCGCCCGTGTTTACGATCGACTCGCAAATAACGCGAGCAAAGCATGGGCGTCAGTGTCAGGGAAACCAGCAGGGAAATCAACACACCAAATGTGACGACGACCGCAAATGATTTAAAAAATTTGCCGATGATACCGTCCATGAAAATAACCGGTGCAAATATACAAGCCAGTGACAGTGTGGCTGCAATCACGGCAAATACCACTTCCTGACTGCCTCTGACCGACGCAGCCGCCGTATCCACCTTGCCATACTTGGCCTGATCCCGGCTCATGTGCCGGAAAATACTCTCCAGCACGACGATGGCATCATCTACCACCACTCCGATCAGCAGCAGCAATGCCAGCAATGTCATGGTATTGAAGGTGAATCCGGAGAAATACATCACTGCAACTGCTCCCAGCAGTGATACCGGAATGGCCGTCGCAATGATCAGCGTGGAACGGATCGAACGCAGGAACAACCAGACGATCAGCGCAGCCAGCAACGTCCCCTCGATCAGATGTTCCTGCAGTGAATTCACCAGTTCCTTGATAAAGATCGCATCACTGGTGGAAACACCGATACGCATTCCGGGTGGCAGGCTGGGAACGATATCTTCTTTCAACCTGCGTTCGACTTCCTCGATGATGGCCACTGTGTTGGCATTTGAAACCTTGACGATTCCCACTCCCAGAGAAGGTTGGCCGTTAAAGCGTGCCACCTGGCGATAATCGGCCAGTTCATCTTCGATTTCTGCAATTTCCTTCAGCCGGATCGGAGCACCATCACGGTAAGCCACGATCAGGTTATTCATATCTTTTAAATTATGGAATTCCAGATCGAGCTTGATCAGCCTTTCCGTATTCTTGCCCACCAGAAAACCACCGGGCAGCTGAATGTGCTCGCGCCGGAAAGCACTGATGACATCATTGGCAGCCAGATTGTAGGAAGCCATACGTTCAGGCAGGATATTGATACGAATGGTACGATCACGACGCCCGCCAAGACGAACCTCCCCGACACCATCGATCGTTTCCAGTTTCTTCTTGATAACGTTGAAACCATACAGATTGAGCTGCTGCAGGGTGCGATCCCCCTGCAGTGACAGCCACATCACCGGCTGAGCGTTAGTTTCGATCTTGCGCACGACCGGCGGTTCGGTATCATCCGGCAGTCGCCGCAAAATCTGACTGATATTTGCCTGCACCTCGTTGTAAGCAACGTCGATGTTCTTGTCCAGACTAAAGGTAATGGTGGTGACCGAAACACTCGGTGAAGAGCTAGATTGCACATGCTCGATACCGGGGATGGTGTTGATCGCTGTCTCGATAATACTGGTAATACTGGCATCGACGATATCGGGATTGGCTCCGATCAGAGTCGTCGTCACCGAAATCATGGGAAATTCGATATATGGCCAGCGATCCACACCGATACGCTGATAACTGATTACACCCAGCAATACCAGCAACCCGGAAACCATCCACGCCAGTACATGACGTTTGATCGACAGTTCCGGCAGTGTCATGAATCTGCCTGTACTGACATTTCTTTCTGTATGGAGATTCTGGCACCATCCGTCAGAAAAGCAGCACCATCGAGCACGACCTGCTCACCCGCTTGTATACCATCGATGATTTCCACCATACCATCCTGCCTCAAGCCGGTACGCACCACTCGCTGATGAGCTTGTGCCTGATCCTGGCTGATGGCATAAACCACTTCACCCGCCGGCCTCAGTACCACACTCTGCTCCGGCACTACCACCACATTCTCGCGCACGCCGAGCACGACCACACCACTAACACTGGCACCCGTATGCCAACCGACTTGATCCTCCACATCAGCCAGTACATCTATCGCCCGGTTACCTGCACCGATGGCAGGTTTCAATTCTCTGATGCGAGAGATGATCTCAACACTGGAAGTAGGCGTATTCAGCCTAACTTCCAGACCTGGCCTGATTAATGAAGCAATACTTTCGGGAAATGGCAGATGAGCACGCAAACGCTGATTGCTGATGATCTGGAACAGTGGATCACCCACCTTGACATAATCTCCCTCAGCAACCAGCCGGGATTCAACCGTCCCATCCACAGGGGAAAGCAGGCGTGTCTTGGACTGATTATGCACGATCGACGCCAGCCGGGATTTGGCACCTTCCAGCTGCCGGTGTAAAGCAATCTCCTGAGTCTTGACATCATCCAGCACGATCTGGGAAATGAAATTCCGCTCGACCAGCCGGGCATTACGCTCAACCGAACGTTTCTGGTTTTCCAGCAAGGCTTCCAGCCGGGCGACTTCACTGAGTGCTTCCCGTCGCTGCAACTGGTAATCGACCGGGTTCAGCAAAGCAATTTCCTGCCCTTTCTTCACATGCTGACCCTGACGCACCAGCACCTTGAGTACCCTCCCGGAAACTTCCGCCGCAACAGTCGGATCCATCATCCCCTCCAGCGAGCCAATGGTTTCTTCACGCATTTCCATCGAGATTTGTTCAGCGGTAATCACACTGACCGAGGGCGGGCTGGCAGCTCTTACCGCTTCCTCCTGCTTGCTGCAGGCAGATAGCAATAGCACCAGAGCCATGCACAGCAATTTTCCTATTCCATTATTCAACATCACAGTCGACCCTCTCCTTGCAACACACATGCACAAATCGGCAACCCGGAACTTTCTTCCGGACAAAGGCAAATGACGGAGATATTATCAAAATCTGCCTTCCATCTGCTTAAAAACAAGCAAATGTCCTATCTGCCTTTTCGACAAATGAAATTAACTGGGAAAACAGGATTGGAAGGATGGGAAAAAGACTGTATCGGAAAGAGGTACGCCCTGGAAAAACCGTTTACTGCGGGATTTTACAGGGGATACTCCCACCAGTCAGAAAAACCGGCGGGAGCAATACTCCAATAAAGCCCTGTTTAGTGTACAACTGGCGAAAAATATGCTGAAACTACAACCAATGAAACCAATACTGCCATAATAAGTACGACAGCAACCATCATTTTCCTGAAGGTTTCAGTATCACTACCTTTTACTATTTCGCTCATCTCGGCTACTCCTTTCTTGTTTGAAAACCCAAGAAAATCATGCACCCGATCAGCTCACATTTCATTGATTTATGTCAATAAATGTATTAGGGGACAACATTGCAGGAGCTTTATCAAATGACCAGATAAACAGGAATGGAGAATAACGTGGCTTGTGCCACCGTTCCTGAACGTCGTCAGAACAGCGCAGATTAATGGATCCTCACCATAATTGACGTGACAACGGCCACACCGATCAGGACTAATAAGGCAGGCTGAAGCACTGGCACCCGGCAATCAGCCAGATACGAATAATATCGATGGATTGCTGGATGGTTTGCCCTTATAACGGAGCTACCACACTAGCAAACCTGAGCAGATCGGTCATCCTGAAAGTGCCTTCTATTGCGCTCGGCAGCGTGGGTATCCATCTCGGATCCTGGCGCAAGTAAGACATAGAATCTCCTTGCAACAAACCAAGAAACACCTCGGCGACGATACGTCCACCCACCGGTCCCAGTCGCTCCCCGTTCTCCTTCACTTCCGCCTCACGCAGAATGTAAAACCAGAGTGGCGTATGCTGGTGCAGTTTGAGATCGACCAGATCTGCAAGGTCGGTGGTATTCAGTATCGGCAGATTCATTGCTTTTGCCACGCTTTGCCCGGAAGGCAGGCTGAAAGTCAATCCTCTGAGCAGATTGAGCTGTGCGAGAGATTGGATATCTCCACACATACCCGGCAAATCGAACAGGATAGTAGAAAGTTTGGTATCGATTTTTTTACTTGGGCGCACTTTGCCATCACCAAAATCAAAGAATGTCTGCCAGTCGATGAAACGGGATGGAGCACGTTTTCCCCCACGCAAGTCATCAGGATCAGGTCCGTCTGCCAGATTATTGTTGAAAATCAGTTTAAAGATTTGCGAATTGATATCAGAAGGTATCGGCCCGAAATTGGAACGATATGAGGGACGAACCTGCGAATGGCCGAAACGATAAGCAGCCACCGAGAATTCAACCGGGATGAAAGGCTGGTTGTGCCATTTATAAAATTTACGACCATTGATCAGGATATTGTCAACCAGCGGCTTGCCAACAGTTCTTACCAGATACTCATGTATGATGATCCACTGGTAATGCCAGCGCACCAACCGTTGTGTTTCGATAAATATTTCATCCGGGTTCGTCAGGCCGGATTCTGCTTTAACATAATCCACTACTGCATTGTGAAAACGCAACATAGCAAGATGTAATTGGGAAATCATCAGACTCTCATCATTGCGCGCATCACCCAGTAGCGCCGTTCCCTGATCGTTGCGCGGCAAATCATAACGTACGAAGCCACCCGCAGAAACTGCAGCTGCACCAGATATCTCCTCAACATAGAACTTGATACCTTCTCCATCAGCACTTTGGTCATATAAATAGGGCGAGGTACCCGGCCCAGCCCCATACATGCTGTCTAGTTCAAACAAAGGCCGGCGGAAATTGCGAATGGATTCCGGATCTGACTGTCTTTCCAGGTCGGAGGTCGGATCAAACGTGATATCGTGATCAAGAAACTGGCCCAGGAAAGTCATACCCGCCACAAGATTCGGATTATTCGGATTAATGAGGCTCAACGCAGGATCAATGATCAGATCGCGGGCAAGATTGGGGTTGACAGCAATATCTGTATCTTCTCTGGCATCCATGATACCGCCCTTCCTGCCAAGTTCTTTCAAAGCATCCCTGATTTGCCGGGTATCCTGCGCAAGGGGTGGAAGGGAGGGAAACATCCGGCCGAATTTACCCTCGTCATAGGAGGTGGATTTCGGGGGGTTATACCCAGCGGATTTATTCGAGCCGTGCCATGTCATTTTTTATTCGTTCTCCAATTGAATCATTGATCGGTGAAAAATGATCAGGCTATTTGACAGAATCTCCCGATTGAATCTTTCATGCGATCCCTCGTATATTTGAGAGTACCTGATCCCGAAAACAGTCATTTCGTGCGCGTACCGGATGAGCACTCCATCACCTCGCACACATCTCTGTCATCGAACCACTCCTGTTTCGCACATATCCCTGACAGGACATCAATACTCGATGTACGGCGGGAAGCATAGCCACACCAACAATGTTGCTCTGTGATCAATCTCACAACGCGGTTACTTGTATTCAGATTTCAGGCAGGGGTGCTACTGCGGTACCGAAAGTAACTGCACTGAGATACCGAAAAATCTCCCGGCATGACGAAAAGGGGGTTGGGTGATACGAATCGGGCAGTCTGAAGATAGCCGATTCTTTGAAACGGATAGTAATGAATTAAAAAGGCGGGAAACCGGGAATTGGGGTGTATTCAGCTCTCCTGGCCGGCTTTATTTTTTGACAAGGCCGTAAACAATGCCGGAACAGTCTTTTTTTCCTGCCGGTATGTCAGGAACAGAGATTGGATTTCCGGTTGCCTAGGCGTTGCTGACTGTGCCGAATTAGCCTGTGGCACGTAAGGCTGGGTAAAGATAGGATCGCTGTATTTTTGTGCTCCTCCCCGGCGAGAACCAGAATGTCTCGGAGATGATGGCAGTTTACCGCGTTTCTCACTTTTGCTTTTCTCACTCCCATTTTCCGTTGGTTTATTGCCGTAGCGGGAGTTACCAGTCGCCATCCGGTTTTTCCGGTCCGGCAGGCTGCGGGCAAACTGTTCTGCATCAAAACCGGCAATCTGCTCCGTTTCCAGTTTGGCATTCAGTAGTTTTTCGATATTGGCCAGCAATTCTTTTTCATGTTCGCTGACCAGCGAAATAGCCTTTCCTTTACTGCCGGCTCGGCCGGTACGCCCGATCCGATGGACATAATCTTCCGCGTTGCCAGGTAATTCATAATTGATGACATGTGACAGCTTGTCGATGTCGATACCGCGCGCGGCAACATCGGTAGCAACCAGTATCTGCACATCACCCTGCTTGAATTCAGCGAGCGCCTGTGTACGCTGCTGCTGATTCTTATCGCCGTGAATAGCAACCGCCGAGATTTCGTGGCGGGAAAGCATCTGCGCCAGGTGAGAAGCACCATGTTTCGTTTTGACGAAAATAAGTGCCTGCTTCAGGCTTTGCTGCCGGATGAGATGCAACAGCAAGGCAAATTTGCTGTCCGGCCTTACCCAGTGAATGACATGCGAAATAGATTCATTCACCGTGTTTTGTACTGTTGCTTCGATCCGGATCGGCTGCTTCAGCAGGCTATCGGCAAGTTTCCTGATTTCACCGGAGAATGTCGCAGAAAACATTAAACTTTGGCGTTGCAGAGGTAACAGCGCCATCACCCGCTTGATGTCCGGCAGAAAACCCATATCCAGCATACGATCAGCTTCATCCAGTACCAGAATTTCAGTTTTGGAAAAATTGACTGCCTTTTGTTCAACCAGGTCCAACAGACGACCGGGAGTAGCCACCAATATCTCCACTCCGACTCGCAGCGCTGCGATTTGAGGATCGATATTGATACCGCCAAAAACGACAGCTGTTTTCAGGGCGAGATATTTCCCGTATTTCCTGACACTTTCATCGATCTGCATTGCCAGTTCACGAGTTGGCGCCATGATCAGGGCACGAACAGGGTGCCGTGCGGGAGACATGCTCGTATTGGCATGTATTTGCAGACGATACAGCAGCGGCAACGTAAAGCCGGCTGTCTTGCCGGTACCTGTTTGCGCACTGGCCATCACATCTTTACCGGCCAGAATCGAAGGAATGACCTGGGCCTGGATCGGAGTGGGGTTCACATATCCCTCATCATTAACTGCATGGAGAATTTCACTGGACAAGCCCAGTTGGGCAAACGTCACATCACTACTCATAGTCTATATTTTGCAATAAGTATGAAACACGAAAATCTACAGGTATTACTACCACCGCACAAATGAATTGAGCCCTGAATCATCATTGATCTTCAACACCTGTTTGGGAATAATCCATAACAGTTATGCGTTCCAGAAGAAAGTGAGCGCACTCATTTCCTGCTCAAAATCACTTTGAGACTGATTCCATTGGTTTTAAGCCATTTGAACAAACTACTCATTCTGTTGAAGACATTCAGAAATACGGGTGCTCCACTAATGGCAACGGCATCCACCAAACAATACCAGGCAGAAACTCCGCTCGGCGGGTTGCCTTGTGTCAACTCGAATATCGGTTCAAGCGTCGCCCATCGCCAAGTCCCGGCGGCGGTGCCAATCAATTCCAGCCAGGTTGTAATGAAAAACGCAGCCAGATACACCATCGGCGATCTGCCCTTGAACAGATAAATCAGGAATACCACATACAGCAGTGCGCCTACCTGATCACCATGTTCGGGTAACCCGCTGATACCCCATGCTGACCACAAACCACAGGAAATCACCACGAATGCTGCAATTTTCCGTGCGTGTTGGAGGAAAAAACCAGAGCGGGCCAGCGCGACTGCAGTCAGATAAACCATGCCATGGCCCGGGGGCACGTATAACGGCACATTTTCCAGACGGTAGGTATATCCCCCCATGTAAACAGATGCAAAATGCTCGCCTGCCGTTGCAAAAGCAACTGCAATCACCACCTGCATCCTTATTTCCCGGTTCTCACCGCGAAGTAATACAATCAGAAAAATCCAAGCGATGACACCCAGCACATTCTGAAGCAGTAAGGTCCCATGCGCATCGATCACAAGGCTGACTGCGACACAAAAGAAGGTAAATGCCGCAATGAAATAATCACGTTTCCTGTGAACCGGATCTCCGGTTACTTCCGGGAATCTATGAAATATGTTCAACATATTAAAAATAAAAAAACCGTCTCTTCCGACGGTTGAGAATACCGACTCCCGGTATGTCTTGTTTATGAAGTTGAAAATAAATACAGTCAGTAACTGCAAGTAGACAACCCCAAGATATCTGTTGATCCGCCTGAACAATATCCGAAATATTCATAGCCTTAAAAAACCAACCAAAATTCCGGGAGAACAAACATTTGTTCTCCCGGAATAGAGTAATAATCAAATTTGGAAAAATAGTTATTATTTTCCTTTTTTGGCGGGTTTGGCGCTGGCCTGGAATTCATCATGGAACTTGA
>NZ_JBDZWD010000065.1:0-10500 GCF_040256045.1 Nitrosomonas sp.
CTACTACTCTTCTATCTAAGACTACTTCCTCAACAAGGTTAAGTCAAGATCTTAAAATGTATGTAGTAAGCAAAAGCTTTTACCCATCTTCATTCATGATCAATTGAAATAATTGAACAAAAAATACTAATTTCGGCATCAGATTATTGACATCAGGAGATGATTTTTATCTCTTCCATTCAAATCCCATAAAATAAACCTGATTGAAGCAAGTTAAATAATTCATTTATATTTATTCGTTACCACCCCCGCACCAATCTGCCAGATCAGATCATTGTTATGTCTGAAGCAGGGTAAAATTACCAGACGTATTTTTCCGACCGATGAAATGAGTAAATCACGTGTAGTTGTTGGTATGTCTGGTGGAGTAGATTCATCAGTTGCCGCCCTGTTACTCAAGCAGCAAGGTTATGATGTAACAGGACTCTTTATGAAGAACTGGGAAGAGGATGATACTGATGAATACTGTTCCTCCCGTCAGGATTTTCTTGACGCCGCCTCAGTTGCAGACATTCTTGATATACCGTTGGAAGCGGTAAATTTTTCAACTGAATACCGAGAACGGGTTTTTAATCTGTTTTTAGAAGAATATCAGGCGGGGCACACCCCTAATCCGGATGTGCTGTGTAATAGCGAGATCAAATTCAGAGCATTTCTCGATCACGCACTCAATCTGGGAGCTGATTGGATTGCAACTGGCCACTATGCACAGCTGCATGAAACAGATGGTTTGTTTCAGTTACTCAAGGGTGAGGATGGCAACAAGGACCAGAGTTATTTTCTCTACCGCTTGAATCAGCAACAGCTGTCACACACAATCTTTCCCATTGGCCATCTCTACAAGCGAGAGGTTCGCAGAATCGCGCGTGAACACCGGTTACCCAATTCAACCAAAAAGGACAGCACTGGAATTTGTTTCATTGGTGAACGTCCTTTTCGTGAATTTCTCAACCGGTATTTGCCTGCCAATCCAGGTGAAATTCATACTTTAGATGGGAAAGTCGTGGGAGAACATCAGGGGGTAATGTACTATACCATCGGGCAAAGGCAGGGACTGGGAATTGGTGGCCTCCGCCAGGGTAGTGAACAGCCGTGGTTTATATCAGGAAAGGATATCAAAAAAAATGTGTTATACGTGGTACAAGGGCACGATCACCCCGCACTGCTGCGTTCTTCACTAATTGCTGCAGATCTCTCCTGGATCAGCGATACTCCTCCTCACCAAAACTGGGTTTATGCAGCTAAAATTCGCTATCGTCAAACAGATGCACCCTGCGCAATCACCCGCTTTGAACACGACTCCTGCCAGATTGGTTTTGCAGCACCACAATGGGGAGTTACGCCCGGACAATCAGTAGTAATCTACGAAAGCAAGGTTTGTCTGGGCGGCGGCATAATTACCGGCAGTAACGAATGACCTCAGGTAATCGTCAGATGTTCGATATTTGTCTCTGTACTGATTTTCCGGGCTTCTGATCCGTGCAATTTAATCTGCAACCTCAATTCATTCATAGAATCGGCATTACGAAGTGCATCTTCGTAGGAAATCGTGCCATTCTCGTAGAGCTCAAACAGCGCCATATCAAAGGTTTGCATCCCCAGTTCACTTGATTTTTTCATAATCTCCTTGATTTCATGCACATTCCCCTTGAATATCAGATCGGAAATCAGCGGAGAATTGAGCATTACCTCGATTGCTGCAGCACGCCCGATGCCTGATTTTTTGGGAATCAGCCTTTGCGCGACCAACGCCCGCATATTCAGTGACAGATCCATCAGCAACTGAGCACGCCGTTCTTCCGGAAAAAAGTTGATAATGCGATCGAGCGCCTGATTAGCGCTGTTTGCATGCAAGGTACCCATACACAAATGCCCGGTTTCGGCAAAGGCAATGGCGTGCTCCATCGTTTCCCGATCCCGGATTTCACCGATCAGAATAACATCGGGCGCCTGCCGCAACGTATTCTTCAGTGCAGCTTCCCACGATTCCGTATCGACTCCGACTTCCCGCTGGGTAACGACACAATTGATATGCTCATGTACAAATTCAACCGGATCTTCAATAGTAATGATATGTCCATGGCTATTCTGGTTGCGATGACCGATCAATGCCGCCATCGAAGTAGATTTTCCCGAACCGGTTCCCCCGACGAAAATCACCAGACCACGTTTACTCATGACGACTTCTTTCAGAACCTGCGGCAGCCCGAGATCATCAAAATTTGGAATCTTCGTAGTAATCGTCCGCAAAACGATTCCTGTTCGTTGCTGTTGTACGAAAGTATTGACGCGAAAACGGCCGATTCCTTCCGGATGAATTGCAAAATTGCATTCCTTGCTGATCTCGAATTCCATTGCCTGCTTATCGTTCATGATGGCTCGCGCCAGCGCTGCAGTATGTGCAGAAGAAAGTGGCTGCTGTGTGACAGGCGTCATTTTGCCGTCTATCTTCATTGCCGGAGGATAGCCGGCAGTAATGAACAAATCTGAAGCCTTTTTACTGAGCATCAGCCGCAGTAAATCATGCATGAATTTGAGTGCCTGTTCTTTTTCCATAATAAATCCTGTCCGCTCAACCACGGAAATTATCTTTGTTCATGGCTTTGGTACGCGCTTCCGCCGCTGAAATGACGCCACGCTTCACCAGGTCTGTCAGATTCTGGTCAAGTGTTTGCATCCCGACTCCCTGACCGGTTTGGATAGCTGAATACATCTGCGCCACCTTTCCTTCCCGAATAAGATTGCGGATGGCGGGTGTACCTATCATGATTTCATGAGCAGCCACCCGGCCTTTACCATCCTTTGCTTTCAACAGCGCCTGAGAAATAACGGCACGCAGTGATTCGGACAGCATCGCACGCACCATTTCCTTTTCCTCTGCCGGAAACACATCAATAATCCTGTCGATGGTCTTGGCAGCCGAGCTGGTATGCAGCGTGCCAAAAACCAGATGGCCGGTTTCCGCTGCAGTCATGGCAAGGCGAATCGTCTCCAGATCCCGCATCTCTCCCACCAGAATGATATCCGGATCTTCCCTCAAAGCTGCACGCAACGCATTACTGAAACTATGTGTATCCCGCCCGACTTCACGCTGGTTGATCAGACATTTCTTGCTTTCATGTACAAATTCGATCGGATCTTCCAGAGTCAATATGTGACCATACTGGTTCTCATTGATATCATTGATCATAGCTGCAAGGGTGGTGGACTTACCGGATCCGGTCGGCCCCGTAACGAGCACCACACCGCGTGGTTGTTGCGCAATTTCAGCAAATATTTTTGGCGCTTTCAGTTCTTCGAGCGTCAGTACCCTAGATGGAATGGTACGCAACACCGAAGCCGCTCCCCGTTGGGTATTGAAAGCGTTGACACGAAAACGTGCCAGATCGGGAATAGCAAACGAAAAATCACACTCCAGATGCTCTTCATAATGCTTGCGCTGACTATCGTTCATGATGTCATACACCATGTCATGCACATCCTTATGCTCCAGTGCAGGAAGATTGATACGCCGGATTTCTCCGTGCACTCGGATCATAGGCGGCATGCCAGCAGACAAATGAAGGTCGGAAGCGTTATTCTTGACCACAAATGAGAGTAACTCTACTATATTCATCCGGTGTGTTCCTTGTGCCACATTGAATAGTGATCGGTTGATACCGCCTACTGGTAATATTCTCAGCCCCAGTAGTCGGTTGATCTGACTAGAACGGAAAAAACAGGCCGGAATTAAATATATTTCCGGAACACCGACAAATTTTCTGACATTTATATTAGATTGCCAGCTTCTTCAACTTACTTATCCAGCCATGACTACAATTGCCTCACGCCTGCAGAATGTCAGAAACCGCATCATCGAAGCCGCAAAACAAGCAGGGCGTGACCCGGAAAGCATTCGACTGCTCGCAGCCAGCAAAACCAACACACCGGACAAGCTGCGTGAAGCCTGGGAAGCAGGGCAAACCGTATTCGGTGAAAACTACCTGCAGGAAGGTCTGGTCAAGATCCGCGCACTATCAGATTTACCCATCGAATGGCATTTCATCGGTCCGATTCAAAGCAACAAAACCAAACTGATTGCCGAGAATTTTTCCTGGGTGCACGGGATCGATCGGGAAAAGATTGCAACCCGCCTTTCAGCAGCAAGGCCAGAATCATTACCGCCACTGCAAGTCTGTGTGCAGGTAAACGTAAGCGGAGAAATCACCAAAAGCGGGGTGGATCCGGAAAAAGCTGCGGAACTGGCTACTTTCGTCAGCGAGCAGCCACGCCTTCAATTACGCGGAATAATGGCAGTTCCGGAACTCACTGCCGTAACCGCACTGCAACGTGAACAGTTTCAGATGATGCGGGAAGTTTACGAACAATTACAGCAGAAAGGCTTCAATCTGGACACACTGTCAATGGGAATGTCAGAAGATCTGGAAAACGCCATCGCAGAAGGCGCCACGATGGTGAGAATAGGGACCGCAATTTTTGGTCCGCGGCGTTACGCTATCCCAGAGGAGCTCGGTTCACGCCAGTAGTCAGAAACTGGTATTTTTCCATCAGTTGCTCGCGATTCTCAACTCTGTCCGGATCACCCACGATGCAACTGACCGGACAAACTTCCACGCATTGTGGTGTGTTGTAATGTCCCACACATTCTGTACACAGATCCGGGTCAATTTCATAAATTTCCTCACCCTGGGAAATTGCCCGGTTAGGGCATTCGGGTTCACACACGTCACAATTGATACACTCATCGGTAATAATCAGTGCCATTTCTTTCACTCTCCGGTATTCATTTCTTTCGCTTTTCATAAAGCCGTTCAGCCACAAGCGGATGCACAAACTTGTTTGCATCCCCGCCAAGGCGTGCGATTTCACGCACGATAGTAGCTGAAATAAACATATATTGCTCCGATGGCGTCAGAAAGATGGTCTCCACATCAGGATATAAACTACGATTCATCCCTGCCAGCTGAAATTCGTACTCGAAATCGGATACTGCCCGTAAACCGCGCACAATGACATGCGCCTGCTGCTGCCGCGTAAATTCCATCAGCAGACCGGAAAATCCCATTACTTCAACATTATCGTATCCGGCAAGAACCGCTCTGGCCATTTCCACTCGTTCTTCCAATGAGAAACAGGGAGATTTTCCACTGTTGGCAGCAACCGCGACAACCACCTGGTCAAATAATCTCGACGCCCGCTGGATCAGATCTTCATGTCCACGTGTAATCGGATCAAAAGTACCAGGATAAATGACTTTATCCATTGAGATTAAGATTCAGCAAACAGTAATAAACATAACTGGCTCGGCTCTGTTTCCAAATCGACCAGGTATCATCCGGCAGCAGCTTGTCGCTGCTCTCAACATAAACCAAACCATCTTCCTCCAGTTTTGCCGGCAATAACGGCAACACTTCAGCCAGCAATCCGGATTTAAACGGAGGATCAACAAAAATGACATCGTAGCGTCCTGAACCAGTGGTAAGAAATACCCGGGCATCGGCATGCTCAAGCTGCACCTGTGAAGCGCCTAGTTTTTCGATCGAACTGCGAAGATTACGAACAGCTTTCATATTCTGCTCAATCATGGTCACTTGCCTCGCCCCTCGTGAAGCAGCTTCAAATCCCAGTGCACCACTGCCGGCAAACAGATCCAGGCAGGTTTTCCCTCTCAAATCCTGCCCCAACCAGTTGAACAATGTTTCTCGTACACGATCCGGTGTTGGCCGGAGTAACTCATCATCGGCAAACTGGATCAACCTGCTGCGCCACTGGCCACCAATAATACGGATTCTGTCTGTCTTCACCATGCAAAAACAAGTCAGTCTGCTGCGCCCACGACTACCGTTACCGTACCTGCCGGATCGATCCGACGCTTAAAGGCATCCCTGATCTGTGCAACAGTCACTTTTTCCACTGCCTTGACATAATCTTCCAGATAAGTCAGTGGCAAATCATAAAAACCAATAACCCCAAGATATCCCAGAATTTTCTGATTACTGTCGATACGCAGAGGAAAACCTCCCACAATATTTTGCTTGGCAGCCTGCAACTCTTCCTCAGTCGGCCCTCGTTCAACAAAATCCTGGAGCGTTTTCTGCGTCAATTGCAAAGCCTGTTCCGCCTGCTCCTTCTTTGTCTGCAGACCGATTTCAAAAGGCCCTCTTTCCTGGTATGGCGCAAACATACTGTAAACACTATATGCCAGCCCGCGCGTTTCACGAATTTCCTTCATTAATCGGGAAACGAACCCGCCACCTCCTAAAATGTAATTACCCACCAGCAGGGGAAAATAATCAGGATCCTTACGACTCAAACCGGGGTAGGCAATCTGAATATGGCTTTGCGTAGCGGGATGAGCAATCTTCTGGATGATCGGAACAGGATTCTCAACAGGGAGCAAAGTTTTATACGTTCTTCCAGTTGGCAAATTTCTGGTCAGCGTCTCCGCAATACGAGTAGCTTCATCTCGTTTAATATCCCCTATCAGCGCAATGACCGCATTGCCGGCTGTGTAATGCGCCCGGTAAAAATCAACCAGATCCTGTCGCCGCAACGCTACAAGTACATTCGGTTCTCCTGACTCACGCAGGCCATAAGGATGTTTGCCATACAGCAATTTCATCAATGTCCGGTCAGCAATGACCTCTGGCTTAGTATCCGCTTCCTTAAGGGCAGCAATGATGCGGGCACGCTCCCGCTCCAGAATTTTTTCAAGGAATTCGGGACGTTGAATAATCTGTGCTAGAACATCCAGCGCACGCACACGTTCCTTCTGGCGACTCAACGTCCGCAGTGACACTCCTGCCCGATCCAGATCAAATGTTCCGCCCAGCTTCGCTCCGACATCTGCCAGTGTCTCGGCAATCCGATCTTCGGACAGATCGCCTGCGCCCATACTCATCAGCCGTTGCACAAGCCCGGCGCGGCCGGAGGTTTCTGCTGTATCAGTACTGCTGCCTGCCGGAAATTCAACACTGACATCAAGTATTGGCAAATCATGATTCTCGACGAAATACACCTGTGCTCCGTTGGCTGTCTGCCAGTGCTGAATCGGCAAGAACGCTAGTGCCCACGGTGCATACAACCCCGCCCAGATCATAATTAAAAACTGTAGAAATCGCATATACCCTCTTACCGTAAATTAAGCATCATCAATGCATGAAATATTGTATGCCAATGCAGGCATAAGTTCCCAGTCACAAGACAGAAAAACTGCCCCGCTCTTCAATCTCATTACTAAAAATTGATGTACAAAAGTGACTGAAGCATCCAAACAGTATGGAAATCCTCACTTTAATCGAAAAAAAATGAATTTACGCCGAAATAGGAGTTCTTATGTTTCTAATTGGTTTTTTAGTTACATTACTTTTGAATTATTATCAATTGACCAGTTTCATCTCAAAAAACCAGAGGTTGCAGGTACATAATTTACCGTAAGCAGCCAAGGGCTAATAGAGAGGAATTAATGATAGTTAACACAATATCTACCGGGTTTCGACCATTCCCGTGCTCGCAACTCTGCAGGGTGACGAGTTCTAGAGCTTCGTAGAGCAGGTATTCGAGACGCAACTTCTGAATCGAGACAACCCCTCCGACCATAGTCCAGGGTATATGACTAGCCGGAGTGGTGATTCGATCATGTCCATTATGCTGCCTCTTGGGAGGCAGCCAACCCACAGCGCGTTGTATGTATAGTTGGTAACGTAGATACCGTTTACCGGCGTGCCGTTGAAGCCGATGCACGATTAGCTGAGGAATCGACCCTTATCAACATAGAGACCGGATGGCAACGGTCATTGACCCGTTCGATAACCAGTGAATGATTGCTTCGCACATCGAGTAGATTTCCGTTGAAGACCGCTATTGGCGTCTTGCAGCCCTCGATCCGAAATGAATTTGCAATAAACCTGATGAGAGGTATCAATGAAATTCCTATGTCTTGCCTATGGCAACGAAGCCGGCTGGAATTCCTTAAATGAAGAAGAGAAACGAGAAGTTCTTGCGCAGGATGCGGTAATACGCGGCCGAGGCAACCTTATGTCGGCTGTACAAAGAACGGTTACATCTGTAAAAAATTGGGATGGAAATCTCGAAGTCAATAATGAATCTTTTGCTCGGAATGAGCTTCCGCTCGCAGGGTTCTCGGTCATCGAAGCCGAGAATATTGATGAGGTCATCAAGCTTGTATCGAATACACCCTGTGCTCGAGCAAGAGGCGTGATAGAAATCCGGCCTTTCTGGCATCTTGGCGATAACAGCGATAACAACCTATAGCGGATAGCACGATGTGTCGTCGCTGGTGCTGAGCATTAGTGTATAAAGTGGAAAGCAGCAATAGCATGCGTCAGTGAGAGGCTCGTATCGGTCAGGGAAAAAGCAATTTATGGCTGGGGTGGTTCAGAGCCTTTCCGCGTGATACGATGGTTATCTCATACCGCGCGTGGAAGAGCCCTAACTCACTCCCACAGCAGCGGGTACTCACACCATATCGGTAGAGTTGACGCGCAAAAGCGCTCACCCCACCTCCGCATTAGCCGTTATTTGGAGGACCCTATGCGACTCACAGTTCAGACCACCATTCAAGCTCCCATCTTCACAGTCTGGGAAGCCTACACCACTCCCGGAGATATCGTTAAATGGAACACTGCATCCGACGATTGGCATACGACCAGCGCAACATCCGATTTACGGAAAGGCGGGGAGTTCTGCTCAAGAATGGAAGCCAAAGATGGCAGTGCCGGCTTTAACTTTGAGGGAATATATACAAACATTGTCCAGGGCGAGCTGATCGAATACGAATTTGGCGGCAGGCATGCTCAAGTTCTCTTCAGCAAAACTTCGGATGGAACTACTGTCAAAGTAAGCTTTGACAGTGAAAGCAGTCATTCGCTTGAACAACAAAGTCAAGGTTGGCAAGCAATTCTCGACAACTTCAAGAAGTACGTTGAATCATCGGTTGACAATCGCAGTAACGGCTGACCATTTATTCAAGCCGACGCCGCTACACCCACTCAACAAACTGAAAGGAGGACACAATGAGCACCCCATACGTTCAACCTTACCTATTCTTCGGCGGTCGCTGTGAAGAGGCACTCGAATTCTATCGCACTACCCTCGGCGCACAAGTGGATATGCTCATGCGCCACAAAGAAAGCCCGGAGCCGCCGCCACCCGGAATGCTTGCGCCCGGCTTTGAAAACAAAATCATGCATGCCTCTTTCCGCATCGGTGCCACCACGCTGATGGCTTCCGACGGATGCGGAGAAGACAGTAGTTTCGATGGCTTCTCACTTTCTCTGGCTGTGCCGACGGAGTCTGAGGCTGATAGCACATTTGCCGCTCTCGCCGAAGGTGGTCAGGTTCGTATGCCACTCACGAAAACTTTCTGGTCGTCGCGTTTCGGTATGCTTACCGATCGCTTTGGTATCAACTGGATGATCACTGTCCAGGAATGACAATTGGATCCATGCTGTCCATCAAGCCAGCCGCTGAAGATCTCGCTGCCCGCCAGCCTGTGTGGGAAGCACTGTCAGACATGTTTCTTGATATGGATACCTCTCTCTCACGGCAGTGGCGTGCAGATCAGCTTGCCAGGTCACCTTACTCGATCGAACAGCTCGAATTCATTCTCGTAAACGAAGTGTACCCGATATGCAAATACAACCTCCTGTCAATGGCAGGTGAGTGGGCCGGGTTCGATCCAGAATGGCTGAAGGAAAAAATCCTCTGTCACTTGGGTTCTCGATTCCGATTCTGGCACACGCTGAACCTGGGGTGCTTCACGGTGCATGCTTCGGTTGAATGGCGCACGACCAAGTATGCCATCCTTGCAGCTCGCGATACTGATGCAAAAAGTACTACCTGAACCCAGCTTAACCGGATGCACACCGATCAACTCAAACATTTGGCATAAGGAGATAAAAATTGACAGCAAAAAATCAGCAGGAACACGATGCTGAGATCGTAAAGCAATTTACCCGGCAAGCAATTCCCTTTACTGAGTTGCCCGGACACCTGGACTCAATCCAGATGCTTATCGAGATGAGCAAGGTTACTGCGGATGATCTCGTTCTTGATGTTGCATGCGGACCCGGGCTGGTCGCTTGCGAATTTGCCAAGGTAGCTCAACATGTCACGGGAATCGATCTTACTGAAAAGATGATCGAACAAGCCAGGAACCGCCAGAAAGAATTTGGATTGAGTAATCTCTCATGGGATAGTGGAACAGCATCCTCATTACCTTACCCATCAAACTCATTTTCCATAGTCATTACAAGATACAGTTTCCATCATTTTCTGGATCCGAAAGCTGTTCTGAAGGAAATGATTCGAGTTTGCAAACCTGAAGGAGTAGTTTTGATCGCCGATGTTGCATTACCGACAGAAAAAGTCGATGCCTATAACCATATGGAAAAGCTCCGCGACCCATCTCATACACAGGCATTGTCATATGAATTGTGGGAAGAACTTCTTGTAGAGTCTGGATTGCGAAATCTTCAG
>NZ_JBDZWD010000018.1:0-41868 GCF_040256045.1 Nitrosomonas sp.
TTTAAAATTTCCTAAAGCCGGAATGGCAGCAGTCGTTATACTCCCCAGCAGCATTCATAAAGCGTAAAGAATTTTGTTTTATTTTCAACTTGATGGAGTACTAATTATGCAATATGCACAAAAAGGTTTTACTTTGATCGAATTGATGATCGTGGTCGCGATCATCGGTATTTTGGCGGCCGTGGCGATTCCGGCTTATCAGGATTACACAGTGAAATCTCAAGCAACTTCTGCGTTAGCGGAAATTACTCCTGGAAAAGCTGGTTTTGAACAGGCAGTTAATGAAGGTGTGCCTCCTTCTGTAGCTCCAGCAGATGCAGGTTATATTGGTATTAATGCTTCCAATAGCTTCTGCAATGTAGCATTAACAGGTACGACTGAAATCGTTTGCACAACAAAAGGCGGTAATGTAGGCAAATTCAATGATAAAACGATTACTTTGGCACGCAGTGCTGATGGCGTTTGGTCTTGTAATACTACCTTAGAGGCCAAGTATGCACCAGGTAAGTGCGGTGCTAACACTGGCTCCTAATTAAATCTTCTAATTCGATTCCACGAAAACCCTGCTTCGGCAGGGTTTTCTGTTTCTGGAGATGTGTAGATGACGATTTTTTCTGATCGGTAGGCTAAAAACATTACTTCTCTGCTTATTTTCTATAATGGGGTTATTCATCATGGACAAAGCTATCGTTGCGGATCGATCCGATCCTTTGCTTCACTCGTTGCCGTACGTAATCGTGCCGGAGCATGGGAATAATATTGGCTGGTCACAGCGCATTGCAAATCTGCTGATGAGCGCTGCACTTATATTGGTATCAACCTTGCCGCTGGTGGCTTGGTGGGCGGATGCGCATTGGCATGATCAGCAGCGTATCGGGCAGGTATCGATGCTGGCGCTTGTTGTGGTTATCGCAATGCTGGCTTTCGTTGGCGGATTACGTTCACCGTTATTGTTGAGCAGCACGAATCGCTGGCTGATCGTGCTGGTGATAGTTGCTGCCGGGGTTTCCGCATATCTTGCACACCAACCACTCTGGGCGTTTACCGAGCTGGCACTCGGTGTGGCCAGCCTGGGATTGGCCTGGCTGGTGGCTTCCATACGACGCTTATATGACGTACAAAATACTGATGGTCGTATCATTGATCGCGTACTGTTGGCAACGTTGTTCTTTATCTGCGCTGGGCTGGTGGTGCGCTTTGTCATATCTTATCTGGCCGCAATGATGGATGGAGAAGGTGTACTGGATGCGTGGCTGCTGGTAGATGGCTTCTCTAATCCCCGCTTCTTTGGTCAGTTTCTCACGCTGGCATTGCCGTTACTGGCGGTTCCGTTACTGATTGAGGGGAATTTGCGTCGCTATGCACTGGTGGCGGGTGTGTTGATCGTGCTGGTATGGACAGCAGCAATCGTATCAGGGACGCGCGGCACCTGGCTCGGCCTGGCGTGTGCGGCTATGGTACTTGCTTGTATCGGGCCGATCGGGCGGCGCTGGGCTGTGCTACACGTTGCAGCCGCTTGTGCTGGTGTGATATTGACCTGGATCATGATGGCGATAATTCCCGCCACATTGGATATGTCGGTAGCTCACCACGCTGCTTCCAAACTTACTACCTCGCTTTCATTGCGCGATATCATCTGGACCCAGGCAATTAAAGAGGCATTGAGTCATCCGTTACTGGGGATTGGCCCGATGCAGCTTGCAGATCTCCCGAACGGCGTAGCGGCTCACCCTCACCAGGCCTGGTTACAGTGGGCAGCCGAACTGGGCCTGCCTTCGGCCTTATTAGTAACCTGGCTGGTTGTGCATGGAATAGGAAAGCTGGTAGTAGTGTTGCGTGCCCGTATGCTGTCGATGCAGGAACAGGATGTGATTCGCTTGTGTCTCGCTGCTTCAATCATTGCCGCATTGACTCAGGCGATGGTGGATGGCGTGCTGGTGATGCCTTATTCACAATTGTGGCTGGCACTGCTCGCAGGCTGGCTGATTGGCATGCAGCCACAGGTTGCATCATCTGATGCTATTGCGTTTGCGTCGCGCCGTATTTTCTTCGCCTGGCTGGCTATCCTGATCTCTGCAGTGGCGCTACTGAGTTTTGTTGTTGTGCGTGATTATCCGAACCTTGGCCAACGGGAGGAAATGTACGCTAAAACCTTCGGTGGCCATCTCCAGCCACGATTCTGGGCGCAGGGAGTGATTGCTGATCAGTAAATATGTGAGAATGCATAAAAATTGGTAGAAGCATCAACTGTACAACAGTACCAATGGGAAACGATAGATTCCAGTGGTCTGTCAGGATATTGATCGATAATGATTAATGGTAACTGGCGGATGATTTGTGGCAGGCTGAGTAGTGCAACTGTGCAAAAGTGGTTGTTCGCCCTATAAAGCGAGAACAGGTTTGATATTTCAGAAGCAGGTACGACATGCCGCTGATTCTGGCACCGGTATGTCGTTGTTATCGCCTAGTTTACTTCTTACCGGAAAACTGGCCGGTGACGTCGGCCAGTGCTTTGCCTTGCCATTGATAAACAGCAGTTTTTTTGACTGTTGGGCAGCAGCGCGGATCGTTTGGACCAGGCCAAACAGCGTGGATATGAATCAGATTGTTTTTGACTTCGATCGATTCCACCATTCCCAGCGCCTCCGTTGTTCCGGCAGCTACCTGATAACCCCGGCCGGCATCAGTAAATACCGTTACATCACTAAAAGCATAAGTGCCGCCATAGCGGGTTGACCACAAAATGATTTCCACGCGGCCATCACCGTTCAAGTCAGCAGTGACGACTTGGCTCTCTTCCACCGATTCACGGTTAAGAGCAGCCTCCTGATTGGCTTTACTGATATAAGCCCGCACTGTTTTTTCCACTTGTGCCGGATTCGGATCAGCCGCCGATAATGACTGAATTGCAACCAGTAATATTCCACCCGCCATTGCACATCGATAAATTATCTGCCACATGATCGATCTCCTCATTTTGTAATTTTTTACCAGCGTGCCATAGCGGAGCAAATAGCTGCAACCATACAACCTTCCTCATGATGATTTGAACAGTGTACGCCGAAGCAAGCTAGAACAGTGTTGATAAAAATACTGGATTGCTGCGTTGGCTTGCAGTCTCTTCGCCAGACGAGATAAGTGTGGTTTGACTCACGAAAACGCCACGATGTTACACTTATTCGATGGACCATGATCACGGTTACAAACTGCTGTTTTCCCACGCTGAAATGGTGGCTGACCTGCTGCGTGGTTTCGTTAGGGAGGAGTGGGTGCACGAGCTGGATTACTCCACACTGGAAAAAATCAATGGCAGCTACATCAGCGATGATTTGAGAGAACGGCAGGATGACATCATCTGGCGTTTGCGCCGGGGGAAAGGAGAGGCAGGAGAATGGCTGTCTATCTCCTGCTCGAATTCCAGTCTACTGTAGACTGGTTCATGGCAGTACGAATCATGACCTATGTCGGTTTGCTATATCAAGACCTTATCCGAAGCGAATCCATCAGAACGGGTGAACGACTGCCGCCAGTGCTGCCGGTGGTTCTGTACAATGGAGACACCCGCTGGCACGCACCGGTGAATATAGAAGAACTGATTTTCCCGGTACCTGGCGGGCTGGATCGCTACCGGCCGCAACTCAACTACCTGCTACTGGATGAAGGCAGCTACAGTGATCACGAACTGGCTACTCTGCGTAACCTGACGGCGGCATTGTTCCGACTGGAAAACAGCCGCACCCCGCAGGATGTCGAACAGGTACTGCAAGCCCTGATTGCCTGGCTGCAATCTCCCGAACAAAGCGGATTGCGACGGTCATTCACCGTCTGGTTGAAACGGGTGTTCCTGCCGGGCAGAATGCCGGAGACCAGCTTTAGTGAAATTCATGATTTACAGGAGGTACAAAGCATGCTTTCAGAACGTGTCAGGGAATGGACCAAAGACTGGAAACAGCAGGGAATAGAAGAAGGTAAACAGATAGGCATCGAGGAAGGCAAGCAAATAGGAATCCAGGAAGGACGACAAGAAGGACGACAAGAAGGACGACAAGAAGGAGAGTCGGAATTTCTGTTGTATTTACTGGAACAGCGTTTTGGCCCGATGAACGATGCTGTACGCGAGCGGATTAGATCGGCGGATACGCAAACATTGTTGGTTTGGGGAAAACGAATCCTGACTGCTCAGACGATTGAAGCTGTGTTTGGAGATTGATCGCAGTTCGAATAAAAATCCCAGATCACTGGTCTGCAGTTTTGCGAGGATGAAAGGGAAGCATCGTTGCGTGCCGAGTGAATGCAGGAATGATGAAGAGCCGCGTGGGTTTGTTACGTACGGGTTTTCAGAGCCAGCGTCTTACTCTGGCCTTGTAGTTCCGGTAGGATTCTCCGAATCTGGCTTCGAGGTGGGCTTCTTCATGGCGGATGACACCATAGCGCAGCATTGCCCAGATCAGCGGCGCAAAGAACAGCGGCCACCAGGTCGACAGCAGCATCGCGGTGCCGATGAAAATCAGCCAGTCCCCGAGATAAATCGGATTTCGGCTGTAGCGGAACGGCCCGGTGGTGCATAGGCTGGAGGCTGCTTTGTAGGGGTTGACGGTAGTTCGGTGGCGCCAAAGCGTAATAGCTGTCCATGCCAGCAGTGCCAGTCCCATGATTACCCCCAACCAGCCGAGCGGCTGTGTTGCTGCATCCCAGTCCCAGAGGAGTGGCTGGATGTTGCGGTCGATCCACCAGCCGGCGAACAAGGCAGCAGCATAGGGGGCAGGTGGAAGAATCAAAGTGCGCGGGCGGTGCAGGTTGTGATCCATGATGTTCTGTACATTCTCCGTAACGAAGCAGCATACTGGATATGAGGAAATATTTGAAACGGAAGGTGGTGGTAAAAACGGAAAATCGCTTGTTTTTTTAGATGCAAAGATAATGAATTACTTGATAGAATGTAGCCGGTTTATATTAACCAAGGTCGGCGGGAGGGTTAAGGTGCCGACTGGTAATCTGTACTGCTGATCAGGCTGGTTTTTAGAGTAAGAGGCCGGGAAACCGCTTAGCGGGCAGGTTACAGGGGCCTGAAAGATTGTCAGGTAATGGATTTTGTTTTGGGAAATTTGAAGAGGAGTGCAAATGAACAAGGTGATCGTCGCAGCTTTTGTTTCTGTTTTTGTACTGGGTTCCACAGCAACATTTGCCAGTGGGAATCTGGAGTCTTCTTTGGTGCCGATCAGTGCCAAAGATATGCTGAGTTATTTGGCCTGCAAAGATAAAAAGCCAACCGATGTTGTAAAAAGCCATACTGAAGTCGAAGATGGAAAAATCGTCAGAGTTAAATGTGGCGATGTCGTAGCACTTGTTGAGAAGGCAAGAGAAGAATCGGGTGACGCCTGGCAGGGTGGTTATTAATCCTGGTTTTTCCGTTGAAAAGGCCTGTTCAGCAGGCCTTTTCTTTTTGGGATTGCAGTATTTTCATTAGCTGCCCTGGTACGGGAGACCCTGGTAAATTCCTGATTTCATCCGATTAAATGCGGGCGCTTCACTGAGTTCAATAGCAGGAGAAATGATTTTTTGATGTAGCTGATTACCACGTTGGCCTGTAGCCTTCTCGCAAAGAGGGTGTTTTTGTATTACGGACTGCGCATTCCACTGTCATCAGCGCGAGGCTGCAGCCTCCGATTTCCAACCTCAAAGCAAGTCATAATCAGCCTGATCACCTGCCGGATGACTGTTATATTCCTACTTCGCAAGCCAATGGATAATCCGGGTTAAATGAAACTGTGGCGCTGGCGGTTTGTTTTTGCCATTTTTATTGGCCTGCTGGGGGCCGCTGTATATCTATCGCCACAGGGTAAGGCTATCGAGGAACAATTTGGTCTTTACTGGCTGTTTCATCTGCGAGGAGAAAGAACTGCTCCCGCTGATATCGTCGTCGTTGCTGTCGATCAGGCTTCCGCCACTCGTCTGGAGCTGCCACTCAAACCTTCTCTCTGGTCACGTACACTGCATGCCCGTCTGGTCGACAGACTGGTGAAGGCGGGAGCAAGAGTGGTAGCGTTCGATCTGGTGTTCGACAGGCCTGGCAGCGATGTCGGGCACGATGAGCAGTTTGCTGCGGCACTTAAACATGCGGGTAACGTGGTTCTGGTGGAAAGGCTGGATTTTGAGGAAACTCGGTTTCCGGCGGGAGTAGCTTCAGATGAATTGCATACCCGTATTCTGCAGGAATATACCGGAGAGATTCTGCCGATTATTGCGGCTGCTGCACGTGCTCATGCGCCTTTTCCCCTGCAAAAATCCACTCGGGTGAGTTATTACTGGACATTCAGACCCGGTGGCAGTGATATGCCCACATTGCCGTCGCTCTTGCTGCAGTTATCCTCTGCTGAAGTATACGAGCACTTTCTTGATCTGCTTGCCGGTACTGATCCGGCTTTGGTCCGGCAGCTGCCTGCGAATGTGAATGAAGCCGATATCGAGGATCTGGCTCTCGATTTACGCAATATATTCATACGAGAACCTTCTTTGGCAGAGAAGCTGCTGCAAAGATTGGTTGAAGGGATCAATCTTGATACAGCGCAGCAACGTGTCATTCATGCACTGATTGATCTTTATGGTGGCAGTGAAATGCGTTATCTGAATTTCTACGGCCCGCCACGTACGATCAGAACCATTCCTTATCATTTGCTGCTGGAGGAGGGCGAGAGCCACCCGGAAACAGCCGGTGAATTGGATCTGACAGGAAAAACGGTTTTTGTCGGCTTTTCAGCGGAAACTATCTCGGAGCAGGATAAGGTCAGAGATGATTACCAGACCGTTTTTTCTCTGCCGGATGGGCTGACGCTCAGCGGGGTGGAAATTGCTGCCACTGCCTTTGCCAATCTGCTGGAAGGTGAATCGATCCGTCCGGCAGCCTCGCTAAATGGTGCCTTCATCCTGCTGCTGTGGGGAATGGGTATCTGCCTGCTCTGTTTTACCGTTCCTGCAGGAAATATTATGGTGCATGCACTGGGAATGGCATTGATGGGAAGCCTGTCGTTTTGTGTTTATGGCAGTGTGAGTGTATGGCTGTTCGAGCAATGGCAGCTGTGGATTCCTCTAGCCATTCCGTTGATGGTGCAGTTACCGGCAGGTGTGATCGGAATCGTTACTCTGCTGTATTTCGAGGCTGACCGGGAACGCAGGCGGATTGAGGTACTGTTTGGCGGACATCGGCCGGAGCCCGTGGTACGGGATATGGTTCGCGGTGCGAATCCGATTCATACCGATGGGCAACTGGTCTATGGAGCCTGTCTGGCGACGGATGCGGAAAAATATACTACGCTTGCTGAAACTATGGATCCCCGCCAGCTTGCTGCTCTCATGCATGAATATTATGGATGTTTGTTTGAGCCGGTTGAGCGCTATCAGGGCAAAGTATCCGATGTGATCGGCGATGCCATGCTGGCTATCTGGGCGGCTGGTTCTGCTGATGCACTGTTGCGCGAACGGGCCTGCCTAGCCTGCCTGGACATCATCAGTGCAGTAGAACATTTCAATCAGGGCGGACGTGGTCATCCGCCCCTTCCAACCCGGTTGGGATTACATTCTGGCGAAATGGTACTGGGCAACATTGGTGCGCGACAACATTATGAGTATCGTGCAGTAGGTGATATCGTCAATACGGCCAACCGTATTCAGGGGGCCAATAAGTATCTGGGTACCCGGTTGCTGGTATCGGAAGAAGTGGTGAATGGGCTGAATGATCTGCTGTTGCGCCCGCTTGGGCGGTTTTTGCTGCCGGGAAAGTCACAATCAGTCAATTTGTTTGAACTCATCGCTCGCCAGAGTAGCAGCAGTGCGGTGCAGAGACAGTTATGTGCGGCGTATGAACAGGCCCTGCACATCTGTCAAACCGGTGATCGGGCTGGCGCATTGCATCAATTTACAATGATCCATGAACACTTTCCCGAAGATGGACCTACCCGATTCATGCTCACCTATTGCCGCGAATCCCGGTTTCTTTCTGTCCGGGAGCCGGATGAGCTGATCATATCCATACAATCGAAATGATATCAGGATACAGGCGGGGTGTATCCGGTCGGCCGATTTTCCATATCAACTGTGTCAAAAACCACGTCGATACAGCATCTTGTCGGTTAAGCTATGGCGGCGTTATGTGGATGTACTGAAATCATGATCCGGCAATTTGTTATGATTGCCTGTCTTCAACGGTGAAATGATGAGTTTATGGAAAATGTGCAATGTACCGAGTGGGTGCCTGCAACGCTGAAACTGCTCGACAGAGTTCTGCCGGGATTATGCTTTTTCATGATGGTTGGTACTGTTCCTGTTGTCCTTGCCGAAGAGTCATGCAATACGCCGGTGGCACGGATGGTTTCGCTGCAGGGTGTGGTGGAATATTACCGGTCAGAAGACTCGGGCTGGTACCCGGCTGATTCTGACAGCACCTTCTGTGTCGGCGATAGGGTGAGAGTACGTGCCAACAGTCGTGCAGCACTTCGGCTCAGTAACGAAAGCATGCTCCGGCTGGATCAGAGGACGGCAATTACGATCGAAGGGCCCGATACTGAGCAGAATACCCTGCTGGATCTGATGAACGGGGTAATGCATATCATTACGCGTACCCCCAAACCTTTCAAAATCAGAACACCTGTAGTCAATGCTAGTGTCGATGGAACCGAGTTTCTGGTGGACGCGAGCGGCGAAGACGACCCATCTCCCAAGGTGACGATCGCTGTCTATGAAGGCCGGGTCAACGCCGGTAATGGCCAGGATGACCTGATTCTGACAAACCAGGAGACGGCGGTTTTCCAGGAAAATCAGCCTGCCCGGAAAGCGGCTATGGTGCATCCGCTCGATGCAGTGCAATGGGCACTGCATTATCCGGTACTGATTAATTTGCACTCCAGAACCGATCGTGAAAGTCAGCAGTCACCCGCTGTACGTCGTGCAATAGAGCAGTATCGGCGGGGCAGGTTGATAGAAGCACTGGCTGAACTGGATCATCTGCCAGTTGAAGAACTGACAGCGGATATCCTGATTCTTCGTTCCGAACTGTTGCTGACAGCCGGTCGGGTAGAAGAAGCTTTATCGGATCTGCAGCAAGCGGAGCAGCTTGAACCGGGTAGCAGTGATGCATTGGCGTTGCGTGCAACGATATTCGTGGCGAAGAATCGTAAGCAGGAAGCATTGGAACTGGCTGAGCAGGCCGTTAAAAGTAATCCGGCCTCATCTGCAGCAAAACTGGCACTTTCCTATGCGCAGCAGGCGCATTTTCAGATTGAATCGGCCTTAACCAGTGCGGAGGAAGCTGTCCGGCTTGATTCGATGAATGCCCTGACCTGGGCGCGTCTGTCGGAGTTGCAGATGGCTGCTGGAAAATCTGATTATGCATTGCCGTCAGCTGAGCGGGCAGTCAGACTCGATCCGAATCTGAGCAGGACACAAACCGTTCTGGGTTTTGCCTATCTGCTGCAGATCGATACTCGCTGGGCGCGAGCTGCCTTTGCCCGGGCGATCATGCTCGATCAGGCTGATCCTATGCCCCGCCTAGGGATGGGAATTGCCTGGATACGTGAGAATAAACTCGAAGTTGGTCGTATCGATATCGAAACGGCAGCGAGCCTGGATCCGGCTAATTCACTGATCCGCAGCTATCTCGGGAAAGCCTATTTCGAAGAAAAGCGTTATCCGCTGGCCACTACCCAGTTTGATCTGGCCAAAGTGCGTGACCCGAATGATCCCACCCCCTGGTTGTACGACGCTATCCAGAAACAGACCCAGAACCGGCCGGTGGAAGCGTTGCGCGATGTCCAGAAATCAATCGAGCTGAACGATAATCGTGCGGTGTACCGTTCACAACTGCTGCTGGATCAGGATCAGGCAGCACGCGGCTCCAGTCTGGCACGGATTTACGATAACCTCGGGTTTGAACAGCGCGCCCTGATGGAAACCGCCAAGTCGTTGAGCTTCGATCCGGCCAGTCATTCCGCACACCGGTTTCTATCCGATGCTTATGCCCATATCCCGCGACATGAAATTGCAAGGGTGAGTGAACTATTGCAGGCGCAACTGCTGCAGCCGGTCAACGTCAATCCGGTACAGCCACGGATGGCAGTGGCTGACCTCAATATCATCACCGGCACAGGTCCTTCCACACCAGGATTCAACGAATTTACACCGCTGATGGAGCGTAACAAGGCACAGTTGGTGGCATCAGGTGTGGTTGGCAATCATGGTACGCTGGGTGATGAAGTCGTGGTGTCCGGCGTATATGACCGGGCTTCGGTCAGTGTGGGGCAGTTTCATTATCAGACGGATGGATTCCGGCCTAACAATGACCAGACGCATAATATCTACAATGCTTTCATGCAGTATGCGGTTACACCGGATTTAAACGTTCAGGCGGAGTTGCGCCGGCGGGAAAAGAAGCACGGGGATTTGTTGATGGATTTTGATCCAAAGAAATTTTCCAGAACGGCGCGGCGGAATCTGGAAGAAGATACTGCACGCCTAGGGGCGATGTACCGGATTTCACCTCGGCAGAATTTCCTGCTTTCTTCGATTTATACGCATCGGGATACCGATATAGAAGATCTGGCTTTTGGTTTTCCACTTTTCGGGAATCAAAGCAGTCATGGTTATCAGGTCGAAGCACAGCATATTTTTCGCAAGGATCGGGTGAATATAATTACTGGTGGAGGAATTTACCGGACCAATCTGACGGATGATTTCAGAAAAAATACCGAACCGCTCATTTGTATGATGACGGGATGTGAGAAGTCCAAAGCGGATAGAGAACAGAATGTTGCGTATCTGTACTCGAATCTGAATATACTCAAGAATGCGACGGCTACACTAGGTTTCAGTTATCACACTTATTCAGATGATACAGGAGGAATCAACCGGAAAATCAGTGAAGTTGATCCTAAAATCGGGCTGCAGATGGATTTCCACAAAAACATCCGCTTGCGTATGGCCTGGTTTGAAGCGCTGAAGCGGGATTTAATCGGTCAGGCGACGATCGAACCGACGCAGATTGCCGGATTCAACCAGTTTTATGATGAAATCAGCGGAACGAAATCACGACATAAGGCAGTCGGACTGGATATTTATTTTACCAATGCCGTTTATGGTGGGGTGGAGGTATCCGAGCGTAACTTGGATGTACCAGTGGTCCCCGAATTTAGTGCCCCAGGTGGAGAGGACTATTATTGGGATAGGCAGAGAGAACAGTTGTTCCGGGGCTACGTTTATGGCACGCCTCGCCCGAACTGGGCTTTTGCAATCGAGCCCGAATATGAGAAATTCGATAGAAGGGAAAGGTATATTAATCAACCTGTGAATATTCATACGCTCAGAACACCGGTCAGTATAAGTTATTTTGATCAGAACGGGTTCTGGGCAAAGCTGACTGGGACCTATGTCATGCAGGATGTAAAATGGAGGCGGTTTGATGAAGATATACGGCTTGACTGGATTGAGAAGAAGGATTCCAATTTTTTTCTGCTGGACATGACTGCAGGATACAGACTGCCCAGGCGCAGAGGATTATTGAGTTTTGAAGTCAGAAACCTACTGAATAAACATTTCTACTACCGGAATCAATATCTCTATCTCTCAGAGCCTGCTTTGCCCAGGTACATACCGGAACGGACTTTTTTTGCGAGAGTGACCTTAAATTTTTAGTCAGAAGGAAATCATGGGAATGGGGAGTGAGGAAAGTACATTTGGAAAACTGCGGATCAGTATCTGGATAAACATCTTACTGACGATAGTAATCGTTACACTGCTTACATGTTTGTGGAAAGTACATAAAATAGGTATTCCCGCGAATATCCTGGTTTATGATCAAAGAGATATGGAAGTAAAAAATATGGAATCTTTAGTTAAACAAGAGCTTGATTCTGCAGAAACAGAAGGTGTACTTGTCATCAGCAGAAAAGATAATGGGCAACTGGATTCGACTTTATATAGTAAAAATTTTTCAAGTAATGTGACAAAAAATCACCTGAGTTTTAAGGAATTGCTATTGCAGATTGGAAGCGGCAGCGATAACGTCTACGCAGGCGGGGATATCTGTTACGTTTTTGTATATGAAGGAAAGGTTTTTAGGTATTGTCCTTAAGGTTGTAAGATTACTGCGAGCGGGATGGTGACATCAAGTTATTACGCTTCCCGGGAATCATTAAAGGAGGGAGTGATCATGAGTACTTGTGCCGGTAACTTTTATAATCAATCCAGAGAGGTAACGGGTACTCAACTGACGGTCATCAGGGAATTCAAAGATTTTTCCGCTACGGATCTGGCGATGATGGCGCAGCTTCTGCAAATGCAGCATTTTCTTGCCGGAGAAGAGATCGTTCGTTACCTCGACCATAGTGATAATGTATTTTTTGTGCTTGAAGGCGCTGTGCGGATTCATTATTTTGGTTATTCCGGCGATGAGGTGATTCTGTGCGATTTGTCGCAAGGGGAGTTTTTTGGTGAGCTGACGGCAATCGATGGCCAGCCGAGATCTGCTACTGTCGTTGCCCGATCCGATTCTTTGCTGGCGGTTATGTCAAACCAGGCATTCATACGATTGGTGCATGAGAGCCCGGTATTCTGCATGGCGATCATGCAACGTCTGGCGGGCCAAGTACGTCGCCTGACTGAACGGGTATTCGATTTCAGTACCCTGGCGGTGCGTAATCGTATCCATGCGGAACTGCTGAGACTTGCAAGAAACCATATGGATTCTCCGAATACAGCTGTAATCAGCCCCGTCCCAACACATGCCGAGCTGGCGTGTTTTGTCAGCACTCATCGGGAAGCTGTTACGCGTGAATTGAGCGAACTTGCCAGGAACCGGCTGATTCAGCGAACGGGCCATGAACTGCGTGTGCTCAATGTCGAGAGATTGAGAAAAATGGTTGATCTGGCGCGCGGCTCAGTTGGAGATTAGCTTTTTAGTATCGTACGGTCTTTTTACCGGGTTTTTCTGGCGATGTGCTCTTCCAGCGCATCGATCATCAGCCCTGCAACGTTCGTTTGAGTCTGATCAGAGATTTCCCGCATCCCGGTTGGGCTGGTGACATTTATTTCCGTCAGATGGTTGCCGATGACATCCAATCCTACCAGCATCAGGCCACGCGCATAGAGTATCTGTCCCAGTTCTTCGGCAATTTCCCTGTCACGGACTGATAGCGGTTGTGCCACACCGGTGCCACCAGCTGCCAGGTTACCACGCGTTTCTCCCAGTCTGGGGATGCGTGCAAGCGCATGATCGACCGGTTTTCCTGCAATCAGTAATATGCGTTTGTCACCTTCCCGGATTTCCGGCAGAAAGCGTTGTGCCATGATGGTACGTGTACCGTAGCGTGTCAGTGTCTCGATGATGACGCTAATGTTGTGATCGGTGTTCTGAATACGGAAAATACCGGCTCCTCCCATACCATCCAGTGGTTTCAGGATAATGTCCTCATGTTCGGCCAGAAACTTGAGAATCAGCTGCTCCTGGCTGGTTACCAATGAAGGAGGTGTGAATTGAGGAAATTCGGTAATCGCCAGTTTTTCGTTGTGATCACGAATTCCCCGCGGGCTGTTCACGACATAGGCGCCTTGGCGTTCAGCCAGTTCGAGCAGGTAGGTGCTGTAGATATATTCGGTATCGAAAGGAGGATCCTTGCGCATGAGCACGGCATCGAATCCGGACAGAGGGATTTCTTCAGTGGCGCCTTCCTCATACCAGCGATGATCGCCATCCGGCGGATCGATGAGTGTCAGTGATCGTGCGAAGCCGATGATCTGATGATCTTTCCACGCCAGATCGTTCTGTTGCAGGGTATACAGCTGATGGTGACGGAATGCAGCTTCACGCATCATGGCATAGCTCGAATCCTTGCCGATCTTGATACTGTCGAGCGGATCCAGGATGAAAGCCAGTTTCATCAGATTTCTGCCAGTACAGGCAGGGGTGTTTGCAAATACCGTTCCAGTTCGATGGCCGAAGCAAGGAGTGCGAGTCTGGCGATGACACCGTAGGTATAGAAACGATTGGGGGCGGCATCCGGTCGGGCAGTAGGATCTGTCTGCATACAGGTAGTGTCAAAGGCCAGTGGTACGAAATGCATGCCCGGTGCATTCAGGTTTTCATCGATTCCCCGGCCCGTATGTACCCGGTAGAATCCGCCCACTACGTGGCGGTCGATCATGTAGATAACGGGTTCGGCTACGGCCTGATGAATGCTTTCGAACGTATGTACTCCTTCCTGTACCAGCACGTTCTTGACAACGAGCCCTTCCTTGATAGTTGTCATTTTGTTGCGCTGCTTGCGATTGAGTTTGTAGAGCTCGGCGCCATCTTTGATACTCATGATACCCATGCCGTAAGTGCCTGAATCAGCCTTGCAGATGACGAACGGTTTTTCGCTGATCCCGTACTGGGCGTATTTTTCCCTGATCAGATGCAGAATTTCGTTTACACCGGCCGCAACACAATCCAGACCCTCTTTTTCATGAAAATCGACTTTTCCGCAAGAAGTGAAGTAGGGGTTGATGAGCCAGGAGTCGATATCGATCAGATCGGCAAAATCCTGTGCTACATTGTCGTATGCGCTGAAATGCCAGGATTTGCGGCGAGTGGCCCAGCCTGCATGAAGGGGTGGAATGATGATCTGTTCCAGATTTTGCAGAATTTCAGGTATCCCGCCCGATAGATCGTTATTCAGAAGGATGGCACAGGGGTCGAAATCCCGGGTAAAAAGTCTGTTTCCTTCACGCTGCACCGGTTCCAGCAACAGAGAATCGCCGTTGGGCAGCAGGACGGGTAGGGGTTGGTCAAGATCAGGCAGCAGCGAGCCGATACGAATGTTCATTCCTGCCTGCTGCATGATGGATTGCAGCATGGCGATGTTTTGCAGATAGAAGACATTGCGGGTGTGGTTCTCTGGAATCAGGAGAACATTGTGTGCATTCGGACAGATTTTTTCGACAGCGATCATCATCGCCTGAATACATAGCGGAATGAAAGCCGGGTTGAGGTTGTTGAATCCGCCGGGAAACAGATTGGTATCGACCGGTGCCAGTTTGAAACCGCTGTTGCGCAAATCTACCGAGCAGTAGAACGGCACGGTGTGATGCTGCCACTGTTTGCGGAACCAGTGTTCGATCGTCGGTTTGGCAGCCAGGATCCGTTTTTCCAGATCTAGGGTGGGTGCATTCAGTGTGTGGGTGAGGTGGGGTACCGGCATGAGATATACGTAACTTGGAAATAAACCGGCCAATTATAGCATTGACCGAGGTCAGCAGATTTTGTCCGCGGCAGGGTAGATTCGATCGAAGTCGAAGCAGATTTTTGACGGGTATGCCGTGTTACTTGAATTTATTACACAAAATCCGTGGATGTTATTATAATGCGCGGTTCTAGGACGGGAGACGGATATGTATGCAGTAATCAAGACGGGTGGTAAACAGTACCGGGTTGAAGTCGGGAACAAGTTAAAAGTGGAAACATTGCCTGCAGAAGTGGGAAGTGATATTCAACTGGACCAGATTCTGATGGTTGCAGATGGTGAAGCGGTTTCTGCCGGGGCACCATTACTCGATCAGGCAAGAGTCAGCGCGACTGTGATCAGTCACGGGCGGCATGACAAAATACGCATATTCAAAATGCGCCGCCGTAAGCATTATCGGAAACAACAGGGACACCGGCAGAATTATACCGAGATTCAGATTACCGGTATTTCTGCATAAGGAGATTGATTCATGGCACATAAGAAAGCGGGCGGTAGCTCCAGAAACGGGCGTGACTCCCATTCCAAGCGTCTGGGTGTAAAGCGTTATGGTGGCGAGGTCATCAGGGCGGGTGGAATCATCGTGCGTCAGCGTGGCACGCAGTTTCATCCGGGAGATAATGTTGGAATTGGGCGGGACCATACCCTGTTTGCAAAAGTGGATGGTAAGGTTGTTTTTGCCATCAAAGGGCGGCTGAACCGGAGAACAGTTGCAGTCATTCCCTCCTGATCACCCGATCAGCCGGATCGTGCAAGCTGGAGAAAAGCCCCATTTTCTGAATGGGGCTTTTTACTTTGATTATAGTTTTTTTGCTGGAATAAATTTCTCCGCCCGCAATTAAAATAATTGCTTCGGGGCATTCATGAAATTCATTGATGAGGTAAAAATACAGGTCTTTGCGGGAGATGGCGGCAATGGTGTTGCCAGCTTCCGCCGTGAAAAATTTATTCCCAGAGGTGGACCGGACGGGGGAGATGGAGGTCATGGCGGCAGTATTTATGCACTGGCCGATCACAATCTCAATACTTTGATCGATTACCGTTTTACACCGGTTTTCCGGGCAAAGCGGGGAGAAAACGGGCGCGGTTCCGATTGCTATGGCAAAGGAGCGGAAGACATCGTGCTGCGTATGCCGCCAGGTACGATCATAACCAACAACCTGACGGGTGAACTCGTAGCGGATCTCGAACATGACCAGCAGAAAGTGCTGCTGGCCAAAGGCGGCAGAGGCGGACTGGGTAATCTCCATTTCAAGTCCAGTACCAACCGCGCTCCCCGGCAATTTACCCATGGTGAAGCAGGAGAACAGTTCGAACTCAGACTCGAGCTCAGGGTACTGGCAGATGTCGGGTTGTTAGGGCTTCCCAATGCCGGTAAATCCACCCTGATTCGTGCTGTTTCCGCAGCGCGTCCGAAAGTAGCCGATTATCCGTTTACCACACTTTATCCCAATCTGGGGGTAGTGCGGGTTGATACCGGACGCAGTTTCGTAATGGCGGATATTCCCGGCCTGATTGAAGGTGCGGCAGAAGGTGCCGGCCTCGGCCACCGGTTTCTCAAACACCTCAGTCGTACCCGTCTGCTGCTGCATGTGGTCGATGTGGCTCCTTTTGATGAGAGCATTGATATCGTTCATTCGGCCAGAGCACTGGTGGATGAGCTGCGCAAATTTGATGAAACACTTTATCGTAAACCCCGTTGGCTGGTATTCAACAAGGTGGATATGTTGCCTGAAGATGAGCAGCAAGCTGTTTGCACACGTCTTCTGCAGACAATGGATTGGCAGGAGCGCTGGTTTGCCATTTCTGCACTGACCGGAAAAGGATGCCAGGCACTGACTTATGCCATTATGGAATATCTGCAACAGTTACGGCCTGATAGCGAAGAAATCTGATTTTTATGACGCAATCGATTCTGCAATCTGCTCGCCGGATAGTCGTAAAAGTTGGTAGCAGCCTGGTGACGAATGAAGGAAACGGTCTTGATCGCTGCGCACTTGGAGGCTGGGCCGGGCAGATTTCTCAACTCAGACAGATGGGCAAGGAGGTTGTACTGGTTTCATCGGGTGCCGTTGCCGAAGGCATGCAGCGTCTGGGATGGAAAATGCGTCCTGCTGCGCTTTATGAACTGCAGGCGGCTGCGGCAGTGGGGCAGATGGGTCTTGCTCAGGCATATGCTGGCTGTTTCAGTGAATACGAATTGCAGACGGCTCAGATCCTGCTGACGCACGATGATCTGTCTAGTCGTAAACGCTATCTGAATGCCCGCTCGACCATTCTTACGCTGCTGAATCTGGGTATCATTCCGATCATCAATGAAAACGATACCGTGGTTTCCGATGAAATCCGGTTTGGTGACAATGATAATCTGGCTGCACTGGTTGCCAATCTGATCGAAGCTGAAGTACTGGTGATCCTGACTGATCAGGAAGGTCTTTTTACAGGTGATCCCCGCAAAAATACCGATGCCAGACTGATTCCGGAAGTCAGTGTCAGTGATCCGGATATCGCAGTCATGGCCGGGGGGGCAGGCAGCAGCATCGGACGCGGTGGTATGCAAAGCAAGATAATGGCTGCCAGGCGTGCTGCTCGCAGTGGCGCTCATACGGTGATTGCTTCAGGCAGAGCAAAGGGTGTGCTGGTTCGTCTGGCAGGTGGAGAGGCTATCGGAACCATTCTGCTGGCGGATATGCCAGTGAAGTTGGCCCGTAAATTATGGCTGGCCGATCAACTCCAGGTACGAGGGAGTGTAGTATTGGATGATGGGGCCAGCAGGGCATTGCTGTCCGGAGGTAAAAGTCTGTTGCCCATCGGAGTGGTGGAGGTAAAGGGCGAATTTGAACGAGGTGAAGCCATATCCTGCCTCGATACCAGCGGTCGTGAAGTTGCCCGTGGTCTGATTAATTACAGTGCACGTGAATCACGCAAAATCATGCGTCGTCCTACCAGCCAGATCGAAGCTGCACTGGGCTATGTAGATGGATACGAACTTATTCACAGAGATAATCTTGTTATCTTGTAACAGCCGGCAAAGGTTGGACACTATCTGCAATGACTGAACCTTTTATTTTGTCTGATTCCGGATTGCTTGAATCTTATTGTGCTCCCAAATGGCTACGGGGTGGCAACGCACAAACCATTTTTCCTTATTTTATCAATCTGAGGCCGGTTATCGGTTACCGCCGCGAGCGCTGGGAAATGGATGATGGAGACTTTATCGATATCGACTGGCTGGATGGTGAGCCGGATAAACCGCTGGTTATCATGTTACATGGCTTGGAAGGCAGTTCGCGAAGTCATTACGCACTGAGCCTCATGAATTTCCTGCAGATACTACGCTGGCGCGGGGCTGTCGTTCATTTTCGTGGCTGTTCCGGAGCTCCCAACCGCTTGCCGCGTGCCTACCATGCCGGTGATTCGGTGGAAATAGATCGCATACTGCGTTACATAAGGCATCAGAACAGTCCATCCGAATGGAATCCCGCCTGTTATGTTGTAGGAGTTTCACTCGGAGGCAATGCATTACTGAAATGGTTGGGTGAGCAAGGTGCACAAGCAGTCGGGCGGGTTGCAGGGGTTGTCGCAGTCTCAGTTCCACTTGATCTGGCGGCCGCAGGCAATGTACTCGATTTGGGTTTCAACCGGGTTTACACCCGCCATTTTCTGGCCACCCTCAAACGCAAGGCACTGGAAAAAAACAAACAATTTCCCGGTCTGTTAAATGCAAAGGCTATTGCAGCCTGTAACTCATTGTATGAATTCGATAACCTGGTTACGGCACCGCTGCATGGCTTCCGGGATACGGATGATTACTGGCGCCAATCCAGCAGCAAGCCATGGCTTGGATCGGTTCAGGTACCGACATTGCTGATCAATGCGCGTAATGATCCTTTCCTGCCCGAGAGCGTGTTACCGCAAAAATATGAGATTTCTTCCTTCGTTTCACTGGAGTTTCCGCAGCAGGGGGGACATGTCGGTTTTATGCAGGGTGCTTTTCCGGGAAAACTGGATTGGTTGCCGCGACGTATTGTGGAGTTTTTCTCATCATTAGGTGGGCCGGGTGCTATTCCGGAATGAAGAATGAGCTCGGGAGATAGGTACCCTCCTAACTTGAGTGGAATGATCAGGGAAATTAATTTCACCATGGCCCCGTAACCACATGAATTCTTTTTGGCTGAGTTTTGCTCCCGTTTTATGGCTGACCATTATTGCCATACTGGCGGGTATGCTGTTCAATGCTGTAATCGTACTCAGCTTGTACAGTATCATCCTGTTAGGGATCGTTATTTACCATATCCATACATTGTATTGTCTGGAGCACTGGCTGCATCATTCGAATCTTTCCTATGCGACGGTACCTGACAGATCGGGCTTATGGGGTGTGGTGTTTGCCAGGCTGGCACGTTTCGTGCGGCGTCATAACAAGGAGCGCCTGGGACTGAATACTTCTCTGGAACGATTGCAACGTGCGACATCTGCGCTGCCGGAAGGTATTGTCATCCTGGGTGACAAAGATCAGATCGAATGGTGCAATTCAGCTGCCGAGCGGCATCTGGGTCTCAATCTCGAAATGGATGCCGGCCAGCACATTACCCGTATGGTGCGCCAGGTAGGGTTTGTGGCCTATCTTGATACGGGAGATTTCAGTAAACCCTTTTTACTCAATCAGTCACGCCTGCGTGATGTTCTGCTCTCCATCCAGATTGTGCCTTATGGCGACAGGGAAAAATTGCTGATCAGCCAGGATGTGACGCGTTTTGAGAAAATTGAAATCATGCGGCGTGATTTCGTTGCCAATGTCTCACATGAATTGCGTACGCCCTTGACGGTGATTGGCGGGTTCCTTGAAACACTGCTGGAAGAAAATAAGATATCCGGTGAAATGGAGAAAAATGCATTGCGGCTGATGTCCGATCAGGCTACCCGCATGCGTCGTCTGGTAGAAGATTTGCTGACATTGTCCAAGCTGGAGAGCGCCGGAAATGACCTGGCAGAAGAACGGGTGGATGTCGTCAAATTGCTGCAGGGGCTCTACCAGGAAGCTCAGTCATTGAGTGCAGGACGTCATGTCATTTCTCTTAATCTTACAAGCCATGCCATGTTGCTTGGCAGTGAAGATGAGCTGCGCAGTGCGTTTGAGAATCTGATCAGCAATGCCGTGCGGTATACCCCGGAGGGTGGGGCAATTTCTCTGAACTGGGCAATGGAAAATGGAAAAGGGCTGTTTTATGTTCAGGATAGTGGGATCGGCATCGAGCCCAGTCATATTCCCCGGCTGACAGAGCGTTTTTACCGGGTGGATCGCAGCCGCTCCCGCGAAACTGGGGGAACCGGCCTTGGTCTTGCCATAGTCAAGCATGTTCTGAACCGCCATCAGGCGAACATGGAAATCGCCAGTCAGCCCGGAGCGGGAAGTATTTTCAGGATATGGTTCCCCGGCAATCGCGTGATACACCCTGAAACCGTGCCGATGACCGGTTCTCCTCCCGAATGTATGAAACGAAGTTCTGTTGTCTGAGGGCTGTTTGTGCCGGTAAAGCAGAGCATTATTTCGTATTGCTGGCTACCATCTGATTTTTCTGTAATTGCTTTCTTCAGGCAAATCAGAAAATACTGTATCGCGTAAATGGCAAAGTACGCCGTGTTAGACTTATGGTTTTTCGCGACATATACTTTAGTAACGTCAAAATACCCGGGATGAACTTTTATGAATTTTTGGTTTCTTCTGTTGGTCTGATGATACAGTCAGATTCTTCGGATCATGACAAAAACACTGCCGGAAACAATCGGTTAACCCAAAAGGGTATTTATTCTTAATCAGATAACTAGAAATTCACCAGGGAGGATGAATAATGGGCGTCAAAGGGCAGTTACTGCAGGATCCTTTTCTGAATATCTTGCGCAAGGAGCATATTCCGGTTTCTATTTATCTGGTCAATGGGATCAAGTTACAAGGGCAGATTGATTCTTTTGACCAGTATGTAGTTTTGTTGAAAAATTCCATCACGCAGATGGTTTACAAACACGCCATCTCTACCATTGTCCCGGCCAAAGCCATTTCAATCCCAATATCTGCCGAAACCCAGACCGAGCAAGATGACTCATGATGTTGCTACGGGAACAGCGGCCAATGATAGCGCGATATTAGTAGACATCGATTTTGGGGAAGGAGACAAGGAAAGCCTGGAAGAACTGCGGGAACTTGCCCGCAGTGATCGGCTTTCCGTGGTTGCTATAGTTGAAGGGACGCGGAAACAACCTGATTCTGCTACCTTTATCGGCAAGGGTAAGGTGGAAGAAATCAGTCAGATTCTGGTGCAGACATCTGCTGCAATGGTGATATTCAACCATGAGCTGTCTCCGGTACAGCAAAGAAATCTCTCCATGGTGCTGGCTTGTCGCATCATAGATCGCACCAGCCTGATTCTGGATATTTTTGCGCAACGTGCCAAAAGTCATGAAGGTAAACTACAGGTTGAACTGGCTCAACTGGAGTACCTTTCAACACGATTGGTGAGGGGGTGGACGCATCTCGAGCGTCAGAAGGGCGGTATCGGCTTGCGCGGGCCGGGTGAAACACAATTGGAGACGGATCGTCGTTTGCTGGCGAAGCGTGTAAAGCTTTTGAAAGAGAAGCTGATTAATCTCAAACAGCAGCGTGAGGTACGACGACGTGCAAGGAAGCGCGCTGAGATACCGTCTGTTTCCATAGTAGGGTATACCAATGCCGGTAAATCGACTTTGTTCAATCGGCTGGTACGGACGGATACATATGCTGCCGACAAGTTGTTCGCTACACTGGATACTACTACCCGGCGGCTGACGCTTCCCGGACGCGGGACGATAGTAATTTCTGATACGGTCGGTTTTATCCGCGAATTACCGCATACACTTGTTGCGGCATTCCGCGCCACACTAGAAGAAACCATACAGGCCGATGTGCTTCTGCATGTGGTTGATGTTTCCAGTTCCAACCGTGATGTGCAGATCAGTGAGGTCAATAAATTATTGCGGGAAATTGGCGCGGATACGATACCGCAAATCCTGATTCTGAATAAAATCGACCTTCTTGAACAGTATCCGTCCGGGAATTACATGCGTGACGAGTATGGTAAAATCAAAAGCATTCATCTCAGTGCGAGGACAGGAGCGGGTTTTAGTTATCTGTATGACGCACTGGCAGAGGTGTTTGATCAGGATTTGAAGAGATTGGAGCAACATTCAGCAACACCTGAAAGCATGAACGACAATGTCCGTGCCACTTTTATAAATAATGAGAAGGACTAAATCACATGGGCTTGAATGATCCGCAGTGGGGAAAAAGGAGAGGCAACTCAGGGCCTCCAGATCTTGAAGACATTATGCGTAACTTTAACCAGAAAATGAATGAGATTTTCGGGAAAAAGGGAGGGAATAACGATGATGGAAACTCTGATGGAGGAAGCCCTAATCTCCCTAGTGGCAAGGGTTTTGTGGCAATCGTCGTTTTGCTTGCCCTGGCATGGATAGGAAGTGGTTTTTATATTGTCGATGAAGGTCAGCGCGGTGTAGTACTGCGTTTCGGCAAGCATGTGGAAACGACCATGCCGGGATTGCGCTGGCATATTCCTTCACCTGTCGAAGCAGTCGAGTCTGTCAATATTGGTCAGGTGCGCACGGTAGAAATCGGTTATCGCAACAATGTTCGCAGTAAGGTACTCAAGGAATCGCTGATACTTACGGATGATGAGAATATTGTCGATATCCAGTTTGCCGTGCAATACATTTTGAACAGTCCTGAGAATTTCCTTTTTAACAATCGGGATCCGGAAAGCACTGTTTTGCAGGTGGCAGAAACAGCTATTCGGCAAGTTATTGGTACCAGTAAAATGGACTTTGTTCTGTACGAAGGGCGTGAAGAGGTAACAGCCAAGACGACCGAGTTGATGCAGCAAATTCTTGACCGTTATCAGATCGGTATTTCCATTAACCGGGTAACGATGCAGAATGCACAGCCTCCAGAACAGGTACAAGCCGCTTTTGATGATGCTGTCAAGGCAGGCCAGGATCGTGAACGACAAAGAAACGAGGGTCAGGCTTACGCAAATGATGTAATACCGAGAGCAAGAGGGGGGGCCGCACGTTTGCTGGAAGAATCTCAAGGGTATAAGCAAAGGGTGATTGCTGCCGCGGAGGGTGATGCCAGCCGTTTTGCGCAGGTTCTGGTGGAATATGCCAAGGCGCCCGAAGTCACACGAGAACGTATGTATTTCGATACGATTCAGCAGGTTTTGTCCAGTACCAGCAAAATCCTGATCGATCAGGAGAAAGGCGGAGGGAATCTGCTTTATCTGCCTCTGGACAAGCTGATTCAGGCTGATGCCAGTGCAACGAAATCTTCTGTTGCAGCGGCCAGAGCGCAGAGCGAATCCCAGGAATTTTCCTCAGATGCCGGCTCACGTTCGCGTGAGTCTTTTCGTAGTCGTGAACGGGAGATGAGATAATGAAAGCAGTTTCATCTGTATTTGGCGGACTTCTACTGGTGCTGGCAGTATTGGGTAGTTCTGCCGTCTATATTGTCGACGAACGGGAACAGGCATTGCTGTTCCAGCTGGGGGAAGTCGTGGGTGTCAAGACATCTCCGGGTGTTTACTTCAAGATACCTGTCGCTCAGAACGTTCGTTTTTTCGATTCTCGTATCCTGACAATGGATTCGGAGGAGCCTGAACGTTTCATCACATCGGAAAAGAAAAACGTTCTGGTGGATCTGTTCGTTAAATGGCGTATTGTGGATGTCAAACAATACTATGTCAGTGTTCGTGGAGATGAGGCGCTGGCACAGACTCGCCTTGCACAGACCATTAATTCCAGTATGCGTGATGAGTTCGGTAATCGGACTGTACATGATGTGGTTTCCGGCGAACGTGACAGGATCATGGAAATCATGCGGCAGAAAGCGAACGCAGATGCCAGAAAGATCGGTGTGGAAGTCGTGGATGTGCGACTCAAGCGCGTAGATCTGCCCCAGGAAGTCAGTGAGTCCGTTTATCGCAGGATGGAGGCGGAACGCAAACGGGTGGCAAATGAGTTGCGTTCGACAGGTGCCGCTGAAGCGGAGAAAATCCGTGCTGATGCTGATCGCCAGCAAGAAGTGATTCTGGCGGAAGCCTATAGCGAGGCTCAGAAAATCATGGGGGAGGGTGATGCTCAGGCAACAGCAGTTTATGCTGAAGCTTTCCAGAAAGATGCAAAGTTCTATGAGTTTTACCGGAGTCTGGAGGCATACCGAAAATCCTTTAAAAGCAAGGAAGATATTCTCGTCCTGGAACCCAACTCGGAATTTTTCAAATATATGAAAACTCCGTCAGAGTATAAAAAATAGAGAGTTGAACCTGATATGCTGCTCCTTAAACTGGATTTGAAAATTGAAAACCTTCCTTCTGAAAAACGTAGATTGGCGAGTATAAGGGAGCGCATATCAGGAAGTGTTTCGTCAATCGATATTCATAGCTGATTATGTGGGATACCTTTCTGCAAGCAATTGCCCTGATGCTCATACTGGAAGGTATCTTCCCTTTTTCATTTCCTGGTGCCTGGCGTGAGACTTTTCTCAAGCTCATGCAACTGGAAGATAGTCAGATAAGGTTCGTAGGCCTCAGCACCATGCTGGTCGGCCTGATCGTTCTCTTTCTGGTCAGCTAATATTGATCTTTCCTCTGATAACCTTGATTGCTCCTGCTATCGATCCGGTGTAACTCGTTCCGGTCAACGTTGAAAATGCGCAACTGGCTGCTTCCTGAATATATCGAAGATGTACTGCCGCGTGATGCTTATCGTATAGAGAAGATCCGCCGCCTCATCATGGATATGCTGTTTGTCCACGGATATCAGTTCGTCATGCCACCTCTGCTGGAGTATGTTGAATCTCTGCTGGCCGGGAGCGGAAGCGGTATGAATCTGCGCATGTTCAAGGTCGTCGATCAGCTCAGCGGCAGGATGATGGGATTGCGCGCGGATATGACACCGCAGGCAGCCCGGATCGATGCTCATTTACTGAATACCAGCGGCGTAATGCGGCTTTGTTACGCTAGCAGCGTCGTCCATACGGTACCGGATGAAATTACCCGCACACGGGAGCCATTCCAGGTGGGTGCTGAATTGTACGGACATTCCGGCATTGAAAGTGATCTTGAAATCCAGCGCCTGTTACTGGAATGCCTGTCAGTTTCGGGTATTCATATAATCCATCTTGATCTTGGCCATATCCGGGTTTTTCGCAGCCTGATTCGTGATTCAGGCATCAAGCCCGAGTTCGAAATGGAGCTGTATGCTGCATTGTGGGCCAAGGATATCAGTTCCCTGAAGGAGCTGATACGCACAGGCTTGAATAAACGTCTGACCAGGCCGGTGCAGCATGCGCTGCTGCTGTTACCGGAGCTGTATGGAGATGATACTGTACTTCTGAGTGCGCGTCAGCATTTGCCGGATTTTCCGGAAATCGGTGAGGCGCTGGATCAACTGGAATATGTTGCCCGAACACTGCAACCTTATGTCGATCGGATAACGTTTGATCTGGCCGATTTACGGGGTTATCACTATCATACAGGTATGGTTTTCGCCGCTTATACACCCGGGTGTCCTGCACCTGTCGCACTGGGAGGGCGCTATGATGAAATCGGAAAATCGTTTGGCAGAGCGAGGCCGGCAACCGGATTCAGTCTTGACTTGAAACAGTTGTCGCAGCTGACGGATATGAATGGCTATCCCCTGGGAATACTGGCACCATGGAAGCCGGAAGATGAGAAACTGACGGCAATGATTCGGCAACTACGTGCTGAAGGGCAAATTGTGGTGACTGAGCTGCCGGGAGAAGAGAGCCGGGAAGCGGCGGGGTGTGACAGGAAACTCGTTTTCCGTAATGGCAAGTGGGAGATTGATTCTGTCGCAGAATAAATGATGCCCTTGGAGCGGATGATTTCTCCTGAGGCGGTAGCTGAAACGGGGAAGTGGGAATCCTGATACCAATCAATCGGGTAAGAGTGTAAATGACCGGGTTTAGTCAACTATCTGTTTTAAAAGAAACAGACTGGCACTCAGCCCCTGAAATGAAGATGTTCATGCACCGCGCTGTTCACAGTACGGTGCTTTATTTTGGAATAATTTCGAGAGATCAATAGTGTATGGCCAGGAATGTCGTAGTCATCGGAACGCAGTGGGGAGATGAGGGTAAGGGCAAGATCGTCGACTGGCTGACGGATCGGGCCACAGGAGTCATCCGTTTCCAGGGGGGGCACAATGCCGGTCATACGCTGGTGGTAGGTGGTGAGAAAACCATATTGCATCTGATTCCTTCAGGAATTCTGCGTGAGAATGTGACTTGCTACATTGGTAACGGTGTGGTGCTGTCCCCCGGCGCCCTGCTGGAAGAAGTGGATATGCTGGAGCAGGCCGGAGTGGATGTATCCGGCAGGCTGCGTATCAGCGAAACCTGCCCCCTGATTCTGCCTTATCACATTGCTGTGGACGGCGCTCGTGAACTGGCGAAGGGGGTGGAGAAAATTGGTACGACCGGCAGGGGAATCGGCCCGGCGTACGAAGACAAGGTTGCACGGCGTGCAATACGTCTGCAGGATCTCTTTCGTTCTGAACGGCTTGCCTGCAAACTGAAAGAAGTGCTCGATTATCATAATTTCTTGCTGAAAAATTACTACCACGCTGCAACGGTTGACTATCACCAGATCCTGGATGATTGTCAGGTAAAGGCTGAAAGAATCCGACCGATGGTGGCGGATGTTCCCAAGTTGCTGTTTGAAGCCAGTCAGGCGGAAAACAACCTTCTGTTTGAGGGGGCGCAGGGCGCTTTGCTCGATATCGACCATGGCACCTATCCCTTCGTCACTTCCAGTAACTGTATCGCTGGTGCGGCTTCAGTGGGTAGTGGCGTCGGACCGCAGATGCTGCATTACGTGCTGGGAATCACCAAAGCTTATACCACCCGCGTGGGGGCAGGTCCTTTTCCTACTGAATTGTCGGATTCGATCGGAGAACACCTGGCACAGCGTGGCAATGAATTCGGTTCCACTACCGGGCGACCGCGCCGTTGTGGCTGGTTTGACGCGGTGGCTGCCAGGCGTTCTATTCAGATCAATGGAGTTTCGGGGCTGTGTATCACCAAACTTGATGTACTCGATGGGCTGGAAACATTGCGTATCGGCACAGGTTATAAATCAAAGCAGTCAGGCGAGATAGGTAACGCTTTGCCTTTTGGAGCGGATGATCTGGCTGCTGTGGAACCGGTTTATGAAGAACTGCCCGGCTGGCAGGAACACACGGCAGGAATCAGGAACTTCGGTCAACTGCCTCAGGCAGCACAAAACTATCTCAAACGTATGGAAGAAATCTGCCAGACGCCTATATCCATGATTTCAACTGGTCCTGATCGAACAGAAACGATTGTTTTTCACCACCCTTTCGGATAAATATGAGGTGAGGGGGACAACATTACGGTAGTGATGTCTGGAACTTCCACCTTGCTTCACCATTTTATCTTTTCTGATGCCACTTCTGATAAAGCTCCTCGGAATTGGTATTCCATTTTTTTCTGGCTGCCGACTGATTTTCTTCAGCTTTTTGTAGGGCCTGCTGTGCAGCCTGGAGTTCCTTTTCTGTTTCAGCTACCTTTTCCTGATAGTAACGCAAATTATCCTGCTTGGTCTGCACGTCCTTTCTGGCGCTGCTGAGCCGACTTTCAGTCTGCTTCATCTGTTCGTAGGCTTGACTGGTTCGCTGTTGCAGATCAGACAGATTTTCAGCCATGACTGAGGCAGAGGCCAGTAGTAATGATAAAGCTACCGTAAAGTATTTCATTTTTTCCTGTTCTTTCACGAGATGGAGTCTTTTTTCAGGATGGTGATACGGTCCTCATAAAAAATGAATGGTACATGGGTTTTGCCGGGCTGGAAATAATGATCTGGCTTGGCAGTTCGATTACAACTTTTGAGTGCGTGTAATGACGCGGATTGAGACGGTTATGACCTTGGCTTTTCTGCAAGGAGATAGCAGATTTTCTGCAGGTCGGCACGGATTGCAGCGGGTCTGCGTTTTAACCGCGAGGCAAGTACTTTCGAGTCGGTGGTCTCCAGGATGATGCTGGTTTCGAGCAGTTGAAGTAATGACGGCGAAAGGATTTTCCTGCTGTCAAAATCACTGATCAGGCGTGCGACGTGCATTTTTGCACGCCGCAACTGTCCGGTTTCGTACACATGCTGGCAGTGTTGCTCATGCTTGCGTGTAGTCTGTATTTCATTTCGCATAAAGCTTTCTCCTTTCATTGGTTAAAAATGCAAGGATAACGACTGCATCAGACAAATATATGACAGGTAATGAAAAATATCTGCCTGATGGTTCAACTGTAACCCAGATTTCATTAAATAGCCATGCGACAAATTGCCGCTACCGGCACAACCGGCTGGCAGCAGCTACATACAGCCCTCAAACGGATTCCAGACTGTCGGAGTTGCCTAGAGCTGCCTGAACGGCATCATCGGCAGTTTCCAGAAAAACGAACCGTATGGCAGCACGTGTTGCTTCCGGGACATCATGCAGATCTTTCTGGTTACGTGCCGGCAGCAGTACAGTTCGAATCCCGGCACGCTGTGCTGCCAGTATTTTTTCCTTGATGCCGCCAACCGGCAGAACCACTCCACGCAAGCTGATTTCACCGGTCATGGCTACGTCATGCCGTACTGGTCGGTTGGTAAACAGAGAAGTCAGTGCAATGAACATCGCCACGCCTGCGCTTGGCCCATCCTTGGGGATGGCGCCGGCAGGTACATGCAAATGTACGTCGATACCTTCGAATGCCGAGGCTGGAATGCGCAGATCCCCGGCACGCGCTTTTACCAATGTGAGCGCTGCTTGCGCGCTTTCTTTCATCACATCACCAAGTTGTCCGGTCAGGATCAGGCGGCCACTGCCATTGACGCGTGTGGCCTCGATGAACAGGATGTCACCTCCCACCGGTGTCCAGGCCAGGCCGGTGGCAACTCCTGGCAAATCGGTGTGAAGTGCCAGTTCATGTTCATATTTCTCCGGCCCCAGAATATCTTCCAGGTTTCGGGTATCGATTTGTACCTGTTGCTGTGCGCCTTGTGCGATTTGCAGGGCGGCGTGACGCATGATCCGGCCGATTTCGCGTTCAAACTGGCGTACACCGGCTTCACGGGTATAGTTGGCAATGATGCTCTGCAAAGCTGCCGGTGTCAGTATGCATTGATCCGCTTGCAGCCCGTTGGCTTCATTTTGCCGTTGCACCAGATAATGCAGCGCAATCTGCAGTTTTTCTTCCTGGGTGTAACCCGGTAGATCGATGATTTCCATGCGGTCACGTACTGGTGGTGAGACCTGATCGATGATATTAGCCGTGGCAATGAACACCACGCGGCTCAGATCGAATGGAACACCCAGATAGTTATCACGAAATGTTGAATTCTGTTCCGGATCAAGTACCTCCAGTAATGCAGCCGCTGGGTCGCCATGCGCACTGGCGGTCATTTTGTCGATTTCATCGAGCATCATTACACAGTTACGTGCACCGGCTTTGCGCAACCCCTGAATGATATTGCCCGGCATGGCACCAACGTAGGTGCGGCGGTGGCCGCGCATTTCTGCTTCATCATGTACGCCGCCTAACGATACTCTGACAAACGGGCGCTGCAATGCACGGGCAATACTTTGTCCAAGTGAAGTTTTTCCTACACCTGGCGGACCGACGAAGCAGAGAATCGGAGCACGCCCCTGCGGTTTTAGTTTCTGTACGGCGAGAAATTCAATAATGCGCTGCTTGATACGTTCCAACCCGAAATGATCGGCCTCGAGAATGGCGTGTGCGGCATCAAGGTCGATCGGTTTTTCTTCCGGCAGTTGCCACGGCAGTTCTGTCATCCATTCAAGGTAGGTATGCAGCATGGAAAATTCGCTCGATGCTGCGGGCATCCGCTGTAAGCGCTGCAATTCCTTGCGTGTTTGCTGTTCAGTATCTTCCGGCATGCCGGCAGCAGTGATGGCTTCCTCGAGCCTGACAACTTCCTGCTCATTTTCACCATCTTCACCGAGTTCTTTCTGGATGGCCTTCAGTTGTTCGCGCAGCAGAAACTTGCGCTCGCGATCTTCCATTTGTTCTTTGGTACGCTCGCCGATTTCCTGAGAGAGCCGTAAGACTTCGATGCGCCGCGTCAGGATCTGCAGCACGTTATGCAAGCGCTCTTCGATATCGATGGTTTCCAGCAGTTTCTGCTTCTCGGCTACTTCAGTATCGAGCAGGCTGGCAGTGATATCTGCCAGATCGGAGGGAGCACGTGTCGCCTGCAGTGCATGTGCCAGTTCAGCTGGCATACCAGGCAGCAGCGATACGATTTCCATTGCACGCTCGCGTAATTGCAATGTCAGTGCTTCCACTCGTGTGGTATCCGGTGTGGTTTCCGGTAGACGCTGGATTCGTGCGGCGAGAAAAGGGTAGCCTTCAACCAGCGCTTCGATACGAAATCGCTCAATTCCCAGACAGACAGCATGATGTGTTCCATCTTCGGAGGTGATATGGCGCACGACATTGGCAATGGTTCCGATCTGGCAAAGTGAATCCAGTCCGGGTTCATCGACGGAAGGATCTTTCTGCAGTACGATGCCAACAGGTATTTTTGACTGCAAGGTATGCTGAATCGCTGCAATCGACCGTGTACGGCCGACAGCAACAGGCATGATCACATGTGGGAACAGTACGACATTGCGCATCGGTACCAGGGCGATGACATCGGCGGGCAATTCAGGCAAGGTGGAGGGATATTGTTCCATGGCGCTTATTCTCAGGAATTATTCACTAACACTAATATTGAGCGCTTTGATGGAAATTCAAGGGAATAACCGGGCAGCAGGGATAAGTTTGCCGGTTCGTACCAGATGGTGTGGGCGATAGGCAGTGAATATTACTACAGGCTCTGTATATTGCTTCATCAATACCATGCACCGTTTCGATTCTTTCCTGCTCTCAAAATTTTGCATGGTATGAAAAATATCACTGATGAAATCCACCATGATGTGGTAAAACCAAAACTGGTAAATTCTCACCAGTCCAACCCTGATCAGTGAACAGCTCGCAGCTGTTTCATCGTATGACAGGATCTCTCTCCATACGACATCCAGACAATTTGATTTACACAAGAGGAAAAATAATGAATACAGTTCATAAGTGGCGTTTTTTCAGATCAGGTGGTTTTGATCAGGTACGTCTGGAAACAGGAGCAGATATTAAATTTCTTGGGACACTTGATCCCAAGCTGTGGGCTGCACTTAGTTGTCCGACGAGTAATCTGGAATTCGATGGCAAGACGCTTGAATTCATTGATACAGATCGTGACGGCCATATCCGTGTCCCGGAAATCATTGCTGCGGTTGAATGGGTGTCTTCTGTTCTGAAAGACCCGGGGGATCTCACTTCTGGAGCAGAAGCACTGCAACTGAGTGCGATCGATGACAGCACTTCGGAAGGTGCTGCGCTTCTGGCATCAGCCAGACAGATTCTGCTTAATATCGGTAAAAAAGATGAAGAAGTAATTACGGTTGAAGATACGGCTGATCTCAACAAAATTTTTGCCAGTACCAAATTCAATGGTGACGGTATCATTCCGGCCACTGCTGCCAGTGATGCTGAAACTCAAGCTGTCATCGAAGATGTGATGAAATGTGTCGGATCGGTACAGGATCGATCCGGTTTGCCAGGGGTTTCCGCAGAACTGATCGAACAATTTTTTACTGAAGCGAAAGCGTACTCGGAATGGTGGCAGGATGCAGAACGAGATGCTGACAGCATATTACCGCTGGGAGAAAATACTGAAGCCGCAAAGGCAGCTTTTGATGCCGTCAAAGCAAAAATAGATGATTACTTTACCCGTTGTAAGCTGGCTGAATTTGACCAGAAAGCAGGTGATCCGCTGAACCCGGCATTATCGGATTATGAAGCGCTCACCAATACGGATCTCTCTCGAACGACCGAACAACTTGCCACATTACCGCTCGCAAAAATTGAAGCCAAAAAGCCGCTTCCGCTCAATGAAGGCATCAATCCGGCCTGGAGCGACGCAATCGATGCGCTGAAACAACAGGTTATTCAACCTCTCTTGGCAGATAAAGAACAGTTGAGTGCGGATGAATGGCAGGCGCTTTGTGACAGATTTACTGCCCATCAGGCCTGGCTGGATGCCAAACAGGGCGCGGTGGTCGAACTTCTTGGAATCGGGCGAATTCGTTCGATTCTGGCGGGAAGGTATCAGGATGAGATCAGTGCATTATTGCAGAAAGACCAGTCGCTTGCCAGCGCATCCGATGCGATCGATTCAGTTGAAAAACTGATTCGTTATCAGCGAAATCTTTTTCAGCTCCTGAATAATTTCGTTTCGTTTCGTGATTTTTATACTGTACAGAATAAGGCGATTTTTCAGGCGGGTTCACTTTACCTGGATGGCCGTAATTGTGATTTCTGCCTGCGTGTCGATGATATCGAGAAGCACAGCAGCATGGCCGGTTTGAGTGGCATCTATCTGGCCTACTGCGAGTGTCAGCGCAGGGGTGGCAGCGAAAAAATGAATATCGCGGCTGCGTTTACGAATGGTGATGCAGATAATCTGATGGTTGGCCGGAACGGTATTTTCTATGATCGAAAAGGGCAGGACTGGGATGCCACTATCATCAAGATCATCGAGCATCCTATCAGCGTACGCCAGGCCTTCTGGTATCCGTACAAGCGCATCGGCAAGATGATCGGTGAACAGGTCGAGAAAATGGCCAGTGCGCGTGAGAAATTGGTACAGGATCAGGCGGCAGCAGGGGTTGCAGATATTTCACAAAAGGCGGAAGCAGGTAAACCACCCGCGGCGGCACCCTTCGATGTAGGTAAGTTTGCAGGGATTTTTGCTGCGATCGGTCTTGCAATTGGTGCAATCGGTACCGCGATTGCGTCGGTTGTAACTGGCTTCATGGGTCTGGTCTGGTGGCAAATGCCACTTACGATTCTCGGCCTGATTCTTGTGATATCCGGTCCTTCCGTACTGATTGCTTTTCTCAAGCTCAGAAAACGTAATCTGGCACCTTTACTCGATGGGAGCGGCTGGGCAGTCAATACGCGAGCAATCATCAATATTCCGTTTGGCATCTCGCTGACTCAAATGGCGGCTTTGCCTGCTGGCGCGCAACGTTCCCTAACTGACCCTTATGCAGAGAAAAAACGGCCCTGGAAATCTTATCTTTTCATTCTGCTCCTGCTGGGAAGTATTGCTTATCTTTTTCACGGTGGCTACCTCAATCAGGGTACGATCGACACGTTGAAAAAGCATTTTCTGTCGGATAAAGCAGAAACCAGCACAGAAGGAGCAAGTACGGTACAGGAAATTCCCTCTCCCTCTCCAGAAACGGAGGAAGCGGCTGACAGTCAGAAAACCGAGGCTGACAAGTCTTTTCACCCTGGGGTAGAGGAGGAGATGAAGAATGAATCAGCAATTTCTCCCGAGCCGGTATTGACTGTCCCGGCACCCAAACCACTTCCGCCTCCCCAGAACCGCTGAGAGCTGTTTATATAAAATGAATAGGAATCCAGGGAGGGAAGTACTGCGATAAAAACTAATGTAGCCGCCGCAAATAGTGGGGTGGATTAGCTATAGGAACCCGATGTGTTCAAAGTCCAAGCTTATTTCAATATTGTAAGCCATTATGAACATATGGCGCGTCGGCAACATCGTTGCCGACGATGGCTCCAATTATTACGGTGACACAAACCGGCATCCGGTAAGCAGTCATTTGTACACGCTGATTGAATCTTGGTGTACCTATAGCTATTGTTAATTTTTCAAGTATTTAATCAGGTTTAATGGCAAATCTGCCGCTTCCGAGGAAGAATACCGCAAGCCCTGTAAGCAAAAAGAAAATCTGTAATTCCAACGCATATCCACCATGGTCAGTGAATGTAAATAATTCATCGCGATGTGCCAGCGCTATTGCGAATATGGTATTGCCAAAAATGAGCAAACCACCAATCCGGGAGAATATTCCCAGTATGACCATCAGTGGTGCAACGACTTCTCCCAGATAAACCCCGTAAGCCAGTATCTGGGGTAGATTTACGTTAGCCAGGAGTGTGCTGATAAAATCAAGAGAGCCCGGGTTAAGTATTTTATATACGCCATGAAAGAGTATGAGTATGCCTACCGTAAGGCGCAGAGTTAATTTACCCAATGCATCATTTTGAAATGGAAGATTCATTTCAGTTTTTCTCCTTTAGCCGTGTGGATTGAGAATATTAATATCAATTGTTGATGTGTATTAATTATAGAGTTCGTTACTATTTGATGGGAAATAGCTTCGATTTCAACACTGTAAATTTATTTGTTTCTTTCAAATATATGCGAACAAGAATTATACGCATTTGCTGACATCAGAATTGGAATAAGTAAAATTTTTTTGTGATTTTCTGCAGAGTCGTCGACCGATTATGATTATGGTATAAACGGTCGATTTTCCCGTGTATGTAGAGTTCATTCAGGATTTGACCTTGATGCTCTCATTGACAAGAGACTATCCAGAATTCGGGCCAAAAAATACAAAAATATTTTCCAGTTTGGATTCATTTGAATAGTAGCATACGGGTTTATGGAGCAGAAGCTATAATTTTTGCGAGATAACTTGGGCAGACAAAGATGAATTCAACTGGAAATACGAGTAATAACGCTCATTTGCACTGGTCACATGTGCTGCTGATCGTTCTGGCTACGATCGTGCTGACTGTGGCTGGTACTTACTGGGTGCTCACAACCTATGTTTTTGTTTCATCTTTTGAGCCGGTTGTTTTGAGCACGAAGGAAGAAAAGACGCTGGAGCAGAAACTTCGGACGATCGGTTACGATTTTTCATTTTCATCACCGATAGCAAAGCGGAATGACGATCTCCAAGGTGAAATCGACAAGGAAGGTTTTCTGAAACCTCAAGCGTATTCTGAGCAGGGTGCAAAACGTGAAGTCAGCTTTACCGAGCGGGAGATCAATGCATTGCTGGCTAAAAATACCGATCTTGCACAAAAACTGGCGATCGATTTTGCCGATGAGCTGGTGAGCGCACGCCTGCTCCTTCCGCTCGAGGAGGATTTTCCGGTGCTGGGCGGGAAAACGCTGCGCCTGAACGCCGGTCTCGGTATGGCTTATCGCAACGATAAGCCCGTCATTATCCTCAAGGGTGTCAGTATCATGGGAGTTCCCGTTCCTAATGCGTGGCTGGGTGGATTGAAGAATATCGACTTGGTCAGTGAATTTGGCATGGATCCCGGTTTCTGGAAATCTTTCTCCGAGGGCGTTGAACACATCCAGGTGACGGATGGCAAAATTGATATCCGGTTAAAAGAGTGATTTCCGGATGCGCTTCCGGTTACGGAAGAAATGGCCGGATCAAGTTTATCGGGAGGCGGTAAGGATTTCCCGTGTTGTTTATGGCTTTCTTCAGGCTGCTGTGATTATGGTTTAGGAATCTCTGAAAAATGTTAGCGAGGCAGTCAGTTCAAGGCAAAAGTCGGTTAGAAAGCGGAGTTTATACGTAATAAATGAGAATTTTGAGCCGACTTTTAACGCAGAAATGGCAACGCAGGTAGTTTTTCAGAAGTTTCTTTACTGTTTCCTGCAGGCCGCATGCGCTTCACATCCCTCATGGCTGTCAGATAGGCAATGATTTCCGCTATGACCTTTTCCCGTTCCGGTATTGCGGCAGCCAGAGCTGGCATGGTGGTGTTGTAACGCAGACTGGCCGGATTATCTATCCATTGCTTCAGATATCCGGGTTTGAAGTATTCGGTCACGCTGACCGGGTAATTCAGTTCGGGTGCTTTGCCACCTCCCTGACCATTGATCGTATGGCATGCCATGCAGTATTTGCGAAAATACAGAAATCCCCGCCTGGTTTCCGCAGATTCACCCGCTGGTGGAAACATTCCCGGAAAACGTGCTGCAAAAGAAACCAGCTCAATACGGGCAATCTGATAAGGCATATCGGAAGCGCCTTCATCGAGCAAGGCGGGAGATTTCAGGTTATCCCATATCAGGTAAGCTGGTTCCAGCGCGACAACTTCATGATTCTGGAGCGCGTTACTGAGTGTAAAGGGTTTGTTGTCCGCGCTGGCAACGGCGAGATAAGCATCGTAAGTGAGGAATTTCGCAACCGGAATACTGGGCTGGTAGCCATCCTGGCAGGTGAAGATGATTTCATCCGCTGTTCGCCAGCTTGGACTGAACATCTGGTCAAAAACTAATTGTGCTGGATAAACTTTGTATTGCCGCTCCCTGCCTTCGTGTACTTCAAAAACTTTCAAGGTTTTCTGTTGGGCGAGGGTATTCAGTTCTGCTGGCTTCAGAGATCTGATGAGTCCATCCGGATTCTTGAATTCGATCAATGTTTCAACTACATTGGCTTGTGCATAAGCCGGATGGGTAAAGGCAATTAACAGCAATACACCCGGTATTAAGCGTGTGAAGTAGAGCGTGATGGTGCGAAAGCATTTATTCATTGTTCAATTTTCTTTGAATCGACAGGGAATCGGTCTTAACTATTTTTATATATGACTCATTCCTTTGATGTAATCATCATCGGTGCGGGTGCGGCCGGATTGATGTGTGCGATCGACGCGGGCAAGCGTGGGCGCAGGGTGTGGCTGATCGACCATAGCACCAAAATCGCCGAGAAGATCCGCATTTCCGGCGGCGGGCGCTGCAATTTTACCAATCTGCATACCCAACCCCAGTGTTACCTCTCTCAGAATCCGCATTTCTGTAAATCGGCACTCAGGCGCTATACACCGCAGGATTTCATTGCGCTGGTACGCAAGCATGGCATCGCTTTTCATGAAAAGAAGCTGGGGCAGTTGTTTTGTGATGATTCTGCCAAACAGATCATCGCCATGCTGTTGGCGGAAGCGCGCGAAGCAGGCGTGAAACTGGAAAACCCGGTGCAGGTGCATGCCATCGAAACCGTGGCAGGCGGTTATCGACTCAAAACCAGCCGGGGCGAGCAGATTTGTGCTTCGCTGGTGATTGCGACGGGTGGTCTTTCGATTCCCAAGATCGGCGCGACTCCTTTTGGTTATGAGGTTGCCAGACAATTCGGGCTGAATATTATTCAGCCGCGCGCGGCGCTGGTGCCACTGGTGTTCGATGGTGCATTGCTGGCGCGCTGTCAGGCATTGAGCGGGCTTTCAGTCGAGGCGGATGTGCGTTTCAGGAAACAGGTTTTTGCCGAAGGATTACTTTTTACCCATCGGGGATTGAGCGGCCCTTCCATTTTACAAATCTCGTCGTATTGGGAAGAAGGAGAGCCGATTGTGATCAATCTGGCACCCGGTACGGATGTGCTTGCGTTTTTGAAAGAACAAAAACAAAGCCAGCCCAGGCTGTATATCAACAACGCACTGGCGGAAATCCTGCCCAGACGGCTTGCCCAAAGCATTTGCGATGAACGGAACGACAGCGGCCCATTGGCCAATTTATCTGATACCCGGCTCGCGGCGCTGGCTAGTGCTGTCAACGCCTGGTATGTCAAACCGGTTGGCACTGAAGGTTACCGGACGGCCGAAGTGACACGGGGCGGGGTAGATACCCGTGAATTATCTTCGCAGACAATGGAGGCGAACAAACAGCCTAGCTTGTTCTTTATCGGTGAAGTGGTGGATGTTACCGGCCACCTGGGCGGCTTCAACTTCCAGTGGGCCTGGTCCTCGGGCTACGTGGCCGGGCAGTATGTATAGTTTGTCTTGTTACTGTCATGCCGGTATGATAAACCGGCCATGCCCCATATGTTGCATCCTTTATTTACCATGTATTTGCTGCAAGCCGGGTATGACATTCGCACCATACAGGAGTTGTCGGGGTACGAGAATGTGACGCCACCAGGATCTACATCATGTATTGAATAGAGGCGAGCGCGGTGTGGCCGAGCCCGTGTAACTTGAATTTGAGTAACTACCTCAGGAACTCTCTTATGACCAACCCTCTCCTCATCGCCAAATCCGGCAACACCGAACTGGCCATCCTGCCGAGCATGGCCAATCGCCACGGGCTGATTGCCGGGGCAACCGGCACGGGCAAGACCATCACGCTGCAAAGTCTGGCAGAGCAATTTTCACGTGCCGGGGTACCGGTGTTCATGGCGGATGTGAAAGGTGATCTTTCCGGTATGTCCCAGCCGGGTGGGGGTAATGCCAGGGTGGAAGCGCGTGTGGCGGAGCTGGGATTGAAGGGCTTTGGCTACGCAGCCTGCCCGGTGGTGTTCTGGGATGTATTTGGCCAGAAGGGGCACCCGGTGCGAGCGACGGTATCCGACATGGGGCCGCTGCTGCTGGCACGCATGCTGAATCTGAACGATACCCAGAGCGGGGTGCTGACGGCGATATTCCGTATTGCCGATGACAATGGCTGGCTGTTGCTGGATCTGAAGGATCTGCGTGCGATGTTGCAGCATGCGGCGGAGAACGCCAGCAGCTACAGTGCGAAATACGGCAATATTTCTACCGCCAGCGTTGGTGCTATCCAGCGCAGATTGTTGCAACTGGAGCATGAGGGCGGTGACCAGCTGTTTGGCGAGCCTGCGCTCAATTTCGATGATCTGATGCAGACTGCCGAAGATGGACGCGGTGTAATCAATATCCTGGCGGCAGAAATGCTTTATAACTCACCACGTGCTTATGCCACGCTGCTTTTGTGGCTGCTTTCTGAGCTGTTCGAGAATCTTCCCGAAGTGGGCGATGTGGAAAAACCCCGGCTGGTATTCTTTTTTGACGAAGCGCATCTGTTGTTCAACGATGCACCCGCCGCGTTGTTGTCCAGAATTGAGCAGGTGGTGAGGCTGATCCGCTCCAAGGGTGTTGGCGTGTATTTTGTCAGCCAGAACCCGCTGGATATTCCGGATGCAGTATTGGGACAACTGGGCAATCGTGTTCAGCATGCCCTGCGCGCCTTTACGCCACGTGACCAGAAGGCGGTACGGGCGGCAGCCGAGACCTTTCGCCCCAATCCGCAAATCAATGTGGAGGGGGCCATTACCGAGATGGGCGTGGGCGAGGCGCTGATTTCCCTACTGGATGAAAAGGGACGTCCTCACCCCGTGGAGCGCGGCCTGATCGTGCCGCCGGGCAGCCGAGTGGGGCCGGCCACCGAGGCCGAGCGCCAGCAGGTCATTCGCAGCTCCCTGCTGTACGGGCATTATGAACAGCTGGTGGATCGGGAATCGGCTTATGAAATCCTCAAGGCGCGTGCCGCAATATCGCCGGAACAAGCATCGGCTGAGGTCGATCGCGGCTTTAACTGGGGTGAATTGCTGGGAGGCAGCACCGGACCACGCGGCGGACGACGCGAGGGTATCATGGAGGTGATAGCCAGGAGCACGGCGCGTACCATTGGTTCCCAGCTTGGGCGCCAGGTGATCCGTGGCGTGCTGGGTTCCATTTTTGGTGGCGGACGACGGCGCTGAACCGGGCGAGAGTGTCATAAAAAAGGCTGCAGGATCTGCAGCCTTCGTGGTGTTTACACTTGTCAGAAATAAAGTGGGTGTTCTTTTGTTCTTCGAGAGGCTTACGCGCCAGAAGTAATGCTGTGCCACATAACGTCTGAGAGAAGGTGATGTGTCAGAACCTGCGCCTACGACTACGATGGTTATTCTCGCTGTCGTCGCTACCAGAAGAACACCACTGGGATTCACAAGGAATTCCATCTCCATCACCATCCATTTTTGTGCTGGGGCAATTTTTGAGAAAGTATGTGGCCTCTACGCATGATGTCATTTGCGAGCAATGCATTCTTCCGTCGCAGCGGAATGAACTAGATGATACTTCTGATCGTGTACTGATCGGTTTTGGCTGTGTGCTGATTGGTTCAAAGTAACTTTTCACCGCAAAGACCTGGTTGTATTGGTGTTGTTTGTACCAATTGTTCCCATATCAACCGGCACCAGCAATTACGGCGATGATGAGTAGATTTTTCATGGTTCCCATCTTCTAATGTCCGAATTCACCAGCTTTGCGCGGGGTTATGCGCAAATGAATTGTTAGCCTCATACGGTACCTAGCAAAGAGTTAAGGGTTCTTGTACCTGAAGGCGACAACAACCAGCCGAGTGCTCCGCAGTTGAGTATAACAGTAGCCCAGAACGTGGTTTGGAACGATGCTTTGGCTGACTTGTGCCGAAGTAGTCGCTGTGCGGCCAGAGCACCGGGCCAACCACCGAGAAGGGCGAATAAATGTAATGTACTTTCTTGGGTTGGCCATTGATTCCGTAAGGCTGCGGATTTGTCGAATGCGTAGGCGGAGAAAGCAACGATACTTGTAATGATGTAAAGCGCGAGGACAGTACTGGGAAGCCGGCCGGTGACGACAACACCAACGACAAAGACCAAGAAACAAACAGCGAATAGTGGGGGAAGGCTGCTGCGGCCCGGAGCCTTAGGCGGTGTGGGCCGTTCGCCAACAAACGCGACAGCTTTCGCTTGGGAGCGACCTTTACCATCGACCGTGAGTTCATAGGTGACGAGTTCGTTTCCTTCTGGCCGGCGCTGCCGGCTGGAAAACGAGTTGATATGTACAAAGACTTGTTCTCCACCACCGTTGGGTGTGACGAAGCCAAAGCCTTTGTCATCCTTCCATGCGGTAATTCGGCCTTGATAACGCATATCGATTTGACGAGAAGGTTAACGCTCCGCTGCAACCGGTTGTTGGGCAGCAACATAGGACAGCCCTGCAATTTCGAATTTGCGCCGTAAAGATTTCGGAAGCCAGGAGACAGCTTTGTCAAGAAAGACCATTAATTGTTCTCGGGAAATGCACTCGATGTTGCTCCCACCAACGCCAGAATAGATGTCGTTGGTCTGAAACAAGAATACTTTATGCGGGAAGGGCGCATAATCATCCCTATTAAGCGGTGTGTTTCCCGTTTTCACTTGAACTCCTGCCACTTGACCATCCTGCGGATTGACACACAGATACTCGAAGGTCATCGAGTCACCCTTCCGCCAATGTGGCACGACGTACCAGCCTATCGTTTGAAGATAAAGAAACACCACGTCCTCAGTTTCCTCGGCGTCGAGCATCATGAAAGCGTCCAAGCACTTAGCTTTGTTGATCTCGTAGATATCCTGACCATTTAAGGTGTTCCATAGATAGCGCGAGTATTCGTATGCTTTATCATCCGTAATCTTTTGAATGGTGCGCGAGGCCCTAAAGCACGCAACGATCTTGCCCGGAACCCCATCCGTGTCGACTCGCTTAAGCTCGCAACGAAAGATGTTCGCGATATCAATGTCGAGCCGTCGGGCCTCTTCCGTTGCCCAGTATTCCCACCTAGACAGGACACGAGCAAGATAGTAGTTCCCGAACGGGTCACGCGTCCACACGAGGTCGCCAGGATCGATCCAATCGTGAATATACTTGCAGACAGCGAGGTTCCCGTGTTCATGAGAAGCCTCTTGGTAATACTCATCCCAGTCACGCGTATTTCGACCGGAGTGAATCGCCCCGGGTTTTGAGGAGGCTCCAACTTTTGAGAGAATGGAGTCATGA
>NZ_JBDZWD010000066.1:0-10236 GCF_040256045.1 Nitrosomonas sp.
GTATGAATGCTGTTATCCAACATGACAGTCAACAATAATGAGAATGCTTATTATTCTATCAGGCTGATAAAAACGAATCTACCCGTGGTTTTGTACACAAGACGAATATCGTCGGGAACTAAGGAACCTCTGATTTTGCAGATGGATTGCAGTGTTGAGTTTGTTGTGAAGGAAACAACCACCAGCTTTGGCCAGTGGTTGTTAAATGAATGCGATTGGGTATTAGAGAGGCGGCCTGACCCTGAGCTCCGGTTCCGGCTTTGGAATCGGTTTGAATGGAATATTATATTCTTGGTTATTCATCACCGTTGCCAATGTATTTAATGCAGCTACTATAATTTTGTAGGCATCCTTTTCTTGCTGAGTCATTGGCTTTTCATAACCAGGTGGAGGAACCAAACTTCCGTTTTTATCTGTTGCACAACTTAATTTCTCCAGTAACTCCTCCATTCTGGTTGCATACTTACAGTCATTACCGAGTGCTTCCACCAGATTTGGCACTCGCGCTTTCATCATCTTGAGGAGATTATTGAATCGAACAAAACGGTGTTCATCCCAACCCGCTGCTTCACCTCCTCCGGAAGGCTGGATGGCAAAACGCTGGATCAGCTCATTGGCAGCCTCCTCCCCTCGCTCAGCAAGATCCTCGATGATGTGGGGCTCCATATTCAGGTTCATACCGCCTTCTCCATCCTCGAGCCTGACGCGAGCGACACGATCTCTAAAACCGGGCATAAGCCTGACAGTATTGTCATTCCAGTTCTGCATCGTATTGATGATTGCACTGATAAATCCTCCTAATTTACCAGCGGGTTCAGTTTTATTGGCAAACAAGCTCCAGGATTCCTCATAGCCTTCATCGTACCTGGACGGCAAATAAAACTTTTTCCGATTTTTCATTATTGCGGGTTCTAAATGAATCCCGAATGTAGGCCAAACTGGAACCAGGCCATCAAAAAGATGGATAGGAAAATTTGAACTAATTCCTCCATCTGAAAACCAGCATCGGCGAAACTTCTGCTCATCCGTGAGATCACGATCTACAGCATACAAGGGAATGGCTGAGATCAGGAATGGGAAAGCAAGACTCATCCGGGTAGCCAGCACCACGGGAAAATGCTCTGGTTCCGGCAATTCAAGCATATCCTTTCCGTCTTCTTTTGATTTTGCAGGAGATTTTCCCACCATCCACTGCACCACTTCAGGAGGAAAGTATTCCTTCATTTCTGCTTCAGTAAAATACAGTGACTCGTGACTTCTGAATCGACTTTCTCCGGTTTCCGGTTCAACCAGGGGGAAAACGTAAGGTCGCCCGTGAGCAAGATTGGTTGAAAATACCTGCAGATCAATTGAACGTTTTCTTACTCCTTCCGGTATCGATCGCCATGCCGGGGGAAATCCTTTTGCATCCCACAGGTCACCAAATGTCAACGGTTTATCCTTGGCATCTCGCCCGGCTGCCTTTTGAATCTTGCTGTGCAGCCAGGGAGTCAGCGCCTCGATATCTTTCTCCTCGGACATCCCGTTGCATAATCCGAATCCATTGGCGACCACTTTCCCGGTAATGTCCGAGTAAACCCAGAGCCCTATGCTGAGTGGCAATACCACAACCAATAGTAATAATGCAGCCAGCCATGCGCCACTTTGAGCAACTGCCAAAGCGACTATTATCGAAAGTACAGTCGCAGGCCAATACGCTATCAGTAATCCCTGGAACACACTGAGCCACCGGCTTTTTGTGCTGCTCTTGTTCAGCGTTCTGACCAATACCGCAAATAACCGGCGTGTTTCAGGCTGCGGTTGAAACAGACTGAGAAGCTTGTATTTACCCTTTTTTACCTCACTTCCCAATTCCTCAGGAAGACTGCCAAGCAGCTTGAAACCTTCGCGAGAACCGTTGTTTTCACGACGCTGATACTCAGCCGCCGCAGTAATTGCCGCTGCGATTGCACCGGCTGAAGTACCTCCAATCCCTCTGAATCGATAATGTTGTGATAGCAGCCTGATCGCGCGTGGATAGACTACCCCACTCGTGATCCCTCCCTTCATGACCAGATCACAAAAACGATCTGCTGGCGGTTCGTGGCTTTCAGGGTCGCTGATATTATTTGGATTCATTATGCACCTCCAATCATTTTCATTTACAGATCAGAAAATAGAGAAGCATTACCCTTCCCGATTCTTGCCCATCGGCCTTATTCCGTAAAATATTCCATATGGGTTTCCCAGATTACTCTTTCTGATACCAGTCAGCCAGCTCAATCGGGATTAACACTATGGACTAACGAGCAAAGAGTGTTTGAATAGTGTGACTTGCCCAGGTACGAGAGTTCAGAGTGGAGAAAAATAACGAGAACGGTGTAGCGATCTCTGGGTTTCAGTATTAGATCTGGTGCTTGATGTACCGGCACACGATGAACAGATATACCGATATCAATCAGACATCATTTGCAATCCCCGCACAGCCGGGCTGGCCATCGGTGCGCGGGCGGGTCAATACCTTCCAGTGGAAGATGAGGTGCAGGCTGAAAGCTGTGATCCAGCATGTGCTTGCAGCCACGATTGCGAGACTGGCTTCGATCTGGCCGAAATTCATCATCGCACGCAGTACGGCTGCGCCGGCAATCAGCGTAACGGCAATGGGAACCCATATTCGTTTATCCGGTTCGACGCCAGCATGAATACGTCCGGCAATGTTCATCACGGCAAACACGGCCAGTCCCAGCGCACCGACCAGCAGCAGGTGGCGACCGGCACTGACCCAGGCGGTTTCCATGAGAATCGCCACACCGATCACTGCATACCCCAGCGCCATGAACCAGTAGACCAGGTAAAGCATGAAGGCCCAGCGCTGCAGCAAGGCGCGGCCGATGTGCCAGTCATTGGTCAGATTGAACAGAGCCGCTGCCGCTGCCAGTGCAATCCAGCCTGATACCGGGTGCTGCAGCGCGACAAATTCGGCCAGCGTGTAGAGCAATATGCAAAAGATCGCCAGGTTGCGCCGTGGCGGCCGGGCAAGATAAGCAGTACCGGTTTCACCGGCTTTGTTCAGTGCAGTATTGACGATACGCATCGAGATACGGCTCATTGCAATGACGATGAGTGCCATCATCAGCCCTGTTATCACGAGCAGCCAGCGCATCGGGTAAGTACCGGTCAGCGTATCGAAATAGAATCCGCCTGTTGCCACGATCACCGCAAGCAGTATCCATAAAAAGGATACGTGGCGGTGATTAGCGTCACCCCACAGGCGTGGAGCGATGATGGCAGTCAGCATTCCCAGCAGCCCGAGATCGGCGATCATTGCGACAATCGTACCGGCCGGTGCGATCGGAGTAGCAAACGCGACACGCCCCGTGATCCACAAAATGAGCAGTATGAACACATGACGACGCTCGATCATACGGGTCGAGGTGAATTCAGGAATCGCTGTGAGTACGAAACCGGCGACCGATGCCATTGTAAAGCCGGCCAGCATTTCATGGGCATGCCAGACGACAGGGCCATTCGGTGTCAAAGGCAGCGGCATGCCGAGAGTGAGAAACCCGGCCCATGCCGCGACAGCAATCACAGCCGTGGCTGCGGTAAGCAGGAAAAATGGCCGGAAGCCGCATTCGAATAGTGCAGCAAACGGGCCTGAGTAGATGAATTTCAGCATGGCAATGCTTGCCTGGCCAGCGGCTCATATTCTGTCGGAGTCAGGCCGAAGCTCGTACGTACCCTGCTGTCCTGCAGCAGTTCAGCTGTCATTCTGTAGACGAAGGCATCATCCCGTTGCATGGCCGGAAGATCGATTCTGAAGCGGTGAACGATACGACCCGGAGACGGCGCCATGACCAGAATCGTGTCGGACAGGCGGATAGCTTCCATGAGGTCGTGCGTGATCATCAGTACGCCCAGGCTGCCGATTTTCAGATGATGCAGCAACAGTCCGTATAATTCGATCTTAAGACCGATATCAAGCGCGGAGAATGGTTCATCGAGCAACAGCAAATCGGGCATGATTGCCAGTGCCCGTGCAAGTGCGACACGGCTTTGCATGCCGCCGGACAACTGATGGGGAAATTTGCCGAGATCTTCATGGGCGAGACCGGTCTGCAAACCGAGCATTCGTGCACGACAGATGCGCTCATCACGTCCAATGCCAGCCGCCTTGAGGCCCAGGGCAATATTATCGAGCGTGCTTTTCCATGGCAGCAGGCGCGGTTGCTGGAACATGCATGCCGGATTATTAAAACTGCTGATAATTTGGCCGGTACGTACCGGCATGAGGCCGGCGCAAAGATGCAGCAGCGTAGTTTTACCGCAACCCGAGGGACCGACCAGTGCAACGACTTCGCCACTGGTGACATCGAGATCGATATCTTCGAGGATGGTCTGGAGTGCGAACTTATGTCCCAGCCCGCGTACTTTCAGGTGTGCCAGCGCGTGTACCGCAGTCGTCACACAGCTACCCTCCAGCGTTCGATTTCCCGCTTGATCGGTTCAAGCAGAAGATATTCGACAGCGAGCAGTAGCCCTACTACAGCAGTAATCCATGCCAGCGTCGCGGCGGTATCTAAGTGTGAGCGGCTGACAGCAAGGGCGGCACCGACACCGTCGCTGGATGCAAGCAGTTCAGCCATCACGACGACTTTCCACGAGATGCCCAATGCCGTGATCCAGGCGGGAAACAGATAGGATACGACATGTGGCAGCACGATATCGGTGAAGCGCATCAATGGCGGCAGACGATAGGCTGTAGCGACATCCCCGAGTTGCCCGTCGAGTGTGCGTGCCCCCTGCATCGCGCCGACGAATACAACCGGCATGCATGCGACGAATACGGTAAATATCGGCGTACCGTCACCGTTGCCAAACCACAGCAGTGCAAGTACCAGCCACGCGATCGGTGGCGTGCCGATCAGTACGGTGACGATCGGTCGTGACATCATCGAAGCGGTCATCGATAGTCCGGCAATGAGCCCGAGTGTACTGCCCGCCACCAGCGCTGCGCCGAATCCGATCAGCGCACGGCGCGCAGTGATCGTGAGTTCCTGCCATGCGCTGCCATCGGCGATCAGTCCGGCCAGTGTCTGGAAGGTAATACGCGGATTGGGCAGGATCAGTTCACCGTAATACAGACCGGCCGATTCCCAGACGGCGAGAAACAGCATCAGGCTCGCGATTGCCCCCCAGCCGCTCCACAAGTAGGTCAGGAATGATTTCAGCCCGTTACGCAGCAGAATCACGGCAAACCGTGCCCGTAAAAATCATCATCGGGCATGCGTCCCCCGATCACGGCGGGATTGCGGCGCATCAATGTCGTGAAGAGAAATTCCAGTTCATCGCGTGCGGCTGCGGCAGGTATAGCTTCCAGCGGACTGACAACGATTGCGTCACTGACTGCTTCAGCGCTGAGCATGTCGGTATAGGTAGCGACGAGCCGTCCGCATTCGAGGGCATTTGCCTGGCACCATGCGAGTGAATTGCGGTAGGCATTGTGGATACGTGCGATCAGGTCGGGGTTGTGACGTATCGTGCTCATTGCGACGATACCGGCCTGCGGGATACGCGGTGCCCGTTTCAGTACACGTCCCCATTCGGCCTGCAGATCGATTGAACGATGCAGTTCAGGTGCGATGACACTGATCGGAAATGACTGTGTACGGCGCAACGCCATCGATACTGCCGGTTCAGCGAGCAAAGCATGATCGATGCGGCGCGCAATCAGTAACTGCATCGCATCCATCGGTGTTGCCACATAGCGCAGTTTGAAGTCGTGGCGCGGATCCAGCCCCTGAGCTTCGCTGATCAGTCCGAACAGCAGATCAGGCATGTCGGCGCGAAACGGAATGGCAATTTCCTCACCCTTCAGATCAGCCAGTGTTTCCAGTTTGTCACTGCGCGAGACCAGCCACAGAATTCCCCAGGTCGATACGTTGATCAGTTCAAGATCAGTACCGCGGTTGTACAGGTTTGCTGCGACATTGGTCGGCATGGCAATTACATCGGCTTTGTTCTTGAGTGCAAGTACACGCAGTTGATCGGGATCCCGCCAGGAGACGAATTCGACTGTCTCGGCCAAATCAGCCAAGGCACCTGACTCGACCATGTGGATCAGTGGAAATGAGACTGCTGCCAGTGGCCCGGCGAGTATGAGATGCGGCTTTCGCTCGGCATGTACCGACAGGACTGTGAAAGCCATGAGTGCAGCGACGAGTATTTGTATCATCATTTTCATATCAGTACATCCGAATAGCCCGATACCGGGAAAGAACACGCAGCCATTTTCTGTAGCCAGACTGTAACAGCAGCAATTGCACGCGATATGACAGAAGTAAACGTAAAGGAATACAGATAACAGAGGCAAACTCGCAATGCTATTTTCTCCTGAAAAAGAGAGCTGGCTTGCTGGTCGCCGGCTGGCGCATTGCTGACTTGCTCGGTGGGTGGGTGAAACTTCATTACTCGAAAAAATATACGTAAAGCCGGGAGGTTAGTCAAACCTGCCGCTGAATCCGGCCAGGCAATCCGAAAGTCAGGTACTGACGCAACGATCATGACCGTATCACGATCAGCTCCACCCATTAATCTATGCCGATTATGGGAAAAATCAGAACACCAGAACTGCCTGCATTTTTGTATATTGAGTCAATATTATTTCCAGTACAGGAGACGTGAATCGATGATCAGTGAAAACCTGATTAAAACCCTCATAGCATTGGCAATATTCGTTCTCATCATGGCGGCAACAGGCTATCTGTTTGAAGAGGAGCTGGAGTCAGGAACGAACTGGATCATCGATCAGATCGGTTTTCTCGGCCTTTGCCTGATTCTGCTGGTAACGGATACGCTGATCACGCCTTTTCCGCCGGATGTTCTGCTACTGGTCATTGCCAAAAGCTCTCTGTCTGAGCACTGGTTCATGTATGTATCGATACTCGGTGCGGTTTCCTGTGTTGCAGGCATGCTTGGCTGGGGAATCGGCCGCCGGCTGGGGCATTTCGGGTTCGTGAAACGTATACTGGGGGAGCTTGAGGAGAATCAGCGGGAATTCATTCATCGTTACGGATTCTGGGCGATCGCGATCGGGTCGATCACACCGCTCCCGTTTTCAATGACCTGCTGGGCGGCAGGCATGATGGCGCTGCGTGGAACGACCGTTCTGGCTGCTGTACTGATATTCCGGATTCCTCGTTTTTTTCTTTATTACTGGCTGATCATTACAGCGAGCAAGTGGTTTTAAGGAAAAATACTTATTCACCCTTTATCTCGGAAACGGAGTAACTCCACTCCAGTTTGCCCAGGAGCTTGGGGCCGCTTCCGGGAAAATACAGGGATTTTTCAAAGTCACGAGCCTGCCCGGGTGGAATGTTGAGATCCATATTCTCGTGACTTTCCCCGACAGTCACACAATCCTGAGAATCCGGTGCGCCGGTGCAATCCTGCATAATAATCAGCAGATTGACCTGCTTGAGTGTAAATTCCTGTGAATTGTTTTTAATACGGCCAGACAGCTTGTATCCACTGTAATTGGGCTTGAGTGTCACATTTTCAAAATCCAGTTCAGCAAGCGGAATACGGGAAAGAGCGCGTTCTTCCTCACGTTCATTCAGAAAATAAACGAGACTGCCGACTATTCCGGTAACAATGATCACGCTTACCGCCACTTTACGGAACCATGCTGATATGACCAGCAGTATCAGCACGATAAATCCAATTATCCAGATCATGATTTTTTCAGTTTCAAGTTATACATTATTCGATGATTTCTCTGCCATTTCCAATATTCCAATACTGTTGTTTTATACCACACGATGTACACTCGGACACCTCTGTGTAATCAATCTACAGACAATCGACTGTAAAGCCAGCGCTATCCAGCTGTCCAACCCAGGAAGTCAGCAGAAAGAAGCCGCCGATACCTCGTTACCAGTACGCTCATAAATCTCAGCGGGTACCTTTCCGCGCATCAGCAACAGTGGACAGATCGTATTACTGATGATCCGGCTGACGACACTGCCGTGAATCATGCGCTCCACACCTGACCGGCCATGTGTACTCATCACGATCAGATCGGCATCTTCTGCATGCACGATACGGTTAATGACATCAGCCGGATCTCCTGCTGCAATCCGGCTGCAGGATGAAACACCCGCCAATTGCAACCGCAACCGTATCCGTTCCAGATAGCTGATCGCCTGCCGGATTACAGGCTGTTCGCCGGCGTAATCCAAACTGGCAAGTATTTGTGCATCCTGCAGTTCATCCACTGAATCATCCGGTTCAACGACACGGATCAGATAGAGGGTTGCTCCCGTATTCTGCGCAAACTGGATGGCAACAGGAATGGCCGTCTCTGCCAGAGGAGTACCATCAAGTGGCAGAAGAATGGTGCGAGGCAGAGGATCAGATTTCACTACCACTGCAGCAGGTACCAGAAATACCGGTGGGCGAGCATTACGTACCACTTCATCCGCCACACTGCCGAGCAGTACCTGCCCCACACCGGTTCTGCCATGGGTGGACATGGCAATCAGGTCAACATACGCTTCTTCCGCCAGATGCAGAATGCTTGCAGCCGGTGCTCCAGACAAGATTCGGTTCGCCACGTTGAAACCGGCCTGGCAAAGTTGCTGTGCCACGATATCCACCTGCTTACCTGCTTCGCATTCTTTCGACAGAGCCGCTTGTCCCGGCATGAACAATCTGGTTGTACCCCCAAGCAGGGAAGAAGAAGCGGATGACATCGCCGTCATCAGCAACAATTCAGTCCGATCCGGTTCGACAAAACGCAGCAGATGGGGAATGGCTCGCTCCGCCAGTTTGGAGCCATCCAGCGGGATAAGTGTCCGTCTGATCATATGTATGCCCCTGCTCACAGATCACGGGACAAGTATAGATTCACTCATACCCTTTTGCCAGATTTATGAGGCGGAGACTGTATGGAAACTACCTGTCACGTATTCATAATCTCTCAGATATTCATTTATCTGATCTTGTCATCCCATTGTTTCAGGTATATTCTTTTCCAGAGGTAGAACGTTCAGTCTACTTTATGTCGATAGAAAGAACACCGAATAATCCGGAACCTATCATTTATTTGTCACGGAGTTTGATGATGACTGCACAGGATTTTTCAGGTAACGCTCTGTAAAGCGGTACTTTCTGGTCCAGTATCAAAAAAAGTAGGGGAAGCCAATCCGGCATATCCGCAGTGTTAATCTGTTAATCATCTGGAATGATCCCAGGGAGGTAATATGATCACAATCTGGCAAAACTTATCGATCAATATTCAGCGTCTTTTTATTACTATCTGCATACTGACCGGCATCGTTCTGATCGGAATGCAGTTCCATGTGAATTCGCAAGGAAGTATGTCGGATACTTACCCCAAGGGCTTTCGTGGCGGTACCTGCACGATCGAATCAGATACGCTGCTGGTCGGGTATTCTGCTTATTTCATTCCTGTCGATTACGTAATACCGGACGATCCGATGAGTGCTATGTCTATTGTCCCTATTTTGTGTGGCACAGTACCTGGCCCCGGTCTGCTTAGTATTACTGTCGATCTGCTGTATCCGGCTTCCATACGGGAACAACCGGTGGCAGTCAGCCTGGCCAGAAAAGACGGTGAAAGAACAGCGGAATCGCTCTTGTCGATTCCTGCCAGAATTTATCAGGCGGGGATTATTTCGCAGGAGGTTAGTATCAATGAACCAGGAGACTATGTACTTCAGCTTTCCGGTACGGATGAATCTCAGTCTGAATTCCATCTGGAGATACCTGTCATCGTCGGTATGAAATGGTATGAGCCTTTTATCCCGTACTGGCCGATGCTTGTGCTGAGCGCAGTTGCAGCTTTCTTTTATAACCTCAGACGAATAGTGAATTAATTTTCTACCGATATACCGGATGTCAGATCTTTTGCGCGCGGGCTGATATTCAGTTCGATCATCAATGAAATCAGAGAGCATGATGAAGTCGATTCTGATGACATTGTCGAATTTCTGGCAAAGACATTTACCGGGAAATATGGCTTGAACCCCACACGTTTTTCGATATAAGCCATTCTGTGTGAAACGGAAAAAATTAGAGGAAAACGAATCTCAATTGTAATCAAGCAATACATTTATCTTGCCAGGATAACGGTAAGTAAACCGCATTTAGAGCGTTTTTCTTATAGTTGGAATCGAAGGGATTCCCCCGTGAGTTAAAATAAGAGATAGGAGTGGAGGTGAGAGATGCCGAAAG
>NZ_JBDZWD010000019.1:0-40752 GCF_040256045.1 Nitrosomonas sp.
TGTTTATTCATGACTCCATTCTCTCAAAAGTTGGAGCCTCCTCAAAACCCGGGGCAATTCAGGTTGGGTGGCGGTGCTGTCGCGCAAGGATGACATTGCGTACTCGTATTTGCGGTGTGCCTACTTTGGTTATGGGTTATGCGGATACCAGAGTGCAATGTCGGTTCTCCCAGAAGAAGAGTACGGTGCTGCGCATAGCCCGCATGGTGCTGCGGCAATTGTTTCATTGCTAAAGCGGCCAAGGCCTATGGTGGAGGAGATGGGTTGGAAAATGGCGCATCAGCAGCGAATTCGGTATGTATTAAGGCGCCAGTTCGGGGCCTGTACTAACCATTCGCTGCAGGCACGACGTTCCTGACGGGCCGCGCCCTGAGCTCAAACGTTGACGCTGTAGGAAAACCTAAGCCTATTGGTTTTTCCATGGAATAATCAGGATTGGTGAAGATTATCAGGAGATATAGGATGGCGCGATTCAAACCGATTCAAAAGGGCCTGATGCTGTTACCTGTTGATTTCTCACGGCAGCTTATTCCAGGCAGTTTCGAACACGCCTTATGCTATCTCGTCGATCATGAATTGGATTTTAGCGGTCTACGTGAGCGTTACCGGAACGATGCGCAAGGGACTTCCGCTTACGATCCTGCTGTATTGTTCAAGATCATTTTGCTGGCTTACAGTCGCGGCCTGATTGGCAGCCGCCGGATCGAGGCGATGTGTCGACAGAACATATTGTTCATAGCGGTTGCCGGGGATAATCAACCCCATTTCACGACCTTGGCGGCATTCATTGCCGAACTAGGCGATGAAGTGGCAAAGTTATTCGCCCAGGTGTTAGTGGTGTGTGACCGGCAAGGGTTGATTGGCCGGGAATTGTTCGCGATAGATGGTGTAAAGTTACCTTCCAACGCCAGGCTGAAAAGATGGAAAAAGCCGCGAAGCAGATGCTGGCACGTCACCGGGAAACAGATATGACCCCTGTGGACGAGCGTCAGGCCCAACGAGAAGCCTGCAAGCTGGAACGATTGCAAAAGGAAGCAAAACAACTCAAAGATTGGCTGGCAGCTAACCCGGAAGATCGCAAAGGACCAAAGGGAGGTGTACGCCAATCCAACCTCACTGACAATGAATCGGCTAAGATGGCCACTGGCAAGGGTGTTATCCAGGGATACACAGGCGTAGCGGCGGTAGATGAAAAACACCAGATTATTCTGGATGCGCAGGCTCATGGCACCGGTTCAGAACAAGAACTGCTTGTTCCAGTGGTCCAAGCTGTCAAGCCACAAATGAGCAATCAAACTGTTGTTACCGCTGACGCTGGCTATCATTCTGAAAACAACCTCAAGATGCTGGCGACAGAAGGCATCAACGCCTACCTTCCCGACAACGGCTACCGCAAACGCGACGAACGCTACCATGGGCAAGCGGCACACAAGGCCAAGCCCGATCCACTCTGGGATAAGCGTGGACAACCTTTGATCTCGAAACGGTTTGGTCCAGGTGACTTCCAGCTTGCCGAGGATGGCTCGCACTGTCTCTGCCCGGCTGGCAAACGACTCTATTCGAACGGTTCGAACTGCACCTTCAATGGCTATGCAGCGATGAAGTTTCGGGGCGCCGAGCGAGATTGCCTGCCTTGCCCCCTCCGGACTCAGTGTTTGCGCACGCCGGAGAAAACCAAGACGCGGCAGGTTGCATTTTTCCAAGGCAAACGCGACGGTTATGAAACCCATACTGACCGGATGAAACGGAAGATCGATTCTGATCAGGGTCGACAGATGATCACCCGCCGCTTCGCGACGGTCGAACCAGTATTCGGTAGCCTGCGCAATAACAAACGCCTTGATCGATTTACCCTGCGGGGTCGGAGCAAAGTCGACGGACAATGGAAACTGTACTGTCTGGTCCACAACATTGAGAAGCTTGCCCATTATGGGGTAAGCCAATGAAAACAGTTGATCAAAGACAAAATCAAGTACTCAAGCATCTCTAGGCCTGGTATAAATAATACACTGACACTTATGAATATAGTTCTAAAAACCTGATCTCTCACTCGTCAAGGCATTTCAGAAATTTGGGATCTGGAATTTGAGGTCTGGGCGCCCCCCAGTCCAAAAATAGGTTTTTCTACACCCTCGTTGAGCATCTCCTCTACTAATTCGATAACCCACAAGACTGCTGGCACCGTGATTAGAAAGTCGATCCCACTTAACACTACACGACAACTCTGGGCACAAAGCTGCGGTTTCTGCCAGAATCCTGCATGTAACCGGCCTCTGTTTCGGTCAGTTGAAGACGATGTTGTGAGCGTTGCCAATGTCGCTCATATCGTCGGTCACGGAAGCACGGGTCCGCGAAGCGATCACGATCTTGCTGAGTACATTGAGAAAGACGGCATAGTGAATCTCATCATGCTTTGCCTTGAATGTCATAAGGTCGCTGATGAACTAGAAAGCAAGTTTTCCGTAGAATCGATGCTTGCTTGGAAACAAGCTCATGCTGAAAAGATTTCGTCACTGTTTGCAATTCCGAACATCCAAAATGAGCAACAGCTACTTTCCGCAGTAAATGATCTGCTCGACGAAAATGCGACCATATTTCGCGAGTGCGGACCATTCTCGAACAACGTACTAAGGGGTGAAGGAGGAGATGGATTGCGTCTTTGGCGTAGGCGCTGCCTCGACACCATCATTCCCCACAATCAGCGAATCGTGCAACTCATCGAAATGAATCGGCGAAACTTTCAATATCCCTGGGATGTTTATTTGCAAATGCTCTTGTACAAGATTCACGTAGATGCATTCCAAGACAATTGCCTGATGGATCGTAGGGTCAATGACTATAAACTATTCCCGCGAGAGTTTGACTACTTCATCAAGACAAAGCTTGGAATTCCATCGTCGGCTCCTAAAGTGATGGAGCAAGAGGAACTTGAATATCGCCACAATCAAATCAAAACCTATATCAACAGATTCTTGTCAGATCACAGCAATATCAAAAGCCTGCAAGAACTGAATCAATCCACCATGCTCGTTCAGCTAGTGGATGGAAGATCGCTCAAAGTCTTTGTAACTAACACATATTACTTTACCGACTACACCCTAGATCGGGTGCTAGAGGTCGATCCAGCCGTTGACGCCATTATTTGCTCCTGCCCGGTAATTCAGTATTCACCTTCTGCAAAGCGAATCTGCATAGAGAACGGAATCGGACTGTTCATGCTCGGCGAGTTTATGGGCGCCATTCGGTATAGCGGAGAACAGTTCCTAAATTACCTGCTTCGCTCTGAACGAGAAGATCGCCTTAGCAATATAAGTAGGCTTGCAAAGGACTTGTCGCCGCCAAGAGGCGTGAGTATCTATGCTTTCGGCTCATTTCTGCGACGCAAGTTGTATGGCGATATCGATCTGCTTGTTGCTTACAACGAACCAGCAGATTCAAAAGCCATAAAGGAATTTGTCTCGCGTCTTGCGGTGGAAACCGAGAAGCAGTTTGGCGAACCAGATATTACGGTTTCGTCGGAACGCGAGTTTGCAACGCTTAAGCTCAAACATAACAATCTTGCGAAAGTCTATTCGTGAATCTGATTTACTCGATATATGTTCATGCGGTGCCCCCGGAGATGTCCAACCCTACAGTCAATCGGATCTTGCGCATAAAGCTGTGCAAGGCCAGTTACCTTGAACGTTGGACTTCAATAAAATGAATATTCGATCCATTGCCTTTTTTGTTTGTGCGCTTTTATGTGCGATCGCGAATGCACAGACTCAAGCTGATCTCAATGATGATGCGTGTGAGGCATATCGGAAAGCGGACAAAAAGCTCAATGCCATCTATCAGCAGCTTCTGGAACAGCATAAAGACGATGCCAATTTCACAATCAGGCTACGCAAGGCGCAGCGCGCATGGTTGGCATTCCGGGATGCGGAGATGGAAGCTATTTATCCCGCTGATAACAAGCGTGAGGAATACGGTTCGGTCTATCCAATGTGCAGTTGTTTGGAGCAGACTGCATTGGTTAACCACCGTATTGAGCAGCTTTCGGGCTGGCTCACTGCGGAAGAAGGTGATGTGTGCAGAGGCAGCCGGTAAATAAATCCAGCAAGTGCATCCAGCCGATATATTTGCCTTCGCTTGGCGGCGTGGTTTAAGTCATGAATTAGAAGTGACAACATGAAGAAGAAACTCATATTTCTTGCGGTGGCAATAGTTGCCGGCTATTCGTATCTCGGCAATCCCTACACCTCAATACCAGACAGACTCCAGCATTCGACTTTCTCGGAGAGCCAGGGTGGTGCGGATGCAGCGATTGCCGATGCTTTCTCAAATCGTAAGAGCAATCTACAAGTCTCCGGAGAAGGCGTTGTCACAAAATTGCTCCCGGACGACAATGTTGGCAGCAGGCACCAAAAATTCATTATTTCCCTTCGTTCCGGTCAAACCCTTTTGATTGCGCATAATATCGATGTCGCACCGAGAATAGGCTCTCTCAGAAAGGGAGATTCCATTCAATTTTCAGGGCAGTATGAATGGAATGAAAAAGGAGGGGTTGTGCATTGGACGCATCGAGATCCAAACGGCTCCCACGTGGGAGGGTGGCTGAAACATAGTGGACAAATTTATCAGTAATCGCTGCTAAGGAACCTCTGAAAAACTACCTGTGTTGCCTTTCTACGTTAAAAATCGGCTCAAAATGCTCATTTATTACATATAAACTCCGCTTTTTATCCGGTTTTTGCCTTGACCTGACTGCCTCGCCGACGTTTTTCAGGGGTTTTCTAACGATTCAACTCAAAGCAGGACTAATTCCATTTCTAAATCAAAACTAACTTTGTCGGCTTCGCCAAGCCGTATTATTTATACTGTCTGGGGCTCGCCTTCGTGTCATTTTTGATTTGGGAATGGAATAAAAATCTGGAAGTCTTCAAAATTTGAGAACTGCAGGGCCTGGAATAACATGCGTTCTGTCATTCCAGGCCCTGATCTGTATTTATTTACTCTCAATTTGATTAAATTTACTCAACGCAACAATAGCAGCTTTTCTGGCTGCAGCAGCTTCGCCAGCCCGAGATTCTTTTATGACGTCATTCAGGTGTTTCAATCCTTCTTCCTGAAGGTGCTTGTCTTCGGGATGTGTTGATTTAACTTCAACGGCATACCTTTCTGCTTCCTGCGCCAGTTGTGTCATAGTCTTTACATCTACTGCCAGAACCACAGCTTCGGTTTGTCTGATTGCTTCTTGCAGATGAACATCCTCTACCTGCGCCTGCGCATTGACTGAACTGAGCATAAATAGAGACAGAATGAAAGTACTCGATAATATTTTTTTCATAACTTTCCTCTTTTGTTGAATAGAATTTTGATTAGATTAGTTCCTGCCCGGCATAATTTCTGCGGGGGATTGTTCTGACGGATTGCGAAGATTGTGATTTGGCTGATCAGTTGAATTGCTATCAGTCTCAGGTATCACTGTATCTTCTATACCTCTTCTGCTTTCATCCAAATCATTTCGCTGATCATATTTTCTGGTATCTTCCTTCTTTTCGTATTTCTCACTGTTTGTGCGATTGCTGTCTGAAGAAGAGTCGGCTGTTGCCGCAGTACTTCCTATCAGGAAGAATCCGGACAACAAGGCTACTGGTACTAAAATAGAAAGTTTCACTTTTGAGATATGAGCTTTCATTTTGAATATCCTCGTATGTTTATAAGACGCTACGATCAACCTTTCTTCGGTTGAATTAACGTCCTAGTTGCATCCACTTCACATTCTATTTCCGTACTATTGGAGGCAGAGTTGCAAATTTGCAAAAGCAGTTGTGGTAATAAAAGAGGCAGCAGCTAATGTTGATGAAATATTCAGTTTTTTCATGATTGACTCCTGTTAATTTAATAAGTTAAAAGGATTCCATTTACTACTTTTGTAATACAGGCGAGATTCCGGCCCACCTGTGCAGCCCCAATACTTATTGTTGTTTCATAAATAAGTACCGATCTGCTCTTTAAGTCGAATCATCATTTCTGCATGATGGTTCGATTATCATTTCCTAAACAGATTCATATTTTTCCGGTATCCAAATACCCCTGATGATTGGCTTTTCCTTACGGAACCTCTGAAAAACTACCTGCGTTGCCATTTTTGTGTTAAAAATCGGCTCAAAATGCTCATTTATTATGTGTATAAACTCCGCTTTTTCACTGATTTTTGCCTTGAACTAACTGCCTCGCCGATGTTTCTCAAAGGTTCCTTAGCGGCATCGCAATCGTGAGCAAAAGCGTTAACCTGTCTTTCAGCCTCTTCCCTTGCAATTTCATATTTGGTTTGAATTTTCCCCACTAGTTGCTCACGTTTGCCTGCAATGACATCCAGCTCATCATCAGTCATATCGTCCCATGTTTCTTTAAGCTTGCCTTTTAGTTCTTTCCAGTTTCTTTCAACTGTATTCCAGCCCATCATTTCTCTTCTTTTATTGAATTTCAAACATCCCAGATCACTGGTTGAGCAGGTATGTTTCATATATTCTCCATATGCAAAAATAATTTCTTGGCTACCGAGTTCATGACTCAAAATAATTAAACTTAAAAACTACAGTTGGATGCATCTAGTGATGCCTGACTTGAAAGATTGATAAACAAATCTTTATTTTCTTATCCATTCATTCCCCTCTTTCCGGTACAGCTTTTTAACTGCACTCCATGCAACCTTATGAGCAGTTTCTTCCCGGGAATTCTCTTCGTTTCTATCTGCCGGGTCGGCATACTCTTTCCATGCATTGTTAAATGCAGCGCGGTAAATATCTTGCGCATGAGAAGGCAGAACATGAATAACGTTTTCGGGCAGATCTTCGTTCTTTTTGTAAGGCATAGAAAAATCTCCATTTAGCAAAAAGTAAGATCAGTTTTTTATGCAACCGGGATCCAGTAAATCGGACTTATGTCATCTCTGAAAATTGATTATGTTGCGATCGAAAACCATTCTTATTTTTCTTATAGAGAAAGTGTACAAATATCTTCTATCGTTCAATATTTTTACATCAGAATGTTTAGATAAATAATAACAATATGATATTAATAGAGAAATAACGATAATTTAGTTCGATGAATCCCATCATTTAATGATAAAAGAATGATGATGAGCTAAAGGGTGGTAGGTTCAATTCTCGGGAATAGTACGAATGGAATGAAAAAGAAGGGGTGTATTGGGTGCATTGAAATCCAAACGGCTCCCACGTGGCAGGGTGGCTAAGATACAACGGCAAACTTGCCAGTCATTATTTCTTACATTGTGTTCAACTCCGTTCTCTTAATGCAGCATTGAGCTGCCAGTTAGCACTACGTCAGGGTGTACCGGAAAGAGCCATATCGATTTGAGCATTTGATTCCGCATAGTCAGCTTCTTCCTTGATATTCGGCTTCCATTGTTTCAGTGCTGACGGATTGAGCGTCAGTTGTTGATAGTAATTCATCCATGAAGCATATTTTTCCGGCATTGCCCATACGCGGTAATGCAGACGCGACATGACAACCGGGTCGCTCAACAGGGTTAGACGGCAATCACGGTTGAGTTTGTCAGGGGGCTCATTCAGCGCCTGCTCGACATGATGGTCGCGGGCAATTTCAAGCACTTTGCTCTTGCGGTGGCGTGCAGTGGCTGTTGCCGTTGCCAGTGCATTAAATGATGGATGAAACACAGCGTGCATGAAGCCATCGTTCAGTGTGCAGTTGCGATTCATCATCAGATAATTGTCTGTATCCACCAATACCTTGGGTGGCGAATATTCTTCCGGAATCAAGAGCAGCTTCCAGCGTTTGGCGCGTAGGCCAATGGATGCACGACTGGAAAAGACTGATACGAACGGTGACAGAATCAGCGAGAAGACGATAGGTGCCAGCCAGAACAGGAAGCGCAGATCGAGCCACGCCATCCCTATTGCCCAAATCAGCCCCAGCAGCAGTTGAGAACCATGTCGCGTAAAGGCTTCACGCCACGTGGTGGAGTCATCGTCGCGTTGTGGCGATTTCCATGTCACCTTCCAGCCAAGGAACGCACTGACTATGAATACGGTGTGGAACAGCATGCGCACCGGCGCCAGCAGGACTGAAAGAATCACTTCCAGCAGCAGGGAGATCGTGACGCGAATGAATCCACCGTATTCTTTCGTTCCTTTGCACCAGATAAGCAAAATACTCAGCAGCTTGGGCAAAAACAGCAGCACCATGGTCGAGGCCAACAGTGCAATCGCCAGTTCCGGCTGCCACTGCGGCCACACCGGAAACAGCTGGTGTGGTTGCAGGAAGTATTGCGGTTCCGTGAACGCATGCACCACCTGCAGCGCAGTGGAAAGTGCAAGGAACATAAACCACAGCGGGGCGGAAAGATAGGACATAACGCCGGTCAGGAATACCGCACGATGTACCGGATGCAAGCCTTTTACCAGGAACAGGCGAAAATTCATCAGGTTACCATGACACCAGCGGCGGTCGCGCTTAAGCTCATCCAGCAGATTCGGTGGCAATTCTTCATAAGAACCCGGCAGGTCGTAAGCAATCCATACTCCCCACCCCGCACGGCGCATTAATGCCGCTTCCACGAAATCGTGAGAGAGAATAGAGCCTGCGAAAGTGCCTTCACCGGGCAAAAGCGCCAGCGTACAGTGTTCAATGAACGGTTGCACACGGATGATGGCGTTGTGGCCCCAGTAGTGTGATTCTCCCAATTGCCAGAAATGCAGGCCGGCAGTAAACAGTGGCCCGTAAACACGTGTTGCAAACTGCTGGCAGCGTGCGTAGAAGGTATCCATGCCTGAAGCTCTCGGCCACGATTGAATGATACCGGCATTCGGGTTGGCCTCCATCAAGCGTACCAGACTGGTCAGACATTCTCCTGACATTACCGAATCCGCATCCAGCACCACCATGTAGCTGTACTGGCTGCCCCAGCGGCGGCAGAAATCGTCAATATTGCCGCTCTTGCGTTTTACGCGGCGGCCGCGACGACGATAGAATATCTGCCCTTTGGCCTGGACGTCTGCAAGCAGTTCTATCCACGCTTTCTGTTCCGCGACGCAGATATCAGGGTCGTAGCTGTCGCTCAGAATATAGATATCGAAGTGTTGCTGCTGATTTGTCGCCTTCACTGATTCCCAGGTCGCGCGCAATCCGGCGAACACGCGATCCACATCCTCATTGCAGATAGGCATGATCAACGCCGTACGGTGCTCGGGATTGATTGGCACATCTCCTGCTAGCGATGCGGAAATACTGTGCTTGTCTTTACCGATCAGCAATTGCAGAAAACCCATGAGCGCCGTCCAGAAACCGGCAGATATCCAGCAGAAGAGAATAGCGAAGAGGATCAAAATACCGCTTTGCAGTATATAAGGCAGCAGCTGCATAAACGATATCCACACATCCTGGCCAATCATGTCGATCGGATTGATCAGTGCCCAACCCTGATAAGGAAGGATGGTTTTCATATACCAGGTTGCAAGCGCAGTCTGCGAAAATGTCAGCAGTAGCAGAATGTAGCGGCGAATGGTGCCGACGGTACACCATTCTTGTTCATGAGCCTGCTCTTCCTTCGTCAATTGCGACATATCGTGTGGTGTGGCATTATGCCCGCGCAAATGATCCCAGAATCGGCCAATCGGATTGGTGCGCCACGGATCCGGCGACATTGATGAGCGTGTCGCTTTTGGCATTGTCTCCAGTTGTGTACGCTCTTCGTCGTCTTCAGTCAGTTGTCCGTTAACCAGAGAATCAGGCCAACTTTGCTCAAGCCGTGCTTTCACAGATCCCAGCGGCGAATCATCTTCACGCGCATAGTCATGATGCTTAGAATCCAGTGCCTTATGAAGAGTGCGGATATCTATTGTCGGCAGCGTTGCTTTCTCAGCGGCAGTCAGCGGCAGCGCATCGATGTATTCAGTTGTTTTATTCATCAGCGGGTAACTGATAACTCCAGGTTTCACTCAGTATCTGGTCACCATTGACTAGTGCAGCACGCATCTCAGTGATTTTTTCTACATCTTTCACTTCTACGCGCAGTGTCAGGCGCCAGCCTTTAATGATCGGGTTGTAACGCACGCTGCTCTCGACGATCGTACCGTTGTCGTCAATACTGACCTGAGCTGCAACAGGTGTATCCTGCGGTAGTTTCTTCATCTCCGCGCCAGTGAAATCGACGACGAAGGCGATCGTGCCATCAGGTTGACGAATAAGATTAGACTGTTTTACATCACCTGTTGAGCGAAGCGTCTGCATGACGTACGCGTTATCCGGTGTATGCAGCTTGTCTTCGTCGTGGCTGAAGGTGATGGTGTATTTGAAGTTTATTTCCTTACCAGCCTCCGGCAGTTGATCCGGTATCCAGAAAGAGACGATGTTGTCGTTGGTTTCGTCGTTGGTTGGAATTTCTATCAGCTCAATGCTGCCTTTGCCCCAATTTTCTTTCGGCGTTATCCATGCACTCGGACGTAAATCGTAACGATCATCCAGATCTTCAAAACGTGAAAATTGACGGCCACGTTGCAGCAGACCAAACCCTTGCGGGTTTTCCACGGAAAAACGGCTGATGGCCAGACGTCTCGGATTGTTTAGTGGACGCCAGATCCATTCTCCATTACCGGCGTGTATGGAGAGGCCGTTAGAATCATGTAACTCAGGACGGAAGTTCACTATCGGAGAAGGGTGGTTAGAGCCAAACAGGAACATACTCGTCAGCGGTGCAACGCCCAGCTTGTCGACCTTATCGCGCAGATAAATTTTCGACTGGACATCGACTACGATATCGCGATCCGGAATCATGACAAAGCGGTAAGCGCCCGTCGCACGCGGCGAGTCCAGCAGCGCATAGATTGTCAGGTGCTTGTCAGTCGGTTTAGGCCGTTCGATCCAGAATTCCCGGAACCGGGGAAACTCTTCGCCGGAAGGCAGAGCAGTATCGATAGCCAGGCCGCGTGCGGAAATACCGTAAACCTGACCTGCGCCAATCACGCGGAAATAGCTGGCGCCGAGTATACTGAGAATTTCATCGTTTTTGTCTTTGCTATTGATCGGATATAGCACTTTGAAGCCAGCAAAACCAAGATCTTTCACTGTGTCTTTGTCATGCTGGACATTACCAAAATTGAAATAATCAGGGCTGTATTTGATTTTATGTACCGACGTAGCGGTTATTTCATTAATTTCGATAGGTGTATCGAAGTACATACCCTGGTGGTAAAACTCAAGCTTGAATGGAGTCTTCAGATTACTCCAGTAAGCTTTATCATGATTAAACTGAATCTGCTGGTAATCCGCATATTTCATATCGCGAAAAGTGGAGGGCAAATTGCTTTCCGGCGTTTCATAGTTTTTACCGGCTAATAATTGAGCCTGTTTTGCGACATCATCGATGCTAAAGGCCCAAGCTGAGGAAGCATACAGAACTAATAACACTACTGCTGTATCCAACCAACGCATTTTTATCATTTGTGGTTTATGTTTCATCAGTTTGTCTTTTGTGTGCTTAATTGATCCGATCCATTTTGATGAAAACTCACGCAATCCGAATCGCTACTGATTTTACCAATTCGTCCAGAAACCATTCGCATGGAGCTCATCAAAGCATATGTACTGCCTGTGGCTTCGACAGGCTTGGCGTGAATCAGTTCTAAGAATTTGTTCAAAGCTTCCAGTTTTCTGGGTGAAGACTACGCTACCGTACCGCTGACGAACGAAAATGCCTCACCAATTCAAAGCAATATTTATGAGTGTTAATGAGAAAGACATATAACAATGCGCTGCTGTCCGCCGAATTATCCACTGTGTTCCTGATCAGCCCATTAGACGACAGTACGAACACAAGGAGATGAGATGTCAGAAGTCATTACGGTTGGTGACAAACCAATCCTTCTGAAAGCAATTGAACTGATTCTTGCAGAGCCTGCTGCTATCAGAAAAGAAGCTCTGCAACTCAAGGACAAATATGTAACCCGGTATGGGAGCGATCGTTCAGAAGACGAGATCAATGCTTATGCTGCCGATAAGATCATATCGAATTACTCCTACTATACTGCCTTTGTGGGCGGAACTACCGCTCTTACAGGGGCAATACCCGGACTTGGCACTGTTCTGGCTGCATTTGGCGGCGCAACAGCCAATGCGGCTCTTTCCATGAAGTATCAAATTGAAATGACAATGGCCATTGCAACGATTTACGGCCGTGACATTACCATCGAAGAGGAAAAACGCCTTTGTTTGATGGTTGCGGGGCTTGGTGCAATCAGTGAGATGACCAGAGTGGGCGGGAAAGAACCTGGCAAAAAAGCATCAGTAAAAATGATGCAACAATATCTCCAGGATGCGTCTCTTCAAACGTTAAGAGAGCTATTCAAGAAAGTTGGAATAACCTTCACAAAAAAAGCTGCAGAAAAAGCTATCCCGTTCGGCGTTGGTGTAATCATTGGCTTTTCTGCCAACAAAGGATTGACCTGGTATGTCGGAACAAAGGCAAGGGATTTTTTCTCGGTTGCCGACTCGATCGTCTAACTTCAAGCATCGGGCCGTACAGGTTGTTTATTTAACGGACATATCCGGAGGACACAATGTCTAGCCCCGCTCGCACAGGTGTGCTGATTTATGCAAAGCATCTGGATAAAGTTTCATCCTTTTACGAGCAAGTGCTGGGGGCGAGAGTGTTGCACGCGGACAGTGAACACAAGGTGCTGCAATCACCAGATGTTCAGCTGATCATTCACGCAATTCCACCGCAGTTTGCCGATCAGATCACCATTGCCGTACCGCCAGTGCCGCGCGAGGAACAGGCAATCAAACCGTTCTTCACTGTTGAGAGCCTTGCCACAGCTGAGCGTATCGCCGAGGAATTTGGTGGCAAGGTATGGGGACCACTGTGGCCGGGGCCCGGTTTACGGGTGCGCAATGTCTGTGATCCGGAAGGTAATATCGTTCATCTGCGCGAACGTACGGTATAGCAAAACAAAGGCTACCTGTAAAAATAAACTGGGATGCCTTGGCGTTAATTCGTCCCAGCATCCTATGGTTCTAACACTTGAAAGAACCCCGCCTGTTTTATTTCCCTCGCGTATAAAACCACGAGTAGATTCGTTTTTACCAGCCTGATAAAATAATAAGCATTCTCATTCTTGTTGTTTATCATGTTGGATAACAGTATTCATACCGATTCATGTCTGGCGCCTGACACTACTGTATCCACGGATGTTCAGGCCCTGTACTGCAATCACCACGACTGGCTGCAGGTTTGGCTGCGCCGCAGACTGAGCAGTGCCATTGATGCATCCGATCTGGCGCATGACACCTTCGTGCGCGTTCTGGTTTCGGGTCGCGTACCCAATGCCGAACAATCGCGCGCTTTTCTCACTCAGATCGCCAAAGGTCTGGTGGTGGATCTGTATCGCCGTCGTGCCGTCGAGGAAGCCTACCTGACGGCGTTGGCGCAACTGCCGGAAAATCTTGCACCATCGGCAGAAGAACGTGTACTGGCGCTGCAGGTACTGTTGTTGCTCGATACCGCGCTGGGTAGTCTTCCGTCTCGGGTGCGTGAGGTGTTCCTGCTGTCGCGGCTCGATGGATTGACCTATTCCGATATTGCGCAGCGCCGGGGTATCTCCGTCGCGACAGTGCGTAAGTATATGCTGCGCGCTGCGCAGACTTGTCACTGTGTCTTGAATTCACCGACTGGCACCGCTCCATGACATTGGCACGCACATGAGTGACAGCAATACACCTTCGTTACCCCGCGCAGCTCAACCTGAGCATGATACTGCGCCTGCGGTCGACATCTTGCAGCAGGCATTGCAATGGCAGGTTATCTTCTGGTCGGGAGAGGCTACCGATAGAGATCGTACGCGCTGGCAGAGCTGGCTGGCGGCTGACCCGGCACATGCCCGTGCCTGGGCTCAGGTGGAACGTACCGATGAACAACTGCAGACGCTGGCTTCACCTGTTGCCGAAGTATTACGCAGCGCTGATGCTAGGCGATGTAAAGCACGTCGCACAGTACTCGGTATGGCAGGTCTGCTGGCAGGCGCCGGTATCGCCGGCTATGGATTGCAGCAAACAGTGCCATGGCAGATGATGATGGCCGATTACCACACCGGGTATGGTGAGCGGCGTAATATCGAACTTGCCGATGGTACGCAGGTGACGCTCGGCAGTGCCACTGCCATTAATGTGTGCTATAGCGCGCAGACACGCCAATTGCTGTTGCGCACGGGTGAGATCTTCATCGTTACAGCGCCAGACAGTGCCGACCGCCCGTTTCTGGTGCAAACCACCCGGGGCAGTATCCAGGCGCTGGGCACACGCTTCAATGTACGCGAATCAGATACACAAATTCAGGTTGCGGTACAGGATGGCGCAGTCGCTATCCGCCCGGCCACCGTGAATCCGGACGATGTCGTACGGCTTGATGCCGGTCAACAGACGTGTTTCGATCACACCGGAGTCGAAGCACCTGAGGCACTGCAAATCAGTGCAACTGTCTGGACGCGCGGTCTGCTCGTGGCCGAACGTATGCGACTGGAAGATTTCCTGGTCGAGCTGGGCCGCTACCGCAGCGGTGTGCTGCGTTGTGACCCGGCAGTCAAGGATCTGATCGTTTCCGGCGTTTATTCACTGGACGATACTGATCAGAGTCTGCGCTTGCTTACCCAGGCCCTGCCGGTACAAGTCCAGACAGTCACGCGCTGGTGGATCACCATTGGACCCCATCCGTTCAAATGAAACAATCTTCTGACCCTCTCACCAAAAAAATTTTGCATCAACCGTAGCACTTTTCCCATCTCGTTCGGAATACAGGTAAGGCCCTGGCAAACAGCCGGGACCACCTATTACTGAAGGGAAAAATCTATGCCAACGAGAAACACCAATCTTCCTGCCAACCTGTGCGTTACGGGGGCTTGTCGTTCGCAAGCGCTATTGCGCCAGGTCGTGCTGCTGGCCTGTCTGTCCATGGCGGCAACGTTTGTGCCGGTGCGGGCGCAAAGCACGACAGTACCTGTTCAGCCGCAAGCAAGCATCCGCTATGACATCCCGGCCGGTACACTGGACCAGGTGCTAAACCATTTTGCGGCAGATGCCGGCATTACGCTGTCCATTGATGGTGCACTGACTGCAGATAAGCACAGTCCTGGCCTGACTGGCAGCTACAGCGTGCCGGACGGGTTGAAGGCACTGCTGGCGGGAACCGGACTGGAGGCGGTTGCCACCCCTGGTAGCGGATACGTGATACGCAGGGCGACTGCTGCCACGATGACGACAAGCGGGACCGTGCTGCCAACGGTAACGGTGGCAGGCCATCGAGCCGCTATTGATGAGGCACCGCCGGTTTACAAAGGAGGCCAGGTAGGCAGTGGTGCACGTATGGGTGTGCTTGGCAATACCGCGGTGATGGATACGCCTTTCAGTGTTACCAGCTACTCGTCACAAGTGATCGAAAATAACCAGGCACGTTCGGTGGCGGATATTGCTGCGCTGGATCCATCGGTACGTATGAGCAGTGCTCGCTCCAACATCAACGAAGACCTTACGATGCGCGGTTTCTCGGTCTCCAGCGCAGATTTCGCTCTGAACGGGTTGTTTGGCCTGACACCCTACTGGCGGGCACCTCTGGAATCGATAGAACGGGTGGAAGTGATCAAAGGCCCGTCTGCCGCATTGTTTGGTATGGCGCCTGGCAGCAGTGTAGGCGGCGTCATTAATCTGGTGCCCAAGCGCGCTGGGGATACACCACTGATGCGGATCACGACCGGCATCACTTCAAATTCCCTGTTTGGTGGCCATGCGGATATTGGTGGCCGTTTCGGGCCGGATAATGTATTCGGTGCACGCCTGAATGTCATGCACCGCGGTGGCAATACGACAATCGATGGTCAGTCTACTTATCAGAGCCTGGGGTCGCTGGGGCTGGATTTTCGTCAGCGTTCACTGCGAGCTTCTCTCGATCTGTTGTGGCAACAAGAGCGCATCAATAACGTGGTACGCCAGTTTTCAATGGGTCCCGGGTTGACTGCAGTCCCGCGTGTACCGGACAACACTACGGCCTACCCTGGTTACGGCTGGACTGATGGTCGCAATATCTCGTGGCTGTTCAAGGCAGAGTACGATATCAGTAAGGCCGTTACCGCATACGCGAGCTACGGTATGCGTAAACTTAACTGGGGCGCTTTCGCTGCCAATCCGGTTCTTCTGAATACGGCGGGTGACTATTCCTACGCCGGAGGCTGGCAACGTATGCCTACCCGCACCCAGTCACTGGAAGCAGGTATACGCGGCGTATTTGCTACCGGGCCTGTTAGCCATAGTACTGCATTTGGTTTTACCTGGCTTGACCAGTCGCAAGAGCTGGGCTTTTATACCGGCTTTCCTCCCGGTATTTCCAATTTGTATACCGGCCAATTGTTTTCGACTCCCTCCATTGAGGGTATCAATAACCTGGCGCGTCCCTACCTCGATACTCAGCTGACCAGTGTGGTGCTGGCCGATACGATGTCATTCTGGGATGACAGGCTGTTGGCGTCCCTTGGCCTGCGTTACCAGAAGGTCGAGGGACAAAGCTACAATTTTGCTACGGGTATGGCCAGTGGCCCGCGCTACGATAAGAGCGCAATAACGCCTGTCGTTGGCATCGTGTTCAAGCTGCGCCCGTCACTGTCGCTGTATGCGAGTTATATCGAGGGATTATCGAAAGGGGATACGGCACCGATCAGTGCGGCGATTACTAATCCGGGGGAGATTATGTCTCCGTATAAATCCAAGCAAAAGGAAATCGGTGTCAAGTTCGATCAGGGCAACTTCATGACAACGCTGAGCCTGTTCGAATTGACCAGGCCCAGCGCGGGTATATCCGGTACGACGTTCGGCGTGTTTGGTGAGCAGCGCAATCGCGGCGTGGAAGCAACCATTGCCGGCGAAGTTGTGCGCGGCGTGCGCGTGCTGGGCGGCGCCAGCTACATAGATGCAGTGTTGTCCAAATCGGTGTCGGCGATGCTGAAGGGCAATAAAGCCATTGGGGTACCCGAGTGGCAGGCCAATCTGGGAGCGGAATGGGATGTTGGCTTTCTGCCGGGGTTAACGCTGACAGGCAGGATGGTCTACACCGCCAAAACCTTTGTCAATGCGACCAATACGCTGAAGATCCCGGATTGGGTACGCTTCGATGGAGGCGTGCGTTATGCTGCGCGCATCATCTCCAAGCCGGTTATGTTCCGTTTGAATGTTGAAAACCTGTTGGACAAGGATTACTTCGGTGCAGCTACAGCAGGTTCTCTCTTCATCGGAACACCGCGTACCATAAATTTCTCTGCTTCCATCGATCTATAAGGAGATACTGATGTCGTTACATTCCTGGGCCTGGATTCACAAATGGAGCAGCATTGTTTGCACCTTGTTCATGTTGCTGTTGTGCCTGACTGGTCTGCCACTGATTTTTCATGAAGAAATCGAGCATCTCAGTGGCGTGGTGGAGGCACCCTCCATGCCTGAAGGCACACCGAACGCCAGTATGGACCGTATCGCACAGGCGGCGCTCGAACGCCGCTCTGGCGAAGTCATCCGCTTTATGTTCTGGGATCAGGAGGAGCATCCGGATCTGACCTTTGTATCGATGGCCAGTCGGGTCGATGCCCCGCCGGAGGAAAGTAATTCAGTGGTGATCGATTCCCGTACTGCCAAAGTGCTGGACGAACCCAAGACCCGTGAAGGTTTCATGTATGTGATGCTCAGGCTTCACGTAGACATGTTTGCCGACCTGCCCGGCACACTGTTTCTGGGCTTCATGGGCTTGCTGATGGTGGTGGCCATCGTATCTGGCGTCGTGCTGTACTATCCGTTCATGCAGCGGCTGAAGTTCGGCGTGCTGCGCATGCAGCGCAGTGCGCGAATCAAATGGCTGGACATACATAATCTGCTGGGTATCGTGACCGTGGTCTGGCTGACAGTGGTGGGCCTGACCGGCTCCATCAACACGCTGGACCGCATTATCCTGAGCCTGTGGCAAATGGACCAGATGGCTGAAATGACCGCACCCTTTAAAGATCTGCCACCCGTCACACAGCCTGCACATCTTGAAGCATCGTTGCGTGCTGCTCGCGCGGCGGCGCCGGACATGGAGGTACGGCTGGTCGCTTTCCCGGGTACGATGTTTTCCAGCCCGCACCACTATACTTTTTTCCTGAGGGGCAACACACCGATCACATCGCGGCTGCTTAAGCCGGCGCTGGTCGATGCCAGTAATGGTGAGCTGACTGATTCACGTGATATGCCCTGGTATGTGAAGACATTGTTTCTGTCGCAACCATTGCACTTTGGCGACTACGGCGGCCTGCCGCTGAAAATTCTGTGGGCAGTGCTCGACCTCATCGCTATCGTCGTGTTGGCCAGCGGTCTGTATCTCTGGTTGCGTAAACCCAAGACGACGACAGCATCGGTTTCCAAAGCGGACGATGCTGTACTGCCTCTCGACGACCATACAGCGTTGAACAACACGATGGTTTATACCAATGAAAACAAGGATAGATTACATGACGAATCGGCTGGAATCGCGCACGATGTATACAAAGCACCGACAATCGGTGCGAGAAGTGTTTTTCATACCGGCGCTATTAAGCGTGGCAGTCCTAATCGGCCTGGTTTCCGCCCTCATCGGTGACGGTATCTGGGACATGGTATCGTGGCTGACCATTCTGGCACCTGTTGTGGTGGTGATCCTGGCTTGGTGGCGTCGCAGTGAGTCTTGAGCAGCGAGTGGTAGGTAGCTGATCAGACATCGGTGGGGTTGAACAGAAGATAATGTGAAAAGCACACTCAATCGATTGGCCGGCCCAGAAAGCTTGCCGGATTAAGTATCTCGATCCCATGGAAAGGATGCAGTTCCAGGAGATCCCGGTCTCCTGTCAGGATCATATGCGCTTCGCCGTTCAACGCCACATCAAGGAACTTATCGTCCTTGGGGTCTCTACACGCAGTGACCCGCCGGGTGATGGAAACCACTCGAGTAATACCACCGAGTAAACGCAAAAAATGCTGCCTGTCCTCGCGCGAGACGTACCGGTCGAATTTGGTCCAGGAGAGAACATCGCTCAATTCTGTTAGTGTTTCCTCGGACATCAATGGAGTACCCCAGGAGAGCCCGTGATCCACCGCTCTGGCTGCCGTACCACTGGGTATAAGCAAGCGGCTGATCCAAAGATTAGTGTCGATCACTAACTGACGATCAGTCTTCACTGCTTAGGGAACCTCTGATTTGTACTCCTCAGCATCGCTATAGCTACGACCTCCGTCGGTTTTCTGCGATCATCACGATTTTGTCTGCATACAGCTCATGGAGGGTTTTATCAGACGTTCTTTAGCAATTCTTGCAATACCTCTTCCGTCATACCGGCTTCCTGTGCTTGGGCGCCGACACGATCGCTGAAGCGCTGAAACTCAGCCACATTTAGATTGACCAGTCGCTCGTATTCGTCCATCGACATCATCACTGCCACATCCCGTTTCTGACGCTGGATGATGACAGGCTCGCGCCGGGCTGCCTCGATGATTTCCGCCAACCCCTGCCTGGCTTCACTTGCTGTTACAGTACGCATATTAACTTCCTTTTGTAATATTTGTACGTATTGTACATTATTATCGACGCGACTGGTCAAGATGCCCCTGCTGAAAGTGGCTCAAAGATGCCAAGTGGCGAAGCGAAATCATGAGATGCCTGATATCCATTGATCGCGGTGCCCCAGATGAGGCACATTTGACCTTTTTTCGTCATGATACATAGGCAAGACAGGCCCTGGCAGGGCAGAAACTGGAGAATATGAGTTTGTCTTCGTGGCGGGGTTATGTGCCAAAACTGCTTTACGTTGGCGTCAATGAACTGTAAGTGTGCTATGTTTTGATCGTTGAGTTGGTATCTATCGCGATATATACTCTTGTCAACCCAACGTGACAGGAGATATTTCATGCAAACCGCCAAACTATTCGTGAATGGTCGCAGTCAGGCCGTGCGCCTGCCGGCCGAATTCCGTTTCGAGGGCAATGAAGTTTTTATCCGACGCGATCCATTGACTGGCGACGTTATCCTCTCCAGCCGCGCGGGCTGGACCTCATGGGATGAATTCCTTGCCCAGCGTGATCTGACCGCCGTACCGGCCGACTTTCTGGCTGACCGTCATCAGCCACCCCAGCAAATACGCGACTGGCTGCTGCCACAAGACGATACCGCCTAGCCATGACTTTGTGCTATATGCTGGATACCAACATTGCCAGCTATCTGCTGCGCGGTGGCTACCCGCATCTGGAGCAGCGTTTGCGGCGCGAAAGCGTTGATGCCGTTTGTATTTCCGCCATCACCCGAGCCGAATTGCGCTACGGTGTGGCTCGCTTGCTGCCCGCTGCCATAAGGCTGGAGCGTGAGGTCGATCGTTTCCTGCTAGGCATCACCATATTGCCGTGGGACGAAGCTGCCGCCGATGCCTACGGTTTGGTGCGCGCCACGCTCGAACGCGCGGGTACCCCCATCGGTGCACTCGATATACAGATTGCCGCCCATGCGCTGATCGCCAACCTGACCCTCATCACCCACAACGTGGGTGAATTCCACCGCGTGGCCGGTTTGCGCATGGAGGATTGGACCACTGATTAATCGAAGTATCACCATGTCCTGTTGCGCTTGACCACCCTTGATCGATAGATGTATCGTAATACTATATTAAGATCGATAGAGGATTGGCTATGACAGCGGTTACCGTTTCACCGAAGTATCAGATTGTAATTCCGAAAGAAATTCGTGAATCAATGGGTATTGTGTCGGGGCAGAAAATTCAGGTTATGTCCTATCAGGGGCGAATTGAATTGATTCCCCTCAAGCCCATGAAGGAGATGAGAGGTTTTCTCAAGGATATTGATACTACCGTTACCAGAGACGAAGATCGGGTATGAGGTATGAATGTAGTTGATTCTTCCGCCTGGTTGTCCTATTTCGCAGGTGATGCAAATGCACCGGTATTTGCAGAACCTGTTGAGCAAATCTCGCAGTTGCTGGTGCCAAGCATTACCATAACGGAAGTTTTCAAGAACGTGTTACGCCAACGTGGCGAGGAGGCTGCCTTGGTTGTGGTGGCTCACATGGAGCAAGGGCGAGTGGTGTCCCTGGATTCTGAGCTGGCAATGGACGCTGCAAAGTTTGGCGTTCTGTATAAGTTGCCATTAGCGGACAGCATCATATTTGCCACTGCGCATAAGTACGATGCCATGCTTTGGACTCAGGATAATGATTTTGAAGGTTTGTTAAATGTCAAGTATGTACCGAAGAGCGGCACATAACTCATGTGGCACAGCAGGATGTGGTGAAGTACGACCCGCATCCTTGCACTGATAAGCGATTAACTACAGTTTTTAAGTTTATTTCACATTTCCGCCATAACGACTGATATCCCATCCACCATATCGCTTGTGGATATCGCGCAGCTTGATGAGGGGCGAATTCATGCGTATATCCAAACCCCGTAAAATTCCTTACTTATTGATATTTTTCTGATAAAAATATAGTATTCAGAAATTTCCTCCAGGGAGCGACACACCATGCAAGCCACCATCACCAGCAAGGGCCAGGTGACCCTGCCCAAACCCATCCGGGACCGGTTGAGTCTGACCGAGGGTACACAGCTGGATTTTGACATTGTTGACGGCGTCATCCATGCCCGGCCGGTCAATCGCACGGCGCTGGACATCTTCGGCATTCTGCGCAGGCCGGGGCAGCGACCAGTCAGCCTGGAGGAAATGGATCAGGCTATCGCGCAGGCCACCGTGGCACGGCACTTGGCAGCCACCCCGCTTGAGGAAGACAGCCAGGCATGATCGGTTTCGACACCAATGTGCTGGTGCGCCTGCTCGTCAATGACAACGCGGCCCAGGCCCAGGCCGTGCGCAAGCTGCTGGAGCCGATTAACGACACGCCCGAAGCCGTGTTCATCAACGATCTGGTCATTGCTGAAACGTTCTGGGTGCTTGAGGCGTGCTATGGCATGGACAAGGCTGCGCTGGCCGGCATAATCGACTTGCTGCTTTCCGTCAAGACCTTTGCCTTCGAAGATCGCGCCACGCTGGAGCAGGCGGCGGCCGCTTTTCGCCACGGCAAGGGAGGTTTTGCCGACTGTCTGATCATCGCGCGCAATCATCGTCTGGGTTGCCAACATACGTTCACCTTCGACAAGGCGCTGGCCCGACAAGAAGGTGTGGAACTGCTGCGGACGGACACCTGAGAGCCGCATCGCTCCTCACGATTTCAACCTCCCGGCGGAGGGATACGACCTCGCGCAACCCGTACCAGTACTCACACCTTACGAATACACATCAAATGCTGGCAGAACGAACTTGAACGCTTTATCGTCAACACATCCCATCACAAAGTGGGACTAAACAGAATGAAGCGGTACAGTGACGCGGCCGAAATTGCGACATTGTTGGTGTGAAAACAAGGCATAGGAATATTTTTTATGATTGGTTGATAATTTGATGCTTTCATCCGGTAAAACGAATGAAGGCATCAAATGCGGAACCAGCCATGAAAAAAACTGGCGATAACCATTGATAATGGCTATATATCATCTGCCTCAAGTCAGTTATTTAACGTGAGTCCGGCGTAAGAAGAGAGCTGTGAAAGGAATCTGTATTGCTTATGATGAAGTGATTTTTGAGCAAGCGTTTCATCAATAGTGAGCGGTAACCTCAGCCATCAGAATGTGGCAGTAAAGAGATCGGGCATGCAGAAAGACTACCAATTATTCGATTCTCATCTACATATAATTGATAAACGATATCCTTTGGTACCAAATAATGGGTACATGCCGGAGTCGTTTACAAATACCGATTATCTGTCTCGGATGCTCCCTTATAACTTGTGCGGTGGTGCAATAGTTTCCGGTTCGTTTCAAGCCTTCGATCAAACCTATCTGATCGAGGCGCTTAAAAATCTTGGGCCATCATTCGTGGGGGTCACACAGCTTCCGAACACTGTTTCAAATGGAGAAATACTCCAGTTAGACGATATTGGCGTTCGCGCTATTCGGTTCAATTTAAAGCGTGGTGGCTCTGAAGAGATTCGTCACCTGTCATCTTTAGCATCCAGAATAAATGAAGTTGCTGGCTGGCATGTAGAGCTTTACGCTGACTCAGCCATGCTCGCTGATCTTTTTGGGGTTCTCATCAAACTTCCCGCAGTGAGCATCGATCATCTTGGCTTGAGCAAGGCTGGATTCAAATTGCTTGTTCAGCTCGCAGAAAAAGGAGTCAAAGTAAAGGCTACAGGTTTTAGCAGGGTCGATTTTCCCATAGCCAATGCCCTCAAGGATTTATACTCAGCCAACCCTGGCTCACTTATGTTTGGCACCGACTTACCTTCCACCAGAGCGCCAAGAGAATACACTCATGAAGATTTTATGCTGATCATTGAAGCGCTTGGCTCTAAAGCAGCAGAAAATGTATTCAACAAGAATGCACTCAATTTATACAAGCCGCGGAATAGCTGACAATTACAAGCAACAGGGGACGTTGAGCACAATAAGCGAGTTGATCGATGATTTCTGAAAAGACAAAGATGATTTCCGGGAAACTCTACGACCCGCTTGACCCGGTACTTGTTGAAGAACGCCGCCTGGCGAGAATTCGAGCAAAAGCATTCAATGACAGTCTCGAGCTGAATACAGAATCTCGCCTGCGGTTACTTCAGGAACTGCTTCCCAATGCCGGAAGAAACTTATGGATAGAGCCTCCGTTTTACTGCGACTACGGAAGCAATATATACATCGGCGACGATGTGTATTTCAATTTCAACTGCGTTGTTCTGGATGTTTGTACAGTTTGTATTGGATCAAGAGTCAAGATAGGACCATCGGTGCAACTGTATGCAGCAACCCACCCGTTAGGTTACAGGGAACGGTCAAGCGGACGGGAATTTGGCAAGCCAATCGAAATCGGAGATGATATTTGGATTGGTGGGGGAGCCATCATATGCCCGGGTGTAAGAATCGGAGCACGAACCGTTATCGGAGCTGGAAGCGTTGTGACGAAGGATATTCCCGCAGGTGTATTTGCTGCCGGGAACCCCTGCAGTGTCATACGCACGATTGTTGACCAGTAAAGAGTAAACCGTCCCGGCTCACATTGATTGACTGGAAATAGTTATATCGGATCGGTGCCGGGTGGAATAGAAGGAAGGCGGGGTTCGATACTGACCCACCATGGCAAGTACGTTGAATACGAATAGGCAGTACTGATTCGAGCATGGCGAGTGTCTGATCGGAGTCGTGCAGTGGAAAGCTGCCAAAGACCAGCAAAAACCATGATCCATCCCCTATTCTTGCCTTATTCTACATAATTGACACCCGGTACGTAATAGGTTACATTTTGTATATGATTCGGAGTTTTAAGCATAAAGGTCTCAGGCGCTTCTTTGAAACTGGAAGTATCTCCGGAATCCAGACATCTCATGTGAACAGACTCCGCCTGATACTTGGCCGGCTCAACGCCGCAAGGCAGCCGCAGGATATGAATCTTCCAGGTCTGCGGTTTCACGAACTGAAAGGAAATCGAACCGATATGTGGGCCGTCAATGTCAGTGGAAACTGGCGAGTTACTTTCCGGTTCGATGGTGAAGATGCCGAGGTTGTAAACTATGAAGACTATCATTGAGGTATTACCATGTTTATGTACAATCCACCTCATCCAGGTGAAGTGATTCGGGAGCTCTGCCTCGATCCGCTTGGTCTTTCTGTCACTGAGGCGGCAGAAGCTCTGGGGATCAGCCGCAAGACCTTGAGCGCTATTCTCAATGGGCGTGCCGGACTTAGTCCGGAAATGGCGATTCGCCTGTCCATCGCTTTCGATACAACTGCTGAAAGCTGGCTGAATCAGCAGACTCAATATGACCTGTGGCAGGCAGAGCAGCGCCGTACGAAACTTCAGGTGAAACGTCTTGTTACCACTGATTCCTATAGCACATAATGAACGCTTTGATCCGGTAAAAACACTGATTGACTGGAAATAGTTATATCGGATCGGTGCCGGGTGGAATAGAAGGAAGGCGAGGTTCGATACTGACCCACCATGGCAAGGTATGTTGAATACGAATGGGCAGTACGGATTCGAGCATGGCAAGCGCCTGATCAGAGTTTTGCAACGGGAAACTGCCAAAGACCAGCAGATCAGCCACTTCCGGCGCAATACCGAGATAACCTTTGCGATAGCGGCGCAATTCATCGACGACCTGTTTGAGTGGGATATCCCGTGCCAGTAATATCCCCTGGGTCCAGGCCGCGCGTGCAGGATCTGCCGTTATCGGCAATGAGAAATCTTCATTCGTGTAACGGATCTGATGACCGGCATTCACGATGATGCTGGTGCCCGTGGAGGCGTGTGCCCTGACGGCACCTTCATACACTGCCAGGAAAGTTTCACTTTCTTCCAGCCGTACGGTAAAACGTGTGCCCAATGCGTGCAAGCGCCCCTGCGGTGTATCGACGACCAGCGGGCGAACCGGATCGGTTGCAGTTTCGATCAGCATTTCACCGGCTACCAGATTCAGGCGGCGCAGATCGGATCGATAATCGATATTGAAAGCGCTGGCAGTATTCAACCAGACACGGGTCCCATCCGGTAACGTGATTTTGCGGACCTCACCCGTTACCGTGGTATGGTCGGCCATCCAGGCCATGGCAAAACCGGGAAGCGCTGTATGACGCCAGGTTGCCCAGCCAAACAGGCTGCTCCCGACCAGTGTACCAATACCAATCAGTACTCGGCGGCGGTTTCGCCGGGTATTTTGTAAAATCTTTGCGGTGGAATGCGGATCAGGGCTGGTATGGATAGGATTGAAGCGCTGGCTGATCTGTTCGACATAATGCCAGGCGACACGATGGCTCGCATCGCTGTTCAGCCAGCTGTTCCAGCGTAGATGATCCTGTTCGCAGGCTTCACCTGAGCGCAGCAGTGCAAACCATTCTGCTGCCTGCTCCATGACTTCATGTGAGGGTATGGGTTGGTTCAGTAATGAAGAATCAGTAATCGCCACAGTGTGTTTCGAGTTGAAATCGATGTGTTGCCAAGTCAGGTAATATCGGGTGAACCAGCGGAATTAACGACTATTTCCCTGATTTCGAGCTGCATGCAGTGCAGCATGGTTTGAGCAATATATTTTCGTACCATCCGATCAGATACGCCGAGTTCCTTTGCTACTTCCTTATCAGTCATGCCACATGCGACCGCCAGTATGAATGCATTGGCAGCTTTTGACGGGAGATTGCGCAACATTGCATCGATCTCATACAAGGCTTCAAGAACGATAGCCTGATGTTCAGTGGACGGTACCCGATTTTCCGGCTGAGTGCTCAGTACATCGAGCCAGGCTTGTTCGATCTCGCGGCGACGCCATAGATCGACACACAGATGATAAGCCGTGGTTCGCAAATAAGCACGAGCATCCAGGAAGTTATTGAAATGACAGGGTTTCAGCAGAAGACGTAAAAAAATATCCTGCGCTAAATCTGCAGCATCGACTGCATTACCCAACCGTCGGCGCAGCCAGTCCCGTAACCAAGTGTGATGATCGTTGTACAGGACTTCAACAGAGGGAGAAGATTTATAGTCGGGGTTACTCATCTACTGTCAGTATTTAAATATTATTAATAACACAATCAATAATAATTGTTATTCTCAAATATATTATACCTTTTGAAAAGTTAGAAGTTACTCAAAAAATTTATCGGCCGGTATCTTTTGAATTGATGATTTCGGGTTTTATTCTGCTCATATCTAGTCAGGAAAAGCTGTTTTACTGATCGATATTTTCACCTCCTTGTTGCAGCACCCATTCGCGCAGTGATACATAGTCGGTTTTTCCGGTAGCGAGCAGCGGTAGTTTGTCGATGTACAGAATGTTTTTCGGTATCCCCAGTTCTCCCAGGCCATTCTGGTTGAAGTAAGCGATGATGTCGCTGCGATCTGCCGGTTGGCGAGTTGTGATCAGAACGATCTGTTCACCTTTTCTGGCATCGGGAATCTGGATGACAGCATGGCTGTAGCCTGGCCACAGCTGATGGATCGATTCTTCTATGGCCGGCAGTGAAATCATTTCTCCGCCTATTTTGGCAAACCGTTTGGCGCGCCCCTTGATGAAAATGTAGCCTTCCTCGTTGATTTCGATGATGTCGCCGGTATCATGCCAGCCATCGACAGGTGGTACGACCATCCCGGGATTGGTTGCCAGATAGTAGCCCAACATCACATTCGGGCCGGATACCAGCAGTTTGCCTCCCTGCGTGATTCCCGGGACAGGCTCCAGTTTGCTGGAAATACCGGGTAACAGGCGACCGACCGATCCGAGATGGTTATGCATGGGGGTGTTCAAACTGAGGATCGGGGCGGTTTCTGTCGTGCCATAACCTTCGAAGATACGCACACCAAAATTTTCCGACCACAGTCTGCGTGTGCTTTCCCGTAGTTTCTCGGCGCCGGCAAACGCGTAACGAACGCTGTAAAAATCATAGGCGTTGGCATGGCGCGCATAACCGGCGAGGAAAGTATCAGTACCGAACAGCAAGGTCGCGTTGGTGTCGTAGATCAGTTCGGGAATGACGCGGTAATGCAGGGGAGACGGGTACAGAAAGACACGCATGCCGGACAGTACCGGCAGCAGCATACCGCCTGTCAATCCAAAGGAATGGAAGAGAGGCAGTGCATTGAATACGAGGTCGGTCGGGCCAAAATCAATCCGGGCGGATACCTGGAAACGGTTGGCCTGCAGGTTGGTATGGCTGAGCACTACGCCCTTGGGCACATCTTCCGATCCGGAGGTAAACAGGACGACTGCTGGCGCATCCGGCTTACGCCGGTAATGGGTATAACGGTAACTGATTCCCGGCAGCAGGCCTGCCACCAGCCCCGCCAGTTTGTGCCACCAGTGCACCTGATGTTTCAGATCTTCCAGATAGATCAGCGTGATCTGCTGTGCTTTCAGGCTGTCGGCCAGCCCGGTCAGTTTGGCGGCTTCGATGAACCTGCGTGCAGTGATGACGGTTCGGATCTGTGCTACCTGGCACGCTGTCATGAGATTTCTGGGACTGACCGAAAAATTCAGGAGGGCAGGTATACGCCCGAAAGCATGCAAAGCGAAAAAACTGATCATCGTGCTCACCATGTTGGGCAGCATGATTCCCACGTTTTCCTGTGCATGGGTATGGCGGCGCAGAACAATACCCAGGATGAAGCTGCGTATGATCAGTTGAGAATAGTTCAATGGATTGCGTTCGACATCTTCCGCGATGACGTGCTTTCTGCCGTGTGTGGCCGCAGCATCGAGCAGCGACTGAAACAGGGTTTGCCGCAGGATATTGCCCTGAAAAGTCGTTGTGGTCATGAGGTCGTACAGCTTCAGGCCGGCTGCGCGGCGACGGCGTTTGCCACGGACTGAATCCGGCAGATCGAAACTTTCCGGCGGCATGATGGTTACGGTGATCCGGGGAAACCAGCGTATTCTTACTTTCCCTTTGAGTCTGGAGAAAAGTGTGTATTGCGGGCCTGACAGGCTTACCGGCAATAGTTTTGCCCCGGCCTTATCCGCGATCATGGCCGGGCCTTCGTAGATTTTCATGAGTGAGCCGGTCAATGTCAGCCGGCCTTCAGGGAAAATCACTACCCTGTCACCGTTTCTGATGCGTTCGATCAGCAGACGGGTAGACAAAGGATTGGTCGGGTCGATCGCAATGGTATCTGCCAGAAACAGGAAGGGTCGCACCCACCATTTGCGGGCAATGCTGGTGTTGATGGCGAAGCACAGGCGTTCGGGGAAGCATACGCTCAGCAGTGCGGCATCCAGGAACGACAGGTGATTGGCGACGATCAGTACTCTTTCTCCCGCCTGCCGATAATGTTCCAGTCCCTTGATTTTTAGGCGATAGAACGTATGAAATCCCCACTGCAGGATGGATCTGGCCAGTTCATATGGTAACAGTCCCGCGATATACACCGCAACCAGGCCATTTAACAAGGCGAGGGTGAGGAAGACTTCAGAAACGGTGAAATCCAGTGCCAGCATTACGCTGATACCCACTGCGGAAACCACCATGAACAGGGTATTCATGATGTTGTTGGCAGCAATGGCGCGTGAACGGCGGGAAGGTTCCGTATAGGTTTGCACGATGGCATAAAGCGGTACGATGTAGATACCACCACAGATCGAGATAGCCAGCAGATCCAGCAAAATACGCCAGTGAGCGAATGATTCCAGGAAATTCAGTACGCCGATGAGTGTTCCATTTGCTGCAGGTGTGAGTGACGTACTGGCAAAATACAGATCGACGGTGAAGATCGTCATGCCCAGTACGCCTAAGGGAACATAAGTTGCGGCTACTTCGCCTTTGAGCAATTTGTCGCACAGTAGCGCCCCGATACCGATTCCTACTGAGAAGAGCGTCAGAAACAGCGTAACCACCTGTTCATTTCCACCAATGATTTCTTTGGCAAAGGTGGGAAATTGCGACAAGAAGGTGGCACCGAACAGCCAGAACCACGATACCCCGAGAATAGCGTGAAATACCGTGGTGTTCTCACGTGCCTGCCGGATGATGGCACGTGTTTCATCAAAAACATGCCAGTTGACGATCGTATCTGCCGCCGCCGGGCGGACCGAGGGAATGAACAAACTGGACAGCCAGCCGGCCAGCGCTATCCCGATCGTTATGCCGGATACGATTGCTTCTCCCTGCTCGGCCAGAATGAGCAGCCCCCCTATGATCGTCCCCAGCAGAATGGCGACGAATGTTCCTGCGCTGGTCAATGCATTGCCGCCGATCAGCTCATCTTCATGCAACTGGTCCGGCAGGATGCTGTATTTCAATGGCCCAAAGAAAGCGGACTGGGCGCCCATCAGAAACAGAATCGCCATTAGCAGCACGACGCTATCCAGATAAAACCCCGCCGCTGCTCCCCCCATCAGAATGATTTCAACGAATTTGACATGGCGGATCAGCTGTGCCTTATCCCACTTATCCGCCAGTTGGCCGGCAGTAGCAGAAAAGATGAAAAACGGCAGGATGAAAATACCGGCCGCCAGCGTGACCATGATCTGCGGGCTCAGGCCTGCGTTATCCATGGTGGTGTAGGTGATCAGAATGACCAGCGCATTCTTGAAAACATTGTCATTGAATGCACCCAGAAACTGGGTAACGAAAAAGGGTAAAAAGCGCCTGCTCGAAAGCAGCTTCCACTGACTTGAGTGCATAACGAACCTTCTCGGATAGTGATTCTTTGATTATAGGGAACTCCTCCCGGAAACCCTAGCATCATGACAAAGTTCTGTTCGCTGTTGACAACAGCATTTCACAACAGGTACCATTGTTTCATCCTGTCAGACACAATATATTGTGTTATCAGGTGTCCAGCAGTGTTCAGCCAATTCCTTTCCAGCTACTTGATTTTCGACCATTTTTCGATCAGCAGTACCATCGTCGTACAGGAGAATTTGACCATGCAGCTTGCCACAGACCTCCCTTCCTCCTCCTCCGTCCAGCAGAAAAATTTTCTGGAAGAGATGACCGATTTGCCGGCGGCTCGGCAGAATTATTCTCAGTATAAGATCATCCGCCGCAATGGTGCCGTGGTGGCATTTGAGCCGGGCAAGATTTCCATTGCATTGACCAAGGCGTTCATCGCCGTAAGAGGCGGGCAAAGTGCTGCTTCTTCCAGTGTACGTGAGATCGTGGCACAACTGACCGGGGAGGTTGTGCATGCTCTGACCCGCCGCCGGCCGGAGGGCGGTACGTTCCATATCGAGGATATTCAGGATCAGGTCGAGCTGGCGCTGATGCGCTCGGGTGACCATGACATCGCTCGTGCTTATGTGCTGTACCGTGAGGAGCGGGCGCGTGAACGGGCAAGGCAGCAATCAGCTCAACCGGCTTCCGCTCAGGTGGCTGTGTTGCACATCGTGGAAAACGGGCAAAGGATTCCGCTCGATCCGGCCCGGCTGATGGCTCGTATCGAATCAGCCTGCCAGAATCTGGGGAATACGGTCGATGCCGGGCTGATTGTCAAATCGATGCTCAAGGATCTGTACGATGGCGTGCCCGCCGAGGAAGTCAGAAAATCTGCTGTGCTGTCTGCCCGTGCGCTGATCGAGAAAGAGCCTGCCTACAGTTTTGTGACGGCACGGCTTTTGCTGGATAACATCCGTTATGAAGTCCTGGGTGAAGAAGTTGCTCATGAGATTATGCAGTCGCGCTATGCCGAATATTTCCCGGAGTTTGTCCGGAAAGGGATCGAGGCCGGATTACTGGATGAACGTTTGGGACAGTTTGATCTGGCGCGGTTATCAGAAGCGCTGGTTGCCGATCGTGACCTGCAGTTTGGCTACCTGGGTCTGCAGACCTTGTATGACCGCTATTTCCTGCATGTTTCCGAACGGCGTATCGAACTGCCGCAAATATTCTTCATGCGTGTCGCCATGGGACTGGCGCTGAACGAAATCGATCGTGAGGCCCGCGCCATCGAGTTCTATCACCTGTTATCAAAGTTCGATTTCATGAGCTCGACGCCGACCCTGTTCAATTCGGGTACACGGCGTTCGCAATTGTCCTCATGCTATCTGAGCACCGTGCCGGACAGTCTCGATGGCATTTATGAAGCTATCAAGGAAAACGCTCTGCTGTCGAAGTTTGCGGGCGGGCTGGGCAATGACTGGACGCCGGTCAGGGCAATGGGCGCACGCATCAAGGGAACCAATGGCAAGTCGCAAGGGGTGGTGCCTTTTCTCAAGGTAGTGTCGGATACGGCAGTGGCGGTCAATCAGGGCGGTAAGCGCAAGGGGGCGGTTTGTGCCTATCTGGAAACCTGGCATCTCGATATCGAGGAATTTCTGGAATTGCGTAAAAACACCGGGGATGATCGAAGACGCACGCATGATATGAATACTGCCGTCTGGGTGCCGGATCTGTTCATGAAACGTATGCAGAAAGACCAGGAATGGACACTGTTTTCGCCCTCCGATACACCAGATTTGCACGACAAATTCGGCAGAGCGTTTGAAGAGGCCTATATCGCCTATGAAGAGCAGGCAACACAGGGCAGGTTGACCCTGTTCAAGCGCATCCCAGCCCGGCAGTTGTGGCGCAAGATGCTGACCATGCTGTTTGAAACCGGACATCCGTGGGTTACATTCAAGGATCCTTGCAATATACGTTCACCGCAGAATCATGTCGGTGTCGTGCACAGCTCCAATTTGTGTACTGAGATTACGCTGAATACCAGCGAAAAGGAAATTGCCGTATGCAATCTGGGGTCGGTCAACCTGCTGGCCCATATTGTCGATGGCAAACTGGATCAGGCCAGGCTCAAACAGACGGTTACGACAGCGATGCGCATGCTGGACAATGTGATCGACATCAATTTTTACGCGGTGGCAAAAGCGCGCAATGCCAATTTCCGGCATCGACCGGTCGGGCTGGGGATCATGGGTTTCCAGGATTGTCTGCATAAGCTGGGCATTTCCTATGCTTCTTCGGAAGCAGTCGAATTTGCCGACAGATCGATGGAGGCAGTTGCATACCATGTTTACTGGGCTTCCACTGAACTGGCCGAAGAGCGCGGCACCTATGCCACTTACCGGGGCAGTTTGTGGGATCGTGGCATTCTGCCGCAGGATACGCTGGAGTTGTTGCGTGAGGAGCGCGGCGGCCATGTGGAAATCGATACCTCATCCACGCAGGACTGGGATGCTCTGCGTGACCGGATCAGACAGTACGGCATGCGTAATTCCAATTGCCTGGCGATTGCACCGACTGCGACGATTTCCAACATCATCGGTGTTTCCGCCAGTATCGAACCCACTTATCAGAACTTATATGTCAAATCCAATCTTTCCGGAGAATTTACGGTCGTCAACCAGTGGCTGGTAAATGATCTGAAGAAGCAGGATTTATGGGATGAAGTCATGATCGCCGACCTCAAGCATTACGATGGAGCAGTCAGCAAGATTGATCGGGTACCGGAGAATTTGCGCAATTTGTACGCTACAGCATTCGAGGTTGATCCTCAATGGCTGGTCGAAGCAGCCTCCAGAAGGCAGAAGTGGATCGACCAGGCGCAATCGCTCAATCTTTACATGGCAGGTGCTTCCGGCAAAAAAATGGATGAGTTGTACCAGCTTGCCTGGTTGCGCGGACTCAAGACGACCTATTATCTGCGCGCTCTCGGAGCGACCACTGCTGAAAAATCGACGGTTCATACCGGCACACTGAATGCGGTTCCCGCGCAGCACGAAGCAGCCAGCTTGGCCCACGCGACCCCACAGCAATGTGCGATCGACAATCCGGAATGTGAAGCATGTCAGTAAGCATCGAACAATCCCCTACCAGAACCCAAGGAGCAAAATCATGCTGACTTTTGAAGATGAAGTATTTCAGCCGGGAAATATCCTGGCAGGCACGAGCACACAAGCAAGAATGGCCGATGCAATCGCTGAGCGGCAGGCTCCGGACGAGGAAATGTCGGCAGAGGATCATCGTCGTGTTTCCGTTGAAGACAAACGCATCATCAACTGTAAGGCGGATGTCAATCAGTTGGTGCCATTCAAGTACAAGTGGGCGTGGGAAAAATATCTGTCTGCCTGTGCCAATCACTGGATGCCGCAGGAAATCAATATGAACCGGGATATCGCTCTCTGGAAAGATCCCAACGGATTGACCGAGGATGAACGCCGTATCGTCAAACGCAACCTCGGCTTTTTCGTCACGGCAGATTCATTGGCAGCCAACAATATCGTACTGGGGACCTATCGGCACATTACCAACCCTGAATGCCGCCAGTATTTGTTGCGACAGGCGTTCGAGGAAGCTATCCATACGCACGCCTATCAGTACATCGTTGAATCAATTGGCCTGGATGAAGGTGAAATTTTTAATGCATATCATGAAATCAAGTCGATTCGTGATAAGGATGAGTTTCTGATTCCCTTCATCGACACATTGACGAATCCCACGTTTCAGACAGGTACATTGGAAACTGATCAGCAATTGCTGAAAAGCCTGATCGTGTTCGCCTGCATCATGGAAGGGCTGTTTTTCTATGTCGGTTTTGTACAGATTCTGGCACTCGGCCGTCAGAACAAGATGACCGGGGCGGCCGAACAGTATCAGTACATCCTGCGTGATGAATCCATGCATTGCAACTTCGGCATCGATGTCATTAACCAGATAAAACTTGAAAACCCGCATCTGTGGACCCGGGAATTTCGTGAAGAAATCAGCGTCCTGATGCGCAAGGCAGTGGAACTGGAGTATCGCTATGCTGAAGATACCATGCCGCGCGGCGTGCTTGGCCTGAATGCGCCGATGTTCAAGGAATATCTGCGTTTCATCATCAATCGCCGCAGTCATCAGATCGGCCTCGATCCATTGTTCCCCGAAGCAGGTAACCCTTTCCCGTGGATGTCGGAAATGATTGATTTAAAGAAAGAAAAGAATTTCTTTGAAACGCGTGTGATCGAGTATCAGACAGGGGGCGTATTAAGCTGGGATTAATAGTGTTAATCAATCAATTGTCGATTGATAAAATCATGTAAAATAGCAAAGGGCCGGCTGGTTCACTTTAAAATTAAAAAATACAGGTGACCAGCCTTTTTTATTTTCAAAAAAACAATTATGCGAGCGAACCGTTCATTTTATTCAGGATGAAGACAAAATCGAATACCTCACTAGCATTGATTGCTGCAGTAGTATTGGCTTCTCTCCCTGTTACGGTGCAAGCCGGCAGAACTTTAGAAAAAAATGTAAGTATCACCGTATTGGATGCACAGTATCAGGTACAACCACACAAGCAGCAGGATGATCTATGGATGCGCGTACGGACCGGGTTTTCCCTGGCTAATATTCAAAGTCAGGAAGTACGGCAGCACGAAAGTAATTTCAGTAAAAACCAGCGATTCATAGATCATATTGTTGAACGTAGTCAGCGTTATCTGTTTTACATCATCGAAGAAGTGGAGCGTAGGGGTATGCCGGCCGAGATTGCACTGTTGCCGATCATTGAGAGTGAGTTTGATCCGGATGCTTACTCTCGCAGGCATGCAGCAGGATTGTGGCAATTCGTCCCCTCGACAGCAAAAGCGTTCGGGCTGGAGCAGAACTGGTGGCATGACGAACGGCGCGACATCATTGCGGCCACCCAGGCGGCACTGGATTATCTGCAGATGCTCTACAAAATGTTTGGAAACTGGAAACTCGCCTTGGCCGCTTATAACTGGGGGCAGGGATCACTGAAGAAAGTGATCAACGAGAGTCATGGCGGTAATAAATCTGTCAACTATCAGGAAATCGGTCTTCCGCCTGAAACCAGGAACTATATATCTAAACTGATCGCCATCAGAAATATCATTGCTAATCCTCGTCGTTATGGCATTAAGCTGAAATCCATTCCAAACCGACCTTATTTTGAGCAGATCACGATTACCCAGCCGATTGATGTACAACTGGCTGCCCGGCTTGCCGGAATTTCAGAAAGCGAATTCAATGCGTTGAATCCCGCATACCACCGGCCTCTCATCAAGGCAGAGGATTCTCCACGGACACTGTTGCTGCCCGTTACCAAAATAAAAACTTTCGTAGACAACCTCGAAAATTATGACAAGTCGCTGGTGTCGTGGCGAACTTACCAGATCGAGCAAACAGAAACTTTGCGCGACTTATCCAGCAGGTATCGTATCCCGGTTGCCCGATTGGCCCAGATCAATGGCCTTTCTGAACGTACCACTCTGAAAAAAGGCCAGATATTGCTGGTGCCGCGTGATGGCAGCAACGCAAGAGAAATGACCTACCTTGCACACTATCAGCTCAAACCACCGGCAACGAAGCGTTCTCGGTCGGAAGTCATCGTTTATACTGTCAAAAAGGGTGATACGCTCCACGCTATTGCCAAGCGCTACGGTATTGATATCAAAACGATCCGTTTATGGAACAAGGGGAGTGACCTGCTTTCCATTGGGCAGAAGCTTACATTCAAGCTGACAGCGCCCTCCTTCAGCAGCCCTTATTCTTCCTGAACGATCAGCAGCATCTGACCGGCAAATACATAATCACCTTGTCTGCAGCTGATCTGTTTCACGATCCCGCTGACCGGTGCACTCAGGGTGATTTCCATTTTCATGGATTCGATGATGATGACCGGATCCCCGGCATTGACCGGTTGCCTGGTCTCGATCAGCAGTTTCCATACGGTACCGGTCACATCTGAACTGATGGCGTATGCTCCCTCGGGTAAATCAGGTGTATTTTGCATACCGGGTTCATCAAGTACCCCCTCGCCACTGATACCGTCTTCCTGTACGTTTCCGATTTTCCAGCGCTCGCGTTCAGCCTCAAAAGCCTTTTGCTGACGGGTTTTGAAGGCTTGAATACTGCCTGCATGCTGATGCAGGAATGCATGATAGTTGCGCAGGCTGAAAACAGTATCTTCAGTATGAAGTGTAAAATGCCCGGTGATAAAGTCGTGGCGCAATTCAAGCAGCTCCTGCTCAGAAACGGGATAAAACTTGATCTGATCAAAAAAGCGCAGCAGCCAGGGTTTGCCTGCGGTAAAGTCCTGGGTCTGACGGTAGCGGTTCCACATCTGCACCGTTCTTCCGACAAACTGATATCCTCCGGGACCTTCCATACCATAAATGCAGAGATAGGCTCCTCCTATTCCGACTGCATTTTCCGGTGTCCAGGTACGCGCAGGATTGTATTTGGTGGTGACCAGGCGATGGCGTGGATCGATCGGCGTGGCCACCGGCGCGCCCAGGTAGACATCTCCCAGCCCCATGACCAGATAGCTGGCATCGAAAACGATACGTTTGACCTCATCGATACTGTCCAGCCCGTTGATGCGCCGGATGAATTCGATGTTGCTCGGGCACCAGGGTGCATCCGGCCGGACTGACTGCATATATTTTTCAATGGCAAGTTTTGTGGCAGCATCATCCCAGGAGAGTGGCAAATGCACTATACGCGAAGGAATTTCCATATCGTCGCTTGCTGGTAAATTCTTTTCGGCGGTAATGAGCCTGTCCAGGAGATAGTTACGGGCCAGAAGCCGCGAATCGAAATGTATCTGCAAAGAGCGGATGCCCGGTGTCATGTCAAGAATTCCGGGTAGGTCGCCTTCTTCAATACAGTGCTGTAACCAGGCCATCAGAGCATGTGCGCGAAAATGCAGTGCGATATCGAGCACTGCTTCGCCATATTCGATCAGCAGATATTTATCTCCGGATTGTCGGTAAACCACTTGTACCTGCTCGTCATTTGCCCGAATCCGGTGTAATACAGGATCACCTGATTCAACCGGGGAAGCAGGAATATCGGATAGGACGCGAGTGAAGGAATCCGGCTGCTGGATCATGCTGTCCTGCTGCTTTTCCAGCATCAGTGCCTGTTCCGCTGTAAGCGGGTGAAAATGCACGCTGTCACCGGGTTTGAGCTGCCCGGCTTTCCACAATTCTGCCTGCACGATTACGGCAGGACAGACAAATCCTCCCAGACTGGGGCCATCCGGCCCCAGGATGATGGGCATATCACCGGTAAAATCGATTGCACCGACTGCATAGGGATTGTCATGGATGTTAGAAGGGTGCAGGCCGGCTTCACCTCCATCCTTGCGTGCCCATTGGGGTTTGGGACCGAGCAAACGTATACCGGTACGACTGGAATTGTGGTGCACCTTCCAGTCAGTGGCAAAGAATTCATTGATATCGGCCTCGGTAAAGAAATCCGGTGCACCATGCGGCCCGTACAGGACTCCGATTTCCCACCGGCTGGTGTAATGGGGAATATTTTCGGGGAGCAATGTTCTTGGCTCCGCATCTTCTGCAGGCAGGATATGTAGCACATCCCCGGTGCACAGCGCCCGCCCGGCATGCCCGCCGAACTGTCCCAGTGTAAAAGTGGAGCGGCTGCCCAGATAATCCGGCACCTGTATTCCGCCCTTGATGGCCAGACAGGCGCGGCTGCCAGACTGACGGATTTTGCCGAATCGTAACAGTGAGCCTGCTTTGATGAAATGGGATCGCCACTGCTCCAAGGGAGCGCCATCCAGCCAGACATCGATGGGTGCTCCACATACTGCAATCAGACTGTTGCAGTTGAATCTCAGCGTTGGCCCGGCCAGAGTGATTTCCAATCCTGCCGAGTCATCGGGGTTTCCAACCAGATGATTGGCCAGACGAAAGGCCAGACTGTCCATCGGCCCGGAGGGCGGCACTCCTACATTCCAATAGCCCGTTCTGCCCGGGTAATCCTGCACTGTCGTCTGTACACCGGCGCTGAGTACATCCAGGGTATGCGGCTGGTAGTGAAATCCGGCGAGGAATTGGGTGCTGACCTGTCCGCTGCAAAATACCGTTCCGGATAATACCTGTTTGAGATAATCCAGATTGGTCTCGATGCCGTAGAGCGTGGTTTTGTCCAATGCGGCGATCAAACGGTCGATGGCCTGATCACGATTGCCGGCATGAACGATGATTTTAGCGAGCATTGGATCATAGAAGGCCGATACTTCACAACCCGCGTCCACCCAGGTTTCAATCCGTGCAGTTTCCGGAAATTCGACAGCGCTCAGCAAGCCACTGGCCGGCTGAAAATTCTTGGCTGGATTTTCCGCATACACACGAGCCTGTATGGAAGCCCCCTGCGGCTGGATGGTAAATGATTCCAGTGGCGGTAAAGCATCGGCACCCAGCAGCACCATCCATTCAACTAGATCGATGCCGGTTACCATCTCGGTGACGCCATGTTCCACCTGCAGGCGGGTATTGACCTCCAGAAAATAAAACCGGTCGACTGCGGGATCGTAGACATATTCCACTGTGCCGGCAGACCGGTATTGAACCGATTCCCCCAGGCGCACGGCTGTTTCCTGTAATGCGTTACGGGTTACTGGTGACAGGTCGGGTGCCGGTGTTTCCTCGATCACTTTCTGGTTACGCCGTTGCATGGAACAATCACGTTCTCCCAATGCAATCACTTTTCCGCGGCCATCGCCGAAAATCTGTACTTCTATGTGACGGGCCTGGTCGATATATTTTTCCAGGAATAATCCGGCATTACTGAAATTGCTTTGTGCCAGATTTCTGACAGACTCATATGCATCGATCAGTTCCTGTCGGTTGCGGCACAAGCGCATACCGATACCCCCTCCCCCTGCTGTACTTTTGAGCATGACCGGGTAACCGATCCGGTGTGCTTCTTCGCAGGCGGTTTCGAGGTGTTCCAGTAATCCGGTACCTGGCAGCATCGGCACGTCGAGTTGTTGTGCAAGCGCACGGGCGGTATGTTTCAGGCCGAAAGTACGTATCTGTTCAGGAGTGGGGCCCAGAAAACAAATCCCTTCTGCGGCACATTGTTCCGCGAATGAAGCATTCTCACTCAGGAATCCGTACCCCGGGTGAATAGCCTGGGCACCAGTGCGATGGGCAACTTCCAGTATTTTATCGGCACGCAAATAACTTTCGCTGGCAAGCCCATCACCGATACAAACACTTTCATCAGCATCCAGCACATGTCGTGATAGCGCATCAGCTTTCGTGAAAACAGTCACACTGCCGATTCCCATATGGCGCAAAGTACGAATGACACGGCAGGCGATGGCGCCCCGATTGGCGATCAGAACTTTTGTAAACATAGATTCCCCTTACTGTACTGCCTGATCAAACAGGCCATACTGCGATACATGCTGACTGTATCAGCGAAAACAAATATAGATTCTTTAAAGTCGATGAAAAACACAGATATCCGCTTCCTGTAGAGGACGGGCCGTGGGCGAGGAAAACAGGAAACACGGTGTAAAGCCGGAAATAGAAGCAGGCAAGCAGATAATACATATAACGAATCTCCAGGAGGTCAGGAAACGACAGAAATCAATAATGCGTTTAGCATTATGTAACCTCCCGGGCTTTTATCCCTCCGTGGAGCTTCGTCATACGAAGCCTCAGGCTCTCGGACCAGCCGCTTTCTACAGGAAAGCCGGAACCCTAGCCTGAAGTCATTGCAACCAACTACCCGTACAACCGATCTCGATGGTGTTGGTGTTACTGGCTGTAATCAAAACATAAGCTCTATTTTATAGGCAGCCGATCTTTTCTGGAACAATAATATTTTCAATGGGACTGCACTGCCTTTCGTTGTCATCGGCTTTCAAAGCCAGAAAACTGGACGAATGGCTTATTGGCTACGCCAAACAATTAGATGATGAAGCTGCAGCAGAAAGGATAGATTTTGTTTTTACTGATGGAGACCAAGGTTGCATGAGTAGAGCAGAGATGCTGATGTACCTTGTCACACATAGTCTTTGCCATATCAGTGTCACTGGGGATATGTTTTTTCGTGAGGGATTGCCTATTTCTCCTGTTCTGTTGACTACTCAAATTCGAGAAATGCAGACTCCTGTTTAATCTTAAGATTCCTGGCCTGGAGGTTATAAACGAGGGTTTTGATTATTGAAATTTTCTACTAGACGATATGAATGTGATACTTGCAGTCCCATTTTGGGTGACTCAGACTCTGATAATCTTTCATCACGAATCCCTTTCTCTTGGCAGAGAGCAGAAGTTTCCGTGAGCCGCCATAAAGGTCAAGTTTTAGTGGGTTACGTCTCAAGTTTATTATTTTCATTTAACGTTTTACTATCCATAATTGCTTCACAATTTCTACCGCCATAATTCTGATATTTTGA
>NZ_JBDZWD010000067.1:0-9572 GCF_040256045.1 Nitrosomonas sp.
TAATCTACCGCAACTATCTGATAATCGAACGCAAAACGATTGCACGAATTTTATCTCTCATTTAACTGATAGGATTAAATAATGTCATCAATTGGTTTTATGGCTATCGCTACGATTACTGATTGTGTATAACACCCACAAATTCAGTTAGTTCTGCTTCAAACAGGTCTTATCAGTCAAACCAGCAGATCTTCAAGGTTTCCACCTGCTTCAAGATGCTCTTTTATCCACTTGGGCTGGCGCCCGCGCCCCGACCAGGTCTGATTACCTTTTTTATATAAAGGAGGAAAAATCTCTTTTTTCTGTTTCTCACCAAAACCTAAATCTTTTTCAGTGATGCCATATAACTGAATCTTTGCCTTGATATCCGCAATAACATCAGCTATCTCTTTCGCACGAATTTCATCAGACCAATTTTGCAGCTTCCGGATTTCTTGCTGAATCTCCATATAAGTCAAGTTCTTCATCTTGGATCTATATTGATAAAAATATTATTTTCTATTTTCTGCAAAAACGCATTATCCGCCAATCAATGAGATGAAATGCCTCTTACAGTCTAACCAATTTCTATGATTCCATAAATCATATAATGAGATTACCTGAGGAAGGGAAAGAATCTCTTCAATTGCCCGTTCGGCATCATTCATCGGAACGGAGCATCTGCGATCCGCATAAACACTTGCCAATTGCAATACATCTCTAACAACAAATTCCCGCTCACTTTCACTTTTGCATTCGGAAACAGCAACAGACGCATACTCAACCACCCAGTGCGCACGTCGGTACTGATCATCCAGTTTTTTGTATTGGAATTCGGTACCAATAATGCGGTACCTGCGCCTGAACAGTGCATCAGGCGTTCAACCGTACAATGGGCCACAGCAATGCCTTCGCGTTGCAGCTGACGCCAGATTTTGCGTACACCATAGACCTGCATATTGACCTGCCAGACGCGCTTAATGTCGACCATCAGGCTCTCATCTCTCTTGGCACGTGTGCGCTGCACAGTTACGGGCAATGCACACGGATGACATGACGCCGAGAGGCGGATGGAGTGGCCTGCAACATCCGGCAGATAGGCTCAACCCCGTAAATGTAGGCGTTCGTTTCTTCAGTTCGCGGTCGAGTGCTACCAGGGTGAAAACAAGCGAACGCGCAGTTTCGATAAAGAAACGCTGGCAGACTTCAGAATCTCATTGGCGCGGCGCAACTCTTTGACCTCGCGCTCCAATGCCTGGATCCGTTCGTTTTCTTCGGTGGTGACACCAGGACGAAGACCATGATCGCGACTTCATGGTTGCGAACCCATTTCGTCAGCGTATACGTGGAACACCCGATCTTCGGCGCGATGGGCGGCGCGGCGGCCTACAGCGATGATGAGTATTCGTCCCGGTGCTCCTGCACCAGGCGCGGGGCGGTTCACTTCACGATTGAAATCGTTGATATCGCTGAAGAAGCGGAAGCTACCACCCTCCCTCAGTTGATCATGCATGAAATCCATCGAGCAGCAGTCGTGGATGGTTTGTGGCACAGCCAGTGGCTCTGGCTTCTCCCTGACCAACCGCTTTTTCGGCCGGATGCACAGATTCAGCTCCGGTTCGCAATAGATCCGGTATACCCGTTTGTGATTCGGTGAAGATGAAATGAACTAATTTTTAGATATTATTAGTTAAGAAATACTAATTCGACTAGTAAATATGAATCTATTAATTATTCATTGAATCATGATTTAATTTGCATAAGTTTTATGATTTCTGTTTACCATTATTAATAATTAATCAATCTCTGCGTTGATATAATTATTAAAACGATTCATTATTTCAAGAAAGGTAAATCACATGAGAAATGGTGATAAGACAGGACACGAGATTTCTTATTTTGATGAACAAACACAGAATTATATTGAAGTGAATATTGATAAAGCCAGAGATAAATTTATGGAAACAGATAATATTTTAAAAGAAGAGAAGAAGCTTATCAGCTTCTACTGCCCTCTATATTTTGAGCGTTTAAATAAAGAAATTCGATAACGGAGCTTAATCATGGACTGGAATACAGTTGAAGGAAACTGGAAACAACTAAAAGGCAAGCTCCAAGAAACCTGGGGTGATCTGACCGATGACGAACTGGATGTTATTGCAGGTAAACGTGATCAGCTGGTAGGAAAAATCCAGGCCAAATACGGAATTGCAAAAGAAGAAGCTGAAAGGCAGGTGGATGCTTTTACCCATAAATTCGCAGATGGATACGACCATGATAACGATACTGGCAACAATAAAGGCAATCGTTATCGGCGGGACGACAGCGAAGGATATTAGATAAGCACCTGGATAGATAAATAATGTTTTTTAGACAGGGAGAGTATATGAATCGTTTTTACTCAACCAGTGATTTTGGATGTTTGAAGTTTAATAAAAGGAGACTAATCATGGACTGGAATACGGTTGAAGGAAACTGGAAACAACTAAAAGGCAAGCTCCAAGAAACCTGGGGCGATCTGACCGATGACGAACTGGATGTTATTGCAGGTAAACGTGATCAGCTGGTAGGAAAAATCCAGGCCAAATACGGAATTGCAAAAGAAGAAGCTGAAAAACAAGTGGATGACTTTGCCAGCAAGTGTAATAACTGCTGAGTATCACGCCCACTCCTCCGATTATGGATAACGGATTACCACAATCCTCCAATCCGTTATCCATAACCTTTTTACCCTAAATAATTAGGAGAAGAAGCATATGTCAATCAATCGAGAAGTATTACAAAGTAGTTATCCACATCCTGGTTTTTCCATTAACTGAGGAACCACATTCGCCGGGCTGGCCCGTTTCAGCACTCATCAAAAAGATAAAGCTGTTTTGAGAAATGATAATCGGACCCTCATGCAGAAATAGTCATTCAGTTTAAGAGCCAGCCGGTACATATGTAATAAGAAACACTTTTAACTTGTTAAATTTATAGGAGTTTATCATGAAAAAACTAAATATTTTGTCCACATTCGTTGCTGCCTCTTTTGTTACTACGACATCTTTTGCAGGTCTGCTGGATAAAGACGTGGATTATGCGACTCTCCCTCCTGCAGTACAGCAGGCAATTGCTCAATATGCTCAGGGTGCAACAATTGAAAGCGTTGAAGAACGCCTGACCAAAGAAGAGGGCCTGAAAGTCTACAAAGTAGAAGCCAAAAAAGCCGATGGTACAGAAATAGAGTTTGAAGTAGATACAGCCGGCCAGTTAATTGAACTGGAAAAAGACTAATTAAAACTATAGTTAACAAAAAAGGAGACGAATCATGAAAAAGATATTATCACATGTCGTTTTTCTAGCCTTTTTCTTGTTCGGTTCGGTTAGCGTGCAAGCAGAGAATTCGCATCTACGACAAGCCATCAAGCATACTGAGGCCGCAATGGAAGCAGTAGATGCGAGAACGATTGCAGAGCATGCGGAAGAAGCAAAACATCATGCCACTGAAGCTAAATCAACTGATCCAAAAGATCAGCATATCCTGGAGGGTTTGAAATATCTGGAGGATACTATCAAGGAATCAAGTGTTGATAATACTGATTCCGCCAGACAAGCTGCTACTGATGCACTAAATAAATTTAAGCAAGCTGCAGGTAAAGAATAAAGCAAGCAAAAATTCGGAATCTTTTTAAGATTTTTTACAGCTTTCAGGAGGAATACAAAATGATGAGCTGGGCCGTTACATTTTTAATTATTGCTTTGATAGCTGGCATCTTTGGGCTTACCGGCATTGCTGGCGTAGCAATGAATATTGCATGGATAGTATTTGTCGTAGGGCTAATTCTTGCCATTTTCTTTTTTGTCACTGGGAGACGTCCACCTTTATAGAGGGTTAGAAACCAGGATTTTAATTATTGAATATTGCTTCACACAATTCAGGTTTCCTGTCCGGTGGCCCCCATCTCGTTATAGTGGTGCAACTGCTATTCTTGCATCATAGGAACAGCATTATTGCACCACATTTCATAATCATTTGACTATAACAACATATTTTAAAGGAGATTGAAATGGGTAAATACATACTGGCGTGGCTACTTGGCGTACCAGCAATCCTACTGGTCATTATTTATTTGTTCTTTAACTAAAAATCTGTTCCATGGGTAATCTCCCATTTATGATGGGCCCCCGAAGTAGAGGACAAGAAAATTCTAATTCTGGGCACCGCTACTTTGTGGGGGGATTACCGCGGACACCAACGTTCTTCCGGGGTGGCGAAGCCGCCCGCCAAGGCAACAACAGACAGAGTCATCGCCGCTCGCTTGATCCGGATGAGTGTCTGGCGCGATTCGCCGCAGCCACGATTTGAAGAAATAAGCGTGATCGACTACCGCAAACGAAGAATGTGTTTCAAAACCGGCAGCTCATGCCGCCATTGATTCCTTTACTCGCTTGACTCCGGCCGGTTAATGGGTGCCCCCCCCCTGTTTTCCTTAAGCCGCATCTTTAATGTTCATTTCCACTTTCAGACCGATACTCGTAATCATATCTATCAATGATTCTAGAGAAAACAGATCAATCTTTCCTCTCATCAAATCAGAAACGCGAGGTTGAGTTACCCCGAGTAATTCTGCCGCTTTGAGTTGCGTAAGCCCACTATTTCTCAAATGCTCTTGCAGAACTATTAACAACTGAGAACGCATCTTCATACTTGCGGCCTGCTGTGGCGTATCTTCGATCGCATCCCACACACTTTCAAATTTTTTGCTCATTTAAGCTTCCTCACTAATTCCTTGTAATTCCTTGTATCTGGATTTGGCTAGGTGAATGTGCTGGCCAGGCGCTACGCCATCAATCCCAAGACGGTGGCGAAATGGAAGAAGCGCAACTTTACGCACGATGCCAGGATGGGTCCGAAAGAGCCGCGTTCCACGGTTCTGGCGCCAGAAGGAAGCCGCTTGCGTAGCCTTCCGCAAACATACGCTGCTGCCGTTGGATGACTGCCTTTACGCCTTGCAAAGCAGCATTCCCACCCTGACCCGATCATCCCTGCATCGCCTGTTCCAGCGCCACAACATCAGCCGCTTACCGGAGGTGGAAGGCGAGAAACCTGCCAGAAAAAAGTTCGCCCCATATCCCATCGGCTATTTCCATATCGACATTGCCGAAGTACGGACAGAAGAAGGCAAACTGTATCTATTCGTCGCCATCGACCGAACCAGCAAGTTCGCTTATGCTGAATTACTGCCCAAGTACGGCAAGATGGAAGCTGCGCAGTTCCTGCGCAATCTCATCGCCACCGTACCCTATAAAATCCATACCATCCTCACAGACAACGGCATCCCGTTCACCCACCGCAAAACAGACAGGCATGCTTTCTTGCATATCTTCGACCCTGTCTGCCTGGCGTGCCGGATGCTGAACCGATCTATCTCCTGATGACGACCTTGCTCGATTCAACAGCCGCCCCGGCCCAGGAGTTGGCGGCGCTCTACCAGTCGCGCTGGACGATCGAAACCATTTTTGCGGAAATGAAGACCACGCTCAAAGGAGCGGATGTCATCCTGCGTAGCAAGACGCCGGAACTGGTGCGCCAAGAGTTCTGAGGCTTGCTGCTCTGGCACATCATGTCGTGCGCAAATTGATGCTGGAGGCGGCATTGGCGCAGAAACAGCCACCCGATGGATTGAGCTTCAAACATTCGCTTTTCCTCATGCGTCGCAAACTCCCCCCAGCGGCGCCCTCCTCTCCAGAGCAGTTCCAGAAGTGGTGGCAGAAATTGCTTGAGGCGACTGCATCGGGCACACTGACCAGCCCGAGAGGGCGATCCAATCCACGATTGGTCAAACGCCGAACCAAGCAATACTTGCCTCGCAAGGGCGGGGAATTACTCAATTTGCGCCATGATTGGTCGCCGGTGGTCGTAAAGTGAACAGCATTGGGGACAGACCACGGTTTTCATAGAACATTCGGCAGGACCAAACACAAGCAGAGTGGCAAACTGCTTTCTGAATTAAGGCAAGGCGTAAACTCATCAGAAAACCGTGGTTTATTCCCCTATTTTCCCGTAAGGACCGCGCTTTATTGGCACACTGCTTAAACAACCCGTCCTTGCGAGGAGGCCCGGCCGACGCGGCAATCCAGTGTCACGATAAAAACCGGTAACCTTATATTCTGCTGACATCGTTGCTGGATTGCTTCACGCCGCTGGCGTTCGCAAAGACGACAGAAATCGGAGTGATCCGCACTACATCTACTTCATTATTGCGAGGAGGCTGCAGCCGATACGGCAATCCGGTGCTGTCGTAACAATGAAGGAAGCAGATAATTTTGTACATTCTGTTACAGCGTAGTGTATTGTGTAGCTTGACACAACACAATTCGATTCAGTAGGCTGAACTGATGAAGATCAAAAGTGTTGTACATAAGAGGTTACGGAGATTCATCGAAAGCGATGATGCCAGTGGATTACCGCCTGATGTTGTCGCTAAAATTAGGCGTATGGTGTCCTTCCTTCAGGATATGGAGAAAGAAGACGAATTGCACACCATACAAAACTGGAAAGCTCACACACTGACTGGCAGCCGCAAGGGCACATGGAGCCTATTTGTCACCAGAAATTGGCGAATGACATTCCGGATCGATAAGAATGAAATCAAGATCATCGATCTCAATTTTGAAGATTACCACTAAGAGATGACTATGAACGCTAATATTGAAATTCGCTTGAAAAGCCCTGCTCATCCCGGCGGCTTTATCAAACATGAAATTATTGAACCATTAGCTCTGTCTGTAAGCAACGCAGCCGAAGTACTGGGCGTTTCACGAGCGGCGCTTTCAGCATTGCTGAATGAGCGTGCACACCTGTCACCAGAAATGGCATTACGCATCGAAAAAGCTTTTGGCGTGTCAATGGATACGCTTATGCGAATGCAAAACAGTTACGATATCGCACAAACACGCAAGCGCGCAGAGGAAATCAAAGTTGTGCCGTTCAGTGGAAAACCGATTGAACCAAACTCAGCAGTCTGACTAACCCAAGTTCGTGACCCCACACCAAACTGCCCACTTCACCGTTGCGAAAAAGTTATTTGACAAACCCTTTACTGGATTTCAGGATATTTTCAATTAATCTGTAGATAGTTGTTTGTCCAAGCGTTCTTGGCCAGTCTTTGCAAGGGGGGTGATCACGCTTCTTGGCTCGGGAAATCGCATCGTTAATTTGTTCCTGACTGATCTTCCGCATATTGATTCCTTTGTCATAATCTTGAATTCAGTGCTTGAGTCGATCCATACAGTCGTGGGACTAAACATATATATAGTTTGAGTTCCTTGTTTTTAAGGTGATCTGTCATCCTTTTCAATACCTGTGACGGTGAGCTGTCATGTTTTCCTTTCAAATAGCTCACACGCACAACGGATGTTTCATCGGTGAAGATATCAAAATAGATCGGCTCGGTTTTGACACCTTCTGCCGCGATGAAAAAGAGCTTTTTATAGCGCCGTTCTCCCATCGGCCGCTTTAATTTCCGTCGCTGAGCAGCCACTATTGTACCTCCTCAGTGGCTCGCGCCTCCTCTCCCTCTGCAAAATTGCTGCTGAGTAAGATACGAGGTGTTCCACCAAGCCTGCCTTGTAGATAGCTTTTACGGATATCTTTGTCGTATCGTACATCTTTGAATTCGCTGAAAGATATCAGTGTGGATACGCCGGCAGGTTTGCGCTCAGCCACCCACATCTCATCACGACGAAGCAACTGCTGATCCATCAGCATAACATCATGGGTAGTCAGCAGGAGCTGAGAACGGGTATTAGCGGAGCAGCTGGCCAGGTACGCCTCCAAAAGACGATGTGTCAATAGGGTGTGAAGACTTCGATCCACCTCATCGATAACAAATACCTTCTTCGAACCGAGTGCTGCAAGCTCCAGGAAAGCAGGCAGTAGATCAATTACGCGTCGTGATTCATCCGATTCTTGCCGGATCTCGAATTTGGCTTCCGTACCGTCTGCCTTGGGGTGGTAGGTCACCAATTTCTTGGCGACGAGCTCACCATTCTTGCGTGTGAAGACGAATCGCTCATTCTTGTCCGACATCAAGCGAATCGTCATTCCTTCCTTGACATCCTCCTGCAGCAGCATCTTCATCGGCTCGGGCAAGGGAATATTCTCGAAGGGAATCTCCTCTCCACCTAGATGTGCAATACCCGTATCAAGCTGCGGTAGCATCTCGTTCATCGTGGCATAGAGGGGATGGCCATCATCGAGGAACTGTTCGAAAAGCTCGAAGCGCGAGTCAGGGGCAACCAAGTCCAGCGAATCCTTGAACCAGTCATAGACAGGCTGAAAATTATCCACCTTCTGTGACACCGAGTTCGTCAGGAATAGTTGATTGTCACGCGTGCCCTTGAAAGCAAACTGCAAGAATTGATCCTTTTTCAGAGCTTCATTGAATTTGATCTGGCCACCAGAGCGCACATATAGCTCCCGTTCACTGGTACTTGTGACAACCACCAGTTTCTCGTCAACAATGGTTTTACGATTTACTGAAAAAGAGAATTCATAGACCGTTTCATCAATTAACAGCTCAAAGGCAAAGCGAGAGGGTTTATCGATGCTAGTGTTGTCCAGACGAAAACCCTCAATGGGCAAGGAACTGCCAGGTTGTGTTCCCCTGACTACCAACATCTTGGCGAAATTCAGTGCTTTGAAGAAATTGGTTTTACCAGAAGCATTGCCGCCATAAATGGCAGCAATCGGCAGGATTCGAATGTTGTATTTCCCAAGCTTGGGCAATCTGTCTCCATGCTGGCGTTCCCGACTGGCAATCATCGAAAATGTGACGGGATCACGGAAAGACATCCAGTTTTCGATAGAGAAGCTAATAATCACGATTTAATATGAAAAAGAGAAAATTGTGCTTATAAATGAATATTATGCATAGAATATAAGATTTTGTCGTTATAAAAGAGAAATTATCTCTTTTTGCGCACCATCTAAAATGGTCCGACTAGTCTTAAGAATAAACCTGAAAAAGTTGCTTCTGTCTGTCGATAGCAACTCCAGTGGGTTACGCCTGGTCAGCCTGGATGGTCACCCGTGAAACCATAAACGCGTATACCGCATGTATTATCATATGGGACTGATCTGCAAGACAAACCAGCGCCGATGTTTTTGATAACCGCTATGGCCCATGCGCCGACTTGCTCGTGTTCCACACATTGCGGACACTTACGCCGCGACTGACTGTAAACCCCAGAAATTTACGATCAGAGGGTCTGTCTACCGCACTTTTTTGCGGATGTACTATGAACCTCAGCACGTCGTGTGCATAGCGAGTCGGATCAGTTGCGCTTTTCGCTTGTGTGCGCTCTCCCGCGAACCTGAGGTTACCGCACCTGCATTGTCCCGAGAAAACAGGGGCAGGAACAAACCACAATTTCCGTCTTTATCTGTTTAATCCTGCCGCTGCCAGAATTAACAATTAATCCACGATTGGTCAAACGCCGAACCAAGCAACATCTGCCTCGCAAGGGGGGTGAACCACTCAATTTGTGCCATGATTGGTCACCAGTTATCGTAAAATGAACAGCATTGGGGACAGACTACGGTTTTC
>NZ_JBDZWD010000020.1:0-39365 GCF_040256045.1 Nitrosomonas sp.
TTGATGAACACTTTACTTTAACCAAATAGCCTCCTCGATAGTCGGGGCGGTTCAGAGGGCGTCCTCCACCCGACGCCGAGAACGCCTTCTCTCAGGCAATAATCGAAGGTCCTCTGCATGTCTGCAGAGCCGCCGCCAGGTCTTATGTGAATTCTGAAGACGTACATTGACTTTCTGTTGTTCAACATTTTTCAGTAAGATTCTGAATTAAAAACTTCATGGATGAGATATTGCAATCTTTTGTTCTGATTACACCTTGCTCATTCGGTCGGCTTCGCGGCAGCCTGCTGCCCTGATCAGGAGGAAAACAGCTTCCTTGAAATTTCAGAAATGAGGTTTCAGGTATTCTGCTGCGTTTGAAATTGATCTTAATCAACGAGCAAAAGAAGAATTATCTGTTTATTACGATGAGAACAATGGTGACTGATATGTGAACAACCAGAATCCTGATCCTGGATGATCCTCCATATTGAAGTTATTGGCGCGTATGCCGACCACTCCGAGGTTTCCATCTGTCAGCTGTTACCAGGATTGCTCGATATCTTCTGACAGATTGTGTTTGATGGTGGTGTAAGCGTCGAGTGGTATGTTTAATGAATGCGGCGTTGATTAGGCAATCCATCACTTCATCAACTGCATTTTTGGTCCATTCGATGTCGTTTTCCCGCCTGTCGGAAATCAGGATCGTATCGAAGCGGCAGGGAAAACCATCGTTTTGTCCAAACAAAATCGGTGTCCTTTTTTACATTTGCAAATTCAGCCGATGCCATAGGTGGTCGGTTGCGATGAAAGATTAGACCGTTGTCAATTGCAATTTGGTAACGCCATCTATATTAATTTTTTGTCGAGTTATTCATAGGCCGTACGCATCTCGCATGGCAAGTCAGCTTTCAGGGGTTAGACCAATTGCTATAGAAAGACGCAAGGCTACTTCTGGCGTGACACGACTGGAACTATTGAGATAGTTGTTTCACTGCCCTAATCAGCCAGATAGTATTCAACCGTTGATACCACTCTTATTTTTTTGAGATATGGAGTGTTAGTATCACGATCTTCTATTGTAAATTGACCCTGATTTGCCCTTTTCAGCTTGCCTATTTGGCTTTTTGCATCAGAGGCAAATTTTTCTGCCGCTGCTCTGGCATTCTGCGTTGCCTCTTCGATCATCGCCGGCTTGATATCATTCAACTTTGTGAAGAGGAATTGTGTTTGCTGGTTGTATTCATTCCCGCTGAGCGCGATCCCTTTTTTTCCGAGTTCGGCCACATTACCCTGCGAAGCTCTTACCCTGTCAATTTTGTCTGAATAAACGGTAATCACCTGCGTAGCCGCATAACGCATGGATACTTCCTGGCTGCCATACTCCCGTGCAAGCTTGTCTGTTACGACCGGGGCTGTCGCTGTAATTTCTTCCCTGGTAAATCCGGAAGTCAGTAAGTAGGAAATGATTTGCTGCGTATTCGCCTCCATGGAGGCATAAAGATCCGTCAGATCATTACTTGCGGCTGTGAAGCTGACCGGCCAAACGGCAACATCCGCTGGTATCTCTTGCTCTGCCAGCCCTTTGACAATCACTACCCGTTCATATTCCTTGAAGCGAATCACACTCGAACTGATAATCAACCCCATTGCTATCAGTCCAGCGCAGACAAATGCTCCGAGGATAAATGCCGATCGTTGTTCGTTCATTATATAACTCCTTGTATTCCGGCTACCGATCTGTCATTCAGTATACACATCCCATGTTCCTGCGATCACGGCAAAAAGAGGATCAATAAGTTTACCAATGGGTAGAGCAGGGTGCCTGATTTGGCAGCTCATCAGCTCTCGTCAAACGCATTTTGTATCCATTCGATATTATTTTCCCGTGTACTGGAAATCAGAATCGCATCGAAGCGGCAGGGAAAATCGCCCTTGTGTTCAGCCAGGTAGTGCCGGGCGGCACGTGTTAACTTGAGCCGCTTGGCGGCGGTGATGCTGGCGGCTGCGCCACCAAACCGATCACTGGAGCGCATCCTGACCTCGATGAATACTATCGTATCGCCCTCTCGCATAACCAGATCGATTTCACCGAAGCGGCAGCGATAATTCCTTTCAAGTAATGTCAGTTTCTGCTGCTGGAGAAAGGTTGCTGCTCGTTGTTCGGCATCACTGCCTTTATTTCCTGTAGATGCCATGATGGGGTAGCGAGCTGTGCAGACGTGATAGCCGATGTTGTCTAGTTTGAAGCATTGCGACCAGCCTGTTCTCCGGTTTGCACTTGCCACAGATTGGCGTACAGACCGTTACGCGACAGGAGTGCCTCGTGTGTGCCTGTTTCCACTACTTCACCCTTGTCCAGTACATAAATGCAATGAGCATTACGGATGGTAGAAAGACGGTGTGCAATCACAATGGTGGTGCGGCCAATGGTAATCCGTTCCAAAGAACGCTGGATGGCAGCTTCTGTTTCATTGTCCACTGCTGAAGTAGCTTCATCGAGTACCAGCACTGGCGGATTCTTGAGAACAGCCCGGGCAATCGAGATACGCTGCCGCTGGCCACCGGAGAGTTTCTGCCCGCGTTCGCCTACGATGGTCTGATAATTATCCGGCAGTTCCATGATGAAATCATGTGCCTCGGCTGCTCTGGCTGCGGCGATAACGTCTTCCATGCTGGTACTAGACGAACCATACGCGATATTTTCATACACCGTGCCGTGGAACAGATAAACGTCTTGGCTGACCAGGCCGATCGATTTGCGTAAATCGTGCAGGCGCAAGTCACGGATATCGTGACCATCCAGCAGGATGCGCCCTTGCTGCGGCTCGTAGAAACGAAGCAGCAGTTTGACCACTGTACTTTTACCGCTGCCGGTCGCTCCGATCAGTGCAATTGTCTGGCCGGCGTGAACGGTCAGGGAGAGGTGGTTCAGTGTCAGTGCTCGCCGTTCATAGCTGAAGCTGATATCGTCAAAAACGATTTCGCCGCTGACCTGCGCAACGGGGAGTGTTTGCGGCCCGTCTGTAATGGTCGGTTGAGCCTGCAGCAAATCCAGCACACGATGGGTGGAGGCCATCGCGCGCTGGTACAGATCAAGTGTTTCCCCCAGGCGGGTGAGCGGCCACAGCAGGCGCTGGGTCATAAATACCAGAATACTGTATGCGCCGACATTGAGTTCGCCGCCAGCAGCCATTAGCCCCGCTGCAACCATGATGGCGCTGAAACCAAGTGCGATTACCATACGGATGATCGGTACAAAAGCAGCACTGAGGGCAATCGCGTGCTGATTCTTTTCCTGATAGATCTGGCTTTCGCGCTCGATCTGGCGCAATTCGTACGGTTCAGTCGTATAACTTTTGATGGTGGCAATTCCACCTAGATTATTGGACAGGTAACTGTTCAGAATACTGACCTGTTCGCGGACGGCCATATAGCGCGGAGCAATGCGTTTCTGGAACAGATAGGAACCGGCTACGACGAATGGCATCGGTAATAACGCCATCCATGCCACGCTAGGTGTCAGATAGATGAACATACCGCCTACCGTGATGACGGTGGTCAGGAGCTGGATGAGATCATTTGCTCCGACATCCAGGAATCGCTCCAGCTGATTGATGTCATCGTTCAGGATCGCCATCATTCCGCCGGTGCTGCGTGCTTCGAAGTAGGCCAGCTCCAGTTTCTGAACATGATCATAGGCATTCAAGCGCAACGTATGCTGGATATCTTGCGCCAGGTTACGCCAGCAGAGCTTGAGCAGATATTCCCAGATGGATTCGAATCCCCAAACGATGAGGGTGATCGTAGCCAGTATCCAGAGCTGGGTCGAAACCTCCGGAAATCCCAGCTGAGCAAATACGGAAGATTGCTGATTGACGACGATATCTACCGCCATCCCTATCAGTACGGGTGGTGCCAGATCGAACAGTTTATTGAGAATCGAAAATAACGTGGCCAGCCAGATGCGGCCGCGAAAAGTGCGGCCGTAGTGCAGCAGGCGAATCAGTGGAGCGGATGAATGATTGGACATAAGAACGGTGGTTGGTTTGAATTGGGATTGAGCAAATCAGAAAGATCGGAAGCGGTATGGAACAGCCCCATCTGTTTTACCGGCAGCATCCGGCATATTGGAAAAAGCGGGGCAACTGCCGTATAGTGCGTCCACACCCGCCGGAAAACACCGGGATCAGCCATTTTCAGTCAGGGCCACGAAATATGCCAACTGCTGCAGGAGTATCCAAAGGGACATTATATGTGGTTGGCACCCCCATCGGGAATTTGCGCGACATTACCCTGCGCGCGCTGGAGATATTGTCTGCAGTCGACTGCATTGCCGCCGAACACATCCAGCATGCGCAGAAGCTGCTGGCAGGACATGCTTTGCACACTACACATACTCGAATCATGCCGTTACATCAGCATAATGAAGGCAGTGCGGTGGAGAAAATCATCGCACTGCTGGAGAGCGGCAAATCAGTAGCCCTGATTTCCGATGCCGGTACGCCGGCTATCTCCGATCCGGGCGCTTTGCTGGTGCAGCAGGTACTGGCGCAAAACCTCCCGGTCGTGCCCATTCCTGGCGCCAATGCGGCGTTGTGTGCCTTATCCGCATCCGGTCTGATTGCGCCGCATTTTTTCTTTTATGGATTTTTACCGGCAAAAAGCGGAGAGCGCCAGCGCAAGCTGACCGGTTTGAAAACGCTATACGCCTGTACCCTGGTTTTTTATGAAGCACCGCACCGTGTACTCGAATGTGTTGTGGATATGGTTGCCGTATTGGGTACCACCCGTGAAATTACGTTTGCCCGTGAACTGACCAAGCTATTCGAGACGATTCATACCTGTGCTCTGGGAGAAGCGCTGAACTGGCTGCAGGCCGATGCAAACCGGCTGAGAGGCGAGTTCGTTCTGCTGCTGGCGCCGGCAGAAGAACCCGGGCAGGAGGACATTAGCCCGCAAGCTGTGCATACGCTTGCTATCCTGCAAAGAGAATTGCCTTTGAAACAGGCAGTGCAACTGGCTGCAGAAATTACCGGTGAAAGCAGAAAAAAACTGTATGCCCGGGCACTGCTGGAACAAAAAGTATAGGAAATTTACTTGATTTGTTTTTACACAGTTCTCTCAGACAACAGGCGGCATCATGCCGCGATGAAATATCCATGCGACACCGTAAGCAATCGGTGCAATGATGCCGAACAGTGCAATTGCATAGAGCAGTGCCAGCTTGCCCATTCCTTTGAGCTTACTGAAGTCGGTGATGATGCCGATGCTGATAAAGGTGAGCATGAACATCATGTTACGCATTGGCCCCTCGACTGCGGCAGCAGCTGTATGCAAGGTTTCAGCGGCTTCTGATCCGCTGGAGGCGAGCATGATGTATAAAAACCAGACCAAGAGATAACCCAGTACAAATTTCGGGAACCGGTGCCAGATTTCCATCAGTCCGATTTTGGACTGGCCGGGTTTGCGTTCTACTTTATATACCCACACCAGCGCCAGAACGAAGGCCCAGACACCGATAAACATATCGATCCAGATTTTCGTAGTCAGTGATGCCATCAGAATCCAGCCTTCTTTCCATACAATGCCCAGGTTGGCCTCGGCGTTCGCCCGCATCAATTCATCCAACATGGCTCCGGCAGCTGCATCAGCACCATCAGTCTTGACTGTCAGCCCCAGAGCAGAGCCGTTGACGATAGGCTGCTCCGGTGCCATTGCCGTATAAAACCCCGGCAGGATGATGAGTTCGAACATGGCAAAGATCACGACCAGGATCGAAACAAACACCGGGAGTATCGGGCGGGCCCGAATGGCACCCGCGGTGGCGATGGCAGCAGATATGCCGCAGATGGAAATGCCGGAAGAAAGGACCGCGGCGGCATCACGTGATAAATGGAATACTCTGCGGCCAAGGGCGTAGACGATTGGCCAGAACAGCATGTAGGCGACAAAGGTGGCGGCAACCCCGGTCATGACCAGTTCTGTAATGAAACCGGCTGCTTCGATGGACATGACACCGATTTTGATACCCAGGAATACGATCGCTGTTTTGATGAACCATTCGGGTTTTGCTGCTTCGTTGAGAAACCTGGCGGTATTTTTGAAGAAGTTGCCGATGATGAGCCCGATCAGCAATGCCAGCAGGTAAGAGAAACCACTGCCGAGAGACAATCCCCAGGACAGGCCATATTTATCCATTTCATAAACAGAGGCCTTGAAATGAGCTTCATTGCCGATGATCCAGATGACCCAGGTCATGACGAAAAGAATGCTCCAACCGATAAAAAACTGTTTCAGGTCAAATTTCATCGACCATGCTGCTAGACAGGTCAGGACAGTAAAAACCAGGTAGGTTACCAGTAACGACAACACCGGATGCCATTCCGGCCCACCACTGGATTTCAATACACCTTCGAGGGAAAATTTTCCCCATACCCAGGTTTCGGGTTTTGCCATCCAACCGGTCAGTTCCCATCCCCAGAGCGAACTGACGCTCGCCATGAACATGATCAGCCCCAGCCAGACTGCCCACCAGTCTTCCGTTCTTGCCATACCCGAATACCATTTGTTATTCATTGCATTCATTTCTCGCTTGTTTCCTTGTTTTTATTGCACCGCTGATACGGGTGATTTCAAGTCCAGACGGATGTAACGGTTGAAGTAATGGTAGGCGTATTGGCGTATCCAGGCAGGAATGCAGCTATGATCGAAAATCATGAATACCGTCACGCAGCTATTTTCCGGAAATAATTGCCTGTCCAGCAGACACCTGATCAGATCCTGATCCAGTTTCGCCAGGGTTAGTCCGCCAGCTTCGAAATTCTGGTGGTATGCGATCCACTGGATCCCATCATGTATCAACCGAACTTCCAGATCAGCTTTCATTTTTATCCCGGAAGCAGGAACCAGTCCACCAGAATACCTAGGATGATCAGTGCCGCGATACCGATGCCGATGCTCCACAGGCACAGGCTGGTTTCCCAGCTTTCCCAGGGCTCGGGCTCTCCTAGCACGGATTGGTCGGGTAATAAACTGCTCATGTCATTTTCGAGAGACTGATCGTAAGTCTTTTTATCTGGATCATTCATCGTCGTTCTCATATAGAAAGGGAAAGTATTCTTTATTGAAAGGGTTCATTTCATTCACACTTGATCGGGGTAAGTTTCCAGATTTTCCGGGAAGAACGATCATCCTGTTCCGCCGGATATGCGTTTGATTCACAAATATATCTCTTGCACTGGCCAAAGATGTAAGGTGAAGTTATCTTTCAACCTTATCACAAATAATCTCGTATCCGGAAACGAAAGAAGCTTGTTTATGGATCATCCTGTTTCTGAATAGAGTAGTGCAGCTTGAATGAGGCTGAAACGGGATGATGATACTCTGATGGCAGCGTATTACATGAAAATACGAACAAAGTCAGGCGGAACCAGATTTATTCCGATTGATTACCGGAGAAGTTCGTTCAGTCCGGGATGGATAGTTGACAATGATTCTCATTATCTGCTATTTTCCGGAAAAATTGGATTTGCATATAAATGTTTTTACTTCAGTCGGCTGATTGGCTGAAGTTTTAAGTTTTAGATAAATTTCTTTTCTCTGGCCAGGAAAGCATCTTCTGGTTTTCTACCCGGCCAACATTTCTGCCAGCTTTTGCCAGCCTCGTGTTTCGTATTGCCAGGAGTCAGTATTTGGTTGCCAGCCAGACCCTGTTTCAGGTCCGCCAGCTCTGAGTGGGAACCTCTGCACGAATCCTTCATGAGCCGTCCATGTGGGATTCGTGCAGAGGTTCCTTAAAAATCCGTCAGTACATGTCGTGCTGTCAGTTTAATTTCAGGAGCGTAATCGTATGTTGTCTATATGCAGAATCATCATCAGTTTCTTGCTGGTTTGCCTGAGTGGTCAGGCTGTTGCCGATATTTCCAATAGCCCGAATCCTTATGATCCTGGAAATGGTTTCGATACGCCGAACGAAGCCGGCTGGGGAGGTTGGATGCGAGGGAGTGCAAATACGCTTTATGCCGAATGGGATACCATTTCTGATGCCAGCTATGGCGCTGATAATGATCGAACGGCTGCCCCCGATGTGGGTACCCATAACGTAGCCGATACTTATCTCAGCTGGAACCCGGGCGTTTTTGTCACCAGCACGGGTAATCTTATTACTCCCAGTGTAGTGCAAGAATTCTTCATTCGTATATTGCCCGTATCTTTGTTCAGCGGCCCGCTCGTCGTTGCATTGCAGGTCGAGATGTGGGGAGATGAGCCTGCTGCTCCTCTGCTCAATGGCCTGGCTGCATCCAGCTGGACCAGGACTTTTACGGGCACTTCCGTGACCGATCATGAATTGAACCAGTATCTTGGGCTATGGCATTTTGCCAACGCAGTGAATGATTTCGAGTTTGATCTTACAAACCAACCATTTATATCGCTTGCACAAGTGGCGGTGGATATTGCCCAAGTATCGGAACCGCATATGCTGGCTATCATGCTGACCGGCCTGATTCTGATTGGATCGATGACACGGTACCGCAGCAGCTCAGCCTGAAGAGCGAAGTCTGCGAGATGTTCCAGATTCCATGACGTATGGCACCCGGATGACATATAGTGGCTGATTCTTACCCTGAATCAGCGAGGAAACAAATTGAACGATACAGCAGACAAGCTGACTTTTACTCGTCCGGATGACTGGCATCTGCATTTGCGTGATGGCAATGCCATGCAATCAGTGCTGCCTGATACCGCCAAGCGTTTTGCACGCGCTATCATCATGCCGAACCTCAAGCCGCCTATCGTGACGACCGAGCAGGCGGCTGCCTATCGTGCCCGTATTCTGTCTGCTTTACCGGCTGAACTGACCGGGCGGTTCGAGCCATTGATGACACTATACCTGAAGGATACGACTTCACCCGAAGAAATTACCCGGGCCCGGGCAAGTGGTATCGTGCAAGGCATCAAGCTTTATCCTGCCGGGGCGACTACACATTCTGATGCGGGTGTCACGGATATTGCACGCTGTGAAGCTACGCTGGAGAAGATGGAAGAGCTCGACATGCCTTTACTCGTGCATGGAGAAGTGGTCGATCCTGCAGTGGATGTTTTCGACCGGGAAAAAATTTTCATTGATCGGGTACTGACGCCGCTGCTGCAACGCTTTCCCGGATTGCGAGTGATATTCGAACATATCACCACCAGAGAGGCAGTCGAGTTTGTACAGGCGGTTCCAAACCGGATTGCTGCCACGATTACCGCACACCACCTGATACTGAACCGGAATGCCCTGTTTACCGGCGGATTGCAGCCGCATCATTACTGTTTGCCGGTGCTGAAGCGGGAAGTGCACCGTCAGGCACTGCTGGAAGCGGCGACCAGTGGCCATTCCAGATTCTTCCTTGGTACCGACAGCGCACCACATCCGGTCAGAGACAAAGAATCAGCCTGTGGGTGTGCGGGTATTTACAGTGCCCATGCAGCCATTGAATTTTATGCCGAGGTATTTGAACAGGCAGGCCGGCTCGATCGACTGGAAGCTTTTGCCAGCTTTCACGGCCCTGATTTTTATGGCTTGCCGCACAACAGTGACCGGATTTCCCTAATCAGGGAAAGTTGGCAGATCCCGGAACAGGTCGAATTGGGTGAAGAAAAATTGATACCGCTCAGAGCAGGGGAACAAGCTCGCTGGAAACTGGCATGACCCCCTGTCGATCGGGCACCGGGAGGATCAGCGAAAGGTGAGTGTGGCTTTGGTGCCACCGGCTTCCAGACTGTCGATATCTAAGTGCCAGCCCAGATGGGCGCATGCTCGGGCAATCAGTTCGAGCCCGATACCACCGGCTGCAGCAGAGCCAGCGCGTGCAAGTTGTGTGTAGATACGACTGCGTTCGCTTTCTGAAACACCATGCCCGGAATCCTGAACGGTGACTCCGGAACTGGTAGTCATCACACGAATCGTACCGTGCTCACTGTTTTCAATTGCGTTGCGGATGAGATTGCCAATAGCGGCACTTGCAATCTGGCGAGGAGCATGGATTGAACAAGGAGGAGTCGTGATAATATCGAAAACCAGTTCCTTTGAGCCAGCCAGCAGCCGGTGATCCTGGACAATAGCGGGTACCAGCTCGGCCAGATCAACTAGCTCCATCATCGATTGCAGGCGTGCAGGATCTCTTGCAAAGGTGAGGAGAAGGGTGATCAGATTCTGCATTTCGTGAGCTGTTGCCAGGATGCGACGCAGGTGTGTTTCAGTTGAACGCTGTGACACAAGGGGGTCGAGCGCTACCTCGGCGGTGCTTACAACTACAGCAATCGGGGTGCGCAATTCGTGACTTGCCATACGGATGAACTTGCGCTCGCGCTCCACGAAATCATCGATCCGCATGAGATAGGAGTTGAGCCCTTCAGCAATGACTTGGGCTTCTTTCGGTGCATGTGGTTCAACCTGTACACGTTGCCCGTTCCGGTCAGGTGATAGTTCTGCAATCGCGCGTGCAAGGCCGCTCAACGGCCGTACCAGCCGCCTGGCACCGAAAATTGTGACCAAAACAAGTACGCATACCAATACAGTTGAAGATCCGAGAATCATCCAGATGAGTTGCTGTTCTGCCTTTTCTATATCCGTGATGTCCAATGCCATCACACTGCGATCTGGGCCAGCGCCATCCACAAGCACGACGAATTGCTTTTTTCCGAAGGATATTTCGTCATGGATTCCGTGTGCCAGGTCAAATTCTGCAGGAATGGGTGTATCGCTACCTCTTCCAAAAAGTTGGAGCAGATCTGTGTCGGCCCATTGATAACCAGAATCGGTGAGCTGACGTTTCTGGAAATGTTCGAACTCGCTCTGTAGCAGTGACTCCCAGATAAGGCGCTCTACATTTTCGTTCACGATCACGCCATGCGTCGCTACTCCAAGTGAGAGTAATAACGTGTACATCAACATCCCCAGTGTGACCTGTCGTTTCAGACTTGTGGTGGGCATCAGTCCTATTCCTGTACAGCAAGGCGATAACCGACACATCGAAGTGTATGCAGCAGTTTTTCTTCCTGTTCTCCATCGATAGCCCGCCGGAGCTCATACATATGTGAGCGGAGTATATCGCCTTCCGGTAGCTCGTCTCCCCAAAGTGTTTCTTCGAGTTTGGGGCGAGAAACTACTGACGGGCTTGCGCGCATCAGTACTTCCAGAAGCCGTTTCTCGCTTGCGGACAGTTGTATCTGCCGTGATCCGCGCCATATGTGCTGAGTGTCCAGATCGAATGAAAGGTCGCCTACAGTGAGCTTGCGTCTTCTGCCACGACTTCGGGCAAGCAGTGCTTCGAGGCGTACTTCGAGCTCTAGGAACGCGAATGGTTTGGTCAGGTAGTCATCGGCCCCCGCTCTGAATCCAGAGATCTTGTCAGCGAGATCGTCGCGGGCGGTCAGTATGAGGATGGGTATGTGGCAATCCTGCGCACGCAGGGTACGGATAACATCTACCCCTTCCTTTGTCGGCAGTCCCCAATCGACGATCAGCGCATGGTAATCCCCTTGTTGGGCAAGCGTAAGACCTGCAAGCCCATCCTGGGCTGCATCCAGCAGGTATCCTCTCGGTTCCAGGTAGGCGAAGAGGTTGGCAACGAGACTGGCATTGTCTTCGAGGATGAGGATACGGGCTTGAAAAGAAGGATTCATGGTTTATTTCGGGTGTTACTGACAAAACGACGACATTTTAGTTTGTATCATATCAAAAATACGAACGATTTCTGTTTATGTTTATGTTTATGGTGTTGATATGGCGGAGAGTGCCGTGGGCTGATTGTTCTGTGCAGAGTGTGGAGGATAAATCATGAGTCCCAGACTGGGTCATCTTTGTTCCTTATGAAAATTCTGGAAGCTGATTCACACAGGTGGATTGAAGGTGAGGTAATTTTTAGAGAGTTGATTGTGTGCGGAACGGCCATCATGTTGCATGGGAGTCTGAGATGATCATGCTTAGATAGGGTTTTGTCCTGATGGAACAGCCTGTGATGATTCATATGACCTGTGATCGTTGTGCAGGGGTACTAGGAAAAAAGCGCTTCGCTTCATGAGAAAAATACTTCCTCGGTACTTCGGCATTTCGTGCCATTACTCTTTACCAAACACCGAAAAAAAACAAGGCATCTGATGCGATCCGGTTAAGAGTGAAATAAACGATCAGGATGAAAAATGCAGATGTATGTGTTGTGCATTTCTCCGGTATTCCTGGCGGTAAGGAAGAGCACGCATCCGGTCCAGCGGAGGGTGATTCAAAAACAGAAAGTATTCAAATGAAAAATAATGATTATCGTTTGATCGATACCCATATTTTCTTAGTGTTGACTATTTTTATAACAAAAATTTGATTTTCAACTGATTCATTTTAATTTAAGGGGGATTGAAAATGGCAAAGGTATCTTCTCGTTCCTGGAAGACATTTCCGATTAAACCCGCTGTATCCGCGTTGGCACTGGCTTTCGGTGGGGTGGCACATGCCAGTGAGCCTATCCCGTTACCTGAAATCAAGGTCAAAACAGGAAAAACCAGTGAAAGAAGCAATGAATACAAGGTAGATAAATCTGCCAGCCAGAAATTTACTGCGCCACTTATCGATACACCCAAATCGATCACTGTCATTACCGATGAAGTCATCAAGGACAGTGGTTCACTGACATTTCAGGATGCGTTGCGGACAACACCGGGGATTACTTTTGGTAGTGGTGAAGGGGGTATTGCGACAGGTGATCGCCCGTTCATTCGCGGATTCGATGTTTTTTCATCGATTTATGTGGATGGTTTGCGTGATCTGGGTACGCAGACACGTGAAATATTTGCAGTCGAACAGATGGAAGTACTGAAAGGTCCGAGTGGCAGTTTCGATGGAAGAGGTTCTGCAGGGGGAAGTATCAATATCGTCACCAAGCAGGCGCGGGCGGGCAACTTTGTCAAAGGTTCTGCCGGTCTCGGTACTGAAAAATTCAAGCGTGGGACGATCGATGGTAATTACACGATTGGAGAAAATGTTGCTGTCCGTCTGGTAGGGATGGCACACAAAGCGGATACCCCGGGACGTGATGGTGTTGATGTCGAGCGCTGGGGGTTGATGCCTTCCATTACTCTGGGGCTGAACACGCCTACCAGTGCCAACCTCAGCTGGTATCACTTTGAAACGGATGATAAGTCGGATTGGGGAGTTCCATTTATTCAGAATGCAGCAAACGGTGGTATCCCGGAAGGGAAGCCGGCGGGCTCAAGAAGTGCCTGGTATGGCGTTAAGGGCCGGGATTTTCAGGATACTTCAGCCGATATCGGTACATTCAAGATTTCGCATGCATTCAGTGACAATCTAGTCGTCCGCAATACTACGCGCTATAGCATCACGACCAATGAATTCTTCGTTGGGCGCCCCAACATCAGCAGCGCTCAGTTTGCAGCAGGTTTTGTGGACAGGAGTGCTTCGAGAAACCGTGGTACCAGAACCGAGACGGTTGCCAATCTGACGGATGTATCGTTCATTTTTGATACCGGTTTCATCAAACATAGTTTGAATGTCGGTTTCGAAGTCAGTTGGGAAGATTACCGGAATCGTACCTATGCCGGTGGTGCGATTACAAACCCGGCTGATCGTCTGGCGCCACTGGGTAATCCTGATTCATCAGTTGCGTTCGACCCCGTCACCCGCAACCCGTATCCCAGTGCAGAAATAGAAGCCCATAACAAATCGGCTTATGTATTTGACAGTATGGAGCTGACAGAAAAAATACTGCTCAATGCCGGTGTTCGATTCGATAATTATCAGGTCGACTTGCAGAATCGCAATGCCAGTACCGGTGCCAATACGACTTCTTTCAAGCAAAACAAAAGTTTCTTCAACTATCAGGTAGGGGCTGTTTATAAGATGCAGCCTAATGCGAACATTTACGCAGCCTTTGCCACATCCTCCTCACCTGTCGCCTTGTCCATGGGAGATTTTGGTTATGCGGGGGGTGCTTTGGCTGCCAATACAGAGAGTTTAAAACCGGAACGTACCGAAACTTATGAAGTCGGTACCAAATGGCATGTATTACACGATCTGGCGCTGACTGCTGCAGTGTTCCATACGATCAAAACCAATGCACGCGTCAACGTGGGCCCCTCTATTGAGAATGCGGGCAGAGCGGTGGTGAACGGTTTTGAAATTGGTTTTGCAGGTAATGTGACTGATAAATGGAATGTATTCGGGGGGTATACCTTCCTCGATGCGGAACAGACCAGGGTGGGCGACAGCACCGACCAGAATGCAGTTGGCTCAGCCAGTACCAAAGGTAAACAATTGCATGGTACTCCCAAGCATGCTGCCAGCTTCTGGACTACCTACAAGGTGCTGCCACGTGTAACGTTTGGTGGGGGGCTATTCTATACCGGCAAGGTATATTCCGACCCGAGCAATAATGGTTATCTCCCGTCCTATGTGCGTTTCGACCTGATGGCAAAATATAATATCAGCCAGAATCTGGACGTGCAGTTGAATGTTCAGAATCTGACGGACAAACGTTATTTCAATACGACTTATTTCCGCCACTATGCTATACCGGCGCCGGGACGTGTTGCATTTGTCAACCTGAACTTCAAATTCTGAGGTCGTATGGTAGGCGGATAAGTATTCTATCTGTCGGGTGAATACAGACCTGAGGAATCTCTGAACAATCTCTGCGGGAATTTACTTCCGCAGAGATTGTTTTTTAGCTGGGACCAGATGATGTATCGCCGTTTGGTTCAATCCAATATCTCGTGTTTGCAGACTATCCGGGGTTCTATATTCTACGAGCCTGAAGATGATCCATTACAGCCTGCCTTGATCCCTTGAAGCACGGGTTTACCCGGCGGCGTTGCAGTGATCCGAGATACAGCGGGTCATAGTAGTATCTCACCAGTTTTTCGATCCAGATTTTGTTCGACTGAATTTCATTTTTGTTCTCAAAGTCGGATCGTGCATTTTCCAGATCTCCTGACACTTTCTGAAATCTGTCTCCTCCCAGTTTTTTGCTGATTGCCTGCAAGGCAGCGGCGTATTTGTCGAATAGCTGTATTGCCTGCTGATACGGCGTTTCCCGCGTTTCAACCGCTGAAGCCAGTAGCGGGACCATTTGCCGGATTCGTTGTGCCTGACCGATCGGGGTGGTGAGAATGTAATCCTCGAAAATGTTCTCTACTCGGGTGGCAAGGGGTTCATCCACCCAGATGATTTCCGAGTTGCGCAGATGATTGAAAAAACTGTCGGGTAAATATACTTTGCCGGTATGCCGGCTTTCATCTTCCACGATTACCGGCACGGATGGGCTATTTCGTTCCAGCCTGAGCAGGTTGACGGCCAGGTGATTTTCAAAATCGATTTGTGAGGGCTGAGGACTGGACATTCCGCCGAAGGCGGAGCCGCGATGCTGGGCGATGGCTTCGATATCGAGGACTGGATGATTGTTGCTGATATCGTGGATCAGCCGGGTTTTGCCGCTGCCCGTCGGTCCGGTAATCACCAGCAGTTTGCGATGTTCACTGAACCGGTCGATAGTACTGATTAAGAATTGTCTTGCCCGTTTATAACCGCCGGTGATCAGGGGTCTGTCAACGTCGGTATTTCTCAGCCATTGTTGCGTGATCTGTGAACGCTTGCCTCCGCGGAAACAATACAGTACGGCTTGAGGGTACTGATGGATGAAATCGAGCCATTGCTGCAGGCGATTTTGTTTGACTGAACCCGAAACCATCTCGTAACCCAATTTGACGGCTGCTTCAGAACCTTGTTGCTTGTAGGTGGTGCCAACGAGTGCGCGCTCTTTATCGTTGAGAATAGGCAGGTTGACCGCGCCGGGCAGAGATCCTTGCGTGAACTCGACGGGTGCACGCACGTCGATCAGCGGTGTGTCCGCAATGAACAAGGTTGTCAAGTCATCGATGCCGATGTCTGGATTACGCAAACCGTACTGCTTTGTCTTGACGGGGATAAACGGTTCCCACTATGACGGCGGACGGGAACCGGTTGTGTAAAGCCTGCAGCATGGCCTGACTGGTTTCAGGTGCCACACTCAGCAGTAAACCGCCGCTGGTTTGCGGATCATGGATCAGTAGTTTATGCAGTGCATCCAGTGCTGAATCGTCAACGTGTGGTGTGGTGTATTCCGCGTTCGTGCGGTGTGCTTTGGTCAGGCAACCGTTTTCCAGGCAGTGGAATGTCTTGCCAAACCGGGGAAGATTGCCGGTTTCGATGTGCAGGGTGACATCACTGGCATTCGCCAGTTGCATGGCATGGCCGGAAAAACCGAATCCCGTGATGTCGGTGGCGGCGTGAATGGATGCCTGTAAATCCGGCGATATGCAGTCAATGACATTATTGAGGGTTGTCATACCGTCGAGCGCTTCGATGATATCTTCCTCACGCAGTTGCTGTCGTTTTACTGCGGCTGTCATGGTGCCTGTTCCCAGCGCCTTGGTCAGGATCAGGTGATCTCCGGGTCTGGCACCAGCATTGGTCCATACCCGATGTGGATCGACAAATCCGGTGACTGACAGGCCAAATTTCAGGGTGTCGTCGTCGATTGAATGGCCTCCAACGAAATTGGCTTCGGCTTCGGCAATCTTGTTGCTGGCGCCTTGCAGAACATCGACGATGACATGTTCGGGCAGCGCCGCCAGCGGAAATGCCAGAATACCCATGGCGGTCATCGGCCTGCCGCCCATGGCATAAACGTCGCTGAGCGCATTGGCAGCAGCGATTTCACCGAAAAGCTTCGGGGTATCGACGATTGGCGTGAAGAAATCCAGCGTCTGTACCAGGGCGGTTTCTTCATTGACCCGGTAAATGGCGGCATCATCGAAATACCGGCCATCCACCATCAGTGCGGGATGTGCAGCCGGGAAACCGACTTGCTGCAAAATCCGGCGCAGTTCCGTTGCTGCTACCTTGGCAGCACATCCACCTTTCTGTACCGTCTGGGTCAGTGCAATTTTTTCTGAATGCATGATTGTTCGAAAGGGAAAGCGTTTTTGAGAGAAAGAAGGTATAGGGAATGAGGTTGATGTGTCAAATACTCCGGGCGTACCGACTCATGGCAAATTCAGCAGAATTGCGGTTGTCTGCCGGCGAGTTGAAGCCTCTCAGCCGGGACGGTATATAATAGTGCAAGGTTTGCCCTGTCTCGTTATCAATAATTCTGCCATGCCACTTCTTACACTCGACAACGCTTGTCTGGCTTTTGGTCATCATGCTTTACTCGATCATGCCGTGCTTCAGCTCGACCCGGGTGAACGGATCGGGCTGATCGGGCGCAATGGTGCTGGTAAATCCAGTTTATTACGCGTTCTGGCAAATGAGATCAAGCTGGATGATGGACAATTGTGGGTGGCACCAGGGATGAATGTTGCCTACATTCCGCAGGAACCGACGCTGGATGAAAGCGCATCGGTATTTGCCGAAGTGGCACGCGGCCTGGGTACGCTGGCACAGACTCTGCTGGATTATCATAAAGTTTCCCACGCACTGGGAGAGGAGGGAGCTGATACCGAAGCACTGCTCGATCGCATGCAGCATTTGCAGAGGGTGCTGGAAGCCCAGAATGGCTGGAGTCTGCATCACAAGGTGGAAACAGTGATCAATCGGCTCGAACTGCCGGAAGACGCCATTGCAGGTACATTGTCAGGGGGAGCCAGAAAACGGGTGGCGCTGGCACGGGCACTGGTTGTATCACCAAACGTGCTGTTACTGGATGAGCCGACCAATCATCTGGATTTTTCTTCCATCGAATGGCTGGAAGAAACACTACAGAATTTTCCCGGCAGTGTGATTTTCATTACCCATGACCGGCGTTTTCTGGATAACGTGGCGACCCGTATCGTTGAACTGGATCGCGGTGAGCTGAAAAGTTTTGCCGGTAATTTCTCTGCATATCAGCAAAAGAAAGCTGAATTGATGGAAGTCGAAGCAGTTCATAACAGAAAATTCGATAAGGTACTGGATCAGGAAGAAGTCTGGATACGCAAAGGCATTCAGGCCAGACGCACTCGTAACGAAGGCAGGGTGAGAAGGCTGGAAGCACTGAGATTGGAGCGTGCTGCCCGACGGGAGCGGATCGGTGATGTCAATTTCCGAGTGGATGCCGGGCAGCATTCCGGGCAGCTGGTCGCGGAACTGGAGCATGTGACCAAACGTTTCGGAAATAAAACTGTCATTCAGGATTTTTCCTGCCGCATCATGCGGGGGGATCGTGTCGGATTGCTGGGCCCCAATGGTGCTGGTAAATCTACTCTGCTGAAACTGATACTGGGCGAATTGCAGCCGGATAACGGAACGGTTCAGCTGGGAACCCGTTTGTCCATTGCCTATTTTGACCAGTTGCGAGAACAGCTGAATGAAGATATGACGCTGGTCGATTCCATCAACCAGGGCTCGGAGTTTGTTGAAATCGATGGTAAGCGCAGGCATGTCATCAGTTATCTGGAGGATTTTCTGTTTCCGCCTCAGCGTGCCCGATCACCGGTGAAATCCCTGTCTGGTGGCGAACGCAATCGGTTGTTGCTCGCTCGCCTGTTTACGCGCCCGGCCAATGTGCTGGTTCTGGACGAGCCTACCAATGATCTCGATATCGAGACACTCGAATTATTGGAAACGTTATTGCAGGGCTATACCAGTACACTTTTCCTGGTCAGCCATGATCGTGCCTTCATTGATAATGTGGTCACTCAGGCCATTGTATTTGAAGGAAACGGGTATTTACGTGAATATGCAGGCGGCTATCAGGAATGGCTGCAATCCAGATCAGCTACGAAATCAATCCGAAAAGAGAACAGTAATTCTCCCGTGCTGACAGTTGGGTCCGGTCAGATCAGGAAAGACAAATCATCCCCCCCTGCCGGTTTGAGTTATCAGGAGACAAATGAGCTCGCAGCATTGCCGGGGAAAATCGATGTACTCGAACAGGAGCAGATCGTGGTTACCCGAAAACTGAGTGATCCTGCACTTTACAAGAATAACCATAATGCAGCAATGGAATTGAAGGCGCGTGCTGCAGCGCTGGAAAAGGAGCTTTCGCTGTACTATGTCCGCTGGGAGGCGCTGGAACATAAGCAGGCCATGGCAGAATCGGCCCGTAAGAAGAACTAGAAAAATAAATTTCCTTATACACAACAGGGACATAGCGATAGGCTTCATTGACTAAACGACCCCCATCGTTTAAAGTTCGCTTTTTTTGAGAGGAGGATGCAAAAGTGAAGAAGGCAGCAGCCGTTAAACTACTTATCGCTTCTGGCATGATTCTGTCGTTTTCCGGCATGGCAGATGCAGCCGGGAATGCTGATTCGGTCCAGAGCAAAATTGTCATGTGCCAAGGTTGTCATGGTATAGAGGGATACCGTACTGCATACCCACATGTTTATCATGTGCCGAAATTGGGCGGGCAACATTCAGTTTATCTGGTCAAAGCACTGAAAGATTACAGATCCGGAGAGCGTAATCATCCAACTATGGTTGGTATTGCAGGAACACTTTCCGATGAGGATATTGATGCGTTGGCTGCTTATTACGCCGGTAATTGATCATTCTTCTTAATCCAAGGGATATAAATAAATATGAAAAGCTATTTGGTGGCCGCAGTCAGCGGGTTAATATTTCTTTTATCGGGACAGGTGATCGCAGCGGATATTGAGGCCGGGAAAAAGAAAGCAGAGGAGATATGTTCGTCCTGTCACGGTTTGGATGGCAACAGTCCAGCCCCGATATTTCCGAAAATTGGCGGCCAGCCCAGAACCTATATCGAGAAAGTATTGAAAGATTACAAATCAGGGGTACGTAAGGATCCGGTCATGGCCGGTATGGCAGCGACCTTGAGTGCGGAAGATATCGACAATCTGGCATTTTACTATTCCGGTCAGTCAGGACTGCAGGTCAAGAGATAACAGCTTCCGTTACTAAACGGAAACTGAGGAGCGGAGTGTGGCCCCGGGGTGGAGCACACTCCGTTTTTTATTTGTTTCCGATGTATTTATCCATACATTCAAGGTAAATATTGGTATCGGGCGCAGTCTGATTGCGCTGTGAATGCCAGAGCATCTCTGCCAGGCACTCCATTACGTAGTGCATTGCCTCGTGTTCGTCTCCCTGCAATCTGGCTTTCAGTTGCTCGAAACGTTCCGAGATGCCAACAGGTTGATCAATGGCCAGTTGCTCGTGGATGGCGACATGCATACTCATGTGCAGAAAGGGATTCGTCTCGCCCAGTTCAGGCGGAAAGTCTTTGTCGAGATAACGTTCGATATCCTGCAGCATGGAATGATATTCCGGGTGCTGCAGAATGACTTCCAGCGCAATGGTTTCCAGGCCGGATAACGGTTCTTTTCGATGATATTTCTGCCAGGTATCGAAAAACAGCCGGCGTGCCTGATCTCTCGATGGATTGAACATTATCGTAAATTCTGTAAAGGGTGATACCAGAAGATAACAAGACAATTCTGCTGGCATCATACACTGAAGAAAACATGATTTCCGGTAAAGGTGGAACTGCACAATTTCAACTGGTTCATGATTGGTGCATGAACACCCCGGCTCCGTTTTTTCCTTCTCTGATTTGATCGGTAGGTTTGAAGTGCTTACCTTTCCTGATCGATGGAGTACACTAAACTAGCGACACTCGTATTTTCTGTCAACGGATGGTTTTTAATGATGCGTCGGGTATTACAAGCACTTGCGCCCGTTTTATTTTTACCGCATGGTGGCGGGCCGTTACCTGTTCTGGGTGATAGGGGGCATGAGGAGATGGTTTCCTTTCTGAAGGAAATTGTGACCAAGCTGGGTGAACCATCAGCAATTCTGGTTATCAGTGCCCACTGGGAAGAGGAACAGGCAACGATAACGAGCAATAGTCAACCCGGAATAATCTATGATTATTATGGATTTCCTGCCGCGGCCTACGAAATTCAATATGCAGCACCTGGACATCCCGGACTGGCGAATGAAATTTATACACTATTAACAGCAAATGGTATTCCGGCGAGACTCGATGAACAACGCGGTTTCGATCACGGAATGTTCATACCGCTCAAGCTGATGTTTCCACAGGCTCAGATTCCATGTGTCCAGTTGTCGTTATTAAATAACCTGAATCCCCGAATGCATATCGCACTTGGCAAAGCCATTGCCGCTTTGCGAAGCAGAAATATTCTGATCGTTGGTTCAGGTATGTCATTTCACAATTTGAAAGCATTTTTCTCGAATACGATTGACAGCAGTAAAGCAAATGAAGCATTTGATTCCTGGCTGATCGAAACATGTACCTATCCGGAAATTCAGCCGGAAGTGCGTGAACAGCGGTTGATCGAATGGGAAAAGGCACCTTTTGCCCGGTTTTGTCACCCGAGAGAGGAACATTTATTGCCATTGCATGTTTGTTATGGCATTGCTAGTGCTGATACTCCCATAGCACGGACTGTATTCAACGGGAAGATTATGGGTAAAAAAGTGACGAGCCTTCTTTGGCAGTAGGGTGCTGGTTACTGACTGATTGAATTTACGGGTTGGAATATACGAGTCCAGTATCATTAAATCGGAAATATGTTGCGGATAAGAATACGGGCTCTAACCGTTTGTCCGGATTCTTGCAGACACGCATAACCGACAACCTAGCTTGCCTAACTCGTCGACTATTCCCCACCTTGCCGACAGTGTCGGTTTTCGGTTCAGAAACATTCTTGATCGCTACATTCTCCAGCGCCAGACCCGCTGTACATGTGCTTGAGCCTGGCGTTCTCAGCTTCCAGCTCGCGTAATCGCTGCAGCTCAGATGCTTCTTGTACACCGGAGTACTTGTGGGAGTACGTGCGATTGTTAATGTCGTGCTTGCGGCACATCCCCGCCACAGACATACCTGTTTCGCCTTTTTTCAGTATCGCAACGATCTGATTTTCTATAAATTGGCTTTTCTTCATGATAAACAGGTCGTTGTTAAATTCTTTTATTTGTGTTTAATGCATTGTTTGATCAATGTGACAAATTGTCGCAGCTAAGGCATTGGCAGTATTTCCTGAGTCAAATTTCAGGATGATCGATGATAAACGTGGGAGTTTTTATGGGTCGATAATTGCCTTGCAGCTATGGGAATGTATGAGGGTTCGATAGTCAATGCGACAATTTGTCACATTGACCTTGAATCAGGAAAAAATAGAATGTTTATGATTGATTTCGGGGCAGTACAGAGAATTGCGATATTCCCGCTTCGATTTCATTGTCTGAAATTTTAAAAATAAATGACTTTATCTGTTGCGTAAGGGGCTGGTGCCTCTGTTTATGTTGGTGGGATAAATCGTACACAATTGGATTTTTAAGAGAAAATTCTGATAACCTATTGGAAACATTGGGGTAATATAAATTTCTGTTTTTATGGGCTGTAATACTTGCTATAATGATAAGCATGGTTTTGAAGGTGGGCTGGTTAGCCCATTTTTTATTTGTGGTGAGACTATGTCATTGTTTGAGCTGCTCGAACCAACGATTGCGGGCATGGGATATGAGCTGGTCGATATCGAGCAGTCTGCTCCCGGGAGGTTATTGCGGATATTTGTGGATAAGCAAGGGGGATCGATAACACTCGACGACTGTGTTGTCATCAGTAATCATTTGAGCCAATTGCTGGCGGTCGAGAATATCGATTATAACCGGCTCGAGGTTTCTTCGCCGGGTCTGGACAGACCATTGAAGAAAAAGGCTGATTTTATCCGCTATATAGGGGAATCAGCGCGGATCAGACTGCGGATTGCCTTGCAAGGGCAAAGAAATTTTGTGGGGACATTGACTGAAATGAATGATGATGTCCTGACATTGAATGTCGATGGAAGGTTGTTGCTGATTGAATTGAGAAATCTGGAAAAGGCTCGGCTGATTCCAAAATTGTGATTCTGGTAGATCTGACGATGGGTTTGAGGTTGAAAAATAGGGCTGGAGGAATATGAGCCGCGAGATTTTACTGTTGGTCAATGCTTTGGCGCATGAGAAGAATGTAGATAAAAACATTGTTTTTACCGCACTCGAAATGGCGCTGGCTTCTGCCGCCAAGAAACATACCCGGGATGATATTGATGTGCGGGTCTCGATTGATCGTGATACCGGTGGATTTCATTGTTTTCGCAGATGGCTGGTCATTACGGATGAGCCGGTGGAGCATCCTGAGCGACAAATCACGTTGAGTGAGGCTGTAGAGCGCGATCCACAAGCTGTTCCGGGGGAATATATAGAGGAGCCGATGGAAGATGTCACTTTTGACCGGATTGGTGCGCAAGCTGCCAAACAGGTTATTTTCCAGAAAATACGTGATGCTGAGCGTGAGCAGAATCTGAGTGATTTTCTTGATCGCGGGGAATATCTGGTTTACGGCGTGATCAAGCGTATGGATCGTGGAAATGCAATTATCGAGTTTGGTAAGATCGAGGCAGTTCTGCCGCGTGATCAGATGATTTCACATGAAAATTTGCGTATGGGTGATCGTGTCCGTGCCTATCTTTTGAGAATCGATCGATCGGTGAGAGGGCCTCAACTGGTATTGTCCAGGACTTCATCGGCATTTCTGGTCAAGCTGTTCGAACTTGAAGTTCCCGAGATAGAAGAAGGGATTCTGGAAATTAAAGCGGCAGCGAGAGACCCTGGCTCCAGAGCAAAAATAGCGGTCAAATCAAATGACAGTCGTGTGGATCCGATTGGTACCTGCGTGGGTATGCGTGGTTCAAGGGTACAGGCGGTTACCAGTGAGCTTGCTGGTGAGCGAGTGGATATCATTCAATGGTCAGATGATCAGGCCACGTTTGTCGTAAATGCTTTGGCACCCGCTGTGATCAGCAGTATCGTGGTGGATGAAGAGAAGCATTGTATGGATATCGTGGTGGATGAGGAGAATCTGGCTCAAGCCATCGGACGGGGTGGACAGAACGTCCGGCTGGCGTCGGAGTTAACTGGCTGGCAGCTCAATATTATGACTGAGGAAGAATCTCAGGAAAAAACTGAAGAAGAGGCCGCTTCCATTTGTGAATTGTTCATGGAGAAACTTGATGTTGATGAAGACGTCGGGCGTATCTTGGTGGAAGAAGGTTTCTCTACTCTGGAAGAGGTTGCCTATATCCCGATTGAAGAAATGTTGGAAATACAGGAGTTTGATCGTGAGACAATTGAGGAGTTACGTAACCGTGCCCGTAACGCCCTGTTGACGGATGCCATTGCGACAGAAGAAAAAATTGGTCATGCCTCCGAAGCGCTTCTTACCCTGGAAGGAATGGATATTGAGTTGGTGCGTGAACTGGCGGCAAAAGGGATCAGTACTCAGGAAGCACTTGCCGATCTGGCGGCAGATGATCTGGTCGAATTGACAGGTATAGACTTTGAACGTGCAAGTAAAATTATCATTAAGGCACGTGAACCCTGGTTTGCATAATTCCCAGTGCAAGACCGAATGCTCCCCAACAGGATGCAGACGGGGGAAAAGAATGTTTACTGTGTTTTCAGATTTTTGTTGGATTTGAAGTAAAGGTTGCTGATGACTCAAATGACTGTAGAGCAATTTGCGCATGATCTGGGTATGTTACCCGGCTTGTTGCTGGAACAGCTTCAGGCTGCGGGGGTGGATAAACGTTCCGCAGCAGATTTCGTCACGGAGCAGGATAAGACCCGGCTTCTAGATTATCTTCGTAAATCGCATGGAAGCAGTGGGCCAAGAACCAGGGTTACTCTGGCGCGTAAACAAACAACAGAGATAAAACAGTCAGATAGTACAGGCAGGCCCAGGACCATCGAGGTCAAAGTCAGGAAAAAACGGGTGCTGACCAGACAAGATGAACCTGAAGTGGTCGAAAAAAGTGTGAGTGAAGAACTCGCCCCTTTGAAAATAGTTGAAACGCCGGAAACGATGGTTGTAAAGTCGGTTGTTGATGCTGAGCAGATGGCTTTGCGCGCTGAAGAAGCCCGGAAAAGATCAGAATTGATTGCTCGTCAGGCTGCTGAGCTGAAAGAAAAGCAGGAAAAAAGGAAGCAGCAGGTAGCCGTTCAGACGGGTATGAAAAAAGAATCAACCTTGGCTGAGCAGGAATCTGGACCGACACCAGCTGCCACATCAGGGTCAGCGGCTGAAATTGTATCTAAATCACCTGCGACTGGTAATGCTCCTCTAACTGCTCCAGCAACCAAGGAGCCTACTTCCCAAAAGCCGGTTGTCAAGCCGGAAGAAGGGAAGGGTGAAAAGAAAAAGAAGCCAACCAAACAACAGGATGCCTGGAAAGATGAACCGGCCAAGCGTCGTGAACCCAAAGCGCGTGGTGATCTGTCTGGGGGGCAGGGATGGCGCATGCGCAAGGATAAGCACGGTAAATACAAATCAGATGAGTTGCAATCCCAACACGCCTTTTCGGTACCTACTGAACCGGTTGTCCATGAAGTTTTGATTCCAGAAACTATTTCAGTAGGGGCTTTGGCGCAGAAAATGGCAGTCAAGGCAGCAGAGGTTATCAAGGTATTGATGAAAATGGGTAGTATGGTGACGATCAATCAGATGCTCGATCAGGAAACTGCCCTAATCGTCGTGGAGGAAATGGGCCATATTGCCAAGGTTGCTGCGCCGGATAATCCTGAATCTTTCCTGGAGGAGGTCGATGTATCTGTCGATGAAGGCCGGATGGAGCCGCGTGCTCCTGTGGTTACTGTAATGGGGCACGTTGATCATGGCAAGACCTCGTTGCTTGACTATATTCGCAGAACTCGTGTTGCAGGAGGTGAGGCCGGTGGTATTACCCAACATATTGGTGCCTATCATGTCGAAACTTCACGCGGGATGATTACATTTCTTGATACGCCAGGACATGAAGCATTTACAGCGATGCGCGCTCGCGGTGCCAAGATTACCGATGTGGTCATACTGGTTGTGGCTGCGGATGATGGTGTGATGCCCCAGACGATTGAAGCTATTCATCATGCTAAAGCAGCGAATATTCCTATTGTTGTGGCGGTCAATAAAATGGATAAGCCGGAAGCCAATTTTGATCGTATCAAGCAGGAACTGGTTAATCATGGTGTTGTTCCCGAGGATTGGGGAGGTGATGCCATGTTCATTGGTGTTTCAGCAAAAACCGGTCTGGGAATCGATGAATTGCTGGAAGCAGTGTTATTGCAGGCTGAAGTACTGGAACTCAAAGCTGTCAGAGAGGCGCCAGCTAAGGGTGTGGTGATCGAGTCTCGGCTGGATAAGGGACGTGGCCCGGTTGCAACGATTCTGGTTCAATCTGGTACTTTGAGACGGGGTGATGCGGTTCTGACCGGAGCCGTGTTTGGAAAAATCAGGGCCATGCTGAACGAGCGGGGTAAATCTATTAGTGAAGCGAGCACTTCGATTCCCGTCGAGATACAGGGATTGTCAGAAGTTGCGGTTGCAGGAGAAGTATTTATCGCACTGGATGATGAGCGCAAGGCTCGCGAGATTGCTCTTTTTCGCCAGGGTAAATTCCGTGATGTGCGACTGGACAAGCTTCAGGTGGCAAAAATGGAGGATGTATTCGGTCAGCATGAGGACATCAGTACACTTAACCTGATCATCAAGGCGGATGTACAGGGATCTTGCGAAGCGCTGATCTATGCATTGAAGAAGCTGGAAACCGATGAAGTAAAAATCGATATCGTGCATAGTGGAGTGGGAGCGATCATCGAATCCGATATCAATCTGGCTCTGGCATCCAAGGCTGTTGTCATCGGGTTCAACTGTCGTGCTGATCTGGGAGCACGCAAACTGATCGCTTCAACCGGGGTGGATGTACGCTACTACAACATCATTTACGAAGCGGTTGATGAAGTCAAAAAAGCATTGTCAGGAATGATGATGCCGGAGCGCAAGGAAAAAATCCTGGGTATGGTCGATATTCGTGAAATTTACCGGATATCCAAGGTCGGAGTTGTGGCCGGTTGTTATGTGCTCGAAGGATTGATCAAACGTGATGCGTTGGTAAGAGTATTGCATGATGGTGTAGTCATCCATAGTGGTAGTCTGGATTCTCTGAAAAGATTCAAAGAGGATGTTCGGGAGGTGAAATCCGGTTTCGAATGCGGACTTTCATTGAAGAACTTTAATGATATTCAGCAAGGTGATCAGATCGAGGTGTATGAGATTGTTGAAACTGCTCGTGTGCTGTGACGGGGCATTTTGTGAAAGGAGCGGTTCTCCGGATTGAAGAGGAGGTGATCATGTCCAGGGATTTTTCGCGTACTGTACGAGTGGCTGACCAGATTCAGCGTGAGTTGGCTTTGCTGATCCAGAATGAGATTATGGATCCAAGAGTCGGAATGGTGACACTGACCGGGGTGGAAGTAACGCGTGATTATGCCTATGCCAAAGTTTTCTACACTACTTTAGGCGGGGATGGAAATATCCAGCTTACTGAAGAAGGATTGAAGCACGCGGCTGGTTTTCTGCGCAGCCAACTGGCTGACAAAATCAGACTGAGAGTCATTCCGCAGCTGCAATTCGTTTACGATGAATCAGTCGAACGCGGTATGAAACTTTCTCGGCTGATCGATGAGGCTGTAGGTAAAGTTTGACCTTGAAGGTTGATCTTGAATCCCGCCGCTTCGATCTTCTGATTTAACTTACAGTAAGGTTTCCCCCTGTTCCAATCTGCCAGTATCAGCGGAGTTTTGTTGCTCAACAAACCTTCTGGTGTTTCATCTAATCGAGCACTTCAGATCAGTAAGCGTTTATTGTCGGCTGCCAAGGCAGGGCATACCGGGACATTGGATCCGATGGCACAGGGGTTGCTGCCAGTCTGCCTTGGTGAGGCTACTAAATTTTCTTCTACTTTATTAGGTGTAGATAAAACTTATGTGGCATCCCTCAGACTTGGCTATATCAGCACCACGGGAGATGCCGAAGGTGAAATCAGACAGGTGGTTGATTCTGATGTAAATCCGCCTGATTTCGGGCAAGTGACCAGGATTCTGCAAACATTTCTCGGTCGATCCAGTCAGATTCCACCTATGTTCAGCGCACTGAAACAACATGGTAAACCACTTTACCGGTATGCTCGCGAGGGGATTACGGTTGAGCGCAAAGCGCGGGAAATCGTAATTCATGCTGTGTCACTTGGTACTTTGTCAGGTTTTGAGATGACAATTACGGTGCGATGCAGTTCAGGTACATATGTCCGAACACTGGCTGAGGATATCGGGAAGGCGCTTGGCTATGGCGGTGCCTATCTCACAGCGCTTTCCCGTATCAGTGTCGGTCATTTTGATTTATCTCAGGCCTGTGATCTGGATCAGCTCGAATCCGAGACATCCACCAATCGTCAGAGATTTTTATACCCGATCGACAGTCTTTTAAACGATATTCCTTCCATGGTACTTGATGATCATGAGGCGTTGCGTTTGCGACAAGGGCAGAGAATCAGGAAAAATTTGTGTCGATATGGATTGCCGGACACCACGCAATTGAAGTTATACGATGATCGCAATGTTTTTCTTGGCCTCGGTGAACGGATCGATCCTGAAATCATTGTGCCTAGAAGAATGATTTCATTACATGAAGCTGTTACGAGTGTGGTAGCCGGTCCGGTGGATTTACAGTAAATCCCGATGTGATTTCTATTGTCTGATGAGCAGCGACGATACCAGGCGGACAGCAATACGCTATAATCTCCCACTTTTATGACCGCAGCCCAATCACCGATCGAGATGCTGACAGCCAGGAACCTGGAGTGTATACGGGGAGAGCACAGACTTTTCAGTAATCTCTCTTTTTCCGTGAATCCCGGTGAGTTGATGTTTGTGGGTGGCCCCAACGGCAGCGGCAAAACCAGTCTGCTCAGATTGTTGTGCGGATTATCTTTGCCTGATGATGGTGAAATTTACTGGAATGGAACTGATATCCGGGAGCTGGGGGGGGATTATCGCGACGTGATGACTTACTTGGGACATCTGGGAGGCATCAAGGATGATCTGACAGCTATCGAGAATCTGCGGATATCTTGTGCACTGGCCGGTTGCGAGATCGATGAGGATCAGGCGGCAGATGCATTGGGGCAGATCGGGCTGGCTGGACGTGAAATGCTGCCCGCCAGAGTGTTATCTCAGGGACAACGGAGGAGAGTGGCTTTGGCTCGCTTGCTGGTAGCCCGAACCAAGCTGTGGATCCTGGATGAACCCCTGACTGCTTTGGATGTTGCAGCGGTAGAACTGATCAAAGGCATACTGGAGCATAATCTGGCAGAAGGAGGTATGGTTATCATGACTACCCATCAGGAGATCGTTATGAGTACAGTGACGATCCATCATCTGGTCTTGTCCTGACCCAGATATGATCTGGTGGATAATCAAGCGGGATTTGTTGCTGGCAATGCGTCGACGTTCCGACGTACTGACGACTCTGTTCTTTTTTGTCATCGTTGTCAGCCTGTTCCCGCTGGGGGTGGGGCCTGAGGTTAATACGCTGCGGATAATGGCCTCAGGTGTGGTATGGGTGGCTGCTTTGCTGGCTTCGATGTTGTCACTGGATCGTATGTTTTCCAGTGATTATGCGGATGGCACCTTGGAGCAGATGCTGCTTTCTCCGGCTTCTCTGTCTGCGCTGGTTATGGGTAAAGCGATATCACACTGGCTGGTGACCGGGGTTCCGTTGGTGTTGATGGCGCCGGTATTGGGGATCCAGTACGATTTGCCGGTAGAAGCATTGATTGTGCTGACGCTCTCGCTGCTGTTGGGAACGCCTGTGCTGAGTCTGATTGGCGCAATCGGTGCTGCGCTGACATTGGGGCTGAGGGGAGGGGGGGTGCTGGTATCGATACTGGTTCTGCCGCTCTATATTCCCGTGTTGATTTTTGGAACGGGCGCAGTTGAGGCAAGTACTGCCGGGATGGGGTTCGGAGCACATTTTTCGATACTGGGTGCATTTTTGCTGGTTTCCATCGTTTTTTCACCCTGGGCGACTGCTGCATCTCTCCGGATTTCCATGGGCTGATCTCAGCAGTCATAATCGCAAGCAACGGGTGATGAAGTATTTGGTGAGGTAAACACGTAATTTCGTTTGCCGGATTAATTCAGAGAGAATATTCAGGATATGACAATCAATTGGTTTAAATATGCTTCTCCCGCGAGTTTTTATTTTCTAGCGGGAAGGATGATTCCCTATTTTTCCATTGCGGCAACCCTCTTTCTGATCGTAGGTCTGTACATTGCTTTTTTTTCTGCCCCGACTGATTTTCAGCAGGGTGAGGCCTACCGGATTATTTTTATCCATGTTCCAGCTGCCTGGATGTCGATGTTTTTGTATGTAGTCATGGCATTCTGGGCCGGGATAGGACTGGCGTTCAATACCCGGCTTTCATCCATGATGGCAAGTGCTATAGCACCGACTGGTGCCATGTTTGCTTTTCTTGCTTTATGGACGGGAGCATGGTGGGGTAAACCGATGTGGGGAACATGGTGGGTCTGGGATGCCCGCTTGACTTCCGAATTGATCTTGTTTTTTTTGTATATTGGTTTTATGTCATTACAGGCGGCAATCGATGATCCAAGGCGTGCAGACAAAGCTGGGGCTGTCATTGCATTGGTCGGTGTGGTTAATGTTCCGATTATTTATTTTTCGGTTCAGTGGTGGAATACGCTGCATCAGGGTGCTTCGGTCAGCCTGATTCAATCACCCAAAATGGCAACCGCCATGCTGTCAGGTATGTTGATCATGGTGTTGGCGGCATGGATGTACTCGATCGTAATGATTCTGATTCGGGCCCGTCTCATCATTCTGGAGCGTGAACGTCACACGGCGTGGGTGTCGGAATTGAAAGAAGGAGTGTTGGAATGAAGTGGGAGAGCGTATCAGATTTTTTTGCCATGGGAGGGTATGGCCTTTATGTATGGGGATCTTATCTTGTTGCGATACTGTGCGTAATCGGTGAGGTTGTCTGGATCCGTATTCGCAGGCGAACTTTATACAAGCATCTCGGTCTGAGAAAGGGATCAATTCTGCGAGGAGAGAAATGAAGCCACGTCATAAAAAAATGGCTGTTATTGCATTGAGCGTCAGTGCTTTGACAGTTGCAGTCGTGTTGGTACTGAACGCATTTCAGAGTAATCTGGTTTTTTTCTTCAGTCCCAGTCAGGTGGCTGCGAAAGAAGCCCCTATCGGAAAGAGTTTCAGGATAGGCGGTCTGGTGGAAGAAGGCTCACTCAAGAGGGAGGGAGATGGTACCACTCTGAATTTTGCCATAACCGACACTGCTGAAGTCATTCGAGTGGTTTATACAGGGATTCTTCCCGACCTGTTTAAAGAAGGGAAAGGTGTCGTGGCACAAGGAAAAATGGCAGATGACGGTATTTTCTATGCTGATGAAGTGCTTGCCAAACACGATGAAAATTACATGCCGCCTGAAGCTGCCAGTGCACTGGAGCAAGCAGCCAAAGCACAGAAGACCTCACTTGTGCAGTAAGTTCGTTTATTTTGTAATTTAACAAGGGATAACTTCAAACCATGATTCCGGAACTTGGTAACTTTGCCCTCATCCTTGCAATGCTGCTGGCCCTGATCCAGGGAACACTGCCCATCATTGGTGCGACACGTGGTATACCTTCATGGATCGCTTTGGCACGCCCGGTCACACAGGGGCAGTTTGTGTTTATCGCTATTGCTTTCGGGTGCCTTGCCTACTCGTTCGTAAATAATGATTTCTCTGTATTGAACGTGGCATCCAACTCGAATTCTGATCTTCCTGTACATTTCCGTTTTGCTGCAACATGGGGATCTCATGAGGGTTCATTATTGCTATGGGTGACCATGCTTGCTGGCTGGTCTGTGGCTGTAAGTGTTTTCAGTCGCCAGTTGCCGGACGATATGGTAGCTCGTGTTCTGGGTGTGCTGGGGCTGGTCAGTGCCGGTTTTCTGCTATTTCTTTTGTTTACCTCCAACCCTTTTGACAGGTTGTTGCCAGCAGCGATCGAAGGGAATGATCTCAATCCACTACTGCAGGATCCGGGAATGGTTATGCATCCGCCCATGTTGTATATGGGATATGTAGGCTTTTCAGTGGCGTTTGCATTTGCAATTGCAGCACTACTTAACGGCCAGTTAGATGCCGCTTGGGCGAGATGGTCACGTCCATGGACCATTGTTGCCTGGATTTTCCTGACTATTGGCATTATGGGCGGCAGCTGGTGGGCATATTATGAGCTGGGATGGGGCGGCTGGTGGTTCTGGGATCCGGTTGAAAATGCATCATTTATGCCTTGGCTGGTGGGTACTGCACTGATACATTCACTGGCCGTCACCGAAAAACGTGGTAGTTTCAAGAGCTGGACTGTATTACTTGCAATTACTGCTTTCTCACTGAGTTTATTAGGGACTTTCCTGGTTCGTTCCGGGGTTCTGACTTCCGTACATGCTTTTGCAACAGATCCGGCACGCGGGATATTTATCTTGATCTATCTTTCGCTGGTCGTGGGGTGTTCATTGGTACTGTTCGCATGGCGGGCATCGAAAGTAGGCCTTGGTGGCAATTTTGAAATCATTTCACGTGAAACTACTCTGCTTGCCAATAATGTATTGCTGCTGGTAGCTGCGGGCAGTGTATTGTTGGGCACACTTTATCCTCTCCTGATCGATGCATTGGATCTGGGGAAAATTTCTGTAGGCCCTCCTTATTTTGAGGCCGTTTTTGTGCCTTTGATGGCCCCGGCAATCTTTCTGATTGGATTAGGGCCGATTGCCCGCTGGAAAAAAGCCAGCCTGCCAGCTCTAGCGGTACTGATGAGATGGGCATTCATTTTGAGTCTGGTAGCGGCAGGGATTATGCCGTTCATCATGGGTGAGTGGAAACCTATGGTGAGCTTTGGCTTACTTCTGGCTTTCTGGGTCGTAGCCAGTGTACTTGTCAGTATTAAACACCGACTCCGGAACAGTGGTGAGGGTGGGTTGTTCGCCAAACTGGCGAAACAGCCAAGAGGGTATTACGGTATGCACTGTGCGCATCTGGGTATTGCAGTATTTGTCATCGGGGTGACGTTGGTCAATGGTTATGAAACCGAGAAAGATGTACGTATGGAAATCGGCAGTACCGTGACACTCAAGGAATATACTTTTCAATTCAATGGAACCAAACCAGTTACTGGTCCTAATTACAATGCATCCCAGGGACAGGTCGAGGTATTCAGGGAAGGTAAAAAGATAAGTGAGTTGCAGCCCGAGAAAAGAACCTATACCGCGTCAGGTATGCCTATGACTGAGGCAGCGGTTGACATGGGATTGTTGCGTGATTTGTATGTGGCACTGGGTGAGCCGTTAGAGAACGGCGCTTGGATAGTTCGTGTTTACCACAAGCCCTTCGTTAATTGGATATGGCTGGGGTGTATGTTGATGGCTTTAGGAGGAGCTCTGGCTGCCAGCGATCGACGTTACCGTCTCACAATCAGCAAGAAATCGAGGAAGAGGGCAGATTCAGAATCAAGAGTACCGGAAGCTGCAGATATACCAACCGGAAATATAGTTACTAATTCAGTTGCCCTTTCAGAGGAAGGTGGTAAGGTATGATGCGCTTTCTGCTACCTCTCGTGGCATTTGTAATACTGGTGATATTTTTAGGGGTTGGCCTGACTTTGAATCCGCGTCAGGTTCCCTCTCCGCTAGTAGATAAACCCGCACCTGCTTTCCGCCTGCAGCAGCTCTACGATACCAGTAAGACTCTCTCTTCCGAAGAAAATCTTGGAAAAGTATGGATGCTGAATGTTTGGGCGTCCTGGTGTGTTGCCTGTCGTGATGAGCATCCTATATTGGTTGAGCTCTCAAAACTAGGTATCGTTCCTATTTATGGTCTGAATTACAAGGATCAGCGCGATACCGCCATGCAATGGCTCAAACAATTTGGTAACCCTTATGAAATGAGTATCGTTGATGCAGATGGTAAGGTTGGTATCGATTATGGTGTTTACGGTGTACCGGAGACTTACGTAATTGATAAACAGGGAATTATCAGGTACAAGCACATTGGCCCGGTAACAGTCGAATCGCTGAAAAACAAAATTCTTCCTTTAATCCAGGAACTGAAAGGTTGAGCTGGTCATGATGAAACGATTGATACATACACAGATTAGTTCGCTGAAGCATTATCTGATGGTATTGATTCTGTCTTTTATGTCTTTGCAGGGCTATGCAGCAACTGAAGCAGTGCCTGTTGCAGAAGATCTTGAGCTTGAGAAGCGCTTGGTGGATCTGGCAGAAAATCTTCGTTGTCTCGTATGTCAGAATGAGTCACTGGCCGCATCTCGTGCAGATTTTGCCAATGACATGAGGCGTGAAATCCGGGAACAGATGCGAATGAATAAAAGTGATGAGGAAATCGTAGAATTTCTGGTTGCCCGTTATGGCGATTTTATACTTTTCAATCCTCCCTTTAAATCAACAACCTGGCTATTATGGTTTGGTCCATTCACCTTATTTCTAGGCGGTGGTGCTGCTCTCATTTTTTATTTGCGTCGTCGTCGTATTCAGATAAATGAAAAGGACTCGCCGTTAACTGAAAGTCAGCGTCTTCGAGCCGAATCCCTTATCAAAGAAATAAACAAGGATTAAAGTATATGACCGCATTCTGGGTGGTGGCCGGTATATTTATCGTAGTAGCATTATTGTTCGTGATTCCGGTATTACTAAGAGGCAAAAGAAACCAATCCCGGGAACAGATTGAACGTCAAGCTGCGAATATTACTATTTACCGTGACCAGCTTGCAGAACTGGATCGGGATTTACGTGATGATACCCTTTCCAGAGAACAGTATGATTCCAGTAAACAGGAGCTGCAGAAACGAATGTTGCTGGATTTATCTGAAAATGGTGACCCTGTTGCTACCTCTTTTGTCTCAACTGGGCGCTATGGTGTCGTTGCGGGTGTCATCGTTACCCTGATAATTCCGCTTGCAGCTATCTATCTCTATCTGGTTATTGGGGATACACGAGGGCTGCTGCCTCAATCACAACTGGCTAACGCTACCCAGTTCGCTCAGAATGAGGCAGGAGGAGAGGAAGGGCATATCGATATCAATTCAATGGTTGAGAGTCTTGCAGCACGTCTCAAAGAAAATCCGGAGGATATAGAGGGTTGGGTAATGCTCGGACGTTCTTATGCAATCATGGAGCGCTTTGATGATGCCAGTGCAACCTATGCCAAGCTGGTTCAAATGGTTCCGGATAATCCCCAGTTTCTGAGTGACTATGCAGATATGCTGGCCATGATTAATAATGGCAGTTTATTGGGTAAACCTGCTGAGATGATTACCAGAGCACTTGCTATCGATCCTAATTTTCCCAAGGCACTGGCTCTGGCCGGTACTCTCGAATTTGAACAGGATAAGTTTGATCAGGCAATTATCTACTGGGAACGCCTGTTAGGTGCCATACCTGCTGATTCGAAACTTTACAAGTCAGTGAGTGACAGTATCGAACAGGCTAAATCTCTGGCGATGAGGGGTAAGGGTGAGTCCGCTCCTATACAACTCACCGAGAATTCAAATGTGGGGACTGATGTTACAGAGAAATCACCCTCTGTAGAAAAGCAGGAAACTTCTGCCGGTGTGCCAAGTATCTCGGGTTCGGTAACGCTGGATCCCTCTCTGGCTGACAAAATTTCTCCGAGTGATACGCTCTTCGTTTTTGCAAGAGCCAGTCAGGGACCCAAAATGCCCCTGGCAATCTTGAGACTGAATGCCAGAGATATTCCTGTTTCATTTAAGCTTGATGACAACATGGCCATGACTCCTGCGATGAAACTTTCCAGTTTTCCGGAAGTAGTCGTAGGAGCGAGGATCAGTAAAACCGGGCAGGCCATTCCTGCCAGTGGGGATCTGGAAGGCCATAGTGCCCCTGTAAAAATTGGTGATGGAGATGTTTCCATTACGATTGATCACGTCGTTCCGTAAATTTTAACCACTGATAGAACCTGTATTCTTTATGTCTGATGATCTGATTCCGGATTTTGAGCTGCCTTCCACAGGTAATAAGCAATTTCGTCTGTCAGACGTAAAGAGCAAATACCTGATTATTTTCTTTTACCCTAAAGACGATACTCCTGGCTGTACCAGCGAAAGTCAGCAATTCAGGGATCTGTATCCGGAATTTGTAAAGAACGGGTGTGAAATTGTTGGTATTTCTCGCGATAATCTGAAATCCCACGATAAATTCAGAGAAAAGTACGATTTACCTTATGATTTATTGAGTGACAGTGATGAGGCAGTATGTAAGCAGTTTGGTGTGATGAAGATGAAAAATATGTATGGTAAACAGGTACGTGGAATAGAGCGCAGTACCTTTATATTGGATCGGGATGGCAAAGTGTACAGGGCATGGCGAGGTGTCAAGGTTCCAGGACATGCCGAGGAAGTTCTGGCGTTTATCAAATCAGTTACAGCCTGATATTCGTTGTCAGCGGAAGCGAGCTTTGTCGTTTCAGGGTAACAGATGCCTGATTGAATCCAGTTCCCGGGTCAATTCGTTATAAGCAGTATCCAACCTGGTACGAGAGAATGGGCTGATTTCAAGCCCTTGCACAATCTCCCTTCTACTATCTTTACAAACTACTGGGAATCCATAAATTACGCCTTCGGGTATTTTATAGCTGCCATCAGACAAAATGCCCATTGTAGTCCAATCATCGTTTCTGGTTCCAAGAATCCAGTCACGCATATGATCAATAACGGCGTTTGCTGCGCTGGCTGCGCTGGACAGGCCGCGAGCCTCGATTACCACAGCACCCCGGTTTTGGATAGTAGGAATGAAACTGTTTTCAACCCAGGCTTGATCTTTGATGAGATCGATCACTTTCAGATGATCGATCTCTGCATGAAATAAATCAGGAAACTGTGTAGAAGAATGATTACCCCACACGATTATTTTTCTAATGTGGCTGACTGGCTGGTTCAGCTTCATGGCAACTTGCGATAGCGCTCGATTGTGATCAAGCCTGAGCATTCCAGAAAAATTCTCTGGCGGCAGATCTGGTGCATTCTTCATGGTAATGAGAGTATTGGTATTAGCAGGATTTCCTACTACCAGAATTTTTGCATCCCGTTTTACTACCTGGTTCAGAGCTCTGCCTTGTTCTCTGAAAATTTCGCCATTAGCTTGCAGTAAATCCTTGCGCTCCATACCCTTACTGCGTGGGCGTGCTCCAACCAGTATTGCGATATCAGCCTGATCAAATGCTATCATCGGATCATGCGTTACGATAACGTCCGTCAATAATGGAAAAGCACAATCCTGAAGCTCCATGAGAACGCCATTTAGTACCTTTCCCGATTCCGGGATATCGAGGAGCTGAAGAATTACGGGTTGACTGCCACCCAGCATTTCTCCGGCGGCAATTCTGAATAATAGGCTGTAGCTGATTTGTCCTGCTGCGCCGGTGACGGCAATACGAATGGGTGAAGACACCAAATCCTGCTCCTTGAGTATTTGATATATTTCCCAGTGGGAAAAGAGACCGGGTAGAAAAATAGGTAGGAATTATACCGGCAAATCTCAATATCAAGAAAGGTAAGCATCATTCGGACCGTAACTTTGTTGGGGGTTGAGAGTGAAAAATAACAGAAAGGGTTTGAATACAGAAATCACAATACACTTTTTATATACTAAATAAATTATCTGGGTCGTAGCGCTATGCATAAATTTGATGTGGTAATTATTGGTGCAGGCAGTGCTGGTTTATCTGCTCTGCGCGAAGTAAGAAAACGCACTGATAACTTCATATTGATCAATGAAGGTCCATGGGGAACTACCTGTGCCCGGGTGGGTTGCATGCCTTCCAAATTGTTGATCGAAGCCGCTAATGCTTTTCATCGGCGAATCAGTTTCAATGAATTCGGCATTACGGGTGCAGATCAGTTGGGAGTGGATCATAAACGGGTTCTGCAGCGTGTGCGCAGACTACGGGACGATTTTGTCACCAGTACACTTGGAGCAACCAGGGAATTGGGTGAGCAGGCGATATCAGGCCGTGCTCATATTCTTTCTCCACATCAGGTAATGGTTAATGGTGAAAAATTTCATACTCGTAAAATCATCATTGCAACCGGTTCCCGGCCCGTTATACCGGAGCCCTGGCAGAGTCTTGGTAAACGTTTGCTTACGACAGATACGCTGTTTGAACTGGATACTTTACCAGAACGCATCGCTGTTATCGGTATGGGGCCGGTAGGTCTGGAAATGGCGCAGGCGCTATCCAGGCTGGGTGTGCGTGTTAGCGGCTTTGGCTCCGGTAGAATGATCGGCGGTATTACTGATCCTCTCATCAATCAGACAGCAGTGACACTGTTATCTGAAGAATTTCCTTTATACCTTGGAACCAGAGCGGATATTACTGTAGATACCGATAGTGACGTGATTAAAGTCCATTCGGGTGACATCAGGATCGAGGTCGACAGTGTACTGGCTGCTTTGGGGAGGCGGCCAAACATCGATGGTATCAATCTGGAAGCATTGGGTGTGCCGCTTGACGAAAGAGGTTTGCCACCCATAAATCCTGACACTTTGCAGATTGCTGATCTGCCGGTATTCCTGGCGGGTGATGTCAATCAACGTGCTCCTTTATTGCATGAAGCTGCGGATGATGGACATATTGCCGGTTTGAATGCAACCAGAGAAAAATTGGTTCGTTTCAAACGACGTGTATCCTTGGCTATTGTATTTTCTGATCCTAATATCGCCGTGGTTGGAAAATCTTTTCGATCGCTTGAACATGAAGATATCCGGACGGGTGAAGTGGATTTCAGCCGTCAGGGGCGGGCACGTTCGGCCCAGTCTAATCGTGGTGTGCTGCGTGTGTATGCTGCTGCAAACAGTGGCCGGCTACTGGGTGCAGAAATGTGTGTGCCGGCTGGAGAACATTTTGCGCATTTGCTGGCACTGGCAATCGATCAGTCCTTGAGTGTATGGGATTTATTGCGATTGCCATTTTATCATCCGGTGCTGGAAGAAGGATTGCGTACCGCATTACGTAATCTGGCTTCGGAACTACCTGCACATAGTGAATCGGATCTGGCTGCTTGCGATCCTTTTGATGCTGAAGCGCTTGACTGAAATGTCATGTTCGAGCTTTGATGGCGAGCCAAGCTGAAATATGGCTGGCCACAGGGCCATGATAGACTGGCCGTACGGGTTATATTGCAGTGCGAGCTGAATAGATGGTGAGTGGTGGCGAATCAGGGATTTGAACCCCGGACCAACGGATTATGATTCCGCTGCTCTAACCACTGAGCTAATTCGCCATGTATCTGAACGACAGAGCGCGTATTCTGCCTTCTGCAGGCAAGGTAGTCAAGACCGTTCCTTTTCACCAGCCTTGAAATAATGAGATAAGTGTGCAGTTTGCTAGCCCTG
>NZ_JBDZWD010000097.1:0-2480 GCF_040256045.1 Nitrosomonas sp.
GTGCGCATGGCGTCTGCCTTCTTTCTCGTGAAAGACGATCACGCGCGGTTGATCCTGCAAGTGCATGCGTTCTTCAATGCGGCTGATCGCCTGCGTGAAAACATCCGTTCCGACTTTCTCCGTCTCCGGCGGGTTAAGGAGTCAGGGTTGCGGGCAGTCTCCAGCGATATGCCCTTCAAGATTTCGTTCCAGTCTTGCAGGATTGAGAAAAGTTGGTTTGAAACGCTTCCGGATTTCTCCATACTTCAAACGCCCAACTCATCTAGGTTGGGTGTTTTTCATTATACTTTTGGCAGATTCTACTCTTTTTGTGATTCTTAATTAGTTCCGCAATTGCAATTCGTGAATGCGGCGCGGAGTTGAGAAGTGATTGGGCATTTCCCACCTTTTTAGAACCATCCGCTTAAATGAGGGGGAACCTCTATAAGTTACAAACAGCAAGTAGAGGTAAGATAAGTGTGATCATATCGAAGATAAAAGTAATAAAAAGCCTTCTTTTCTTGAGATGATAATTTTTATTCTGCAGTAGCATATTTGTGTGAGGCGACTCACATCCCTGATATCTGCCGTTCTGGCAGAACCCACCCCCGCCATTACCCCTAGTGGCAGGGGGTTCTCCTTTTTGTACTACATCCCCCATCCTTTTGTTCTATCTCACTATCTTTGAAGGTGGCTTCTTGGATAACGTAACTTGGTACTTTATCCACCTTAAGGGTTTTTGATCAACGGACGAATCGGCGGATTACACCATTCATCAGCAGACCGATACCCAACAGCGGAAGTGTACCGGGCAGTGGTATTTCTGCCGGAAACTCAATAGGTTGTTCAGCAAGAGCTACATTATCAAATTCAAACGCATACTGACTACTTGTGGCGATCACCCTGTTAAATGCAGTATCGGAATTGATGTTGACATAAAATGTACCGTCAGCACCCTGATCGCCATTGGCTAATGTGTTGACATCTGCTCCGGTAAAACTGAAAAGAAGCGTGGTGCCATCATAGAAAGACAATGTATTGTAATTGTCAACTGAGCCCCACAGCAGCCCGAAGTATTGGTGATAATCACCTAAATCCAGTGTTACTGAACCTATGCCAGTAGTCAGGTATTGTGTTTCATTCTGGCCATTGGTTTGAGCATTACCAAACAATGTACCGTTACTGTTTGAAATATAAGGGGCAGCATATATTCCTGATACGTTTGGTAGAGTTGCAACGCCAGCATCCGGGCCACTGAATGTGACGGAAATGCCATTTGCTGTCGTGCCGCCTGTACTTGCAAGAGAATCGAAATTTTCATAAATACTTGCACCAGTTGGTACGCCTCCCACAGCTGCATTGATCGTTGCCGCCATGGTAGTGGAAGCTACTGCTCCAATACTGGAAATTAAAATTCCTACCGTATAAAGCCCAATTGTTTTATTGATTGTCCGCATTTTAAATCTCCTTTGTAAGTTATTTACATCGATAAACCAAACAGCAGTTTGCTGTGTGCTTATCTATTAGCAGATTCCATGCCAACAATAATTATTTATTATATTCAATATCTTGTGATTGATGTTGGTTCCGGTATGTAAGAGTATGCAAAATTTACTGACATTCTTCGGTGCAATTATTTTTAGGGGAATGGCAGGGATTGATACTCATGCTCCCCACGCTTGTGGTTGTGGATGAGTATCTTGAAGCGTGAATAGAAGAAAATTCGGGTGATGTGCAGTCTGTTTAGCCACCCATGGGCTTTAGCCAACATTATTTAAAGAGGCTGGGATTAAGCGAAGCATTTAATCTTTCCTTTGCTTGCAATATTCCTGAAATAATTGAAAGCTAAGATGACTGCATGATTTAGTTTCTGATCCCTAACTCCCCCTCCCTGGTAGATAAGGATCCTTTAATCCCCTGTTATCCTCCTATGACAGGGGATTTCTTTATCAGAAGTTGCCAATTCGCATGAATGAAAAGAGTTTTTTCCGGGCTGACATATAGCCATTCGGTTCGTTGATAGCTGAAAAAACGGTTAGCGCTCATAACGCAGGCATCGTCTGGAATCTATTTAAAGAAGATGCGCCTGCATCTCCAAAGGCTCACAGTCAGTGGCTTGGAAGCAGATATTTGAGTTTGGTTTTTTTTCGAGATTTCCGGCTATTTCATCAATCTTCAGAACAGTTATCCTATTTCAGGAAGCCGGTGAGGCATCCCTCATCAAAAAGCCTGGCGTACCTGTAGTTTATGTGACACTGCATTCCTTCGATGACGGTGATGAGCACGGTGTCCACCCTGATAAGGGTTTGCAATGCTCTTACAATCTGTCGGTATAAATCCAGGGTGAGTGCAAGAATGACTACGGCATGCTCACATCATGTACGCCAGTAGCGATCCGGTCAGTTCATACCAGCGTAAATGGACAGCAGCCATAAATAAGGTTTGCTTTAAAATTTCCTAAAGCCGGAATGGCAGCAGTCGTTATACTCCCCAGCAGCATT
>NZ_JBDZWD010000068.1:0-9169 GCF_040256045.1 Nitrosomonas sp.
ATTCCCCACTGCTGCCTCCCGTAGGAGTCTGGGCCGTGTCTCAGTCCCAGTGTGGTTGGTCGTCCTCTCAGACCAACTACTGATCGTTGCCTTGGTAAGCCTTTACCCCACCAACTAGCTAATCAGACATCGGCCGCTCCTTTAGCGCAAGGTCTTGCGATCCCCTGCTTTTCTCCTCAGAGATATGCGGTATTAGCACATCTTTCGATGCGTTATTCCCCACTTAAGGACACGTTCCGATGTATTACTCACCCGTTCGCCACTCGCCGGCAGGCCGAAGCCCCCGCTGCCGTTCGACTTGCATGTGTAAAGCATGCCGCCAGCGTTCAATCTGAGCCAGGATCAAACTCTTCAGTTTTATCTCTTTCTCATCTTGCTTCTATCTGATTACAGATATATGCAGACGTTTGTAACTTTTACTCAGATTTCCTGAGCTTTGCAACTTGTATTGCCAAGCGTCCACACTTATTGGTTATTTGCTTTTTAAAGAACTTTGCTTTGACTGATGTCATCGCGATAGAGATGCGCATTATATAGAACAAACTGACTGAGTCAAGCGATTTTGCATAGGTTTATTCACTGCAATCTAAAGAAATTCATAACCATTTGATTTTATTAGATCTATTTTTCTATAGCCGCGTTACCAGTATAAAAACTACCACTGCCTGTACTGTAATTTATTATCCAGTTTCTTTACTATAAGAGTCTCTTATTCCTATTTCCGGCTTCATATTCTTATGTATAGCCACTCCAGAAGCGCATCCATAGCTGCTCTTGCTTCACCTGACCTTGGGTGGTTCACCGTAAATGCTACTGCATAACGTCTTTTTTTGTGGTTCAACACATACCCGGCAATTGCTGAAACATCTTTCAAAGTACCTGTTTTGATATGTGCTTTTCTGGCGACGACAGATTTCTTCAGACGTTTCTGAGCCGTACCGTCTACTCCGACTATTGCCAGGGAAGCTATGAACTCTGGCATCGTGGGTGCAAAATAAGCCGCATTCAGCAGATCATTCAAATGACGAGTACTGATGCGTTCTTTACGCGACAATCCTGAGCCATTTTCCAGTACCAGCTCCGGAAAATTCATGTTCTTTGATAACAGCCACTGTCGTATTCCGGCACGAGCAAGATCTGGCGAAACAAATCCGTTGCCCTTCGATTGGGTTTCCCCCAATGATAAAAACAATTGTTTTGCTGCCACATTGTTACTGAATTTGTTTATGCCACGAATAACTTCGGCCAATGGCGGAGATTGATAAACACTAATCGGATGCAATGTTTTTGGCACCGCTCCCCGCTGCACTCTACCACTGAATGTACCACCCAATTGTTTCCACAATCCGGTAAACAGTTGATCAATATACGCAGTGTTCTCATGTAAACTTAGGTAATAGACGGCCGGACCGCAATGAACCGAATAATCACCTTCAAGTGCCACTGTTACATGCCCTTGTTGCGGGATATCATCACGAATGTTTACCTGTACTCCACCCACACCACATTTTTTCTGAGTCAGTTTTAAATGGTTTTGTACATTCAGGAATTGGCCATCCGGATCAGCGATCACTCGAACTCTGCCATACTGTGGTTCGGGAAACAAATGTAGCGTTGAAGTACGATAATTCACCAATAATGCTTCCGGAGCAACGTTATAAGTTTTATAGCGTTTGCCATCAAAAGCACCTGGATCCTCTACCGGGAAACCATAATAGCCGTAATCCAGCACCAGATCGCCGCTGATGTCCCGCAACCCGGCCTGACGAATCTGGCGCAGCAACAGCCAAAAATTTTCCAGATTGAGACTGGGGTCACCATACCCCTTGATAATCAAATCACCTTGCAATCTGCCATTTTCCAGATTACCGTTTGCATAGATCTCGGTGCGCCATGTATAGGATGGCCCAAGCATTTCTAACCCGGCATACGTCGTTACGATCTTCATGACAGATGCCGGATTCATTGGGACATCTGCATTGACCGATAGCAGCGGCCGGTCAGCGCCAACTTCTCTTACATAAATACCAACAGCCGATTCGGGAATACCTGCCTTTTTCAGCGCCTGCCTGACCGTATCCGGCAAATCAACAGCGTAAGCCGGAAAAATCAATACACCCCACAGTAAGCATGCTATTTTCAGAAAACTTTTCATCGCATCCGGCAAAGCAGTTTAATTTTATTGGCGCTTACCGCGACAGATGGAAAATCCATCATTCCAGCCCATCTGATACTGCGTATCGGCAGCATAACGCTTTTTATCCTTGAATCCGTAAGCCGACTGTTTTGCTGTCTCACAACCATCTACATACCCCTCCTGAGCTGCTTTGGGATAACCGGCAAGGTTATAGGCTGGCCGTGTACTGGGAGGCAATGGCCCGGGTGGTCTTTGCTGAACGACAGGATCCGGAGCTGGTTGCGCAGGACCAGGCAACGGGCGTTTCACCATCGTACAGCCTGCCAGCAAAGCAATAATTACCATGACAACATTAACTCGTAGCATTTTTTGCTCCTTTTTCACTCATTATATTTCCTTCCGCTATATCACCGATTTCAGCAGCTTGCCCATTTCAGCCGGGTTATGTGTCACACGAATCCCACATGTCTCCATCACCTCAATTTTTTCCTGTGCTGTCCCTTTACCACCAGCAATAATTGCACCGGCATGCCCCATCCGTTTACCAGGAGGCGCTGTTACACCAGCAATGAAACCAACCACCGGCTTCTTCATGTGCTCCTTGACCCAGCGAGCGCATTCTTCTTCATCAGTGCCACCGATTTCACCCACCATCAGCACTGCATCCGTCTCACTATCCTCATTGAACAACTTCAGGACATCGATATGTTTGAGACCATTGATGGGATCACCGCCGATACCGATGCAGGTAGACTGCCCCAATCCCAGCTCACTCAGTTGGGCTACTGCCTCATAAGTCAACGTACCTGATCTTGAAACCACTCCGATTCTACCTTGCTGATGGATAGCGCCTGGCATGATACCGATTTTCAATTCATCCGGTGTTATGATCCCCGGGCAATTGGGCCCGATCAACAATGTTTTTTTTCCACGCATACGAGCTCGTGTCCTCAACATATCCCGAACAGGAATACCCTCAGTAATACAAACCACTAAATCCAGCTCGGCTTCCACTGCTTCATCGATCGCTGCAGATGCATAAGCAGGAGGTACATAAATCACTGATACGGTAGCACCTGTCTTCCTCTTTGCCTCTTCCACCGTTGCAAATACCGGAATACCTTCAAGCTCCTCTCCTGCCTTTTTGGGATTGACTCCCGCCACGAAACAATCTCTGCCATAGGCGTATTCACGACACTGGCGCGTATGGAACTGTCCGGTTTTACCGGTAATCCCTTGTGTAATGACGCGCGTATGACGATCGATCAGTATTGCCACAATCATGCCCTCCTGGTTGCAGTTTCAGTACGATGCCGAGCAGCTGCATCAACCGCCTTTCTGGCAGCATCAGCCATGTTGCTGGCAGAAATGATCGTTAATCCTGAATCTGCCAGAATCTTTTTTCCCAGCTCCACGTTGGTCCCCTCCAGTCGAACAATCAATGGAACAGTCAGTTTCACCTCACGCGCTGCCGATACCACTCCTTCAGCGATCACATCACAACGCATAATCCCGCCAAAAATATTGACCAGTATTGCCTGCAAACCGGGGTTTCTCAGCATCAGCTTGAATGCTTCGGTCACTTTCTCTACGGTTGCTCCACCCCCCACATCCAGAAAATTAGCCGGATTGCCACCATAAAGTTTGATGATGTCCATGGTGGCCATCGCCAGACCGGCTCCATTGACCAGACAGGCAATATCGCCATCCAGTGGAATATAAGAAAGCCCGTGCTGCGACGCTTCTGCCTCGAGCGGATCATCTTCATCCGGATCCCGCAAGGCAACGATTTCAGGATGACGAAACAGGGCATTGTCATCAAAATTCATTTTGGCATCCAGTGCAATCAGATGATCATCCGGCGTGACAATCAGCGGATTGATTTCGAGCAACGAAGCATCATTTTCATCGAATGCCCGATACAGGGTATCCAGCATGGTTATCGCAGCCGACTGACACGATTCGGGCAAATCGATCTCACGCACGACTCTCTCAGCATCCCGAAGATTCAATCCCGCAAGCGGATCGATCTGAATTTTATGTATTTTTTCCGGCGAATCCGCTGCAACCTGTTCGATATCCATCCCCCCAGCATCACTCGCGATCAAACTCACGCACTGTGAAGTACGATCTACCACCAGTGCCAAGTAATACTCATGGCTGATGTCGACTCCCTGTTCGATATACAGTCGGTGTACGATTCGGCCTTGCGGGCCGGTCTGGTGCGTTACCAGCGGAGCAAACAGCATGGCTTCAGCAAACTGCTGGACTTCCGCAATGGATTTTGCCAGCTTCACCCCGCCGCCCTTACCGCGTCCGCCAGCGTAAATCTGTGCTTTAACCACCCATTTGTTTCCACCCAGCTTCTCGGCAGCCAATACCGCTTCCTCCACGCTGAAACAGGCAATCCCGGCTGGCATACTCACCCCGTAACGGCCGAGAATCGCTTTAGCCTGATATTCATGAATTTTCATATTTCATCCTTTTGTGCCTCGACATCAGGCTGTGCCAATACTTTTTTGATATAGCTCTCCACGTGAGTCAGCTCCTTTTCAAAACCTGGCAACAGCTCCACCAGTTTTTCCACATCATCTTCCTTCGCAGCCGTCTCCATTTGTGCACACCACTCACCCAAAGCCAGTGCCCCAATCGAACGTGCTGAAGATTTAAGCTTGTGTGCAGCAAACTTTGCTTTATCTGTCTGGTCACCCGTTACCGCACTATGCAATTGCTCGGCAATCTTGCGGGTATCACGGAGAAAATCCTGCAGAAATTCATTGATGATCGCCTGATCACTCCCGACCAGGGATTTGAGTACATCGATATCCACCACCATTTTTCCAGTCGTGGCAGAAGGTTGCAGGATTCTTTCTTCCTGTTGTTCCGCCTGCTTCGACCTTGGCAACCATTTTTCCAGTACTGACTTGAGTTGCTCCAGTTGCACCGGTTTACTCAGATAATCATCCATTCCCAGTGCACGACATTTTTCCGCTTCACCCTTGAGTGCATTTGCCGTCAGCGCAATGATCGGAATTTGATAATGACCAGTTTTTTCGGAACGAATCGATTGCGTCAACTGGTATCCATCCATTTCCGGCATATGCAGATCAGTCAGTATCAGCGCATACTCTCCATTTTTCCAACTCTGCAATGCTTCACGCCCGTTGATGACGATATCTGCAGCAAACCCCAGCAGAGTAAGCTGCTGGCGAATAACTTTCTGGTTGATCTCGTTATCTTCCGCAACCAGGATCAGGCTGCCCTGCTGCAACGCCTCCTCCCGTGACAAAGGCACTACTTTACTGACAACTTCCACAGCAGCAGTCTGATCTTCCTCCAGCTTCGCCCGGCCAGCCGCAACCGCTACTGCATGGAGAAAGACTCGGCGATATAGCACATTTCCGTCAAGCGTCACAACGCCTTCCTCTTCCATACGGCCACGATGACGCCGTCCTCGCCTGACGATCACAAACCGGAGTTGGTTGCCCACACTTCCGTCAGGTCGATCACCAAATGCAGCACGTAATTCGTCCACCGGAAACTCTCCGTCACTCGCATCTGCCACCAGCAACCACTGACCTGGCGAAAGCTGTCCGATTCGTTCAAGTGTGGCAGACAAATCGGCTATACGTTCAACTGCAGCACCAGCGTATTTCAGATAGGTTGCCAGCTGGGGACTCAATCCATCTTCACTCCCCATTACCATGCATGACAATCCTGAAAGATCCACTTCATCAGGCTCATCCTGCTGAATTGCCCCTCCCTGAATCATCCTGAATGGAATACGCGCCTTAAACGTTGAGCCCTTGCCAGGCTGGCTTTCTACAGTAATATCGCCTTTCATCAGCTCAACCAGCCGGCGACAGATGGTCAAACCCAGGCCGGTTCCGCCAAAGCGTCTGGTAGTGGAAGTATCTCCCTGGGAAAAGGGTGTGAACAAGCGTTCACAGGTAGCATCATCCATACCGATACCATTATCAATAACCTGAAACAAAACAGTCACGATATCGCCATTAGCCATATCTGCCGGTACAGCTTTTACGGTGACACACCCAGGTCGTGACATACCACCGGAAAACTTGATGGCATTGTTGATCAGGTTGATCAATATCTGTCGCAAGCGTAATGCATCGCCCAATACACTTTTCGGCAGAGCCGGGTCTACAAACAGAATCAACTCTACCTCCTTGCTGGCAGCCATGTGAGTCAGCGTCCCGCATGCACGCTCTACCACTTTCTCCAGAGACATGGGCCTCTGTTCAATTTCCAGTCTGCCGGCCTCGATCTTAGAAAAATCAAGAATATCTTCGATGATCTCGAGCAACATAAAAGCAGATTCCCGGATGAGATCGGTCATTTCCTTCTGATAACTGCTCAGACTGGTCTGGCTCAATACATCGATCATGCCGATCACACCGTTCATCGGCGTACGAATTTCATGGCTCATGGCGGCAAGGAAAGCGGATTTGGCCTGATTGGCCAGTTCCGCATCATGCCGCGCCTGTTCCAGATCCTGCCGGATTTTCACATGTTCGCGCATATCACGCATAATTCCGGTGAAATGCCGCTTATCACCTACGAAATACTCGCTGACTGCAAGATACACCGGCAGAAGCGTTCCATCCTTATGTATCCCCTCGACTTCACGCCCTAGTCCGACATGATGTCCACCAGGTTGCTGCGGACGGCCCACATATTTCTGACCGTACCCGGTATGGCAGTACCGCTGCATATAATATTCATGCATATCGCGATCCGGTTCCGGCACCAGAATTGCCACATTCTGTCCGATTGCTTCCTCCACGGTATAGCCGAACAGTTTTTCCATGACTGGATTCACAGAGAGCATCACCCCTCGCTCGTCAGTCGTCACGACGCAGTCAACCATATGCTCAACGACCGAGCGGGTTTCCTCTTCTTTAATCGCCAATTCGGCATTGAGCTGCTCCAGTCTGGCGGTACGCTCAGCCACACGCGCCTCCAGATGCCGGTAACTGATATCCAGGCGCTCGGTCATCATATTGAAAGCACTGGCCAGTTTCCCGATTTCATCCCATCCTTCGTCGGGGATATGATGCTGGAGATTCCCGGCATTGATCGCCTGCGCGCATTCATTGAGATTTTTGAGAGGCATCACTACTCGCCGGTTGAATAACAACGCTCCTAAAATTGCCATCAGAAAAGTCAGACCCAGTACCAGCAGCCCCATGACACGCATCTGCATTACTGAAGCAAATGCTTCTTCAGTACTGATCTGTACTACCATCCCCCAATCCACGCGCGGGAGATATCGCCATGCTGCAATCACCGGTTTACCGTGGAAATCGGCAACTACTCCTCCGCCATGTTCACCACTCAAACTGTTTCTGATCGCCAGTGAAAACAATGGCTCATCCAGCGATATGGTACGTTTCAGAGCAGCATCAGGATCTTCCCGCAGAGGTGCCATCACCCGGGCCAAATGCTTGTTTTCCATGTAAGTAACAACCGTCTCGCCACTTTCACCCAACCCCACATTGTTGGTCAACACATCGAATATATGTTCACTGTAGATCTGCAGTGCCAGTACCCCGTGGAAATTTCCTTCAATCATGATGGGTACGGCTACAAATGCAGCGATCGCACCATGCGATGGTGGATAGTATTCAAAGCTGGACAAACTGTTCTGATGCGTCTCCTTTGTCTGGCGAAATACCTGGCTCAGCCCGCTATCCCGGTAGGGACCTGTCAGCAGACTGGTAGCAAAATCAGACTCATGGCCGACAGAAAAAACAATCCAGCCGTCTGGGGATATCAGGAACAGATCGTAGTAACCCGTACCTTCAAGGTAGCGTTCGTAATGCGCCCGATAACGTGCATCCAGCGCACGGTAGGTTTCAGAATCGACTCCAGACTGGCTGAATGTCTGTGAAAATTCGTCTATCGCCTGACGAGTCGTATCACTTGTCTGGATGAAAATTGCATCTAATATCCGCTCACGCAGATAGGAATCAATCTGCTCAACCTTTTTGTCAGCAATCGATGAAACCTGTTGAATGGCCGATTTACGGATTTCGCCCTCAAAAATATGCAGCAAGCCGTAACCAACCAGTGCAATCGGCAATAACGCCACCAGCGTAAACCAGATGGCAAACCGCTGAGTAAGTGATGTGAGGATCATTACTCCAGCAAACAGTCGGGGCACTGTTTCAGAGTACGCCTGGCGTAGTAGGCAAAAGCACTCGCACTGCGCGACACACGCAAAATCCAGTCATGCGCTTCCCGCGCGAGTACCGGCTCGATCGGCTGAATCCTGCCGGCTGCACTTGCGAGTAACTGCATGCGTGCAGCACGTTCAAACGCAAGCGCGATCAGACAAGCTTCCTCGATACTGCTGCAGGCGACCAGCAGCCCGTGATGAGCAAGCAACAACGCACGTTTATTACCCAATGCACCTGCTATCAGCTCACCTTCTTCGTTACCCACCGGCACCCCCGGCCATTTAGGCAAAAAAGCCACATCGTCATACAATACACAGTTATCCATATGCGAAATAACGAGCGGCTCTTCCAGCATGCTGAGCGCTGCTGTATGCAGTGCATGGGTATGGATAATACAGCGCACATCGGAGCGCGCCCGATAAACCCAGGAATGAAAGCGATTTGCAGGGTTGGGCATGCCATCCCCTTCCAGCACCTGTAAATCCTCATCGACCAGCAACAAATTCCCTGCGCTGATTTCATCGAACCCGAATCCCAGCCGTTGCGTCAGGAATGTACCCGACGTTTCCCCACGCGCGGTAATCTGCCCGGCCAAACCAGAATCATGACCGTTATCGAACAGAATGCGGCAGGTCAAAGCTACCTTCTGACGAATCGAATAAACCGCGCCGGGCAGTTTGCTTTCCATTTGAGCAAACTCGCGTTCCATTAGCTGCTGCTTGTCGAGACCAAACGTTTCACCGCTCATAGATCCGAATCTCCCTGTTTTTCATGAAAAACTTTTAACCGTCGTGATCGACAGTTTTCCGTATTTTTCCTGTCACTGCAAGCA
>NZ_JBDZWD010000021.1:0-29049 GCF_040256045.1 Nitrosomonas sp.
GTCAAACCTCGGTGAGTCCCCCGGCAAAGCCGGGGGCTTACCTCTATGAGTTATGAAAGCATCAGCTGTCGTAACTCATTTTTCTCTTCCGGAGTAAGTGATACAAGCGGCCTGCTATGCAATTCCACCATTCTCGATCTTCGGCGCATCTCTCGCAAACGCTCCATTCCCCCAGTAAATTCAGCATCAATATTCCAGTTTTCATCTTTTACATGCACATCCCGGGCGATCTTTTCCAGTAAAATACGATAAGGGGTCTGATCGAAATGTAACAGAATCGCCACTGGATCCAACTCTCCCTCCAAAGAACGAACAGCGGCCTTCAGGAAATCCACCAATGCAACCAGCAATACTTTTTCCTCACTCTGCTCATCATTTGCCGCAAGAAGATCCGTATCTAATTTATTCGCATAATCCGGAGCATGCAGCAAAATCTGGATCAGTCTGCGGTATGGCGTTACGGATAACGGTCTGGAAACTTCAGGGTGAGGTGTAGAAAATCGATTTTTCTTTCCAGTTTTCAGAAACGTAACCAACTGGTTCTGACCCACCCCGGTTAGCTCGGATATACGCTTCATCAGCATGAATCCAAATACAGGAGCATTGATCTGCGCCAATAACGGCCCTGCCTGTTGAACCAATCGAGCACGACCTTCACTTGTACTAAGATTCACACGACCGGATAATTCATTACAAAAGAATACCGACAGGGGTTGAGCCTTCTCCAATAATCCTTCAAATGCAACCCGTCCGTATCTGCGAATATAACTGTCCGGATCTTCCTTATCCGGTAGAAACAAAAACTTGATGTCTTTTCCATCCTTGAGTTGTGACAGGCTGGTTTCCAGCGCACGCCATGCAGCCTTGGTCCCTGCTTCATCACCATCAAAACAAAAAACCACCTCATCCGTATGGCGTAAAAGGTTCTGAACATGCACAGCCGTCGTTGCAGTACCCAAAGTAGCCACCACATTTTCAATACCATTTTGTACCAGCATCACGACGTCCATATAACCTTCGACCACGATTGCCCGCGCAGATTTCCGAATTGCCGGGCTAGCGGATGCCAGGTTATAAAGCTCACGCCCTTTGACAAACAAAGAGGTTTCTGGTGAATTCAGATATTTTGGCTCACCCCCGCCTAATGCTCGTCCCCCGAACCCTACTATCTTTTTTTTACGATCAAGAATAGGAAACATGATCCGATGTCGAAAGCGATCATAGTTTTTCTTGCCATCATGTGTAACAACTAAACCTGCTTGTACCAGTGAATGACTGGAATCATCAGCAGGATAATCCGCAAAAATTCCGGCAAGATTCTGCCAACCGGGAGGCGCATATCCTATTCCAAAATTTAGCGCGGTTCGCCCTGATATTCCTCGCTCTTTCAAATAAGCAATTGCCTGCTCGGATTGTTTGAGCTGCCCCCGATAAAACTTTGCTGCTCGCTCCATTCGTTCGTATAAATCTGCCAAAGGCGGAGTAGCTTCAACTTCTTTACCGATTTTTACCTTATCCGGTAAAGCTCTGCCTGAATTAGGCAATTTTGGATAAATATCTACCTGGTCTGGAATTTGCATACCTGCGTGTGTCGCAAGACTCTCGATTGCTTCGACAAAGCTGATTCCGCTATGTTCCATCAAAAAGTTGATGGCATTCCCGTGTCTGCCGCAACCAAAGCAATGGTAAAACTGTTTAGATGAATTTACTGTAAAAGAAGGGGTTTTTTCGTTATGAAAGGGGCAGCACGCTGTGAAATTTGCGCCCGCTTTCTTAAGTTGAAGATGGCGTGCAACCACATCGACAATGTCGATACGATCCAGTAATTCCTGAATAAACGATTGTGCAATCATTTACCAGCAAAAATTGCCCCGATAAAAGACTATCTGAAATTATTTCTCACAGTGTCTGCCAGAAAATCAGACAGTACAAACTAGCCTGTGATTTTTGCTTTAACCAGTAAAGATACCTTCGCCATATCTGCCCGACCTGCAAGTTTCGGTTTAAGCAGTGCCATGACTTCTCCAATTTTAGGAGACCTGTTTTCCCCAATAGATGCAATTACCTCGCTGATTATGGCATCCAGCTCAGGATCACTCAGCGCCGCAGGCATATAAACTTGCAGAACTCCTGCTTCAAACCTTTCGATATCTGCCAAATCCTGGCGCTGTGCTGCCTCATATTGCGTGATGGAGTCGCGACGCTGTTTGAGCATTTTTTCGATCACGGCAACCACGGCAGCATCATCCAAATCAATCCGCTCGTCAACTTCCTTCTGCTTTAAAGCAGCTTGCAGCAAACGTAATGCGTCACGACGCTTTACATCCCCTGCACGCATGGCCGATTTCATATCTTCGGTTATTTTTTGCCTTAAATTCATGAAATAACGAGGTAGATACCCGAAAAACAGGAGGAATTAATACAGCTTGGGGGGTAACATCTGACTACGCAGTCGTTTGTAGGTACGTTTCACTGCGGCGGCATGCTTGCGCTTACGCACAGCCGTGGGCTTTTCATAAAATTCCCGGGCGCGTAATTCAGTTAGTAAACCGGTTTTCTCAATAGAACGCTTAAAGCGCCGCATCGCGATTTCAAATGGTTCGTTTTCCTTGACTTTAACAGTAGTCATAAAGTAATAATTCCTTTCGGTCTCCTTTGATTGCTTTATATATTACAAAGCAATTCTTTATCAAATTGCTCTGCAGTCGAAACTAAGTTATAAACTAAGCCTGCCAATGGCCTGTTGCGGAAATGCTATAGCTAATAACTGGCCAATTTTTCCCGGGACCAGCCCCTTATATTCGGTCTCGAAAAATCCCGCTAGTTTAGCATCAATCATTTTTTTTCAAAAGAAAGTTTGACCACCACGAATAAATCTTCCTTGGAAGAAAATTACAGAATGCGCGTATTAGGTATTGAAACTTCATGTGATGAGACAGGTGTAGCGCTTTATGATACCTGCCAAGGGTTACTCGGCCATACCCTCTATTCCCAGGTTGATATGCATCGCGAATATGGTGGTGTCGTGCCGGAGCTCGCTTCACGCGACCATATCCGCCGCATCTTGCCCCTTATCAGACAATTATTCGGACAATTGGATACTTCGCTGGAATCTGTTGATGCTATCGCCTGTACCCAGGGTCCGGGGCTTGCAGGAGCACTGCTGACCGGAGCAAGTTTCAGCAGTGCTCTGGCTTTTGCACGCAATATACCCATCTTGAACATCCACCATCTTGAAGGACATCTGCTCTCCCCGCTCTTATCCGATCCGACACCTGATTTTCCGTTCGTGGCACTACTGGTATCCGGAGGGCACACACAACTGATGCTGGTAGATGGAATCGGGCAGTACCGGTTATTGGGAGAAACCGTGGATGATGCGGCTGGAGAAGCGTTTGACAAAACCGCAAAATTACTTGACCTCGACTACCCCGGCGGAAAACTGCTTGCGGAACTGGCCACACAAGGCCGGGCAGGACGATTCAAACTCCCGCGTCCCATGCTGAACAGCAATGATCTAAATTTCAGTTTCAGCGGATTGAAAACAGCTGCGGCTCTGCTGATCGGCAAGCATGAGATGAACAGTCAGACACGCGCCGATATCGCATTTGCCTTTGAAGACGCAATTACCGATGTACTGGTAAAAAAATCGATAACCGCTCTGAATATCACCGGATTGAAACAACTAGTCGTAGCAGGCGGTGTAGGCGCAAACAGCCGATTACGTCAGAAGCTATTGCACCACCTGTCCGGGGCTGGCATCACCGTTTTCTTTCCAGCGCTGGAATTTTGTACCGATAACGGCGCAATGATCGCACTGGCCGGTGCATTACGTTTACAGCAGTTCGATAGGTGCCTTGGATCGGGCAGCTTTACCATCAAAGCTCGCTGGAATCTGGAAGATTTATAAAGATAATGACCAGCCACTAACTGCTCTTACCTATCCTCGCCTCCTTACCGGCAATTAGATTAGCAATATTCAGCCGGTGCTTCAATATCAGAAGAACGGATATGATTGACACAGTCATTATCAGAATTCCTTTCTCCAGCAGGAAGTATGCATATAATGGTGCAAGCAAAGCCGACAGCAAAGCTGACAATGAAGAAATACGTGAAACCAGCGCGACGACCATCCAAGTCGAAATAGTAAGAACACCCAGCCAAGGGTTTAATCCCAACAGTATGCCTGCCGATGTGGCAACACCTTTACCTCCCTTAAATGCAAGAAAGATCGGAAATAAATGTCCCAGGAAGACAGCAAGAGCAGCACCCGCAATCACTTCATCACCCAACTCCCCAACTTCACCAACATATTTTGCTGCTGCGACCGCCACCCAGCCCTTACCTGCATCTCCCAGCAAAGTCACAGCAGCCGCGGCTTTTTTGCCAGTCCGCAATACATTGGTTGCTCCAGGATTGCGGGAACCGTAGCTGCGCGGATCCGGGAGCTTGAACAGCCAGCTTGCAACCACGGCAAAAGAAATCGAGCCCAGCAAGTAAGCAGAAAAAATCAGCACTACTGTAATCATCAAAATTTTGATATCCCGATAAATAAATTAAAATTGCGCAGCCCGTGCATCACTTCATAATCCCACGCTAACCCGGAACCGCTCCATGGATATCATTTTTCTCAAAGAATTCAGAATCAAAACTTTGATCGGTATTTATCCGTGGGAAAGGAAAGTTCCGCAAACCATTGAATTAAATATCGAGATTGCTCTGCCTTCCCGCCAAGCTGGCAAGAGTGATCGCATCGAAGATGCACTGGATTACTCTCGAGTCGTTCACAGAATCAGCGCTATTCTCGATCAGCAACATTTTTCCCTGCTTGAAGTACTGACAGAAAACATTGCGCAAATGATCCTAATCGAATTTGGTTCCCCCCGGGTAAAAATCAGTGCGGCAAAACTGGATGTCATTCCGGGAGTGAAACAGCTGGGTGTCTGCATCGAACGCAGCCGGCCGTAATGATCTCCCTTCCTGGATTATTTTTCTGCCTCACGATATCTGCTTATTACGGTAACGCGTAGGATCCGGAATATTCGCCGCCTTAAAACCAGCCCGTCGAATATGGCATGCATCACACTGACCGCAAGCATACCCGGCTTCACCCGCCTGATAACAGGAAACTGTCAGGCCGTAGTCTATCCCGAGTTCCATACCACATTGGATGATTTCACGCTTGGGCAAATCAATCAAAGGAGCATGCACTGTCAGTGTCATCCCTTCTCTTCCTGCCTTTGTGGCCAGATTGGCCATTTCTTCAAAAGCATCGATATAGTCCCGCCGGCAATCAGGGTATCCCGAGTAATCGACAGCCGTTACACCAATAAAAATATCGTGGCTGCCCAGCACTTCTGCCCAAGCCAGAGCCAGTGACAACATAATGGTGTTACGAGCCGGAACATACGTCACCGGTATGCCAGTACTGGTACCATGCAGTGGTACAGTAGCGGAAAGATCGGTTAACGCAGAACTGGCCAGAACAGCCAGATCCAGTTTGAGAAACTGATGATCACTGACCTGCAGGGATTGACCGATTCGAGCTGCTGCAGCCAGTTCGGCAACATGGCGCTGGCCATAATCGATACTGAGTGCATAGCAGGCAAACCCACTCTGCCGGGCAATAGCAAGCGCTGTGGCGGAATCCATCCCACCAGACAAGAGTACAACTGCTTTTTTCATGAATCTGACCGTCCTGCCATTTCACCTTCCGACACATTCCCCCCAGAGCAACTTATGTAACTGCAACTGTAAGCGAACTGGTAACTGATCCTGTAGAATCCAGGTAGCAAGATCTGTCGGAACAAGCTGATCATAAGCTGGAGAAAATAAAACCGGACAAATTGCATCCAGCTTCAATTCCAAGAGTTTCTGCCTGGCCCAGTCGTAATCCGCCCGATCACACAACACAAACTTGATCTCATCGTGAGAAGTCAGATAAGCGAGATTATTCCAGTGATTTTTCTCCACTTCCCCGGAGCCTGGTGTTTTGATATCCACAATTCTCGATACACGCGCATCAACCTGTGCAATATCCAATGCCCCACTGGTTTCGAGAGATACGGAATACCCTTGATCACATAATGCTGCAAGTAACACCAGGCTGTCAGCCTGTGCTAGCGGTTCTCCTCCCGTAACAGTGACATAGCGCGGAGAGAATGAAGCTATTTCGCCCATGATTTCGCTGATACTCATACTTTTTCCACCAGAAAATGCATAACCGGTATCGCAGTACCCGCAACGTAATGGACAACCGGTCAGGCGCACAAATACCGTAGGCAGCCCCATCCGGCTGGTTTCCCCCTGAAGCGAGTAGAAAATTTCCGTAATTCGTAGCATCCGTGACCCTGACGGAACAGAAACCTTCCTCTATTGTTGCAGAGGAAAATTTAAAGAAGTGGAGTAAATCGGGTATATTCTGGCAATACTACTCGACCAAAATTTATTTCAGAGTTCCCAAGCGTTGCTTGGCTTTTGTTGCTGCCTCAGTACCAGGATAACTGGCGATGAGTTTTTCCAGTGTTTTTCTGGCAGCTGCCTTCTGGCCCATTTCAGCCTGACTGCTTGCCATATTGAGAAGCCCATCCGCTACTTTGGAGCTATCAGGGTAAGTTTCGATCAACCGTTGCTGAGCATTAACCGCTTTGTCAAAATCCCGGAGTGCATAGTACGCATTACCAACCCAATACGCAGCAGAAGGAGCAAGAGCAGATTGCGGATATTGTGCAAGAAAACTCTCAAAACCGGTTACAGCCCCTGAATAATCACCGTTCTTGATCAATGCATAAGCCGCATCATAACGATTGCGCTGTGCTGTATCCGGCAATTGGAGAACAGCAACAGTTTTCCCGGAAGCTGGAATTTTTATATCCTTCGGATCAGCAGCGAGTTGTTCCGATGACAAGGAAGATATTCTGGAATCCGGTGCAGCAGTCCCGGCTGTATCAGGCTCAATCTGACGCAGACGGTTATCGAGATCCAGGTAGAAATCCTTTTGCTGTTTGCGCAACGACCGGTTTTCATCTTCCAGCACCTCTATCTGTCCTCTCAGCTTTCCCATTTCTTCCTTGAGGTTCTCTGCCTGAGTATGCAGCTCAATCAAAGCCTGCCCCATGAGAACCTCCTCGGTGCGTTGCATGCGCGCTTCCATTTCCAGTACTTTTGTACGTAATACCTCTAACTGTTCGCGTGTTTCAGAATCACCGAACAGTGCAGCCTGCGCGACATTACAACTCAACAAAAATAATAGCAGGAAAGCGCGCAAAAACATCAATACTCTCCCTGATAGAGAATATCCGTACGCCGGTTCTCAGCCCAGGAAGATTCGTCATCTCCCAATGTACGCGGTTTTTCTTCACCCAAACTGACAGCTTCAACCTGCTGATCCCGAGCACCGGACAATAACAGGATATCCCTCACGCTGTTTGCACGACGTTGTCCAAGTGCAAGGTTATACTCCCGGCTCCCGCGTTCATCGGTATTACCTTGCAGCAATACCTGTGCATTAGTGTTATCACGTAAATAAGCCGCGTGTGCAAGAACCAGATCGCGGTACTCACTCTTTACCGTGTAGCTGTCAAAATCAAAGTAAACACTGCGACGGGACAGTATATTGCCGGGATCCTGCAGAGGATTCATCCCAAAGCCGTCCGATCCTGTACCACCACGCGTGCCTTCGCCTTCCCTGCTGCTATAAGAATGATCCTCGACATCAGAAGTTTGTTGGGCATTATCGCTAGCGCAAGCTGACAACAGGCAAATCACCAGTACCGCAAAGATTTTTCTCATTTCTCACCATAAATTAATAATTGAACCACGCCTTGTGAGGGTTGTTCCTCACATCACCGCTGTTTCAGCAAGGGTCCCCAAGCTGCTTCCCGAATATCACCTGCTTCTTGAGAAAGCCGGCTTCGCGCCTGACCATCGCTTGAAACGATGGATAATATACCACGTCCACTTATTTCAGTTGTGTACAGAATCATACGGTTATTGGGGGAAAAACTGGGAGATTCATCAAAATTGGAATCCGTCAGCAACTGCATCTGACGCGTCGACAAATCCTGAACTGCAACACTGAACCGGCCAGCATTCCTGTGAATATAAACAAACCGTTTTCCGTCCGGGCTGTAATGCGGACTAACGTTGTAATCTCCTTCAAAGGTCATCCTCTCGGCAGCACCTCCAGATACCGGCATACGATATATTTGCGGGCTTCCTCCTCTGTCGGAGGTAAACATCAGCCACTTACCATCTGGTGAGAAACTGGGTTCCGTATCGATACCCGGGCTTTGTGAAACTCGCTGCAACCCGCTGCCATCCGTATTGACCAGATAAATCTGCGATCCACCATGCAATGTTAGAACCACAGCCAGTTTGCTGCCATCAGGCGACCAGGCCGGAGCACTGTTACTTCCCTTGAAATTCGCCACTGCTTTACGTTCACGGGTTGCCAGCGTCTGCACATAGACCACCGGTTTTTTCTTCTCAAAAGAGGTATAAGCAATTCTGCCACCATCAGGCGACCAGGCCGGAGAGATGATTGGCTCGGTATATTCGATCAGCGGGCGGGCGTTGAATCCATCATAATCCGACACCTGCAATGCATACCGACTCCCCTGTTTTCTGACAAAAGCGATTCGGGTACTAAAGGCACCCAGCTCACCTGTCAACGTCTCATACACAATATCTGCAATCCGATGTGCAAAAGTCCGTAATTGTTCGGTTGTGACAGTACTACTAAAACCGGCCAGTTGAGTCTGTTTGACGACATCCATCAAACGGAAGCGAATATCTATCCGGCCATCCGACAGCAGCAAAGTACTGCCAACGACCAGTACACTTGCACCGCGGCCCTGCCAATCGATATACCTGATCTGCTCAGGTTCTTCCGAGGTCAATCCCAAGGTATCGACCAGTTTAAACAGCCCGGTACGCTTCAGATCATCCGATACAATCGACGAAATATTCTGGGGAAGTCCCCTTTCTCCGTTAAACGGAGCGATGGCAATCGGAATTTTGTTAGTTCCGCCACCAAAAATTTCGATATCGAGTGCAGCTTGTAAAGATGTATTCATCCATAACAACAGAAATACACCAATGCAACATAAGAAATTACGCATACGAATCACCATAACATGTTGTAAAGCAAGCCAGAAACTACTCACGATAATAAACCTTGAGATCTAAATTACGGAATGCATTGAATAATCCCGGATCTGGAGGTAATGGCAATGGCTTGGCCAGATAGATCGCTCTTTCCACCGCCTCATCAAACGCAGTATAGCCACTCGATTTGCGCAAAATCACTGTCAGGACATCACCTCCCGGCAAAAGGGTCACCGTAAACTCAACAGCAGGATTCCCCGGGAGATCAGGTGGCATGATGATACGGCTGCGAATCTTTGCCTTGATCATTTCTCTATATTTTTCGATTTCACCCTCCGCCCTGGCTCGCTCTGCTTTTGCTGCCGCGACTTCGTGCTCACGCTGCTGTGCCTGTTTTTGTGCTTCAATCTGCTGTCGAACATCCTCCTTTTTCTCGGTTTTCTGTTCGACCTTTTTGACCGGCTCAGATTTCTTTACCTCTTCCTTGGGTACGGGCTTTTCCACTGGCTTTTGGGGGAGCTCCTTTTTCGGTATTTCTTTTTTCACCGGTTCCGGCTTTTTTGCTTCTTCTTTAGGCTGTAGTTTTTCCGTTTTGTCCTTGAGCGCAATATCAGGTTTACGCACAGGGGGAGGCGCAGCCTTGATCACCGGCTGAGGCTGAGCTTTTTGTTGTGGTTGCGGTTTAACTTTGACTGGTTCAGGTTTGGGAATCGCCTTAGCAACAGAGGGTGCAGATTCGACTGGGCGTCGGGGCAGCTCGGCCCAAAGATCGACGGACATCGTTTCAGATACTTCATTCTTCCAGTTCAGACCAAATACCAGCAAAATCAGGAAAGCTGCATGCACTAGCAGAGCAAACAATGCCGCACGCAGCTTTCCCGGTTCACTATTATCTCCGGGCAACCGGACCATTGCGTAATTACACCCTAACAGTTATTTTGATTTGGTTAATAACCCGATTTTCCGGATTTGTTGCTGTTGCAGCAGATCCATTACCTGAATCACCTCTTCATAACGGACATTTTTATCTGCTGCAATAACAACAGGCTGATCAATATTTTGTGCCTGTCTACCCTTGACCAGCTCAACCAGCTGGTTACGATCGACCTGCTGCTCCTCACCCGTACTGGCACGATCACGTAACGTGAGGTTTCCGTTTGCGGCAATCGTAACTTCCAAAGGTTCCGCAGGGGGTGCTGAGGATTTACCGATTTCAGGCAACTCAATCTGACTGGGCTGGATGAGTGGAGCCGTAATCATAAAAATGATAAGCAGCACCAGCATGACATCAATATACGGCACGACATTGATCTCATTCATCAACCGACGTTTACTGCGACGCTGGATCATGAGAAATTTGCCATATCCCGAGGTTTAGCCACACGACGCTGCAGAACGTTGGATACTTCCTCTATGAAGCTCTCGTAGCGAGTAGCCAGCTGGGCTGTATCACTGGCATAACGGTTATAAGCAATCACGGCCGGAATTGCCGCAAAAAGCCCCATTGCCGTCGCAATTAATGCTTCAGCAATACCCGGTGCAACATGCGCAATGGTAGCCTGGCCAACATTGGATAACTCACGAAATGCATTCATGATGCCCCATACTGTTCCAAACAACCCTACATACGGGCTTACCGACCCCACGGTAGCCAAAAATGATAGATGTGATTCAAGTCTATCCATTTCCCGCTGATAAACAGCCCTCATTGCGCCGCGCGTACTGTCCATCATAGGTCCAATATCGATACCCGGCTGATATTTGGTAAATTCACGAAATCCAGCTTCAAAAATCCGTTCCATACTCCCCAAGGCATGGCGTGCGCCAGCCGCTCGCTGATAAAGGGCATTCAAATCTGAGCCACGCCAGAAAATGTTCTCAAATTCATCAGTCTGTTTAATTTCCTGACGAAGGGTAAATAACTTCCTGAAAATAAACCACCAGGAAACAAACGAGGCCAGCAGCAGCAGCAACATAACCAGTTGAACCGGGAGGCTCGCACCGCTGACAAGATGAAAAAATGACAAATCTTGGGTGATTACTTTACTCATAATGGTTGTTTCTCGATTTTTTGGCGAAGAGGTGCCGGAATACTGATTGGTTTCAACGTTTCCGCTCCGACACACACTGCATGAACGGTCGCGCTGGCAAGTGTACCCTGTTCACGCAAAATCTGCTGCTGCAACGTTATCCGGCTTCTGCCAATGTCTACCACCTGCACGGTTATATCCAGCAAATTGTCCAGTACGGCTGGTTTGAAATACTCGATACTAAGCGAGCGAATCAAAAAAATCATTTTATGCGACCGAATCATGGTATCCACCGTGAACCCCAGTTCGCGCAACCACTCGTAGCGGGCACGCTCCAAGAAATTGAGGTAGGACGCGTGATATACGACGCCCCCCGCATCAGTATCCTGATAATAGATGCGTACGGGATGAACAAAAACGGCTTCCATTTCTATAAAAATACTCTTCAGAAATAATTGAATGTATACGGATGTTACTGGCTTTTAATCCGAATCAAATAAACTCGGCGCTATAGTTTGATGTGAAGGAATGATATCGAAATGCTGATAGGTCATACTCGTTGCCATGCGACCGCGAGGAGTACGTTGCAGGAATCCCTGCTGAATGAGGTATGGTTCCAGCACCTCCTCGATCGTGTCACGCTCTTCATTGATGGCTGCAGCAAGATTATCCACACCCACCGGCCCGCCACCAAATTTTTCCAGTACTGCCAGTAATAACTTTCTGTCCAGCACATCCAGACCTGTGGCATCAACGTCCAGCATTTGCAACGCAGTATCGGCCACCTGGCGATTGATACACCCGTTTGCCCGGACTTCAGCAAAATCACGTACTCTGCGCAACAAACGATTGGCTATACGCGGGGTGCCCCGCGATCTGCATGCAATTTCTCTGGCGCCATCGGCGGTCACCTCGACATTGAGTAACCCGGCAGAACGGGTAACGATCTTGCCAAGCTCATCAGCAGTATAAAACTCCAGACGGGAAACGATTCCAAAGCGATCTCTCAGCGGATTGGTCAACATGCCTGCGCGTGTGGTGGCCCCCACCAGAGTGAAACTCGGCAGATCAATCTTGACTGATCTTGCTGCCGCCCCTTCGCCAATCATGATATCGAGCTGATAATCCTCCATTGCCGGATACAAAATTTCCTCGACAACAGGCGAAAGCCTGTGAATCTCATCGATAAACAATACGTCATTGGCTTCCAGATTAGTCAGCAAAGCAGCCAGATCACCTGCACGTTCCAGCACCGGCCCGGAAGTCTGGCGCAAGTTCACCCCCATTTCGCGAGCGACAATATGGGCAAGTGTCGTTTTGCCTAACCCTGGCGGGCCAAACAACAGCACGTGATCCAGTGCTTCCTGCCTTAACCTGGCCGCTTCAATGAAAATTTTCAACTGCTCGCGAATTTTCTCCTGACCAACGTAGTCATCCAGTTGAACAGGGCGAAGCGCACGTTCTATGACTTCTTCCTGGGAAGAAAATGGGGAAGCAGTAATGATTCGATCCGATTCAATCATTTAGAACCAGCCAAGATACTATTTTGCTTTCGATAAAAGCCTGAGTGACTGCATGATGCCGTCAGATACCGTCATATCTTCGGACAGTTGCCCGAGTGCCCAGCTAGCTTCGCGGTCATTATAGCCCAGTGCGGATAGCGCGTTGAGAATGTCTTTATGAGTATTTGAGGCCATCGCTGTTCCTGTTTCAGGCAGAGTTATCGTGGGGCTGATTTTATCGCGCAACTCGAGCAACAAACGCTCTGCAGTTTTTTTTCCAATACCCGGAATTCGGGTCAGACGAATACTGTCCTGTGACACCACGATCTGATGTAAGTCATTGACACTCAAACCAGACAAAATCGCCAAACCTGTTCTTGCACCAATACCGGAAATTTTTGTAAGCTGGCGAAACAGCACCCGCTCCGCCTCTGTCATAAACCCAAACAATAAATGCGCATCCTCGCGCACCCAGAAATGGGTATGGAGCGTCACCTGTTCGCCAATACCAGGCAACCCGCAGAAGGTGCTCATCGGCACGTCGATTTCATAACCGATGCCATTTACATCCACCAGTACAAGCGGAGGATGTTTCTCCAGCAACAACCCGGTAATTCTCCCAATCACAGCTGTCTGCTCCGTTTAGAGCGATTACGGGTACTCAGGGCCAGCAGACCAGTTCCGGCGTGGGCATGACAAATGGCACATGCCAGCGCATCGGCTGCATCCGGTCGCGGTCGTTCTCCAAGCCCCAACAACCGCATCACCATTTCCTGCACCTGTTCTTTACGGGCGTGACCATTCCCTACCACTGCCTGCTTGACTTGCAAGGCAGTATATTCATACACGGAAAGCTCATGAAGAACTGCTGCACTGATCGCAGCACCGCGTGCCTGGCCGAGCAACAGTGTTGATTTGGGGTTGATGTTGACAAAAACCTGTTCTACAGCAACCTGCTCCGGTTTATGCTGCAGAATAATTTCATTCAGTCCATCAAGAATAGTCTTCAAACGGTCTGGCAAACTGGATTCTCCAGTTACTACACAGCCGCTGCCAATATAAACCAGCTGCCCCCCAATTTTTTCAACAATACCAAAACCTGTTATACGCAAACCAGGATCGATTCCCAGTATGCGAATACCTTTAACGGTATGTAATAACAAGATCAAGTATCCAGGATGACCGAAGTATAAACATCCTGCACATCATCGATATCTTCCAGGGCATCGAGCAATTTCTGCATTCTGACTGCATCATCTCCCTGCAGCAAGACTTCGTTTTCAGGTTTCCAGGTTACCTCTGCCAGTTCAGCCTTAAAGCCAGCTTTTTCCAGCATATCTCTGACTGATACAAATGTATCAGGACCGGTAATTACCTCCAGACTGCCATCATCATTACTGATAACATCTTCTGCACCCGCTTCGAGCGCAATTTCCAGAAGCTGTGCTTCACTAACTCCCGGTGCGAACAACAACTGGCCGCAATGTTTGAACAAATACGCTACCGAACCATCAGTTCCCAGGTTACCGCCATGTTTGGTAAAAGCATGACGGACTGCGGCAACCGTTCGCGTACGGTTATCCGTCATACAATCGACCATAACCGCTGCCCCGGATATTCCGTACCCCTCGTAACGAATTTCTTCATAGTTGACCCCTTCAAGCTCGCCACAACCACGCTTGATCGCACGCTCAACGTTATCTTTCGGCATGTTATGCCCGAAAGCCTTATCCATTGCCAGCCTTAACCGGGGATTACTGTTGGGATCTCCACCGCCCAAGCGGGCAGCTACTGTAATTTCCTTGATCAGACGAGTAAAAATCTTTCCGCGTTTCGCATCCTGCGCGGCCTTTTTATGCTTGATGTTAGCCCATTTACTATGACCAGCCATTGACTTCCTTCAACCATTAAAAGTGAGAATGCTACCACTCCTGTAATATTGTATAAAGTACTAGGATTCGGGGAAGTTCCAAATCCTGATTAGGGTTCTATCTTATTTACACGAACTTACCCGAATAGTTCTAAAAGAGTTGAAACACCCGATTACTTCCGGCAACTCACTATCTCATTCGCGGATTATGGAAGCGTTCAATGTAATTGAATAATCCACTTTGGCCCTATCCATCCTCCAGTATGTCTCGCGGTTCGCCCGCTTTCATTTCAGCAAGCCAAAAAACCCTTCATTTGCAGCATTATCTCCGTAGTGAACCATCAAGAACTTATCGATCAAATCGTAAGCTTCTCTATCAAATAATTGCGTCGGTGGGATATTCCCCAGGGATTCATGGCGGCGGTTTTCGTTGTATTGCCTACATCACATAAAATGACTCGATCTCAAAGAGTTACTCAACGGATTGGTTTTATTGTTTTCTGACTGCTTTGGTATGTGCCCATTTGTGCAATTGTTGTTCAGATAACCCACGAACTGACATGGGGTTAGTTAGTTCAGGCTGAAATGGAGCCGAATCTCATTGTAGTGTGGACTCCACAGGCGAGCACTGCTACTTGCGACCTGGATGCCTTTCCTACCCAGGAATACGCACAACAGCGTGATCCGAAGCGTTGCATTGGTTGAACCATTGGCTCGTCCTTCATTAGCATCCTCAATATGTATGTAATACAGACTGGAATGGGATATTTCTATCAGCGCACAAGCCCCGCGTTGGCAGAAGACACCACAAAGGACGGCATACTGCACCTGCGTCAATCGGATCTGCGTACTTACCATAATTTTGTGTTGATCTCTTTCATATCCCAATTTCAAGGCCTTGATCGACCAACAGCTTGCACAACCTGTCATCCTCGACTTCCAACTCGCGCAAATGATTCAATTCGGAGCCTGCACACTAGTTTCACCTTCTTTAAGCACCGCTACGATCTAACTTTCTGTAAATCTGCTTTTCTACATTAAGCTCTCCATTCAAAAAGAGATCCCAAAATTCTATTTAATATTGTCTATTAAAGAAGAAAGCTTACGGCGGGATAGGTCAATTCCACTCCGATTCTCAATAAATTCAATATATATATTTGTAATTCTATGAAAATAAGATAAATAAATTTTTAGATGTTAGTAGTCAAGAAATACTAATTCCACTAGTAAACGTGAATCTATCAATTATTTATAGGATCATGATTTAATTTGCACAAGTTTTATGATTTGTGTTTGCCATTATTAATAGCCAATTAATCTCTATATTGATATAGCCATTAGTCACGATTCATTATTTTAGTTTTAGTAAAGGTAAATCACATGAGAAATAGTGACAAGACAAGATATAAGATTTCTTATTTCGATGAACAAGCACATAATTATATTGAAATAAATATTGATAAATCCAGAGATAACTTTATAGAAACAGACAACCTCCTAAAAAAAGAGAAGAAGCTTATTAATCCCTCCTACCCTCTATATTTTGAGATTTTGAATAAAGAAATTCGATAAAGGAGCTTAATCATGAACTGAAATAAAGTCGAAGAAAACTGGAGTGACATGACCGATGACGAATTGGATGTTATTGGAGGAAAACATGATCAGCTGGATGGAAAGATTCAGGCTAAATACGAAATTAAGAAAGAAGAAGCTGAAAAGCAAGTTGAGAATTTTTCTTGTACATACCACAGCGATGGAAAGTAACTTAATCCTAACCGCTGTATAAATTAATGCATTTACAAGAATAATAAATCCATTATTTATGAGCTATTTGCAGATTTATTTCTAAAAATTTTATTACCGATGCAAACCAGAATGAATTTTAACTTTAACAAGAGATAAAAATTATTGCTGGAGTGCATCCAGGAGAGCAAAACATGTCGACAAATCAAGAAGTATTACGAAATAACTATTCATATCCTGGTTTTACAATTAACTGGGGAGCAATATTTGCAGGACTGGTATTGATCCTGTCTGTAGGGTGGTTGTTATTCGCCTTTAGCTCTGCAATCGGCTTGAGCATTATCGATATCGAGCAATTTCAAGCCAATGATATGACAGGTAAAGCAAAATCAGTTGGTGTAGCAGCAACGTTATGGATGATAGTAACCGCAGTAATCACCTATTTTTTAGGTGGATTCCTCTCCGGCAAGGTATCAGGAAAACTGGATCAACCCACCGGCACGTTGCATGGAGTAGTGTTATGGTCATGCACGATTATTATCAGCATGATATTTAGTGCCATAGGCGTTGGCAGCATTGTAAGCACCGCTACCAGTGCGGCAAAATCCGCAGCATCTACAGGTTTTAACACAGCAACTATCATTGCCGCGCAGAGTAGCAATGATGGAAACACTCAATCCTCGGATAATTCTTTCCTGTATCCACTTGTTGGATCTCTGAAGCAAGGGATTACGAAAGCACTCACTCAAGCTGAGCAAAATTCCAATGATGAAGAAAAAAGTGCGCAGGATTCTAATCAATCTTTTTCAACTAATGAGAAAAGCCAAGAAAAAAACGGATCAGACAATCAGACAGATTTCTCTTCTGATCGGGATGTAAATAAATTTTCAGATGAGAATGAAGGTAAATCCTCTTCGGAAAATAAAAACGACAATTATCAACATTCTGATCAGAAATCAGCGGAAAAACGGATAAGAAAAATGATTGATCGAACTGATCCACAGATTTTTGCCGCTGCTGCTATTGCTCTGATTCAAGGTAATGAGAAACAAGCGAAAGAAATATTGAGCAGTCATCTCGATATAGATGAAGCAGAACTCAACAAGGTGATTAAAAAGGTTCAGGAAAAAGCAGAAGTAGTTGCTGATGAAATGAAGGAGAAAGCCGAAAAGGCTAAAGAATATGCAACAGGTGCCTTGTGGGCCATTATCCTCAGCTATCTGGCAGCCTTGCTTGCCTGCATAGGTGGAGCACATCTGGGTACTCGGTGTAAAGATCGGGCTATTTAAAGGAATGATATCTCGATTTAAAAGAGCAGATCAGTACTTATGAAATAAAAATAAGTATTTAGAGCTGCACAGGCGGAAGTAATAATCGCGCTTGTATAGTAACAAATAGTGCATTAGCCATTTTTAACTTATCAAATTAACAGGAGTTATCATGAAAAAATTAAATATCTTATCAATATTATTAGTTACCTCTTTCTTTACCACGACAGTTTTTGCGGGGTTGCTTGATAAAGACGTTGAGTTATCAACACTACCTCCTGTAGTACAGGATGCGATCCTTCAAAATACACAAGGTGGGAATATTAAAAATGTTGAAGAACGATTGACAAAGGAAAAAGGCTTGAAGGTTTATAAAGTAGAAGTCAAAAAGGCAGATGGTACCGAAATTGAATATGAGGTAGATGAGAGCGGCAGGTTAATTGATCTGGAAGAAGACTAATCTTTTTTATAAAACTAAAGGGATATTTAAAATGAAACCTCAAACTTTATTTACAGCAATATTAGTATCTGGAATTCTCTTGGTCGGAAGTAATTTCACATTAGCAGCGTCATCAACAAACGACGATCGAGTAAATAGCGAAAAAGCTAATAAAGCTGAAAAAACTGAAACTAATAAAACGGATGAAACTGACCGAGATGAAAATGCAGATGACATGAGAGGAATAGATGGGTCGGTGAAAGACCTTGATGCCACTGAAAAACAACGTTCCTTACAGCCATCGGATCCCTCCTCTCCTCAAAACTCACCTCCGCCAAGCAGCCACCCTGGTAGATATTAATCAATATCCAAGATGGATTTAATGAGAAAGGAAAAATCATGAAAAAGATATTATCAATCTTATCAAGCATCCTTGTTCCGGTCGTATTCATGGTCAGTTCATTCAATGTTCATGCAGATGATTCACATCTGAAAGAAGCTATCAAACATACTCAAGAAGCAGTGCAGGCAGTAGATGTAAAAACTATTGCACAGCATGTGGAAGAAGCGAAAAAACATGCCACCGCCGCCCAATCAGAAAAGCCGGAAGACAAGCATATTCAGGAAGGTTTGAAATGCCTCGATGATGCCCTGCGTGAATCTCGGAATGACGAAGCTGATTCGGCAAGAAAAGCCGCTGGTGACGCTCTGGACAAGTTTAATCAGGCTGGAAAGTAAACAAACATGAATGAGAGACCGGAATGACCGAATGGTTCTACGTCGTTCCAAGTCCGAATAATTTTAAAAGGATTACAAAATGCATACAGATAATTCTTCTCATTTGAAAGAAGCCATCAGACACACGGAAGAAGCTGTACGGGCAATAGACGCAAAAACTATTGCACAGCATGTGGAAGAAGCAAAAAAACATGCCACTGCAGCCCAATCAGAAAAGCCGGAAGATGATTATATCCAGGAAGGTTTGGAATGTCTGGATGATGCTCTGCAGGAGTCTCAGGATGATGAAGCTGATTCGGCAAGAAAAGCTGTCGATGAGGCTCTGGACAAATTCTACCAGGCTGAACAAGCTGCAAAATAATATAAACCCATGAAAAGTTTGGAATGGCGGAACGATTCTACGTCATTCCAAACAAACCCGATAACTTTTAAAAGGATTACAAAATGATAAGCTGGGCAGCTACATTTTTAATTATTGCCTTGATTGCAGGTGTCCTTGGTTTTACGGGCATTGCTGGAACGGCAGTACAAATTGCATGGATTGTTTTTGTTGTAGGACTAATTATTTCCATTGTCTTTTTCATCACCGGCAAAAGGCCGCCTGGTCCATAGAGGAAAAAAAGAACAGCCATTATAAATAAACTTCTTTGCAGGAGTTTCTACCCCGGCAAACTAGAAATTCTAATCAACAGTGTTGAATTATTAGTCAGTTTGCCACACACTGGAACGAGGCCAGGTAGTTCAGACCAGAGTGCGTGCTGACTTCATTGTTATTTATCTCAATGATGACCCTGGTCTCCAACCGGTTACGGAACCACTCCATCGACAAACCTTTATCTCGAAGCTTGCCCCGAAGTTTTCGCTGGTTCCATTCTGCCCGGTTTTTCTGGATTTAATCGGAGCATTAAATGAAAACCAATGACTATCGTTTTTTCCGATATTTACGCCGTTTGAGTACCAGCTTGCATAGTAGCATTCCTCTAAAGGATGCCTTCGATGAGCTGCCACTGCGTTCAGAATTATTCAGTGCTGAACAGATGGAACAGCATGGCAGACATCTTGCGGGCATACATAATACATTGCCGCAGGCATGCTTGCAGGATCACTTAATGAAGCGCTTGGCGGAAAACGAAGTAATCTTGATTGATGTTTGCCGCCGGCTTACGACAGCGGTAAAAGCCAACCAGCAGATCACACCAGCCAGTGAATGGTTGCTTGATAACTTCTATTTAGTCGAAGAACAGATCCGTATCGCCAGGCGCCATATGCCGAAGGGATATAGCCGTGAATTGCCCTGCTTATTAAATAGCCCTTCGGCAGGGCTGCCACGTGTATACGATATCGCGCTAGAGATTATTTCGCACGGAGACGGGCGGGTGGACTCGGAAAATCTCAGTCGTTTCGTGGCAGCTTATCAAACGGTCAGCATGCTTAATTTGGGTGAGCTATGGGCTATTCCCATCATGTTGCGATTAGCATTGATCGAGAATCTACGACGTGTTGCCATTCGCATCGCCGCTGCCAGCATCGACTACAATCTCGCTAACGCCTGGGCAGAGCGAATGGTAACGGTTGCGGAGACTGATCCGAAAAACCTGGTGGTAGTACTTGCAGACATGGCCCGCTCGCAACCACCCATGTCGACTTCATTCGTATCAGAATTTACGCGCCAGTTGCAAGGGCATGGTCTCACCCTTGCATTGCCGTTGTCTTGGATCGAACAAGTGCTTGCCGAGTCAGGACTGACTATCGAACAGTTGATCCAGTCTGGAAATCAGCATCAGGCTGCCGACCAGGTTTCCATTAGCCACAGTATCGGCAGTCTACGTCTTCTGGGAGGAATGGATTGGCGCGAATTTGTCGAAAGCATGAGTATTGTCGAGCAAATATTGCGCCAAGATCCGAGCAGAATTTACGGCAAAATGGATTTTTCCACCCGTGATCGCTATCGTCATGCGATTGAAAAGATTACAAAGCGAAGTTCCCTTACTGAAGCTGAGGTAGCACGAAATGTGGTGCAACTTGCGCATGAGGCTCAGGCAGCAACACATCCGACTGGCGGCGAACGTGCAGCACATGTAGGCTTCTACCTGATTGATCGAGGCTTACACGAACTCGAAGCAAAGATACAAGTACGCTTCTCTGTCACTGAAACACTCATGAAAATGGGATCACAGCACCCATTGGACTTGTATCTCGGTCTAATCGCACTCCTGACACTGCTGTTCAGTACCGGCCTAATGGCTATCACGTACATTCAAGGCCTCTCGAACGAATTCTCGCTGCTGATCGGTATCCTCGCATTATTACCCGCGAGTCAGTTAGCACTTACCCTAGTAAATTGGCTGACAACCTTGTTTGTATGCCCACATCTGCTGCCGCGCATGGATTTTTCTACCGGCATCCCGGCGCAATCTCGAGCGCTAGTCATCGTGCCGAGTATGCTTACTAATCCGCAAAGCGTTGATGACTTGGTTGAAGCACTCGAAGTACACTTTCTGGCGAATCAGGATAACAACCTCTATTTCGGCCTGTTGACCGATTTTCACGATGCGCATGAAGAAACACTCGCCGAAGATGAACCGTTGTTGCAATTGGCCCAGACGCGAATCGAGATGCTCAATACGAAATATGCTGTCGCAGGAAAAAGTATTTTCTTTCTTTTTCATCGCCCGCGCCGCTGGAACCCGCAAGCGCGTATCTGGATGGGTTACGAACGTAAACGCGGTAAGCTTGCCGACCTGAATGCATTGCTGCGCGACGAAATGCACAGCAATGCCGACAAACGCTTCTTACGCATCATCGGTGATACCACTTGCCTCGCGAACATTAAGTATGTCATCACTTTGGATACAGATACGCAACTACCACGCGGCGTCGCACGGCAGCTTGTGGCTGCCATGTCTCATCCGCTTAATCGTCCATACTACGATGAACGGTTACAGTGCGTGTACGAAGGCTACGGCATTCTCCAACCACGCGTAAGCATAAGCGTAGGGAGCACCAATCATTCGCGTTATGCGCAATTGTATGGTAGTGAAGCCGGCATTGACCCTTATACTCGCGCCATCTCCGATGTCTACCAGGATGTATTTGGCGAAGGCTCGTTTATTGGTAAGGGCATCTACGATGTAGATATGTTCGAGCGGGTATTGAATGGGCGCTTTCCGGAAAACAGGATTTTAAGCCACGATTTGCTGGAAGGATGTTATGTACGCGCCGGCTTATTGAGCGATGTACATGTGTATGAGGATTATCCTGCGCATTACAGTGTGGATGTAAGCCGCCGTCATCGCTGGATACGTGGCGATTGGCAATTGCTGGGCTGGCTGTTGCCTCACGTTCCCGCTCCTGATCAACATCGGCTGAAAAACCCACTTTCGTATCTGTCGCGATGGAAACTGTTCGATAACCTGCGGCGCAGTCTGGTACCGATAGTGTTAACGCTGTTGCTATTGCTAGGCTGGACCGTGTTTGATTCACCCGGGCTCTGGACCTTGGCAGTGGTCGGTACCCTCCTAATTCCACCTTTGCTCACATCAGTTGTGGATATTTTTCGTCGGCCACATGATGTCCCATTCCGGCAACATCTTACCGGTGTAGTTGACATGGCAAGTCAACGCCTGGCGCAAGCGGCTTTTACGCTGACGTGTCTTCCGTACGAAGCCTGGTTCAGCCTGGATGCAATCGTACGTACCGTGGGGCGTATGCTATTTACCCATAAACGGCTGCTCGAATGGAATCCCTCGTGCGAAGCCGCACGTCATAACTGCACGAATTTCACCGCCGCTTTGCGCGCAATGTGGATCGCCCCGCTGATTGCCAGTGGTGCAATACTTTATCTGTTACTGTTCAGGCCTGCCACACTCGCGATAGCGAGTCCCTTCCTGCTGCTATGGCTAAGTTCGCCCGTGATTGTCTGGTGGACCGGTCAACCGCTCGTACGCCGCGAGGCACGACTGACGACTGCGCAGATCGTATTCTTGCGCAAGCTTGCGCGAAAAACCTGGGCGTTCTTTGAGACTTTTGTAGGTCCGAAAGATCATTGGCTGCCGCCGGATAATTATCAAGAGTATCGTGATGCCTCTGTTGCGCATCGCACTTCACCGACCAATATGGGGATGGCGCTACTCGCGAATTTATCTGCTTATGACTTCGGCTATATTACGGCTGGCCAACTTATCGAGCGCACGGCATGTACCCTCGACACTATGCAAACGCTGGAACGGCATCGTAGTCATTTCTATAACTGGTACGATACACAATCATTGAAACCGCTACATCCAGCTTATGTTTCGACGGTGGACAGCGGAAATCTCGCAGGTCATCTGCTCACCCTGCAGTCAGGCCTGTGTATGCTTGCTGACGAAGAAATCTTCAACGTACGCTGGTTCCACGGACTCCACGATACGCTAGGAATTTTATTAGATGCGACCGGAAATACTCGTTCGGATCTGCTCGTTTCATTACAGGAAGATATCAACTCTATATGCGATTCTCCGCCTGCTACGCTCGCACTGGCATGGCAACGCCTTGATCAATTGGTAAAACGTGCAGAAGCATTTGCCGACAGCATTGCGACTGATGCTCAACCGCTCTCTCAAACAGGAAATACGCTCATATCGGCCGATGAAAAATGGCACACAGAAAGCGGAAGATATTTGGAAATAGATGAGGATAAGCGTTCCACGCACCACCCGACCTTGGATCATGCCAGTGCAGTCATCTCTGAAACAACTTCCGAAAGTGATGTGGTTTGGTGGGCACGTGCACTGATTCGGCAATGTCGCACTGCTCTTGACGAGTTAACCTTCCTCGCTCCTTGGCTAGTATTGCCGGCCCCACCAAGTGGCATTAACGATACTTTCGGTATCGCCGCAATCCCAACATTGCGGGAATTGGCAGGCATTGAAGCTGAGTTACTGCCGGCAATCGAACAATGGCTCGAGGTCTCCCTTGCGGAGATTTCAACATCCGCGGAACACGAGTGGCTTCATGCGTATAGACGCTGTATCACACAAGCGAGCCACCGTGCCACTGAACGGATTGCGACTACCGAACGACTTGCCATGCAGTCAAGCGAGTTCGCCTACATGGCCTATGACTTCTTATACGATAAATCATCGCATCTGCTAGCAATTGGGTACAACGTAGATGAACTGAGGCGGGACACGAGTTACTATGATTTACTGGCTTCGGAAGCAAGATTAGTGAATTTCGTCGCGATCGCGCAAGGACAGTTGCCGCAGGAAAGCTGGTTTGCGTTGGGACGTCTGCTCACGACTGTGGGTGGCGAACCCGTTCTTTTATCGTGGAGCGGATCGATGTTCGAGTACCTGATGCCGCTCCTGGTAATGCCCACCTTTGATAACACGCTACTTGACCAGACCTATCAGTCAGCAGTGAGACGGCAGATTGAATATGGACGACAGCATGGCATACCGTGGGGGATATCAGAATCTGGCTACAATCTGGTAGACGTCCATCTCAACTACCAGTATCGGGCATTTGGCGTACCCGGCCTTGGACTCAAACGTGGACTCGCTGATGATCTGGTCGTTGCCCCCTATGCCACCATGCTGGCACTCATGGTAGCACCCGAGCCGGCGTGTCTGAATTTGCAACAACTCGCTGCGATAGGAGTGGAAGGGAAATTCGGCTTTTATGAAGCCATCGATTACACTCCCTCACGTCAACGACGTCAGCAATCGAGCACCGTGGTCCGATCTTATATGGCACATCACCAGGGAATGAGTTTGCTTTCCCTGGCCTACCTTCTGCTGGATCGTCCCATGCAGAAGCGCTTCGATTCGGTTCCGCTGTTCCAGGCAACCTTACTTCTGCTCCAGGAACGGATTCCCAAAGCCACAGAATTTTTTCCGAGCACAGCTCAATTTTCCGCCATTCAACTGCCTCCTCGTGTCAAGGAAGCGCCGATTCGCATTTTCCATAATGCTAATACCCCAATGCCGGAAGTTCAGTTGTTATCCAACGGCCGCTACCATGTGATGGTGACCAACGCTGGCGGCGGTTACAGTCGCTGGAAAGATCTTGCGATCACACGCTGGCGTGAAGACACGACTTGCGACCAGTGGGGGTCGTTCTGTTATCTGCGCGACGAGCAGAGCGGGGAAATCTGGTCAACCACGTATCAGCCCACATTGAAACAGCCACAGCATTACGAAGTAATTTTCTCGGAGGGACGTGCTGAATTTCGCCGGCGCGATTCTATAGATGATGGCAATTTCGAGACTTACACCGAGATCGCAGTATCGCCGGAAGATGATATCGAGCTGCGGCGCATACGCATCACCAACCGCACCCAAACCCACCGCACTATCACGATAACCAGTTACGCGGAAGTAGTTCTTGCCGCCCCTGCCGCAGATATGCTGCATCCGGCTTTCAGCAAGCTGTTCGTGCAGACCGAGATCGACGAAAAACATCACGCGATACTTTGCACACGCCGACCGCGCTCAGCTGGCGAACAAACATGCTGGATGTTTCACATGATGACAGGACATGGAGCAGATATCGATGCCGTCTCTTATGAAACAGATCGCATGCAATTCATTGGCCGCCGTCACACTACCGCTGACCCGCAAGCACTGAGTGATGCATCATCAGAAATGCTTTCGGGTACCCAGGGCTCAGTGCTGGATCCGATTGTCGCCATTCGTCATGCCGTTACACTCGATCCAGAGCAAACAATTACCTTCGATCTGGTAAGCGGCATTGGGGAAACCCGTGAGGCTACATTGAATCTGATTGGAAAATATCAGGATAGAAGGCTTGCAGATCGTGTCTTTGATGTCTCCTGGACACATGCCCAAGTAGTGTTACGCCAACTCAACGCGAGCGAGACCGATGCACAACTCTATGAACGTCTGGCCAATTTTGTTATTTATGCTCATAGTTTGCTGCGCGCTGAAGCCAGCATTCTGATGCAAAATCATCGAGGACAATCCAGTTTATGGAGCTATGCCATTTCTGGTGATTTCCCTATCGTTCTGCTACAGATTAGTGACTTAGCCAATATCGAATTGGCGCGTCAACTGGTCCAGGCTCACGCTTACTGGCGACTCAAAGGGTTAGTAGTAGATCTGGTTATCTGGAACGAAGACCGTGCCGGTTACCGGCAATTGCTCCAGGATCAAATTATGGGTTTAATCGCAGCAGGCACTGAAGCGTATGTTATTGATCGACCGGGAGGCATCTTTGTACGACGCGCAGAACAGATATCGAATGAAGACCGTATTCTGTTCTTATCAGTTGCGCGCGCGATCATAACAGACAACGAAGGAACGCTGGCGGAGCAGATGACCCGCCGCCGTCCGAAGGAAGTATGGACGCCTCGCTTCCGACCGAGCCAAATTCACCACGCTGATCTTCCTGACAGCAGCCTGTTGCCGCAGCGCGACCTTATTCTGCACAATGGATTGGGTGGATTCACACGGGACGGGCGCGAGTACGTCATAACCACCACAACCGCACAAGTAACACCCGCGCCATGGGTAAATGTATTGGCAAATGCGAATTTTGGCACAGTCATTTCCGAGAGCGGCCAAGCTTATACCTGGAGCGAGAACGCGCACGAGTTTCGTCTCACCCCCTGGCACAATGACCCGGTATCCGATACGAGCGGGGAAGCTTTCTATCTGCGTGATGAAGAAAGCGGCCATTTTTGGTCGCCCACACCGCTACCCTGCCCCGGTGTGAATGCCTATGTCAGTCGACACGGATTTGGCTACAGCGTGTTCGAATATACAGAAGGAGGCATCGTCTCCGAGCTGTGGGTATACGTGGCCATGGATGCAGCGGTCAAATTCTCAGTATTGAAAGTGCGTAACATATCAGGTCGCCCTCGGCGGCTCTCTGCGACTGGCTACGTGGAGTGGGTACTGGGCGATTTGCGGTCGAAAACGGCTATGCACGTAACTACCGAAGTAGATTCCGATAGCGGTGCCCTGTTCGCACACAATCCTTACAATACGGAATTCACTGGCCGGGTTGCTTTCTTCGATGCGGATGAGGTCAATCGCTCGATCAGTTGCAACCGGACGGAGTTCATTGGACGCAACGGCTCCCTCAGGAATCCGGCAGCAATGGCGCATACACGTCTTTCCGGCAAAGTAGGGGCAGCATTGGATCCTTGCGCTGCGATCCAAATAAGTTTCGACTTAGCCGACGGGCAAGAACGCGAAATCATTTTTCGCTTAGGGCAAATCGGCAGGCATGGAACCGAAGATGCACGCAGTCTGGTGCATCGTTTTCGCGGATCAGCCGCCGCACGCACTGCACTCGAAGCGGTATGGCAATACTGGAACCACACTCTCGGTGCGGTCCAGGTGGAAACCCCCGATTCATCTCTCAACGTGCTCGCTAATGGCTGGCTCGTCTATCAAACCCTTGCCTGTCGCCTATGGGCGCGCAGTGGCTATTATCAGTCAGGCGGCGCTTTCGGCTTCCGGGATCAGTTGCAGGATGTAATGGCACTACTTCACGCTGAGCCGCAATGCGTACGTGAGCAATTACTGCTGTGCGCAGCGCATCAGTTTGTAGAAGGCGATGTACAACACTGGTGGCACCCACCGTCAAGCCGTGGCGTGCGCACCCGTTGCTCCGACGATTATCTCTGGTTGCCGCTGGCAGTATGTCGCTATGTGCTGAGCACCGGCGATACGGGTATATTGGATGAGTCTATCCCTTTTCTCGAGGGCCGCCCTGTTAGTCCCGCGGAGGAGTCGTATTATGATCTGCCAGGACACTCCGCTGAGTCAGCCACTCTGTACCAGCACTGTACACGCGCTATTCAGCACGGCCTGAAATTTGGTGAGAATGGTCTGCCGCTGATCGGCTCCGGAGACTGGAACGATGGCATGAACCTGGTAGGCTTACACGGCGAGGGTGAAAGCGTTTGGCTTGGTTTCTTCCTGTATGAAGTGTTGACGCGCTTCTCTGATCTGGCGCAACGGCAGGGCGACATATCTTTTGCCGAACAGTGTCAGAACGAAGCTGAACAATTGCGCGAGCGCATCGAGCAAAATGCCTGGGATGGGGCATGGTACCGCCGTGCCTACTTTGACGACGGTACTCCACTGGGTTCAGTACTTAATACCGACTGCCAAATTGACTCGATTTCGCAAAGCTGGTCGGTACTCTCCGGGGCGGGCGATCCCATACGTTCACGTAGGGGCATGGATGCGGTTTATGCGCGATTAGTGCAGCACGATCACGCATTGATCCAGCTCTTGGATCCGCCGTTCGATACATCGGATATGGACCCAGGCTACATTAAAGGTTATGTGCCAGGCGTACGCGAGAATGGGGGACAATATACCCACGCCGCTATCTGGGCCACCATGGCGTTCGCAGCTTTAGGTAATAATCAGCGTGCATGGGAATTACTGGCCATGATCAATCCGGTAAACCATGCAAAATCAGCCGCGGATGTGGCGATTTACAAAGTTGAGCCATATGTTATCGCCGCCGATGTCTATGCAGTCTCGCCGCATGCCGGTCGCGGGGGATGGAGCTGGTACACGGGTTCTGCTGGTTGGATGTACCGATTGATTGTGGAATCTCTGCTCGGCTTGCGGCTGGAGGTGGACAAACTCCACTTTAGTCCCTGTCTGCCCGCATCCTGGAAAATGTTCAAACTGCATTACCGCTATCGGGAAACTGTCTACCATATCACCGTGACACAAACGGACAGTAGCGATGCAGGGCAGAACGGTACAATGTGCGTTACAGTAGATGGTATCGAGCAGCCCGACAAAACTATTCCGCTGATCGGGGATCGTCGCGACCACATAGCCGAAGTAAATATTGTAGCCCTACCTCAGCCATACTAATGGGCTAAGGTAGATAAAAAATAAAGGACTGAAGTAGCTAAGATTCGTTAAAGAGGTTAAGAGCTACAATGCATGAACACAAGAACAGGTTAATAGTATCGGCAACAGAGTCGGCCGATAGAGCATTTCGTTGCTGGGAACAGCACTCACTAGCTGCAGCGAAATTGGGAGGTGTTCAGCCCCATAATTTTTCATGCGCCTGCGGCAGCTGATTGCCATCAAGATACCCAGCTATGAATTATCCAGCGCAGTTAAAGTGGACAAATCTTATTTCGGTGCTCGTCGACTTCAAGGTAAACATGGCAAAAACACTTAGGCAAGACTATCGTTCTCAGCCTTATCAATGATATCAAAGGTTGCAGGAACGTTGCCAAAATCAGGCTCGCCAAATTGAGAGGTATGAGCAAAAACGTCTTCTATCGGGATACTCAATTCTCAGAAGTATAAACCCCCATCGGCTAGTGCAACTTCACCAGAGCCGTGCTTCGTTTTACGAG
>NZ_JBDZWD010000021.1:29149-35294 GCF_040256045.1 Nitrosomonas sp.
TATAAACCCCCATCGGCTAGTGCAACTTCACCAGAGCCGTGCTTCGTTTTACGAGAGCTCTGGCAATTGCGAGAGCCATTGTTCGACCAAGGCCCAGAATAACCTTATGGTGCATGAGATGAAGGCTTATGTAGAGCCATCGTGCAAATATCCCATCGACGAACAGCATTCCACCTGTTAAAGCTCCCATTAGGCTGCCCACGCCGGTCTGTGTACCCAATGAAATCAAGGAACCATAATCTCGATAGAAATAGGGATGATTTACTGTCTTTTTCCCGCCAGCAATACGGTGGGTAATGACCCTGTACATATATTCCGCTTGCTGGTGCGCAGATTGTGCTCTGGGCGGAACAGTTTTTCCATCCGGTTGAATACAGGATGCGCAATCACCAATGGCATAGAGGTGATCATATCCTTTGACATTCAATCTATCCGTGACCTCTAATTGACCAATCTTGTTCACTGGTAAACCCAGTGAAGAGAGAAAATTCGGTGCTTTGATTCCGGCAGCCCATACACATATATTGAAGTCATGCCTATTCCCTTCTTTGTCGAGCAGATGATCTTTCTCTATCTGATTGACACGGCAATTTGTCACTACTTCAATATTCTTTTTGGCAAGTATCCGTGCAGCACCATCGGAAACTCTTTCGCTCAATGGCGCCAAAATGCGCGGAGCTCCCTCCAGTACGGTAATCTTCACATCTACATCGGGTACCAGATGAACGAATCCATAGTTTGCGTAAATTCCACCGGCCTCACGCAATTCAGCCGCCAGCTCGACACCTGTGGCACCACCACCGATAATCACCACGTTTACAGTTCCCGGACTACCTGCAGATTTTTCGTACTCTGCACGGATCATCTGATCCATCATTTTAGTCCTGAAACGCTCCGCATCACCGGAAGTGTTTAATGACAGGGTATATTCAGCCGCTCCTGGCGTGCTGTAGTAGTTTGAAGCGCTGCCAACAGCAATGCAAAGTCTGGAAAACTGAACCCTGCGTTCGGGATAGATCCCCTCTTCCCCTTCAGGTGCTGAAACAACAATTTCCTTCTTCGACAGATCAATTCTGGAAAATACCCCATAAATGAAGGTGAAATTGTTTTCATACGCGAGCATTGAATATGACAAACCTTCTTGATTTATATCCAGCGTGCCCGCGGCAACCTCATGAAGTGTGGGTTTCCAAATGTGATTCAAGTTTTTCTCAACAAGAATCACCTGTTGTCGACCAAACTTCCTTCCAAGTTTGCAGGCCAGCTCGAGGCCACCTGCGCCGCCGCCGGCGATGACAATGGTTTCATTGCTGGTCTGTTTCATTTTTCCTCCAAGTATTCCTATTTGTGTTGCACATCACCCGCCAACTTATCGGTATGCCCATCTTATTTTTTTGCTGAGAGCATGTGGAAAACTCATTCATTGATTTCTCTTCAGTACTTTTCTCAGAAATTACAATAGAAAAGGTAACTTACCGATGACTACCAGAAAAAGTATGACAATAATCCTGCTCGGAATATCAAGGAAAGAAAGATGAGAAAATGGCTTGATATAAGAAGTGCTGCCTGGCCAGCAATGATGCAAATTACTTTAAGCCGGGAACCCATAAAACCGGCGAATACGTTGCGAAAAGAAGAGAACGCTGCAAGAAGGTGAACCAGATCGAATGATCTGAAATACACCGTCTGTATTTACTTAACGTTTATGCAAAAATTTTTGGGTCAATGGTTCTGTAGCAGGGCCTTCAATAATAGTTCCGTCAGGTGCAAAGCGGCTACCGTGACAAGGGCAATCCCAGCTTGATTCAACATCATTCCAGTGAACTTTACATTTCAGGTGAGTGCAAACAGGCGATACTGCGTACAATTTACCGTTTTTATCCCGGTAAACTGCCAATGTCTCATTCTCAAATTCCACCATTGCCGCAGTATTGGGCATAAGCTGCGATAATGGTATTATCTCTTGTCCCAGGAGATAATCTTTGACCAGAGATGTCAGCACGCCCTTTGTCTCTTCAGCCATCCTTTTCGCACCTTTGATAGGAGAGAAGCGATCCGCTTTGTAGAGAGATGCGAATACGTTGTTGCTTCCCCCAATCTCATCTGCAATGATAGCGGCAGCAAGGGTTCCGTAAACCAAACCGTCAGTTTGAAAACCTGTTGCAACAAAACAACCACTGGCATCTCGGCCGATATACGGTAAATCATCCGCTGCCCTGTAGTTCTGTGCCGACCAGCGAAACGCGATCTCACACCTTTTGAAGTAGGTGCGGGTGGCGGCCTCTAGACGATCAAGGTTTGTGGTCGCGTCCTCTTGGCCTGTTTTATACGCTCCGCCAACACTTATGAGAAATGTTTGCTGATCAACTTCCAGATTACGAATCGAAAGTTGTTCAGTGCCTTTTTCCCAAAAAATGCCCGGTGGAAACGAGCTTCTTTCAATCCGCGCTGCTATCCCGTATTCTCTATTGACTATCATTTCCGCCTGCACCAGATGAAAGTCGATGGGTGAGTGTGTCGCCAGCACGATTTCCTTGGCCTTAACTTTGCCCTTTTCTGTATACACAATACGCTTGCTTGTATCTAATTCGACCACCCTAGCATTTTCAAAGATACGGCATCCTTGGCCGGCTGAGATACGGGCAAGGCCGCTTACATAAGCATGAGGATCAAATTGCGCTTGATTCTCCAGTACTACTACCGGTCCACATAAGTGCAGAAGTGGAAAGGGTAATTTTTCTTCTTGGCGAACCGGTAATGCAGCTTCTAGAGATGCTGGATACTCTCTCTCGAGAAATTCTTTCGCGTCGTCTGACGTAGCATAACGATAAAGCGAACAGCGGCGGAAACCACAATCTATCTCGTACTTCTCAGCGCGAGATTCGATCTGCTCCAAGGCATGGCGACGACTTATAGTTACTGTGCGGGCCACATCGCTATCCCATCGGTCGACAATAGCGTGAATACCGTGACTGACAGTTTCATATAAGTTGCCAGTCGAATTACCTGTACTTCCTGAACCAATATTGCGCGCTTCCAAAAGCACAACCGATCTGCCTTGTTCAGCAAGATTAAGAGCAAGTGTAACCCCGGTAATCCCGCCCCCAATTACAACCACTTCAGTCGTAATCTCCTCTTGCAGGGTGGGGAAATACGTCTGAGATGCTTTCCTACGCCAAATAGAAGTCGTACTCATAATATTTTCCTTTTTATAAGATGAATAAGAATTGCTCCCAGAAATTGACTCAACTCCATTTCTCTCAATATAGAATGGAAGAATCTCATTTGTAGCGCAGAATCTTTTTGCCTTCGTAGTTCTTAATCCCGAAGATAGTCAGTCCTGCACGCCATCCTGTGTAAAGATGTCAAGCCGGCTTCGCAACCATCAAATAAAAAATGATTACCATCGCTGTAAATGCGGGAATACCCAATGTAACCCATACCCTAAAATAACGCCAAAACACATCGGGTAGAGTATGTTTGTTTTCGCTGGCGTCTGCAGCCAGACGTTGCAGCTTTATTTGCAGCCAGACAACTGGTAGCCAACAAACTCCCGCAAGTAAATATAGAGCTAAGGACCATCTAATCCATGTGCTTGTTAAAGGAATAGATAACAAATGGATGAGATAAAAACCTGTAACTGGCTGAATAACAATAGTGGTTGCTGTAAACAGCCAATCAGCTGCAATTACATATTTTCCAACAGCAGCAATAAGGAAAGGGTTTTTAGTCCAAACGGCACATAACAAGTAATAAGCAGTACCGATTCCGGTTCCAAAGAGCAACGTTGAGGAAAGAATATGAATCCATTTAGTCAGGAGATAAGCTGTCATTTTTCTAGCTCATACAGTAACCAAATGATTGCGAGGATTGGTAAATTCTTTATTATTGGCCCAAAAGGATGTAACCAGAACTCAGGTAAATATAAAGTAATAGTGAAGGTATAAAGGATGATAAGAATTACTTGTGCCATCCAGAGGAATTTTCGGCGGCGTAAAAATAATGTTCCGATACCAAAAATAATATCAATTGAAGCAGCACCATAAAGAACTAGCGGGGCAAAATCTTCAGGTACACCCACTCGTGCTAAGAGAAAATAGCTTTCTCCAACCGGATAAATACCCATTGATACTATCCCGGCTACCAGCCATACTATTGCAAGTGAAACGCGCAATACTGGTTGAAGCCAACTTAAAAGGGCCGATTTACGTAATTCAGTTGCATTCCACGGAGATATAAAAGTATCGGGTGCTTTAGGATTCCGCCCTAACAGTTCAGTAGTTACGCCAGGATCTGAAAAATTTCCTTTTTGGAGCATCTGCCAGCTCTCGATATTCAGCAGGCCCTTTCCTGTCCATTGACAGATATATACATAAAAACTGATTAGTATCAGAGGAATATGGAGAAAAATCCCATCTCCGAGCCCCATTCCTTGTCGTAATTTATGTAAATAACTTTGAAGGCTATACGGTTCTGGGCCCACCAGAGGAATACGGCGTCCTATATATTTATTACTTTCGACGAGTACAACGATTGCATAAGTAAGATCATCAATATGAATGGGCTGGATTTGTTGCTGACCTGTCCCAGGAAGTGGTATGACTGGAAGGCTTGCAATAGAGAGAAAAAATTTAGTGCTTTCTCCACCAGGACCAAAGACTAGGGAGGGTTGTACTACTACACTCCTCTGATTTAAAAAAAGCAGCACACTATCTGCATTTTTCTTACTTAAATGAAATCGAGTTTGAGCTTGTTCATCAGCACCTAATGCTGATATTTGCACAGTTTTAATATTCAATTCTGCACAGGCTAGAAACAGGGCAGTAGGTGCTCTTTCATGAATTGAAAAAAAAGTTGCTGTATCCGTCTCTCGTATAATTCCTACAGCATTTATAACTATATCTATGCCGGTAAGTCTGGATTCCCACATATTCACATCGAAATCCTGGGTATAGTCCACCTTAATATAATGAAACCGCCTATCAAAAGCTTCTGCTGAGGGGTTTCTTACTCCGCATACAATATTATGCCCTTTGGCTGCCAACGCTACCGACAAGTGTCTCCCAATAAATCCTGTTGCACCTGTAATTAATATAGTTGACATTAAAAATTCTACTCAACAGATCAGTTAGATTCAGTGAATAATTCTATAAAATCACTTTGCATTCTTACTCTCTTAAGTTATAGGCTTATAAGCTGAGTCAATCTTTATTTAATTTATTGATTTCCAAGCAATTTCTATTTATATAACTTCCTCCGGCCAATCCCAGTGCGAAGATGCCATACACTACAAATAAAGATCCTTTTGATAGACGTCGTTCAAATCCTGGAGAGAAGCGTTTCGGAACTACATAAAAATCAACTATATAAGCTACTACACTCACCATAAGAGTCGGAATAACTATTCCCTGACAGTTTTTCCCAGGATTTATCTTTTCATAAAAAAGAGCCCAGAATATAGATGCTGCATGATGAATGACATATCCCACCCCTGTATACCGCCAACTAAAATAGTTTAAGAAAGAAGCATATTTTCCCCAAACCCACTGACTAGGGCCATTAATGGGCGCAGCGGTTTTTCCTAGCTCACCCTTTCCTAAAATTGCCAGAAAAATAGCGGATAAAAGGCTTGCAATAGAACCCGATATCATCGCTTTCCTCAGTAATTTATTCTCTGAAAGCTTAACAGGGAGCATGAGTTCTTATTCCTTCCTGAAAAAGATTAATTATCGGGCAGTCATTGCTACTTAGTATGACTGCCCGATAACTTTTAATTTTCAGAATAAGTAATTTCATTTAAGAAACAATACTTTTTTTTCTAATGCTTAATGCTTACCATTGAAGGCTTTAATGATATTTTTCATTGCATCAAGCTGATCTCAGATTATTTGTTGTCATTTTTGTGGCTTTGCTGCCCAGCTCTTACATGCTGCTCATGACTGCCACCTCTGCGGTTGTCATTGTTATCATCATTACTACTGCTACGTTTATCATCGTTTTTATGGCTTTGACGTCCGGCTTCTCTGGCTTCTTCTGAATCGAATTCATGGGCATTACCACTTTCATGAGCTGCCTTGCCACCTTTGCGACCAGCTTCTCGAGCTTCCTCTGAATCGAATTCATGGGCATTACCACTTTCATGAGC
>NZ_JBDZWD010000021.1:35394-38803 GCF_040256045.1 Nitrosomonas sp.
CAGCTTCTCGAGCTTCCTCTGAATCGAATTCATGGGCATTACCACTTTCATGAGCTGCCTTGCCACCTTTGCGACCAGCTTCTCGAGCTTCCTCTGAATCGAATTCATGGGCATTACCACTTTCATGAGCCGCTCTTCCACCTTCACTTGCGATTTCTCGTTGACGTTTAGGGTCCATTCCAGCAAAACCTTGACCTTCATTATGATCTGAATCTCGATTCTGTTTATTGGTAGCCATCGTTATCTCCTTACTTTTGTCATCATTAACAATAAAATAATGAATAAAAAGCATCTGGAACTTTGATGCTTTAAGGTCCGATAGATGAGTCTTTAAAAAGTTCATAAATAATATATTTAATTTAAATAAATATTTTCAATAAATAAGAATAATTCTATACAACTATTTATAAATATGATTTAAATATAAGTTTAAATGATGAATTTGATTTTATATTTAATTATTCTTTAATATTTTATTTAACAGGTTATGTCAAAAGGTGTAATCTTATTTTGCTGGCATATGCCAGTAATAACCATGGCCAGATGTCTACAGTTTGGTAATGGCTATCCGCTTTGGACGACCTGCATGGGTAATTGAAGCGCTATGACTCCTGAAGAATAATAAAAATATTGAGAAGAATGTGTGGTCTCCAGTACACAGCTTTCATGGAACAAGATCACATATGGAGTTAACAACTTCATATCGGGGCAGGAAAGGCCGTCTGATAACAATATTTGTATTTAAAAAGGAGACTCACATGAGAAAGAGAGATATTGTGTGGTTGAGCTTGGGATTGAGTAGCCTAGCGGGAGTAATAAACCCTGCTTTCAGTCAAACGAGTTACGAATTGCTCGCTCAATCATCAGATGCGATATTTGAGGCACAAACACCCCGACACCCCCCTACCACCGGTACAGAACAGAAGAAAACCGAGCATGACCGGTCTGATATTTTTGCTGCCTCTAATGCATCGCCCTCTTCATCTGCATTCCAGAATCAGCCAGATGAGGGCAAAGTAAAAGGATTCGATTTTTATCGCGACCCGCTCAATGCAAAAGAACCAATGCAGACCTTTGAAGAAACGATGAAAGCTGACGAAAAGCAACGCCCTGCGGTCATGAAAACGCAGCGTGATCTGCTGCTCAAACGCTACAATCTGACCCCGCGTTTGGATCCAAAAGCAACCATGACTCGTGGCAAACCGCTGGCAGTAGGCCCTACCGCCAGATTACAAGACGGAATAAGCTGGCAGAAACTGGCAGAGTTGTCACCCAAAGAAATACGCAACAAGGACCTCTTCCCATACCCTGCGTTACCCCATCCGAAGCAAGTAACCGGTGGGCAGGTTTTCCCGCCAGTACAAACTAAGATGTTCCCAAGATTGGAGCGCTTCGACGTAGAGTTCGATTTACCTGAAGCATTCTTGCCAGAGTTTCCTCCGGCAATTTTCCTTCAAAACAGGCCCGAACTGGGGGATGTGTCACGTGGAGAAGTAGTATCAATCAACAATTTTTATCGCTTATTCAAGGATATCTTGACTCCGGTTCAGCTTAACGGGCTTCAGATGTTACTTACTCCTCTACCGCAGGAAGAATTCAATCCGACCGATGATCGTAAAAGTGCACAGCCCAGCCTGGGTGTTACATGCTTGGATTGCCATGTGAATGGTCATACAACAGGACAGTTTCACTTGAACCCCGATACACGGCCCGAGGAACGGAGATTCCGGCTGGACACGGTAAGTCTGCGCGGACTCTATGCGCAACAGATACATGGCTCAAAACGCAGCTTGCGCTCTGTCGAAGATTTCACAGAATTTGAATTTCGTACGGCTTATTTTAACGGAGATCCTATCCATGCAATGAAAAAGGGATTTCCAGTCCTCGATCGGATCCATGTAAGCCATATGGCACAGTTTCAGAACATGCTGGATTTCCCCCCGGCACCTAAACTGGATAGCCAAGGGCGGTTAGATCGTTCAAAAGCTACTAAAGAAGAACTTCGAGGAGAAGCTATCTTCTTTGGCAAGGGTCAATGTTCAAGTTGTCATCAACCCCCCGCATTTCTCGATAATCAAATGCACGACCTCAAACTCGAGCGCTTTCTGAACGAGCCGGGTGATGGGCCGATGAAAACTTTTACACTTCGCGGCATCAAAGACAGCCCTCCCTATCTGCACGATGGCCGTTTGCTCACTCTTGAAGACACAGTGGAATTTTTTAATCTGATCCTACAACTCAAACTGACGGAGGAGGAGAAGTCTGATCTTGTTGCTTATATGAGGCAATTATAAGTAATCAAATGAAATAATCAGAAGTGAACTTATTGAAACTTTTCTATATTTTTCATATCGATCTAGATCAGGCTCACCTGATTTAGATCGGTAAATTATTTTTAAAGTAGAGATGTCTTTTGTCAAAAATGACCTAAACAAATTTATGATTCCCTTTCTTTAAGGAGAACCACTCATGACACAGGATGAATTTGAATCGATCGACGAACAAGTAAAGCCACAAGAGCAGTCAAGACAGCCAGGTTTCGAAAATGAGATGTCTCCAGAACCGATTTATGATGACAAAAGCTATAAAGGATCTGAGAAATTAAAAGGTAAAGTAGCATTGATTACAGGTGGCGACAGTGGTATCGGACGTGCAGTAGCTGTTGGGTTCGCAAAAGAAGGCGCCAATGTTGCCATCATTTATCTGGATGAACATGAAGATGCTGAGGATACTCTTAAAGCGATTGAACCTTATGGAGTAAAAAGTTTAAAGCTGGCCACAGATGTTAGTAAAGTGGAAAATTGTTATCAGCTAATTAGTGAAGTGGTAGAAGAATTTGGTCAATTAAACGTACTCGTCAATAATGCAGGTAAGCAATTTCCACAAGAGAATTTCTTAAATATCACTCCTGCTCAATTATTAGAAACTTTCGAAACGAATATCTTCAGTATGTTTTATATGACACAAGCAGCCTTACCGCACATGCAAAAAGGCGATAGCATCATCAACACCTCTTCTATTACAGCTTATCGCGGTTCTCCTACACTTATCGATTATTCTTCAACCAAAGGGGCCATCAGTACTTTTACGCGATCTTTATCCATAAACCTAAGCGGCAAAGGAATTCGAGTAAATTCGGTAGCACCCGGGCCAATCTGGACCCCGCTAATTCCCGCCTCATTTGATGCCGAAAAAGTTAAGAAACATGGAGAAGAAACACCAATGGAGCGCCGCGGACAGCCATCTGAACTGGCACCTGCTTATATTTATTTGGCTTCTAAAGATTCAACGTATGTAACAGGTCAAGCAATTCATGTGAATGGTGGAGATTTTATCAGCTCATAGCTGTAATATTTGTACTTAAGCTCTTTGAAGAATAATTCCTCACTTTTAACGGAATCCAGAAATA
>NZ_JBDZWD010000098.1:0-2446 GCF_040256045.1 Nitrosomonas sp.
TCCTGAAATGTGCAGTTATCGAAAGCGGCTCAACAAGATATAAGCATATGGAAACCAAATGGCATGAGGGGAAAATGAAAAATAACACGATGGATAACCACGTAGCACTGCTTATCAGGAATGCGCCGCCAGATATGAAATTTTCTGCTTTCATGAAAATCAATGAAGTTCCTGTAAAAATTTCTGCCTGTGCCTTCTACGATATTTTTGCAAACAACGAAAGATTAGAGGATTTCGTCAGGGCATTGGCTGATGGCCATATTTACGACCCTGTACAGGCTGCACAAAAAATAATGGATGAACTAGGGTTTAATTAAATGAATGCGCGAGTAAGCAAAGAAGGGCAACTAATTGGCAAATGTACGGCAAAGATGGCAGAGAATGGCCAAAGAATATTAAAGGCTAAAGGCCTGATAAATCTTAATCTTCCAATGGTACGGAATGAAATGTGTACCACATGTGCTTGTCGATCCGGAACCGTTCCCAATGGTTGCCTGCAAACGCAGATGGATTTCATGAAAGCGGTAGTACAGGGTGATAAGTTCTTATGTCACGCACCCAAAGACGGACGTATATGTGCTGGACTGATTGCTGTACGCGCCGATCACGTGCAAACGCCAATGCCTCCAGCAATGCAGAATTTCTTTAAAAATTGGGATTACTCACCACCTGACTAGCCTAGCCACCCTAACCCGTAAAAAATTTCCAATTTGCGAAATTGTGCAAACTGATAGATACAGCAAACTGAACTTAAAACCCATACTCACCATGGTTGCAAATTACGTAACAATCGATAAATTCTGTTCTGAGACCGGTTATACCCCGGATGCTGTCAGATCAAAAATTGCCCGCGGTGACTGGGTCAGGGGGAAGGAGTACACTAAAGCGCCGGATGGGCGGATCTTAATCAATATCAGCGGGTATATTTCATGGGTGGAAACAAGTATCCAGGTGTCAGAGCCGCAAGTGAGTCATCGATCGAAATCGACTTCTATTACAACGGCCAGCGCTGCCGGGAGCGCATTAACCTTAAGCCCACCCCCGCTAACCTGAAGAAAGCATCCCAGCACCGCGCGGCCATTCTGAATGCGATCGATAATGGTAGCTTCGATTATTCCTACACATTTCCACGATCCAGGAATGCGGACAAGTTCGCCCCAACACAGTACACAGTAAAATCGTACCTGACCGAATGGCTGGCAAACAAACGGCCAACCATTAAAGCCAGTACATACAATGACTATAAAAAAATCATAAACAACCTGATTATCCAGCAGTTCGGCGCAAAGTTATTACATACGCTGAGCCGTAACGATATAAGAACATGGATAGCTGCCCTGGATTGCTCAAACAAGCGTATTTCCAATATCTTGAGCCCACTACGTACTGCACTGCAGGATGCTCAGCATGATGATCTGATCCAGGTAAATCCACTACTCAACTGGACATATAAACGCAATGAAGCACCACAAACAAAACAGCATGTGGATCCGCTTACAAAAGAAGAACAGGAACTGATCATCGCCACAGCAACAGGAGCTGTACGCAATCAGATCATCACGTTTCTATGGACAGGGATGAGGACATCGGAACTGATCGCACTGGAGTGGAAAGATGTTGATTTCAAACGCAGGAAGATCAGTATCAACAAAGCTATGACTCACGCTGCCAAGGTGGATGAGACCACCAAGACAAAAACAGGGACGCGAGAAATAGATATGCTTCCACCTGTAGAGCGAGCGTTAACAGACCAGAAGCAATACACCTTACTACAAGGTGGTAAAGTTTTTCACAACCCGACGACAGGCAAGCCCTGGACGGGAGATCAGCAAATAAGGAAAGGGTGCTGGATACCAGTATTGAAAAAAGCAGGCGTGAGATACCGGAACCCCTACCAGACAAGACACACATATGCATCAATAATGCTGTCAGCTGGGGAAAATCTTGCCTGGGTATCTCATCAGATGGGGCACTCCGATGTGCTCATTACGGCGCGAACTTATGCGCGATGGATTCAAAGCGATGAGCGCCAAGGAAGCAAAGCGCTGGAGATGTTTGGTCAGGTTATGGTCAACAAGGAAAGATAACTATTTGATTTATAAGCATGGAAGGAAGGTTCGAATCCCGCCTTCTCCGCCAATTGAATTTGCTTGCCTGCAAGCTCCCCTAACACCTTGAAGGGTAAAGGGGTTTCGGCGGTTCTAAGTCCTGTGTTTCTATGATATTGAAACCCGCCCGGAAAAGCCAGTCTCAACACGGCGCGGCGGTCGCACAATCGCCCGGATTCCCAGAGTTTATGCGGGTTTGAGATAAACTCCACTGCGGCTCTAAGTGTTGCATCGAATGAACGCATGGGTCGGGATATGGAACTAAGCAGCGACATATTCACTATATAAATATACAAATTGTCTTTGCCTAACGGCATTATCAGATTGGCCGCCCAATA
>NZ_JBDZWD010000069.1:0-9088 GCF_040256045.1 Nitrosomonas sp.
AGTAGCAATGGCCTGCATGACCCTCTGGCTACCTATGTGAAACGTCAACACGCCCTAGAACACGCGCATAATCTTCGACAGTAGCCAGTCTCGGTGAGACATTCGAATGCAAGCTTCCCAGCCGGGAGATATTGCTTTTCTTAGTACCCAGCAGATCGGCCATCTGTTCCTGTGTCACACCTGCTTTTTTGCGCAAAACAATCATCTGGCGTTTCATCTCGAACGCCGTTGAAAGTGCATCGTATTCGGCTTTGACCTCCGGATATTCCATGCGGTTTGCCGGAATTTATCGAATGTCGGGCGTTTATGTGTCATCGCTCTGTACCTCTTTCGCTCGTTTTTGCACGCCTATTTTATGATGGGTTATCAAATAATAGCTAACCGGTAAAGCCAGCGTTTCATTGCATTTAACGTCAAAAATATGGAAGATATTCTGAAAACGCGTAATTATTTATCACCTTCCTCATCAATTCACAGTCAGGGAGTTAACTCATGACCAGGAAAGTCCTTGTTGTTCTTACCAGTGTAGAAAAATATCCTGATATGGATCGGGCCACAGGATTGTGGCTCGGTGAAGCCGTTCACTTTGTGAAAAAAGTCGAGGCAGCAGGTTATGAAGTTGACTATGTCAGCCCCAAAGGAGGTTACACGCCCATTGATCCCCATAGTCTTTCCATGGCCGAGCCTGTTGACTGGGAGTGGTATCAAGACAAGGATTTCATGAATCGTCTTGGCAAAACGTTGAAAGCCAGCGAAGTCAATCCCGATGATTACGTTGCAATCTATTATGCAGGTGGCCATGGCGTGGTTTGGGACTTCCCGGACAATGCCGAACTGCAATCTATCAGCCGTAAAATCTATGAAAATGGCGGGGTTGTGTCTTCCGTCTGCCATGGTGCAGCCGGATTGCTGAATATCAAGCTCTCGAATGGCAGCCTGCTTGTAAAAGGCAAACAACTTACCGGTTTCTCTAACGAGGAAGAGAAACTGGTTGAACTGGATAAATTTGTCCCTTTCTTGACCGAAACCGAATTGGTCGCACGCGGTGCTATCTACAAGAAAGCTGAGGAACCGTGGGTTTCTTTTGCTGTTGAAGATCAGAGACTGATCACTGGACAGAATCCTGCCTCTGGTGGCGCTGTAGCGGATTTGCTGATCAAAACCCTTGGAAAGTAAGGTCTGAGGGGCCATAACCAGTCTTCAATTGTTTTTATACCAACAAATATTATAATTAGATATATACGTTTATTGAAGGAGCACACTATGCCGGTACAAAAAAATACCAGTGTCACACTGGGCGAGCATTTCGAGAAGTTTCTTGCGCATCAGATTGAAGCCGGGCGCTACGGTTCAGCCAGTGAAGCGATCCGCGCCGGACTACGTCTGCTGGAAGAACGCGAGGCAAAGCTGGAAGCATTACGCCGTGCCCTGATCGAGGGTGAACAAAGCGGCCCGGCTGATTATTCCCTGCAAAATGTTCTGGATGAGCTGGAAAGTGCAGATTAGATGGGATCATTTATCCTCAGGCAGAAAGCAATGGATGATTTACTGTCCATTGGCCGCTACACCCGAAAAGAATGGGGAAAAGCACAACAAATCCGCTATCTGACACAGCTTGACCGTGCATTTCATGATCTGGCGGACAGCCCGGTCTGGGCCGGGCTTGTGATGAGATCCGGGAAGGCTATTTCAAGTATGGGGTTGGTAAACATGTCATTTTTTACCGTTATACTGGAAAAGACCGGATTGAGATTATCCGTATCCTGCATGGCCGTATGGATATCGAACAGCATTTGTAATGCTGTTTTCTATTGTACGGCCCTGATTCCGTTGCCGCCGAAAGCCAGAGGATTTCGGCGACGCGATTTTTTTCCTCAAAACAGAAAAACTAAGCGCTGCTGGTTTCAGCCAGCAGCGTTTTGCTTTGGCCTTTAGTGATTCCAGAAGATATGCACCTCTTCCAATCCTGTTTCCAGGGTGAACACATCGCCGTTCAGCTCCATATCACGGCCCATGCGTTCGTAATCGATATAGTAAGCAAGATTTGCAGGAATCTGCGTGGTGTCTTCGGTTAGTTCTTCCGCAAAATCGGCCAGTGATGGATAGCAGCCGCAGTAGTTTTCCTCTGCTGCCGTTCTGGCTTCTTCCAGGTCACCGCCAAAATAATTCAGCATTCACTGCCAAAATCCGGGTATTTCTCGATAAAGCAGGCGATTTCATGCGTAGTTTCAAGCCCTGCATACTTGCTTAAAATAAACCCGCCAAAGCCTTCATGGTCATGTATCGCATATTCCTCCGCGAAGCTTTCCGGACTGGCAGCCAGTATCTGATTCACTTGTTCCCGGATAGCGTCCAGATCGTCGGCCGCATTGTTCCAGACACCATAAAGTTTGCCATTGTTGTAAGCCGCCAAATCTGCAACAGCCCGAGAGGAAGGCTTCGTCGTCAAAGGGCGCAGCCGTGTCGAGTTGTTTGGCAAGCGCGGCAATGCCCAGACGGTTCGCGCGGATGCAACCTAAAGCGATATATCTTAAGTGCCGATATCGGTAAGGAAGAGATTGAGGTGAAATTTATTGTTCCTGTTCTCGACCTTTTGATGAAAGTAACTAGCTTGTCATGTGAAGCCAAACATTCTTGAATGTGATGCCACAAGCCAAACACCCGATCACTAAGATTACTCGGGGTGCTGATAATTTCAAAAATACTCAATCAACAAGATTGAAAGAAACTTCAAGGTTGTTTACAGAAAGATGGATCACCCGACTATTCCAGAGATCCTTAAATTTATATAGGGTGAAAAAATATGAATTCAGCTTTACTAAGCACCTACTCCAGATTGCAACTGGTCGTTATTGTACTGGTACTATTTATTCCACAGATTGTTCGTGCTGAGTTAGCCGCTGATACGCGCATTGTTACCAATCCTCCTTTGCTGGAGTTAATACGAAACATTCCGCATACAACCGAGCTCATGCAGTCACGCACGACAGTGAATGATTTGTCGCACGAAGCTTCGCTGGCGCTCAATGTGGTTTACACTAACGGCAAGCTGTGGAATCCTTCAGAGCAGCGTTTTGATACGGTCAAGCTGCGCAGCTATCAAGGGACGCATGTAGATCCTGATGCTCCTTATGTTTCTCCCATGCTTGAGGTAAATCCGGGCGATACAATCAGAATTTCCCTCAATAATAAATTACCTGCTGATCCCACCTGCATTCAAACTGATCAAGACATAAACAATCCACACTGCTTTAACGGCACTAATCTGCATACACACGGCTTGTGGGTAAATCCGGCGAGCAATGGCGATAACGTGCTGATATCGATCAATCCTGGTGTGCATTTTCAGTATGAGTACAACATCCCTTCTGATCACCCCGCCGGTACTTTCTGGTACCACACCCATCGCCACGGTTCGACAGCCTTGCAGGTATCAAGTGGCATGGCTGGAGCACTGATTATTCGTGGCAATCGTTTCCCTACTCCAACACAGAACGGTGACATCGATACCCTACTCAAGCCCACCCAGAACCAAGCTTTCAAAGAACGAGTGCTGGTAATACAGCAAATTCAATATGCTTGCCGTGATGCCCTCGGAAATATCAAACTTAATCCGGATAATACCTATCGCTGTGATCCTGGTGATGTAGGTGGTATTGAGGGATATGATCAATTCGGTCCGGGCAGCTGGCCAGCATCAGGGCGCTATACCAGCATCAACGGGCAGGTGTTACCCAATTTCAATGGTACCAGTGCTGGACAGATTGAACGTTGGCGCGTCATACATGGCGGCGTGCGCGATACCATTAATCTCGAATTCAGAAAGCTGAAGGCGGGAAGTCGAAGTCCGCAAGGTTTGCGTGCATCCGAACAGGATGCCTTTATCAATGAGAGTTGTACAGGTGACCCACTTCCTCAGCACTTGATTGCAGCAGATGGGTTGACTACTGGTGCTGTGATCAAAACCGTGCAGACAGTTTACCAGCCTGCTTACCGCTGGGATACATTAATGGCCTTTCCTCAAGCTGGGATCTATTGCGTGATTGATGCTGCTGCGCCCACGGCGTCTAATGTCGATCAGGCTGTACCCTCGCGTCAATTGCTGGGGTTGGTGAATGTCGCAGCGGGACGCAATGTGCCGACCGACATCACGACCTATATTGCTTCTGAATTGGCTGCGGCTGCGGCCATAAATATGCCTGCTGATGTACGCGACAAGGTTGTTGCAGATTTACGCAGCGGACTCAAGTTATCGAGCTTTGTACCGCATCCGGATATCAAGGATGACGAAGTGACTGGTACGCAAGATCTTACCTTCAATATTGACGTAAGCCAGAATCCACCGATATTTGAGGTAAATGGCAAATCTTTTGATCCAGATATCATCAATCGTACACTTATGCTTGGTGGGGTAGACGAGTGGACGCTGCAATCCGATTTTGTAAGCCACCCATTTCACATTCATGTGAATCCCTTTCAGATTGTGAAAATTCTGGATCCAAATGGCAAGGATGTCAGTGGACCAGATGCAATAGACGATGCAGAGGATACCGTGGATCTGCAATATCGAGCACTTAAAGGGATTTGGAAAGATACGCTATGGATAAAAAATATTATGCAGCCCAGTCCGGCTGAGGGTAAATATACCGTTGTGGTTCGCACACGTTACCAGCGTTATATTGGCGATTATGTTTTGCATTGCCATATCCTCGATCATGAAGACCAGGGAATGATGCAAATCGTTCGCGTGGCATTGCCCGATGGTGCAGATGGCATTAGTAAGGGCCATAAGCACTGAATCCACATCAAACAATCCTCATTGAAACGCCCAACCGACTTAGGAGAACCAGGATGGTTACAAGAAGATCTGTATTAAAAGCCGTTGCAGCAGGAAGCGCAATTACTGCATTTTCGGGCATCTTACCTGGGGTAAAGGCATTTGCTCAAACCGGGTTGAGAAAGCGACGTAGCGTCAACAATATGAGTCTTGATGACCCGGATCTGGAAACTTACCGGGATTTTGTCGGCCTCATGCGAGATAAACCACAAACCGACTTAGTGAGCTGGACCGGATTTGCCAATCAACATGGAGATGCAAACGATTTCAAATACTGTCCGCACGGTGACTGGTATTTTCTTCCCTGGCATAGAGGATTTGTGGAAATGTATGAGAAGGCGGCAGCCGTACTAACCAATAACCCAGAATTTGCCATGCCTTATTGGGACTGGACAACATTGCGCCAACTGCCCGCTGCATTTACCGACAAAACCTACAAGGGAAAACCTAATTCGCTCTACGTACCGAGTAGAGGAGATGAAGCATCCATGATACGTAATGTCTTGACCGGACCCTATACGCTGACGGATGCCTTAGTGGGCCCCAAGGTGATTGAAAGCATCTATAAGGAAACCGTGTATGAGGCATTTGGCACCAGCCGTAATCCCAAACAAAATAATCTGGATCCCAAATGGGTGCCTATGGGAGGTGGTAATCAAGGTATTCTTGAGCGCACTCCGCATAACAACATACACAACAATATCGGTGCCTACATGCCGAACTCGAATTCACCGCGGGATCCGATTTTTATGATGCATCATGGCAATATTGACCGTATCTGGGCTTACTGGAATGCACTCGGTCGCAAAAACTCCGATGACCCTCTGTGGCTGAATATGCCATTCACCAACAACTACATCTCACCCGATGGCAAGTTCTATACCAAAGTGGTGAAAGATCTGCAGAGCACCTCCGCACTGGGATACACCTACGACAACATACCCAAGCCCGACAATAAAAAAGTGGACGCGTTGCGCACGCAAAACCTTACTGCCTTATTCGATCCCGCACAAAAATCCACACTGTTTAAAATCAAACAGTCCAATACGCGAGCAGCTACCCTGGCTGCACCGCTGCACTTGTCTCTTCCGCTCGAGGCCCAAACTTTGCAGGAAGTGCTCAAGCCTGTAGCCGAAAATACTGAAGGGCGAGAACTCGTTGCGCTGATTTCCGATATCAAGATCAGTGATAACGTACAAGCCATTCGTGTATTCATCAACCGAGAAACAGTCAATCAGGATGTACCAGATACAGATCCTCATTACGTCACGACCTTGGGCTTTCTCAAACATGGTGGCGATCATGGCTTACCCTCAACCATCGTCAATCTGACTGAAGCGCTAAAAAATATCTCAAAGACAAATAACCTTACGAATGACGAGATTACTGTGCAGCTTTTACCTGTACCCAAACCAGGCGTGGCAACAACAGCAGTCGGTGATGTAGTGCCAGCCTCGATCGAGTTGGCATTCATTTGATGAAAAAATCTGATGCGCGTGATGCAAAGCAAACCGACTGTTCGAATGTTTCTTAGTGGTTTTGTCTTTTTGACAACACTGAGCCATGCTGGCGGAACTCATGACGATCCGATCTCGCGCAGCAAAGCGACCTTGAAATTACCGGCAAAGCAGTGTTTCAATCTCGACGCGGCAAATCTACAAGCTTTGCAGCAGGATCACAAACGTGCAGTCGTCGTCGTGCAGTCATTCAAACCACTCAGACCACCAGCAGGGCTGGTGGTCTGGCTGGTGGTTGGTAATCAACGCTATGAGTTGACACGTTTTGCAGTATATCCGTTGCGCGCATTTACCGTACAGGAGCCGGAGCGGCAATCGCGCTTTCTGGTTTCGTTGATGGAACAGACTTCGCTCATCAAAGCGGGAGAGCCGTTATGCCTGGAAGTAGGTTTTGATGGTTCACAAGGCAGCGGTGAAGCAGAAATAAGGATCGAACTTATTAACACACCAAAGTAATATACAGGTAGTTATCTCTCACGGAGAATCCAAAAGAACGGCCTGAGAAAGTCTATCTTTTACAAAATGACAAATCTGTAATCCGCATGGTTACCTGTAACGATCTGCATTTGAAACTGGATCAACCAGCATTCAGCGCGATTTTAAGCCAGAAATAATTGCAACTATCCGTCCCGCAAACCAGCAATAACTGCGACTGCCGTAGCTATGATTACTGGATTTCGCTATGTCTCGAACTGTTTCAAGTATTTCCATGTGACAGAGGTCTACAGAACTATTGAACCACATCAGGTAGGTCTTTTTTCTTTGGGTGATAAACGAGTATTTCACTTCGTTTCTTTCGCGAAAAAGACCGTCGCTTCCTTTAATATCTGCTTTTCCAGCTTGAGCTGCTTGATTTGCCTCTTCAATTGCCGGATTTCTTCCTGCTCTGCTGTCAACTTCCCATTACCTCGGAATGCCTGATCTGCATCATCTGCCTGGTACTCCCTAATCCACCTCCTCAGCATATTGGCATTGATTTCCAGACTTCGGGATACTTCTGTCGTCGTATAACCCTGCTCCAATACCAAACTGATCGCATCTAATTTGTATTTTTTTGTGTACTGCTTTCTCCTTACCATCGCTTCCTCCAGTTAAGGTTATTTTCTCTTAACTGGAATGTCCGGTTTCATTACATGTTATAAATAGATGCTTACTATCTAAAATTAGGCCAAGTGTTCAAACAGTCGCGCGACCGCCTCAGCACCTGGATCAGCGTGACCGACCAAATGCCTGGCATTGACATAGGAAGCGCGGCCCGCATTCGCCTTGCTCATGTGGGCAGTGCGATCGGCACCCGCACGCGCGGCTTTCGCCGCATCGGACAGGCTCTCTTCCAGGGCATCGAGGGCCGGCGCAAGGGCATCGACCATGGTGCGGTCACCCGGACGTGCCCCGCCGATCTCCTGCATTCTCCGCAACCCGGCCTGCAACGCTTCGCGCATTGGCAAGCCGCTTGAGGCGGCATCGCCCGCTGCGGCGAAGAAGATCGCGAGGAGCACACCGCACGAGCCTCCCATGGTTTGGGAAAGCTCCAAGCCAATGGCGCGATAGAGCTGGGTATGGTCGGCAAGCGGCAATCGATCCACGGCCCTGATCAGGGCGCGTGCCGCGCCGGCCAGCGTGCTGCCGGTGTCGCCATCGCCTGACTTCGCGTCGAGTGCGTTGAGGTCGTTCTCGGCGGCGATTAGAACCTCGCAGCAACTGGTCAGAAACTCCCTGGTCGGCTTGTGCATCGAGGGTATCGGAACGACAGGCGTCAGACCGTCCGGAAGCGCCTGAATCGCGACCTGGCCTAGCCGAGAAACCCGTGGCCACGCCGCCAGCGGCGTGTGCTGCTTGAGCAGGGCGATCTCGGCATCGTCGGCAGGATAGACCGAGATCGAGAAGCCATGCATATCGAGCGATGTCATCATGGCCGCCGGCCCGATGACGTGGGTTATCCGCTCGCCAATCGCTGACCGCCGGATTTCGTTGAGGATGATCGACATCTCGATGACCGACGTGCCGCCGAGATTGTTGACCATAGCGACATGCGGCTTTTCTTCCATTGCAGCTGGCAGACGTTCGACCATGGCAGCGACAGCTTCGCTCGCGCCCTTGAACTCGACCTGCTCGACCCCGGCTTCACCGTGAATGCCGAGCCCAAGCTCGGCCATACCGGGCGGGATGCGATCCTCCTTTGGCGAACCTGGGATGGTGCAGGTGCTGAGCGACATGCCGATGCTTTTTGTCTTTGACGCGGCCTTGCGCGCGGCCGCGGCGACACGCGCCAAGTCGGCGCCATTCTCAGCCAGCGCACCGGCGATCTTGTGCACGAAAAGCGTGCCGGCGACGCCGCGGGCCTGGGGCAAGTCGGGCAACGCCACATCATCGTCCACGATGACTATCTCGACATTCAAGCCGAACTGGCGAGCGCGCTCGGCCGCCAGCCCGAAATTCAATCGGTCACCAGTATAATTCTTGACGATGAGCAGGCAGCCGGACGATCCCGTCACGGCAAGGATGCCTGCCAGAACCGCATCGACTGTCGGCGAGGCGAAGATGTCACCGCACACCGCAGCCGTCAGCATCCCTTCCCCCACAAAACCCGCATGTGCCGGTTCATGGCCCGATCCGCCGCCCGAGATCAACGCGACCTTGGATTTGTCCCAGTCGTTGCGCACGACGACCCGTATGTGCGGATAGCCGTCGAGCCGCGCCAGCTTACCGCCAGACGCCGCGACCAGACCATCGA
>NZ_JBDZWD010000070.1:0-9068 GCF_040256045.1 Nitrosomonas sp.
TAAGGTAATCATCTGCACCGGTTTTCAGTCCCTGCACGCGCTCATTGATCCCGTCACGGGCAGTTAGCACCAGGACTGGCGTACGATCCTGGCGACCGCGCAGATGCCGCAGCACTTTTATCCCATCGAGATAAGGCAGGCCGAGATCGAGTACCACCAGATCATAGACACCGGCTGCCAGAGCGTTATCGGCTGCCCGTCCGTCCGATACGGGATCGACCCCATAACTAGCCAGTCGTAATGCTTGAGATAGTGTATCGCGCAAGGCGCTGTCATCCTCAACCAGGAGAATTCTCATCTTGTTGTTTTTGAATCGTTGTCAGAACTTTTTAAGGAGTGTTTTGCTATGTTACACGCTCCCGTGGTGGGGGACATTTCTGAAAGGGGTCGTGATGGCAATAATGAACTTTATTTTACGCTGCCTTGGCATATTGCTGGTGATTGCCTGTCTGACGGCTTGCTCGAGTGTAATTGTGCCCGAGCAGACGGTAGAAAATAAAGTTGGTGATAGCATCGGCGGGCTGGTAATAGCAGAGGCATCTCTCCAGTTTGTCACGATTGAAGTCGTGGGTACGAGAACGGATGCCCTGGGTGGTGTCCTGCCAGGACGAATAGTCTTCCAGCCGCAAGCGATGATGGCCATCGGCTCTCCTGTGGTGGCACGCATCCTTTCCATCGGAGTGCGGCCAGGAGAAATCGTCAAGACCGGAAAACTGCTCATGACGCTGCAGAGCGCCGATGTGGCAGAAGCTCGTGCCATGCTCAATCAGGCTGCGGCCAGGAATGCTGCTGCTGAAGATTTGCTGAAACGTCAGAATGAAATGATCTGGAAAGGGGTAGGCTTGGAGGTCGAACGTTTCAGTGCTGAAACCGCTGCTCGCGAAGCTCGCGCTGAGCTTGAGCGGGCAAAGCACATGACGGCTCTGATAGGAGATGGTAAAGGAGATCGCTTCGTTCTGCGTGCCCCGGTGGAGGGCGTCGTTCTGGATATTAAGGCCAGTATCGGCAGCGTGGTATCTCCGGGAGGAGATGCTCTGGTCGAAATAGGGGATCCCGGTAAGCTGTGGGCAGTTGCTGATATCCCGGAAAGTGAGATCAGTCATGTTGCCGTTGGTCAATCGGCCAGAATCCGCGTGCTGGCCACTGGTACGAGGCTGGATGCGATTGTCGATGGTATCGGGCAGGCAGTCGATGGCGAGCAACGGCGTATCCCCGTTTACCTTTCTTTCAAGGAAGAGGTTGGACATCTCTCATCCGGCATGCTGGCAGAAGTGCGGTTGAGTACCACGGGCAACAATAGCTTGAGTCTACCTGCCACGGCAATCCTGATCAAGGAAGATAGTCAGCAGATTGTCTATGTGCAGCGATTGGATGGCAGTTTCGAACCTCGTCCGGTACGTACCGGAAATTCATACGATGGCCGGGTGATCATCCTGGAAGGGCTGCAGGCCGGTGAGAAGGTTGTGGTGAAAGGTGCCCTGTTACTCGATAGCACCGCCGAGCAACTGCTTTGAGAACACAGTGCTGAATCTGATCATCGAACATTGTGTCTATAGGCGTCTGGCGACTTTGTTCATTGCTGCAGTCATCGCCGTTTTCGGTGTGCGCGCCTATCTTGATACCCCGATCGAGGCCTTTCCGGATGTCACCAACGCGCAGGTGCAGGTGATCGCTCAGATGCCGGGTTATGCCGCCGAGGAGATCGAACGCCAGGTGACCATTCCTCTTGAACGAGTGCTCAATGGCACCTCAGGCATGACCGTGTTGCGCAGTGAGAGCCTCTTCGGTTTATCACTCGTGACAATGATTTTCAATGACGATGTCGATCCTTTCATCAGTCGCATGGTGGTGAGGCAGAGATTATCCCAGGCTGATCTACCGGAAGATGTCATGGCGGTACTGGCACCGGAGGCAACCCCGCTTGGCAAGATCTATCGCTTCCGGGTCGTGAGCGACCGCCATGATCTCTACCAGCTTCGTTCGGAGATGCAGTGGAATATTGCCAGTATCCTGAGGCGTATACAGGGAGTTGCCGATGTCGTGCCTTTCGGCGGATTTCTCAAAGAGATCCATATCGAGGCTGATCCACTGAAATTATATGTTGCCGGGCTTGCCCTGGAAACGCTTGAAGAAGCGATTCGTAAAGCAAATCTCAATGTAGGTGGTGGATTTCTGCGTCATGGGGATCAGGAGCTTACCATTCGCGGTATCGGCTATATCGATTCAATCGAGGATATCAAGAAGATTCCTCTGAAAACCAGTAACAGTTCGGCACTGACGGTCGGTGATGTGGCAATCGTCAAACTTGCTGCCACACCGCGACGAGGGTCGGTAGGGGGAAATGACAGAAAGGAAGTCGTAGAAGGGCTGGTTCTAATGCGGCGTGGAGAAAATCCCTCGCTTGTACTGAATGAAATTCACCATCAGGTTGAAGTACTCAATTCGACCATTCTTCCAGCTGGCATGAAGATTGAAGCAGTTCACGATCGCAGTGTACTGGTGAATCATACGCTGGCGACTGTGCATGAGAATCTATTGCATGGTTTTCTGCTCGTGGTCGGTGTCGTCTGGCTTTTTCTGCGCAGTATCGCGGGTTCGGCGATCGTTGCAGTAATCATTCCCTTGTCATTACTGGTCGCCTTTCTTGGTCTGCATACGCTGGGGTTGCCTGCCAACCTGATTTCCATGGGAGCCATCGACTTCGGTATCCTGGTCGATGGGGCGGTGGTACTGGTCGAGAACATCATCCATGCCATCCGGCATGAGCGGCCAACCAATAAAAAGGCGGTACTGTATCTGGTGATTCGTTCGGCAAAAGAAGTCGGACGCCCCACCTTTTTTGCCATGCTGATCATCATTGCCGCCCTGTTGCCGGTGTTTACACTGCAATCGGTGGAAGGGCGTATTTTCCGGCCGCTTGCCCTCACTTATGCCTTTGCTCTGGGAGGGGCATTGATTTTTTCATTGACGGTAGTGCCGGCACTTTGTGCCTACCTGTTCAAACCGGAGCATGTCAAATTGACCGAGCCCCGCTGGATCGGGAAACTGCGGGATGGCTATTACAGGCTGCTGGATCGAACTCTGGCATTACGCGGTACGGTTCTGATCCTAGCGACCGCGCTCCTGCTGGCAGGTGCTCTTGCATTTTCCCGGTTGGGAACGGAATTCCTGCCGGAACTGGATGAAGGGGATCTGGCCGTTTTTGTCGAGATGCCGGCCAGTATCGCTCTGGAAAAAAGCCAGGAGATCTTGCAGGAAGTCCACAAGCGCCTGAGCCATTTCCCCGAAACGCTCGATGTACACACCGAGCATGGTCGGCCGGAGGATGGTACCGATAATGAAGGAGTCAACATGCTGAAAACCTTCGTGCGACTGAAACCTCAAGAAGAGTGGCGAAATGGATGGGATAAACCCCAACTAATCGAGGCTATGCGTAACCTACTCCTGGAAATTCCTGGTGTACGCTTCAACTTTTCGCAGCCGATCAGGGACAGTGTCGAAGAAGCGGTGAGCGGAGTGAGAGGCAAAGTTGTACTCAAGATTTTCGGCAGTAGCCTGGCACTCATGCGCGATACCCTAAAGCAAGCAAAAATCGTACTCAGGGATATACCAGGCATTACTGAACTGGATTTGTATCGTGATGTGTCAAGCCCGCAATTGCGTATCCGTCTCGATCGCTCTGCGCTGGCACGCGCAGGGGTGCCGATCGAAGAGGCCGCCAGAACGATTGAAACGGCTCTTGCCGGTCGGGTCGTGACACAGTACTGGGAAGGGGAGCGACCTGTTCCAATACGTCTCTTGCTGCCCAAACCTGCCCGTGACGATTTTGACAAAATTGCCGGTCTGACCATCACGACACCTTCTGGCGCTCGCCTCCCATTGCGACAACTGGCTGACATCGAGATTGCCAATGGAGTGGCTTCGATCGTGCGAGAAGGTAACATCCGTTTCCTGGCGCTCAAATTCAATATCAAAGATCGTGATATGGGATCTGTCATCCGGGATGCGATCGCAGCTATCGATGCCGAAATCAAGGCGCCGGACGGACATTATTTTGTCTGGGGTGGTGAATTCGAGAACCAGGAACGTGCTGCCAACCGCTTGAAACTGGTGGTGCCGATTGCCGTACTGCTGGTGCTGGGTCTGCTTTATATGGCCATGAACAGTGGCCGCAGTGCCTTTGCAATCCTGGCAACTGTTCCTTCTGCTCTGACTGGCGGCGTCTTTGTTCTCCTGATTGCCGGTATCCCGCTTTCAGTCAGTGCTGCCATTGGCTTCATCGCATTGCTCGGTCAGGTGTCGCTGATGGGGGTGCTCGTACTGTCGGCAACCGAAGCACGTCGGCGGAAGGGAGAGGCGCTGCTGCCTGCTCTTCTGGAAGGTGCGACGGAACGGTTGCGTCCCGTACTGATGGCTTCTCTGCTCGCTCTCTTCGGTTTGCTGCCGATGGCGCTGTCTACGGGTGTCGGTAGCGAGACTCAACGCCCGTTTGCTCTGGTCGTGGTTGGTGGCATGCTAACCACGCTGGTTGTTGCATTATTCGTGTTGCCAGTGATTTATCGCCTGATTACGCCCGATCAACTTCAAATACCTGAAGAGGTTGACGCATGATTTCCCGTTTGACAGCCTTTATGTTCCTGTTGATGGCGTTACCGGTTCTGGCGCAAAACCCGCCAGAATTAGTGAATATGGCCGGTGTATTGACTCTGGCCAGAAAGGTTAGCCCCCGTCTGGCATCGAACGGCAGAACATTGCTGTTGCGCATGCTGAGCGACGTACTGCCGGCGCTTACCCGAACCCAACGATAAGCTACAACTACTCGCGTCAGCCGAATGCATTTACCGATTATGAGGGCAGCAGAGCGCAGGAAATTTCGATCGAACAGCCTCTTCTCATTGCCGGTCAGCGCGGTGCTCGTGTTGAAGCTGCCGAGCAAGGCATCAGAGCTGCCCGGGCCCGTTTTGATGCTTCCGGCAATGAGCTTGCAGCCGATGCCGGTGTTGCTTTCATCGCATTGCTTACTGCTCAGGAAAAACATGCTGCTCTGATGGCAAGCATGACGGAATTGGGCCATTTGCGAGATATTGTAGCAAGCCGTCAGATGAGTGGTATGGCAAGCCAGTATGATCTGCTGCGGATCGATGTCGAGCAGGCTGCGTGGCATACACGATCAGTGGAGTCCGAGGTGGAACTGGTTGATCGCCAGACCCGTCTAGCCACGTTGCTTGGTTTTCCCGACTGGAGACCACATGGCACTGGTAAATTACTGCCTTTAAAGAACGTTGATACGGGAATATCCGGCAACCACGACAAGCATCCGGCGCTAATTGCTGCCCGCCGGGAGGAAGCAGTGGCCAGAGCGAATACGGAGGTTGCCTATCGGGAACGTTTCCCGAATGTCTCGCTGACTGCTGGCCGATTCTGGACCAGTGCGCCATACGGAGCGAACAATACCATCGGTATTTCGATCGAAGTACCGATTTTTGAAACACGGGGAGGCGCTTTTGACAAGGCAAAAGCAGAGGAACAGTCTGCCAGTCTGCAGCGTCATCTGGCAGAAGTCGAGGTACAGGCTGATGTGCAGCGCTATACTGCCCTGGTTACGCAGCGGACAGCAGCGCTCGATCATTTTCGCCAACAACTGGAGCCACGTTTACCTTCTTTGAAGCAGATGGCAGAAGATGCTTACCGATTGGGCAAGAGTTCGATCGTCGAGCTTCTCGATGCCACTCGCATGCGTTATGAGACACAGCTTGGTTATCTGGAGCTGGTGTCCGGTCTGGCAGAAGCACAATTGCGGCTGCAGGCGGCACGCGGTGATTTTATAAGTTGGCTTGAATGAGGCTCGGATGATGAAAACGGGAAAAAGCTGAGACATGAACAAATCTATTCTTTATCTGTCAGCTGATGGCCGGACCCGGCTTCGTCTGCGGGTGGAAGGAGGGAACATCTGGCTGAACCAGCTGGAGATTGCCGAGCTGTTTAAGACGACCAAGCAGAATGTTTCTCTCCATATCAGAAATATCTTTGAGGATGGAGAGTTGTGCCGGGGAGCGGCCATCAGGGAATTTCTGACGATCCAGTCCGAAGGCAGGCGACAGGTGCGGCGTAATCTGATTTATTACAACCTCGATTTGATCCTGGCTATCGGTTATCGCCTGCGTTCATCCCAGGGAATACAGTTTCGTCAGTGGGCAAGTATCCATCTCAGAGAATTTCTCCATAGGGATTTCATATTGAACGACGAGAATCCTGCACACACATATAAACAGAATGTCATGATCTGATAAAAATGAGTATGAGATCAGTTCTTATCAGCCAGCGAAGAAATACCCGATGGTATGCGAGCGAGGAGCCAAGGCAGGTACAGCTGGGCGACAGCTTCTGAGATGAAAATGACAATTAACGGCACCATCCCCATAGGTGATTGCATGTGGGGAAGTTGTTCGATCAGAATAAAGCCAAAATCCTGTTTGGCCATAACGGTGTAACTACGAAACAGGTGATCATTGTCGTAGAATCCAGCTAAAGACTGGCACAATTGCGGTGATAGCAACCGATCGATGAAGGTGTAACCTGATTATTCAAGCCTTGATAGGTGGGTGGATAGGATAGGATAGGATTTGTATTTTTAAGTTAATTCATGCTTCTTTACCCGCCGCTGAAACCAATTTCCATAAATGCGCGGCTACCAAAGCCCGCCACGGTGCAAAGTTTTCCAGCCATTGCCGGGTTTGATTTTCCTCCATCGGCTCAATATTCTTCAGCAATATTTGTAAGCCGCGACGAACTGCGGCATCTCCATGCAGCGAGCCATCCAGCCAACCATAGCCGCGTAGCAGCGTATAATTGACAGTCCAAGGACCTATGCCGCGAATCGTCAATAATTGCTGGCGAATTTGTTCTATCGGTGGTTCTTTTTGAGAGTAATTCAATACCAAATCGCCCGACACGATCATTTGGCTCACCGTCAGTAAGGTTTGCGCTTTGCTTTGAGAAAATCCAACCCGGCGCAAATCGTCGATGTGTAAAGTCGCTACATGCTGTGCGTCGGGATAGCAATATAAGCCGCTGGAATGCTGTAAGCCGACCTGCTGAATGAATTTACGGCGTATAGAAATAGCGGCTGCCACGCTGATTTGTTGTCCGGTAATTGCCCAACTCAAGGCTTCAAATGGCGATGCCAGGACCGGCACCCGCAAGCCAGCTTGTTGGTTAATCAGCATTCCAAGCTGAGGATGTTGGCCAAGGCTTTCTTCAAAAACATCAATGGGCTGATTTAATCCGAGCATCCGGACTGCCAGCGTGGATAACTCGTCTACTTCCAATGAAGCCAATGGATGATCGATACTCAGTTCTATTTCAGCACCCTGGGATAAAAACCGAAGTGCTAAACAGGCGGGTGAGCCTTGCCAGATAATCCCTTTATGCAAGTGGTTGGCATATACGGCTTCGGCAACAGCCTGAGCATCGCGCACATGGAAAGACAGAATATCCTGCAGCTGGTAATCCGTCGGCAACAGCAGTGTGCAAGAAATTACACGGGTATTCATGCTTGACTTTCCCGCCGCAGCAGTTCGGCTTTGCGTTCCACGCCCCAACGATAACCGGACAAACTGCCGTCGGAGCGGACGACTCGGTGGCAGGGAATCGCCACAGCCAGAGTATTCGCCGCGCAGGCACCGGCAACGGCACGTACAGATTTCGGTGCGCCGATGCGTTGGGCGATATCCATGTAACTGACTTTCGCACCAACCGGGATTTGTCGCAAAGCTTGCCAAACCCGTTGTTGAAAGGCAGTGCCGCGCATATCTAATGGCAAATCCATGCCGATGGACGGTGCTTCGACAAAGCCAATGACTTTGGCGACCCACTGTTCAAACTCATTATCGCCGCCGATCAGTTCAGCCCGGGGAAAACGATCTTGTAACTCCTGTGCCAGGTGATTCGGATCATCGCCTAAAGCAATGGCGCAAATCCCAATTTCACTGGCCGCCACCAAAATAGAACCGAGCGAGCATTCGCCCAAGGCAAAGCGAATTCGGCTATTGGTTCCGCCGGCACGATAATCGGAGGGCGTCATGCCTAACAGTTGTGATGATTGTTCATAAAAACGACTGTTGGAATTGTAACCGGCATCATAGATGGCGGCGATGATCGACTGACTTTTCGTTAGCTGGTTCCTGACTCGATTTCTGCGTTGGTTCGCCGCGTAGGCTTTGGGTGTCAAACCGGTGATTGCTTTAAAAATCCTGTGGAAATGAAAAGCGCTGAGTCCGGCAATAGCCGCCAACGTGGCGAGGCTGGGCTCGGTTCCCGCCGTGTCCAGCAAACGGCAGATTTTGGTAACTTTATCGGCATGCTGTTCGCGCAAGGAAGGTTGATCCGGTTTACAGCGTCGACAGGGACGGAATCCAGCCGCTTCAGCTTCGGCCCGACTAAGATGGAACTGCACATTTTCCGGTTTGGCGGTACGAGCCGGACAAGACGGACGGCAATAGACGCCAGTAGTTTTAACCGAATAGAGAAAGTGACTATCAGCTGCTGAATCACGGGCAAGTACAGCTTGCCAACGAGGATCGTTCTCCGTCGTCAAAATGTCTGTGTTAGTAAGTTTTGGCATGTCGGCACCTTTTACATATCATTCATGCCGTTACTGTAGGTAAATATCAGCTAGCGAACACTCCGAGTCTTGCTTTCAAATCCGAATTAGCTCTTGATCAAAATAACCGCCGCATCACTTAACTGGCTAAAATATTTTACGGTAAGCTTTTGTTGTAGCAACACAGAATATTGACTTTTTTCCAGAATCTGCTTGACATAAAGCATCATCGCGAATCACTCCGTTTCCATCCATCCTCGCTGGATGCTCCCTCTTTCTCAGGATTCGTAATGAACTATTCAGTTTTCTGGTCACATTAAAAAGGGCAACCCACATTGAGAACGGTCTCAATGACCTAAAACGGTTCCGGTTTCTATCTTTTTTCCTTTTTGTCTAAAACGGGATTCTTATTCTAACCTGAGTTCGGGATAAGAAAAGAGGAGGTGAGCGCCCGCCTTTTTGCGTA
>NZ_JBDZWD010000003.1:0-94735 GCF_040256045.1 Nitrosomonas sp.
TGGATCGCGCAGAACGTACGCGCCTGCTGGATCGTGTAGCACGCGATGGCTACATCGATGACTACACGGGTGTTCGTATTGCTGCCGATGGCCGCCGGTTTCTGATACGCCATGCAACCGTCTGGAACCTGCTGGATGAGAGCGATTGCTTTTATGGGCAGGCTGCGATGATTCCAGAGTGGGAAGTATTACAAACGGTGTTTACCGCAGACTGAAATTCTGGGTGCCGGGTTCAGCACGATGAGGATATCGTCAGCGTAAGCGCCGGAATGGACGAATTGGTTCAACCCTCATGCCAGTTTATCCATTGCAAACCTGGTACACGGGAAAATTCACGCACGTCGCGTGTGATCAGTGCTGCGCCGTGACGCAAGGCAGTGGCGGCAATCAGAGTATCGTGCGGTCCAGTAAGGTTTCCTGCTGCTTCCAGCGTTGCCCGAATGCGGGCAGCATGGTCGGCACATTCGCTGTCGAAAGGCAGTTTCTGCATGGGTAGCAGCAAGGTAGTCAGGGCAGCCAGACGTGGCGCAGCCATTTCGGGCGGCAAACGCAGCAGATCGTAGCGCAGTTCATATTCCACAATGGCGGGTACAGCCACATCATGCGGGCGTTGTGCCTGCAAACGCGGCACCACTTGCGGATCACCGCGAAAGTAATAACTGATGTTATTGCTATCCAGAATCAGCATGTTCAGCATTCCAGGCGCGGCGTATCAGCAGGTGGCGGGGCAGCTTCTTCACGCAGCGGAAAATCGGCAAAACGCCCCGCCAGTTCCAGACAGTCCTGCGGCCATTCCTGTGTGGCATATTTGGTAATGAATTCGGATACCCAACGGCTTTTGGATAGCCCGCTGGCCTTGGCGCGTTGCTCGATCAACGCCTGGATGTCATCATCGAGATAAAGCGTGATTTGCGACATGATGCACCTCAAACAAATAAAATATATTAGAAAATATAAGTGTGATGTAAGAAACTATCAATGAGGGTGATTGGATACGAGCATGCAGATCACTCATCCCTTCTTCTTTCTGTCAGCCTTACCCGATTCTTGCGTCGCGTTCTTCCGGCAAAAGTATTTTGCAATCTGTACAGGTTGTATACGCCATGTAGGATGTTCACATTCTGCATAGTCTCTTATTTTATAGAAAACACCTGCCAACCATTTCCACTTTTGCCAGCTCGCGGAACCACGCTACGCTTGTTTTTCCAACAACTTCCCATACGATTCATACTTCACGATCAGGCCTTGCGTCTCAGTCGCTCAACTTCGTTGCGGAAGGCCGGCGTCAACTCTTCGATCAGGGTTTCGATGTCGCGCACTTGGTGCTGAACTGTCAGCACCGCAATACCTTGCGGCACGACGTCGTAGACCACGAAGTGCTGCTGCGCCGGAATCATCAGAAACGGAGCCGAACGGTATTGCCGGAGATGGCCCGTTTCCGGATTGATCGCAGCCACGCCCATCGCTGCGTATAGGTCGGCGACGTAACGATCAGCGACATCGTCACCCCATTCGCGGCACGACCGCGCGTGGATGCGGTGCAGGTCTAGTGCTGCGTTGCGAGTCAGCAAGAATGCGGGGGGCGGCGGATGATCATTGCCAGCCATCGGTTTCCTTGCGGTCGAGCATCGCCATGTCGGCATTGAAGTCGCCGCTGGATGCAAAGACGCGGCCTGCTGCCAGGTCGCGGTAGCCACTCAGAATGGCGTCTTGCACGATCTGGCCTTCGCGTCGCTCCATGTCGCGGCGGATCAGGTCGCGCACGTACTCGCTGGGGGTTTCGTAAAGGCCATCCTCGCCGACCATGCGCTCCACGAATTCGGCCAGAGGCCGGGACAGGCGGGCATTGATGCGTTCGGACATGGAAATCTCCTGAATTGACTTGATGGGCACATTGTCGCATAAGGAAGCTCGTTTGTCGTAACCATTGCCCAATATTGCGCCATAGTGCTATGAGAAGTTGTGATTTCACCCACTCCGCGAAGTTCAGCCTTCACCTCGATTCGACACTCCATCGCCCGGCAGCTGCGACTTCTGTTCTGTCTTGATTATTGGTGAAATGTCGAAAAATATCCTGAGCCTGCTTCAATTATGAGACGATCGCTTGCGTTCAAGGTCCCGATTCTGATGTGGCAAAAGCGCACTTCTGAAAGCATTCGGCGGCCTGTGCCACCTATTCTCTGTATACCTTGCGACAACAGGGAAATATTGGATGATTCATAATTTGAAAACAGTTTGATCCGGAAATGTCTTGTTATAATCGTCAGATTGTGTAATTCAGATGATGAAAGCACAGTTTTGCAAATATCCTCTCCCGAAACAAACAGGCGGGTGTAGTTCAATGGTAGAACGGTAGCTTCCCAAGCTGCATACGAGGGTTCGATTCCCTTCACCCGCTCCATGCGACTTTTCCAGGGGCATTTCAACGACACAGCCCATCTGCAGAACCAGGCGAGTTGTCGGGAATGACCATGTTGCCCACCCCTTTTACCGCTTGAGCAATGCAGCAGTCGTGCCTATCTGCTCATGCTCGAACGCGACCGCAAAATCGTCCAGTTCGTGCGCGCGCAGTCCAACTCCTGCACCAAGAGCGATTTGTCGCCAATTCGTTACTGCTGCATGGACTTCTGCCAATATATTCAGAGCTTGCTCCTTATCCAGAGCGAAGTAGGGCGCACGAGCCAGCAGCATATGCACATCGGTGATCGGCCCGTCTTCCTCGGATAGCCAGATCTTGGACTCCCGCTCCTTGTCCGGAAACGGGTTGATGTCGAATGCAGGCGCAAGGCGCCACAAGCCATGTTCCACATGCAGGAAACCATGATTCTGCAGGTGATCATCCACATTGGTAATCAGCAGGTTGAACACAAGGCGGCGCCAGAGTTGGTACAAATCTCGAGTAGGCGAGTGGCCGTGGGAACGGATAGCGTCCGCGATTTCCGTGTAGCTGCGCTCCTCCTCACGCGAGACCTGCAATAGCGATGCCGCCGACTGATAAGGAATGCGGCCATCATTACCATCACGATCAAACCGTCGGATGACGGCTATGGGTACATCTTCCAGGGAGGCGATGCGAGCAGGCGCGGCATCGATGCCAGCCAATTGCGCCAGCTTCAACGCCAGCACCTCGCCGCGGGTGACACTACGCGTGTCGTTCACGCTGGGGAACTTGCCGATGGCAAGCCAGCCGTCTTCATCCACGATCGTGCATTTGGGACGCATGCCACCCAGCGAAGTGCCTTTACCTTGCAGGTAGCGTAAGTCTTCCGCCGTCTCCTGCCCGCGCTCGATGGCGCGACTGGCCCGATAGATATGTTCCAGCTCGATCATCGGCGGGGTAGCGCGTCGACCTTCTGGCACCGTTCTATGCCAGATTCCTTTAGGATCACGTAGACGTAGTGCGCCAACGCGGCTGAAGTCATCGACCGCCAGCAGATAGTCCAACTCGGTCAGGAGCGGCAGTTTCGGGTCGCTGCGGCGGCGCCTGGCATGGTCGCGGGCGATGACGCGGCGGCCCCAGGCGTCGGGGGCGGTATCGGCAATTGCGCCGTGGAATACGGAGCCATGTGGCGAGGCTGCCTTGTGTGGCTGGTAGCCTGGCATCAGTTGCAGGTCAGCAGATACGCTGAACCGTTCAGGGTTGGCCAGCCAGGTCTCGTCATAGGTGAAGGTGCAATGCTGGCGCTGGCCTTGCTGCACGTACACGAGTGAGCCGAGCGGCAGGCCAGCTTTGCCGATGTATACCTGGACTTGTTGGCGGGTGGGCGTGGCGACTGCCATCACAGCGCTCCAGAAGAAGAGCTGCCGGACTTGCTGCGCACGCGCTTGGGCAAGTGCTCATCCATCAGCATCAGTCCGATTTCGTCGTTCGGCGTGTCCAGCAGGCGCCCAAGTGCCTGGATTTCGCCAAAGACGTGCAGAGCTCGGGCGAAGAAGTGGATGGGCACCTTGACGTCGCCTTTCTCCATCCGGCGCACGGTAGACAGGGACGCACCCATGCGCTTGGCAAGCGAGGACTGGGAGATGCGGCGTCGCCTGCGAGCCAGGGAGATATCGTTGCCGAGCTTCCGGATCGCACGCTCCACGGGCAAAGGAATAGGGTTTTCCATAGTTAAAGTTCTCATAAGACTATTAATTATATATTTATGTTCCAATTGGAGCAATTATGGTTTATGAGCTGCGGCGGCTCCACAGTGTAGACAGCAGTCATAAAACGGGTGCAAAATACGGTACATCTTCGCTTCTCGAACTGAGATTGCTCTCTATTAATCAGAGGGTTGAATGCCAGATTCGATTCCCTTCACCCGCTCCACTGCAAATTTCTGATTTGTTGACTTCCAGCGAAAGTTGCTGACAATCGATCGCGAGGTTCCTCGGGTGCGTTCGGCTGCGGTTTCTATGTTGGAATGAGAATTATTGCTATCATATGCGGTTTGCTACGTCTGTTTACTTTTCCATTCGCTATGTCTCGTCCACCTGCGCCCAAGAAAGGCTGGCTCGCTTACTACAGCGGGCTGATCGGGACATGGGCGAAGAGAAGTTCCTTGCCGCACGATGCGGAAGATGCAGCCCAGGATTCCATCGAAGGATTGCTGCGTGGTGAACACGCGGCTGCAATCGATCAGAAAGCGTACTTGTACCGGGCGGCTCAGAATCGTCTGATCAGTGAAATTCGCCGGCAGTCACGCCATGAAGTACTGCCCCTGCATGAGCTGAGCGACGATGAACATCCCCTGCAGCATGATCCGGACGTGGCACTTCGAACTGCGGAACTGACGCAAGCGCTTCGAGCGGCCTTACTGGAGCTTCCATTGAAGTGCCAACAGGTCTTTTTGTGGAATAAGATCGAAGGCTATACCCAGGAAGAAATCGCGCACAAATTACAATTGACGCCCAGTTCGGTCGAAAAGTATATGAAGCGGGCACTGCGGCATCTTCAGGAAAGGTTACAAAACCATGCGCCGCACTGATTCCGGATTTTCGTATGCCCAGACGTCTTATCATTGAAGGGTTATTTTTCATGCCCTGTGTCCTTCGCGACGCGCGCAATGACTCCAACTGACCATTCGACCGACCGAACTACGCCGCGCGAACAGGCCCTGCACTGGTTCTCGAAGGTTCAGCTCGGTACCCTGACGCCTGATGAGCGACGAGAGCTCGACGACTGGCTTGCACGTGACCCCGCGCATGAGCGGGAATACCGATCTTTGCAGGATGTCTGGAAGGTCGCTGATTACCTGCCAATGGACGAGATGCGTGCCATCATGGACAAAACCGATGACGATCAGCCACACCCCGGGCGTCGACGAATGCTGATCGGTGCCGGCGTGACATGCGTGGCCGTGGTTACCGCAAGCTGGTTGACGCGCGATATCTGGGCGCCGTCTCCCACATTCACCCAGCGGCTGGCTACGTCGAAAGGAGAGCGTCGGCAAATCGGGCTGCCGGATGGTTCACATATCGATCTGAATACCGACACAGATATCTCCATTGCCTTTTATGATGCTCGCCGCACTGTCGAACTGCATCGTGGCGAGGCTTTGTTTTCCATCAACCACGATACCGCCAGGCCGTTTCTGGTCGAAGCGGGCGATGCACGCGTGCTGGTCACCGGCACGCAATTCGACGTGCGGCGTGACCAAGGTCGTGTCATGGTCGCAGTGCAGGAAGGATCGGTCGAGTTTTCCGCCGGCCCCTGGTGGCGACGCAAACATGCACTTCTGACGGCGGGCCAGGTTTCTGTGGCATCGCCGCAAGACGGTCTGATATCTCCGTACCCTGATCATATCGAGACTATCACGGCATGGCAGCGGGGACGTCTGGTCTTTCGCGATGTTCCACTATCTGATGTGGTGGCCGAGCTGAGCCGCTACCTGACCCACCCGCTGCGTATCGCCGATGCCCGATTGGGCCAGCTGCGTATCTCCGGCACGCTGAGCATCGAGACACCGGAAGCGGCTCTGGACATCCTGCCCGACATCGCGCCAGTGGCCGTCATACGCCACGCCGACGGCGACGTTATACTTGTGATGAGCCGCTGAGCTTTCCCCGGGTAATCTGCTGATTTCCCTGCTTTACCGCCGACGCTGGCGGTGTCCTCGTTCCATCTCTTAAAAGATACATTCAGTATCAATTTCGTGTTGAGAATCATTCCGGAAAATTCTTCGCTACGGCGTCTTACCTGTAAGGGGTGTGTTTTTCAATATCAGGCTCCCCTCCAAAACCCTGGCCAAATCAGGGGTATCTGCGCCGTGTGCGCGTATTTATTTTCTGGAATTCATTCATGGACAAGCAAGCTACACCAACAGCCTTGCAGCGCCGGGGTACGACGCTGATTGGTATTAACGCCCTGGTACTTTCGATCGTTCTTGCCTTAAGTATGGCCCCGCAGGGTGTTCAGGCGCAAGAAATACCTGTCTCGATCAGCATCCCGGCGCAATCGCTGGATGCGGCTCTGGAACAATTGGGCGAACAGACAGGGCTTCAGATTTTCTATTTGCCGGAAATGGTACGGGGGCTGAATGTGCCGAACGTTTCCGGCAGCCTGACGGCAGATCAGGCGTTGCGGCGTGTGTTGGCCGGTACCGGCATCGAGTTTCGTCGAACGGGAAAGAATGTATCGCTTTCGCGGCCAACATCAGGAGAGATGACGCAACTGACGCCGGTAACCGTTACAGGGACGAGTCTTACTGATGGCGTTACCGAAGGCACAGGCTCCTACACGACCAGCCAATCCTCCTACGGCAAAGGGCAGATGCTCAAGGAATTGCCACAGACAGTTACAGTGATGACGCGCCAGCGTATTGATGATCAGGAGCTAAAGACACTGGACGATCTGATGATTCGCACACCTGGCGTCACGGTCCAGCAGGATAATACTACTAATTCATCCTTTTATTCTCGAGGTTTTAAGATCACAAATTTCCAGATCGACGGCAATAGCCCGATGTATGGAGAAGGTGGTCTAAGTGGTGGCCTCAATACGGCTCAACTGGATCTTGCCATGTTCGATAGTGTTGAGGTTTTGCGTGGCTCCGATGCGCTCTATGGCACTTCAGGCGAACCGGGTGGTGCGATCAATCTTGTGCGCAAGAAACCAACGAAGCAGTTTCAGGTGAAGGCACTCGCCCATGCGGGTAGCTGGAATAACTACCGAGGTGAACTCGATGTCGGCGGCTCAATTATAGGTGGACGTATCCGTGGGCGCCTCGTCGGTGTCTATGAAGACCGGAAATATTTCTACGATTTCGGCAAAAGCGATAAACAATTATTCTATGGTATCGTCGAAGTGGATATCACCGACAGCACAATGTTCACTGTTGGCGGTTATATTATGCGTCAGGATTTCGGTGCGTTTAGTGCCTTTGGCCTGCCTCGATATTCAAACGGAGAAGATATCGGCCTGCGGCGGAGTTTATATCTGGGAGGACCTGATGATCGCTGGCTTAGAAAAAATAATAAGCAATTCATCCGCATTGATCAGGAAATTGGAACAGATTGGGCCTTGGGTATCGAAGCATCACGAGCCGAAAGCAGAAATTATCGCCGAGATATAGCGTGGGATGGAGCGATCGACCCGATTACCTTTACAGGTCTAAACGGTATAGGTAGGGATCGTCAATTCTATTATGACGAAACACAAAGAACACTCGATGCTGTGTTGAAGGGTGCATTCCATCTGCTTGGTAGAAAACATAAGGTAATTTTGGGTGCAAATATCAACGAACGTGAGCTTTCTGCAGAACTTGACATTCGTAGGAATACTTACTGGAGCTCTCCAAATATTTTTGAGTTTGACCCAAACAATTATATTTCAAATGAACCTTATTTTATTTTCAACAAGGGGAAGTATAAAACCATACAAAAGGGCGTGTATGGATCACTCGTAGCCCAAATCACAGAGCCTCTGAAATTGATTGTTGGCGGACGATTGAGCTGGTATAAATACGACAATACTTGGGATTACTTTGACGAGAATACTAGCATCGTTAATCGTACCACTTTAACAAGATACGAAGATAGCACGGTTTTTACGCCTTATTTAGGCCTAGTTTACGATTTAACAAAACAGTGGTCGACCTATGCGAGCATCTCTGAAACCTATAAATCTCAAGCTAGCAATCACAAGGGACCTTTGCCTGGCACGCCTCTTAACCCTATCACTGGGCGTAGCTATGAGGTTGGTATGAAGGGCAGTCTGTTCAATGAACGAATGAATACAGCACTTGCTTTTTTTTCTATCAAGCGTAATGGTCAGGCAGTACGGGACCCAGCCTATCCCCCTTTTTCTGGCGATCTAGGCAATAACTGCTGTTATCTTGATGATGGCCGCGTCACCAGCAGAGGTGTAGACATTGAAGTTAGCGGTGAAATTATTTCAGGTTGGCAGATTCAGGCTGGCTATACGTTTAACAACAATGAGGACAAAGCGGGCAATGGCCGATACAGTACTGTCACCCCAAAACACCTATTCAAATTATGGTCGAGTTATGAGTTGAGAAATATATTGAGTGGCCTAAAACTAGGCGGTGGTGTCACCGCACAAAGTTCGACCTATCAAAAAGGATCGGCGAGAACGTTCAATCTGGCTACTGGCCTATATGATGGTCCCTCGGTCGATTATGAATTTACCGCACCAGGACGCATAGTAGTTGATTTGTTTGCCCAATACTACATCAACAAACATTGGTCTACGACTCTCAATGTTAACAATGTCTTCGACAAGAAATACTACCAAACCGTGGGATATTCAGACTATGGTAATTTTTATGCTGAACCTCGTAATTTCCTGGTGAGTATGCGATATAGTTATTGAAATACGCCAGTAATTCTATTTCTAATTCATTAATGTAATTAATAGTGCGGTAATGATCCACGGCCAGGGCACAATCGATGCAATTATTGTGTAGTCTTGCTCGCAGGCTCTGAGTGCTTTGCTCAAAGGGTCTTCAAGAGCGTTCAGGCTCTTGAAGATCCGTTTTGCCGCCCGTCCACCCGCTTTGGGTGCATCGGCAGCACCCTGCCTGTGCCTGGCGCAACTGCTCTACCGTCGTTGCTGAGGCAATGCTTTGTCTGGCCTTGAACAATACATCTGTGTCTTCCACTGGCTGGGCGTGACATAGCTTATCTCCATCAGTATAGATAGCGATAATTATTCTACTAATGAATTGTAAATAGAATTATTCGTCGTCGAGGCGCAACGTAGCCAGGTAACGCGCCAGGTGCACACTTGGGCACGTCCAGCTGCGGTTTCTATGTTGGAATGAGAATTATTGCTATCATATGCGGTTTGCTACGTCTGTTTACTTTTCCATTCGCTATGTCTCGTCCACCTGCGCCCAAGAAAGGCTGGCTCGCTTACTACAGCGGGCTGATCGGGACATGGGCGAAGAGAAGTTCCTTGCCGCACGATGCGGAAGATGCAGCCCAGGATTCCATCGAAGGATTGCTGCGTGGTGAACACGCGGCCGCGATTGATCAGAAAGCGTACTTGTACCGAGCGGCTCAGAATCGTCTGATCAGTGAAATTCGTCGGCAGTCACGCCCTGAGGTACTGCCTCCTGCATGAGCTGACCGACGATGAACATCCTTTGCGGCATGATCCGGGTATGGTGCTTCAAACTGTGGAACTGCCGCCAAGCGCTTCGCGCCACCTTGCTGGAGCTTCTGTTGAAGTGCAAACAGGTCTTTCTATGGAACAAGACCGAATGGCTATACCTCGGAAGAAATCGTGCACAGTATGAGGTGCTCTGGTGGGTTTTATCACCGGAACAGGGTGGCTAACAATGATGGATTGATCAAATTCGAGCATCTGGAGATGAAATAATGAACAAACTCAAGCTTTTTTTTCTGTCGAATCTGCTGGTTCAGTGGCTGGTAATGCTCATATTTATGGCCAGCTTGCATGGCACAGCCATCGCCGCGCCAGCTGATGACGAGAAGGCGCAGACCATCGTGCACATGCTCGATTATGTGGGGGTGGATTATCCGGAGTTCGTGCAGGACGGCAAGGTGCTCAATGCTGAGGAGTACGAGGAGCAGCGTGAATTTGCCACGCAGGCCATCACACTGTTGGAGCAGTTGCCAGCGGTGCCGGAGCAGCCGGCGCTACTGGAGCGGGCTCGTACGCTGCTGGCGAACATTGATGCCAAGGCGCCGGGCAGCGAGGTTTCCTCGCTGGCCGGCCAACTGCGCTCGGGCGTAATTCAGGCGTGGAAGCTCAACGTAGCACCGCGTCTGGCGCCAGATCTGGCACTGGGCGCCAGATTATTTGCTCAGCACTGCGCCACCTGCCATGGTGCGCAGGGTCGCGGTGATGGGCCGTTATCCAAAGACATGGAGCCGGCCCCCAGCGATTTCCACGATGAGGAGCGCATGCGCCAGCGTAGTCTTTATGGCCTTTATAACACCATTTCCCTTGGAGTGGGCGGCACGCCGATGCGTGCATTTACCGAATTCTCTGAAGCTGACCGCTGGGCACTCGCTTTCTTTACAGGTAATCTGCGCGCCGACCCGGAGGCCATTGCGCATGGCGAGGCCGCATGGCGCGAAGGGCAGGGAAAGCCTGTGTTCGACAGTTTACGCTCCCTGGTTGCCAAGGCACCGGGCGAGCAGGCTGAGGCTGGCACGGCGCTGGATGCAGTGCGTGCTTATCTGACGCAGCAGCCGCAGGCACTGCAGGCGTCCGCACCGGCGCCACTGGCATTCTCGCGCACCAAGCTCGATGAGGCAGTGCAGTCCTATGCTCGTGGCGATCGTGAGGGCGCACGTCGGTTGGCGATTGCGGCCTACCTGGAAGGCTTCGAGCTGGTTGAATCTGCTCTGGATAACGTGGATGCGCCATTGCGTACTGAGATCGAGCGCGAAATGATGGCGTTGCGTGCGACTATTGGTGACGGCCAGCCTGCCGAAGCTGTGTCAGCCCAGGTCACTAAGGTCAAGGCACTGCTTGATCGCGCCGACGATGCGCTGTCGAGCGGGAGTTTGTCGCCGATGGCGGCTTTCGTGAGTTCGCTGCTGATCTTGCTGCGCGAAGGGTTGGAGGCGATCCTGGTCCTGTCGGCCATCATTGCCTTTGTCATCAAGACTGGGCGGCGCGATGCCTTGCCCTACATCCATGCTGGCTGGATAGGTGCGATGGTGTTGGGGATTATCACCTGGGTGGTGGCAAGCTATGTGATCAATATCTCAGGTGCAAACCGTGAACTCACCGAGGGTATCACAGCGCTGCTGGCAGCGGCGATGCTGCTGTACGTGGGCTGGTGGCTGCACAGTCGCGCGAATGCGCAGGCCTGGAGCCGCTTTATCCGCGAGCAGGTAAATGTAGCACTTGGCAAGCGTACGCTGTGGGCGATGGCTGGTATCTCGTTCCTCGCAGTGTACCGTGAACTGTTCGAAGTAATCCTGTTCTACGAGGCACTGTGGGTGCAGGCGGGCGTGGAAGGTCATACTGCCATACTGTGGGGCATTGCAGCTGCAGCAGTGCTGCTGGTGCTGATCGGTGGCGCCATCCTGCGCTATAGCGTGCGGTTGCCGATCGGACCGTTTTTCGCGGTTATGTCGGCACTGCTGGCGTTCATGGCCGTCGTGTTCGTCGGTAACGGTGTCGCAGCCCTGCAGGAGGCAGGCGTGCTCGACGCGACGGCGGTGCGCTTCGTTTCGCTGCCGCTGCTGGGCATCTATCCGACCACGCAAGGCCTTGTGCTGCAGGCGTTGACGCTGTTACTGATCGTAGGTGGATTCTGGTTCAACCGCAGAAAGGTGGCGTAAGCACGTGATGATATTGTTGCCCGCACCAGGGAATTTCTAATCAAGTCCTTCATGGCCGCCCGAGCGGGAGGCGGCCATGGAATTCGGATTGTTGCGTTACTTCATTACTGTAGTTGAAAAACTGTACGGTACTCGCGCAAAAGAGCGCCTGAGGATAAAGTAATCACCGATTTGCAGGTATGCCGATGCTGGCCACTTATCTGCTTCTGTTGCACCGGAACTGTCGTATACAGTACCTTCTATTTTAGAAAGGTACGATTTCTGCTGGTATCCCCATGTATAATTGGACCGTTTGCGGGTTGTAAGTGATCTCTTTATCTGGTCTGTGAGAGAAGATCCAGCTTCTTGGGCCCGTTTATCATGTGGCTGTTAAACCAGTCTTATCTTTGTCCGATGACTGCTCGTACTGAGAGTGGTTCTTTAACTACTACAAAAAATTTCCGAAAGAAACTGATGACTATTCGTTCAATCAGATCGCTGTTGCACAGCCTGTTCGCCGTTTTATTGTTATTGACATCTTTTGGCGTGATTGCAGCGGAAAAAACCACAACGACCCCGGAATCTCTGAAAATCCTTGGCTGGGTAGAATTTATCCGTCTGGAGCCCTGGGGGATCAAGACACCTGCCCGAATCGATACTGGCGCTAATACTGCTTCCATGAGTGCTCGGGATATTAATGTGTTCAAGAGAAATGGCAAGACCTGGGTCAGGTTTACTTTTGACTTCAAGAAAGGTACGGGGGAGCGTACCGTCGAGATCGAGCGTCCACTAGTGCGCATGGTTAAAATCAAGCAGCATGATGGCCCTCCGCAGGAACGTCCGGTAATCTCCATGGAAATTTGTTTGGCTGATGAAATCCGGGAAGCCGAGTTCGATCTGATCGATCGTCGTGCTTTGAATTACCCGGTGTTGCTCGGGCGCAAGGCGCTGGCCGGATATGTGGTAGTCGATCCTGCACGTGCCTATCTCACCAAGGCAGTGTGTGGCCATATCAAAAAGAAAAAGAAGGACGATGAATCAGGGCAACCAGAATGAGGAAACTGCATCTGTATCTGCTGGTGTTCATACTGTGTCTCACGGGATTGGCGCTGGCTTATTACAAGGCTGCCGTAATCGGTCTGCCTTTGACTGCGTCAGAACAGGCACAGGTATGGAATATCGAAGCTCGTATCAGTTTTCGTGCCAAGCCGGACAGTGCAATTAAGGTAACCCTGCCGCTGCCTTTCAATCCTGCCGGTTATTCCATTCTCGATGAAGATTTTGTCAGCGCTGATTATGGGCTGGCAATCGAACAGGATAACACCAGCCGTGTTGCGCGATGGGCCAAGCGAAGAGCGCAAGGTAAGCAGTTGCTGTTTTACCGGGCCATATTGTTCGAAAACGAAGAAATTATTCCTAGAACGGATGAAGTACCGGTTTATCCAAAGCCGCCCGAGTATCCCGAGAATCTGGTACCTGTGATTCAGGGAGTATTGGACAAGGCGCGTCAGCAGTCAGCTGATACCGTTTCCTTTGCACAGCGGGTGATTGAACAATTGAATGCAGCTGCATCAATACCGGAGCTGAAATTGCTGGTGAAGCATGTCAGCCGTACACGTAATTTGGCAAAAACCCTAAGTTGGGTTTTGGCCGGTGCCCGTATTCCTTCTCGTGTCATTCGCGGATTACGCTTGCAGGATGATAAGGAATATGCGGATCTGGAACATTTTCTGCAGGTTTATGATGGTGAGCAGTGGCGTACCCTGAATATTAAGAATGGCCAGGAGGGCCTGCCGTCGAGTTTCATTATCTGGCAGATCGATGATGATCGTTCTTTCTCGATTGAAGGCGCTTCCGAATCCGGGATCCAGTATTCAGTTGCCAGAACATTGCAGGAAACCGTCAACATTGCCGGCTTCCGTTCGGCGGAAAAAGGCTCTCACATGATGGATTTTTCGTTGTATTCCTTACCGGTACATACTCAGAATGTGTACAAGGTGCTGCTGATGGTGCCGCTGGGAGCACTGGTCGTCGTATTTATGCGCAACATCATCGGGATTCGCACGTTTGGTACATTCATGCCTATCCTGATCGCTCTGGCTTTCCGTGAAACAGAATTGTTCTGGGGGCTGATCCTGTTCAGCCTGATCGTGGGACTCGGGTTGCTGTTGCGCGCCTATGTCGAGCAGTTGAAGCTGCTACTGGTTCCCCGTCTGGCAGCGGTGCTGACCATGGTTGTCCTGCTGATGGCAGGTCTCAGCGTCATCATGCACAAGCTCGGATTTGAAATGGGATTGTCCGTGGCCTTGTTCCCGATGGTAATCATGACGATGACGATTGAACGTATGTCGCTGACCTGGGAAGAGGCCGGGCCGGCTGAAGCATTCAAGCAGGTGTCAGGCAGTATGCTGGTGGCGGTAATAGGGTACTTGGCTATGAATATCGGCGAATTTCAATACATGTTCTTCGTATTTCCGGAGTTGCTGCTGGTAGTACTGGCTGTGATCTTGCTGCTGGGTCGCTACTCCGGTTACCGGCTGATGGAGCTTTGGCGTTTCCGTGCGTTCGCACGGAACAAGCCGTAACGCCATGCTCCAGTTCCTGAAGAAACTCAGGCAGAGCGGGGTTGTCGGCATGAATCAGCGTAATGCTGATTTCATTCTGCGTTATAACGAGCGCTCGCTTTATCCGCTGGTGGACGACAAATTGCGGACCAAATATCTGGCGATTACATCCGGTATTGCGGTACCCGAATTGTATGGTGTCATTGAAATTCAGCATGATGTTGCCAGTTTTCCTGATATCGTCAAGGATCACGAGGATTTCGTGATAAAGCCGGCACATGGTTCGGGAGGAAACGGTATCTGTGTCGTTACCGGCCGTCTCAACGGCCGTTATCGGCAGAATAATGGCGATCTGTTGACTGAAGAAGATATCGAATATCACGTCTCGAATGTACTTAGCGGCCTCTACAGTCTGGGTGGACAGCCAGACCAGGCGCTGATCGAATACCGGGTCAAATTCGATCCCCTGTTCGAAACAGTTTCTTACCGCGGTGTACCGGATATTCGGACCATCGTGTTCAGAGGAATTCCGGTGGCCTGTATGGTGCGCTTGCCAACCCGCATGTCGGATGGTAAAGCCAATCTTCATCAGGGTGCCGTAGGAGCGGGGATCGATCTGATGACCGGTCGCACTACCCACGCTATCTGGCAGAATTATCCGATCGAGCAGCATCCAGATACCGGTGCTACCATCAATGGGCTTGCAATTCCTCACTGGCATAAACTGCTGACGCTGGCGGCACAATGCCACGGTCTGGTCGGATTGGGATATCTGGGAGTGGATGTCGTGCTCGACCGGGAGCTGGGTCCGCTGGTGCTGGAGCTCAACGCACGCCCCGGTCTTTCCATTCAGATAGCCAACCGCAGGGGTATGAGCCGTTTGCTGGAGAAAATAGCCAAGCTGGAAGAAATCCCTGCTTCGGCAGCAGATCGTGCCACATTGGGACAGGAATTATTTCTGGAAAATCAGACCTGATTTTCTGTATTTACGGCTATGGTCGCAGGTAATGTTCTTATCCTTACCCTTCGCGCAAGATCAGAGGTTCTTATTCCATTCCCAAATCAAAAATGACACGAAGGTGAGCCGCAGACAGTATAAATAATACGGCCAGGCGAAGCCGACAAAGTTAGTTTTGATTTAGAAATGGAATTAGCGTTGACTGGCCGCCTGTACAGCAGTCAAGGCAATGGTATAAACAATATCTTCCACCGATGCACCGCGTGACAGATCATTCACGGGCTTACGCAAGCCTTGCAACATAGGGCCGATACTGACTACGTTGGCGCTGCGCTGCACGGCTTTGTAAGTGGTATTGCCGGTGTTGAGATCCGGAAAGATAAACACGGTAGCGCGCCCGGCTACCGGGCTGCCAGGTGCTTTTTGCTGCCCCACGCTGGCAATCGCAGCGGCATCGTATTGCAGAGGGCCGTCGATCAGCAGATCGGGGCGTGCCAAACGGGCCAGTCGGGTGGCTTCGCGTACTTTTTCCACTTCTTGCCCACTACCGGAATCACCGGTGGAATAACTCAGCATGGCTACACGTGGCTCAATATCCAGTGCCTGCGCTGACGCGGCACTTTGCAGCGCGATATCAGCCAGTTCTTCAGCCGTAGGGTTAGGATTGACCGCACAATCTCCATACACTACGACTTGTTCTGGCAACAGCATAAAGAAAACAGAGGAGACAAGTTTAAAACCCGGTGCTGTTTTGATCAGTTGCAAAGCGGGGCGAATGGTATTGGCGGTGGTATTGATTGCGCCGGAGACGAGGCCATCGACTTCACCGGTTGCCAGCATCATGGTGCCCAACACGACGTTGTCCTCCAATTGTGCTAGCGCCATGGGTTCATTTAGTCCTTTATGCTTGCGTAACTCCACCATAGCCATCACATAATTTCGGCGCACTTTTTCCGGATCAATCATTTCAAGCCTTTCGGGCAGGGTAATGCCATGTGCACTGGCTACCGCTTTTACTGCATCGGGTTTTGCCAGCAACACGCAACGGGCAATGCCACGTTCCTGGCAAATGGTGGCTGCTTGTATAGTGCGTGGTTCACACCCTTCTGGTAACACAATACGGCAGTTAGCATCTTGTGCCCGCTTGACCAGGCGATAGCGGAAGGCGGGAGGAGAAAGGCGTTTCTCCTGTGGTTCACCACAGCGCTTAACCAATAATTCCTGGCGAATATGATTCGCCACAAAGTTGGCGACACGCTCAGCACGCTCGTGGTCATCCAGCGGAATCTCCCGATTCATGCGATGGAGGTTAGCGGCGGTATCGTATGAATTGGTCGTGACGGTATAAATCGGTAATCCTTTAGCCAGTGCGCCTTTGCACAACTTCAGCACGCGTGGATCCGGCGGAAAATCACTGCACAGTAGCAGCCCTGCCAGCGGTACACCATTCAGTACGGCAAGGCTGGTGGCCATGATAATATCATCCCGATCGCCTGGCGTAACCACTAGCACCCCTGGACGTAACGATGCCACTGAATTGGGGACGGCACTGGCAAACAGCACGATATCTTGTACACGACGTTTTTCACTATCACCCGCGTTCACGGTCTGAGCTTGTAGCTGTGTAACAACATCTGTCATGCGAGGAGCATTCAAGGAATCTTCCCATGGAATACAACCCAAAATCTGAAAGCTGGATTGACGGAATAGGGTGGAATGGCTTTTTAGCTGTTCAAAAAAATTATCAGAATGATCGGTACGAATTTTATTGAGGATCACGCCTAATAGACGGGGATTCTGAGTACCACCAAAAAATTGAGCCTGAATTTCAATACGATCTGTAATCGCTTGCAGTGCATCATCTTTGGCAGATGAAACCAGAATGATATCGGCATCAAGGCTGCTGGCCAGTTTGGTATTCACGCGTGAGGCATAGCTGACATAGCGTGTAGGAACCATGCCTTCTACCACCATCACATCATAACCTTCAGCGGCTTGCTGAAATCGTCGGACGATATCTTCCATCAGATCGTCAATCTGGCCTTCACCCAGCAAATGCTCAACTGTCGCTAATGGAAGCGGAGGGAGTGGCGCCAGGCCCAATGTTCGCGAGAGTAATTCAGTGGAATATTCAAGTTTGGAATTACCGGGATGTTGCTGAGCGACAGGTTTATAAAAACCCGCTTTAAGGCCACCATATTCGAGCGCCCGCACTAAACCTAAACTGGTTGAAGTGAGTCCGACACCAAAGCTGGTAGAGGTAACAAAGAAAGTATGCATGTTTTTTATTCTTTTCGCGTAAAGTAAAGGTTGATGAAAAACGCTAAGTGTTATGGAGCCATTGTTGTCGGCGTTTTAATACAATCCCTGTATCTCGTGCAATTTGTCGTTCTTTATCGGCAGGCACAACTAATGTGTGTTGCCTTTGGCCTGAACGGCGCCCGTCGGCTTTGTTCTCCCTGCATCATGGATGAGTGTAATATCTTCTGCCAGCCATAGGCGCTGGTATTTCACCAATCGTAGAGGCATGAATTGCTTACTGGAAAAAATCGCCAAACTGAAAGACATTCCTGCTGCAGAAATTCATCTGTCTGAAATATAACCTTCATAACTACTTAACTTTTATTGTCTACGGTGGCAGCTCCTTGATCAATAATCAGAGAGAAGGCCATGAATAATAAAAAAGCATGTCAGGTTGAAACGAATAACGGCGACGGGCCGATGAGCAATCATTCGGATAATGCTCATTTTTCCTCCATTCTGGAAAGAAGGTTATCCCGTCGTGAAGTCCTGGCCGGCGGTCTCGGACTGGCAGTTACCGGTATGTTTGGTTTACCTGGACTGGTGGAAAGAGCGGAAGCCAGGAAATATCCTTCCACTACAGGATTGACAGTACCTCCTAAATCTTCTATCCCCCTGAATCCGGAATTCAATTTCAGCGCGGTTCCGGTTACCCGTTCAGATACCGTTACCATTCCGCATGGCTATAAAGCTCAGGTTCTGATCCCCTGGGGTACGCCGATCACTGGCAATTATCCTGAGTTCAATCCGGATGGTAATACCGGAGAAGACCAGGAACAGCAGATTGGTTCGAATCACGACGGCATGCATTACTTCCCGTTCCGTGATGATCCGAACGGCCATGGTTTGTTATGCGTCAACCATGAATACATAGATGAAAATATATTCCATCCTGAGGGATTGACTTCGATAAACGATCAGCGGCCAGATGATGAAGTCAGAAAGGAAATTGCCGCACACGGTGTCAGTATTACTGAAATCAGGAAAGAGCCGGTCAGTGGTCAATGGGAGGTAGTAAGAGGACCCTATAACCGTCGCGTCACAGCCGGCACACCGGTAGAAATTCGCGGACCTGTCCGGGGAAGCAACCTGGTCAAAACCAAATACAGCCCGGCTGGTACCGCGACACGCGGCACTCTCAACAATTGTGCGCATGGTTACACGCCGTGGGGAACCTATTTGACCTGTGAAGAAAACTGGGCAGGCTATTTTGTCAACCGTACCGGTCTTCCGAGAGAACACAACCGTTATGGCGTGAGCCAGAGTGGTGGGCGCTATCGCTGGGAAGCTGCGCAAGGGGAAGCGGATGAATATATTCGTTTCGATGCATCAGCAACAGGCAGGAGTGCAGTCGAAGATTATCGTAATGAGCCCAACACATATGGCTGGATCGTGGAAATCGATCCGTTCGATCCGAACAGCAAACCGGTCAAGCGTACCGCTATGGGACGATTTGCCCATGAGGGCTGCTGGCTGGCTCCCCCGCAATATGGCAAACCTCTTGTTTTCTACTCCGGTGATGATTCACAGAATGAATACATTTATAAATTTGTCACCAAAGCGCGCTACAACAATCATGTCAGCGGCGATATTCTGGATGAAGGTACGCTATATGTAGCCTGTTTCAATGACGATGGCACGGGAGAATGGCTAGCACTGGATATTAATGATCGTTTTTTCCGTGTCATGGCAATCAGTAAAGGCATCTTTTTTGTTGATCAGGCTGATGTGCTGGTTAATACGCGTCTGGCGGCGGATGTGGTCGGTGCGACCAAAATGGATCGGCCGGAATGGGGTGCTGTCCATCCGCAGACCCGGGAAGTGTATATGACATTGACCAATAACAGCAGCCGTACGACAACCGATGCGCCTAATCCACGCGGCCCCAATCCGTATGGCCACATTATCCGTTGGAGAGAGCAGGGTAATCGGCCATGGGCAACCAGATTCAAATGGGATATTTTCGTTCTGGCGGGTCCCGAGGGGGATGGTCAAGTCTTACCGGAGCAGAGTGGTCCTGCTCTGACCCAGGATAATATCTTTGCCAGTCCTGATGGATTGTGGATCGATCAGAATGGCATTCTCTGGATCCGGACTGATATGAGTGGTTCGCAGCAGGGCAACGGTCCTTTTGGTGCCAATGCCATGCTGGCTGCCAATCCGGTTACTGGTGAAATCAAGCGTTTTCTGGTGGGACCGAATAATCAGGAAACGACGGGTGTCATTTCGACGCCGGATGGTAAAAATATGTTCGTCAATTTCCAGCATCCAGGTGATCGTTCGCAACCAAACCAGTTCACCAGCAACTGGCCGGACAGTGGTGCGGTGTTCAGACATCCGGGTGAGTCACAAGCTGTCGCCAATCCCACCGGGCCACGTCCGCGTTCGGCAACGGTTGTCATTACGCGTGAAGATGGTGGTGTCGTGGGGGTGTGAAACGATCCTGCCGTGAAAACGGTAGCAGGGTCGGGCAGGTCCTGCCTGGCCTGCTCTTCGCCATTACAGTGCATCCGGTAAGGTGCTGATAAGCAGGAGAAGGCTCATTGAATCTGATTCAATCGATCCAGAATGCACCGCGTTGACGCTGTAGATACCAGGGCGAGTTTCCCTTTTCACGACATACACCATAGCGGAAGGAAGGCGGTAAACCGGGAAACTGGAAACGCAGATCAATGAACCAAACGCAGATATTTTGTGCAGGATGATTGATGCTATCCAGAACCGGGAATCGTGCGAACTGACGGAACGGCCCCAGAACCGACTGCTGCCAGGCTTCGTGCGACAGAGCTGCGTACTCAGGAGAGCGGCTGTCATGTAAGCTGTATGATTGCCAGCTTGCCATTGCCAGCGGGCGATAGGCTGCGGCCATATGACACAACAGGCTACCTGAATCAGTACACTTAAGCAGGGTGTTCCGTCTCAGATTGATTCGTGCAACATGCAGCTCGGTGCCATCACGAATAATCACCATCTGATTGAAAGGTGACAAAGGTTGTGGCAATACACTGACTGCCTGCTGATCGAGCATTTTTTCAGCGGCATGCGCTTTCCCCACCTGCATGGCCTCCTCATGCAGCATCCATAAAAATGATACATACGCCACGATACCGATCAGTATAGCTACTGCATAGACCCGTTTTGCCGGGAAAATAGCACTCAGGACAAGGCCGGCAAGAATGATCGCAGTTAACCACGGATCGATGACGAATACGAGTGGCAGAGAAAACCGTTGGGTAGAAAATGGTGCAAACAGCATCAGGCCGTATGCTGTTACTAGATCGCCCAGAATATGGATCATGATGCCCAGGCACGCCGGTACGAAGAATGATCGCCAGGGATAACGTCGCCCGGTTAACCCGGAAAACAGATGCGCCAGCAGGAATGCCCAGAAAGGCAGCATCACGAGCGAATGTGCCGGCCCCTGATGCCAGTTGAGATAAATCAGTGTATCGATCAGCCGCAAGATGACATCACTATCCGGAAAAGCGGCTGCCATACTTCCGGCAATGATGCGTTCCCGCAGCGGCAACTGCTGAGCATGCTGAGTATGCGAAGAAGTAACCGCTCTCATCAGCAGCATGCCGCTCAGCGTATGTGTCACAGGGTCCATTTTTCGCTCCTGTACCAGACGCATACTCGAGTGTGTCCGGGGCTGCAGTTTCCGGGTTTAATCGAACTGCAGCGGAATTTGTCGCCTGTGTGGTACTGCACCCTTTTCGGGATCTCTGCCATACATCTTCTGATCCAGCCAGGCAGCCATGGTCAAATGGCTCTTGAGAAACTGGCGAGTATGACGCGAGTTTTCTGATGCATCCCGCATCCAGAAAAAGAAAGTCATCAGATAAATGGTCGTCAGCGTGCTTTCCTCCAATGCCCGTCGCATGAATGTGGCATCACGCTGTGCCGCCTCACGTACCCATTGCACGGTGCGGCTGACACGCATGACAGCAGGTATCTGAATATGGATATGCCCGAATTCCAGCTTGGACATGATCATCTGCCGCGTTACTTTGCGCTGTACCGCCAGCGCATCCAGCCAGGTCATGATGAGATGATGGATACGCTCAGACGCAGTCAGATCGAGAAAACCGGTAGATTCAGCTTCCTTCAGCATCCGACTGTCAGCGCGATCGAACCAGGCATCGATCAGCTCATCTTTCTCCCGGAAATACAATCGGATTTCATCCAGAGAAATCGCTGACTCGGCCGCTATATCATACAACCGTACTGCTTCCCAGGATGTGCGGGCAGCCAGCTCCACTGCCGTATCGACGATTGCATCACGCATCGGATCATTATTTATCGTCATATCGAGCCTCCTTATTTCTCAAAACAGGAAATGCAATGTTTTTCATTGTACCTGTCTTGCCTGATGGATCGGTTATACCATTCATGATCGAGCTGACTGTCTTCCCTGGATATCTTTCGCACAAATAACGAAAAAGGACGATTACTGCTTTATCTCCACCACCCCTCCCGCTCGTGCTGTCCCGCTGATGATACGTCCGGTGTGGTTGCGCACCTGGACGACTTCTCCTGCGGCCGCAGCAGCAAGCGCCTCACCTTCCATGCTAACGGTAAATCCTGCTCCAGTCGCAGTGAGCTGTACTTTCTGTCCGCGTGAGATGACATGTGGCGCACGTAACTGGTGCGTGCGGATGGGTTGTCCGGAAGCGAGGAATGTCGTTGCCACTTTGCCGATAACCTGATCGGGATCCGTGGCTACCCCTCCGGGAATACGTACGAGATCAACCTCTTTGCTCACGATATCCTGAGCCTCCAGCTGTTTTCCCATACTGACCGGCTGCGCAGCGTGCACGACACGGCTGATTACTTCGATTTCAACCGGAATATAGAGCGTCCAGGTGGCTTCATCCTGGCAGCGTACTCCCACCGAGAATTTTCCCCATACTCGCCCTCCCGCCGGCAAAAATGGCTGGGGCTGGCGGCACGAACGCGGTGTCTGGCGTGTATCCAGTCCGCTCGATTTGATGATGACCCTGCCGAGCAGATGTCGGGTTTCATTGCGCACAAAGCTATTTACGACCTCGAGTATCACCGATGTGGATGAATCTTCGCTGGCGATTGCCGCCATTGGATTCAGGGCGTACGCAAGAACGATCAGTAAAAATTTTATTTTCATGATGGGCAAATTGATACCAGAGGATCAGTGATGGGCAATTTTTGCCGGCAGCGGCAATTTTTGCCGCCACGTTCCGCATGGTATCGCCGCGATGCCCCGGCTAACCTGGAAATTGAAGGGTGATCATATGTCAGTTTGGTTTATTGATCGGCAAGAGATAATTGGTCAAGCCTGGCACGATTCCTGCTTAATGTATTAGTGACTACTTTGCAGGAGAAAACATGATTAATAAACTGGAAAATCTGCTCAATTTTAACCAGAAAGCATTGGGACTGCGGGCAGCCAGACAGGAATTGCTGTCTGGGAATATTGCCAATGCCGATACGCCGGGTTTCAAGGCGAGAGATTTTGATTTTTCCAAGGCAATGCAAAACGCTTCGCCGCAGCAAATACAAAATTTCTCATTGGCGACAACTGTGCCAAGACATATCAGTTCAACCGATTTCAGATCGATTACATCCGTACCTAAGCAATACCGTGTCCCGCAACAGCCCAGCATAGACGGTAATACTGTCGATATGGATACCGAGCGCATGCAGTTTATGGATAACGCTATACGGTATGACGCCGGGTTGACATTCATTAGTGGTCAGTTTCGAACCCTGTTATCAGCTATCAGAGAAGGAAATTAACAGCCATGTCCCTGTTCAGTGTATTCAATGTCGCCGGTTCCGCCATGGCAGCCCAGTCGCAACGGCTGAATGTAGTGGCCAGTAACCTCGCCAATGCAGACAGTGCTACCAGTTCGACTGGAGAGGCCTATCGCTCCCGCCAGGTCGTGTTCCGCACGATCGATGTCTCGGCAGACAAGGCAAAAGGGGTCAAGGTGGCGGGCGTTGTGCATGACCAATCTCCCATGCGGGTGGTTCATGACCCGAAACATCCGATGGCGGATGAAAAAGGTTATGTCACTCTGCCCAATGTCAACGTAGTGGATGAAATGGTCAACATGATGTCGGCATCACGTTCTTATCAGAACAGCGTTGACATGATGAACGTGACCAAGACACTGCTGCAGAAAACGTTATCGATCGGCCAATAAGGAGGAATGAATATGAGTCAGGTGCAGAGTAATTCCAGCATATCCGAACTGCTGGCTTCGAACGGCAGCAGTATCAAGACCGCCCGCAAGGGTGATGAAGATATGCAGGAGCGATTCCTCAAGCTGCTGGTAACACAAATGCAGAATCAGGATCCGCTCAGTCCGATGGATAACGCGGAAGTGACCAGTCAGATGGCACAGATCAGCACTGTGAGCGGTATCGACAAACTCAATACCACACTGGAAAAACTGGTGGCGGATTCCGATGCACGGCGTTCGTTTGAGGCAGCCGCCATGATCGGTCGCAGTGTGCTGGTTCCGGGAACCGACATGCAACTGGAAAACCATGCAGGGATAGGTGGATTTGAACTGGTTGAGCCGGTAGACAAGCTGGTCGTCACCATCAAGGATAGTGCGGGCATTACCGTACGTGAAATTGATCTTGGGGCGCAGGATGAGGGGGTAGGTACCTTCGTCTGGGATGGTGTGGCGAACAGTGGTAATGAGGCGGCCGGCGGGCAATACAGCTTTGCTCTGAAAGCGGTACGTAATAACCAGGAAGTAGCCGCCTCCACTCTGGCATTTGGTTCAGTCAGCAGTGCTCAAGCGGGTAAGGATGGCGCTTTGCTGGAAGTAGGTAGGCTGGGGTATGTAGGCATGGACGATGTTAAAAAAATATTTTGAGTCAGGAGAGTAAATCATGGGTTTTCAACATGGATTGAGTGGATTAAAGGCAGCTTCAGCCAAGCTGGATGTGACCGGTAACAATATCGCCAATGCCAACACGGTTGGCTTCAAACAGTCGCAGGCTCAGTTTGCTGATGTTTACGCCAATGCACTGGGAGGCGGCAGGAATCAGATCGGGATTGGTACTCAATTAGCAGCTGTCGCGCAGGAGTTTACCCAGGGAAATGTGACGCCTACCAATAACCCGCTGGATGTCGCAATAACCGGGAATGGTTTTTTCCGGACGAGTAACAACGGCACCATCAGCTATACCCGTAACGGCCAGTTTCATCTGGATAAGGATGGATTTCTGGTCAATGCGAGTAATTACAACGTTACTGGTTTTGCAGCGGATGCTTCTGGCCAGATCATTCCCAACATACCGGTCAATCTGCGGTTACCTACATCAGATCTGACGCCCAAGCCAACCGCCAATTTTGCGGCAGGCGTTAACCTGGATTCGCGAGAACAATCTATAGATACTGCAGTATCCCCTTTTGATGCAGCTGATTCGGATACCTATACCCATTCCACTTCAGGCGAAATATTCGACAGTCTCGGTAATTCTCATATATTGAATCTGTATTTTCAGAAAATAGATCCGGTGGCCCCGGCTGCTGCATCGTGGAATGTATTTGCCACTGCGGATGGAGTTGCTGATTCTAATGGTGTACCAATTGGAGTGGAGTTAAATGGTGGTGTTGGTCCACTGGCATTGAACTTTGATTCCAGCGGAATATTGACCAGCCCCGTTGGAGCAATTTCTGCAGAAGTGGATTTTGTTGCATTAGATTCTGTTAAATGGGCAGGCATTCCGCCCCTTCCGTTTTCACTGGATCTGACTCGCTCTACCCAGTTTGGTAACAAGTTCGGCGTCAACATGTTGAGTCAGGATGGTTTTACTTCCGGGCGTCTGGCCGGATACAGCATTTCTGATGATGGCCAGATCAGAGCCAGTTACACCAATAATGTTACGCGCACAGTCGGACAGCTTGCACTGGCAGGCTTTTCCAACCCGAATGGTCTCAAGCCGATGGGAAATAACCAGTGGGGTGAGACCGCCGAATCCGGCCTGCCACTGATAGGTGCTCCGGAGACGGGTATTCTGGGTTCATTGCAATCTTCAGCAGTGGAAGAGTCGAATGTCGATCTGACGACCGAACTGGTCAGCCTGATCATGACGCAGCGGGTCTATCAGGCCAATGCTAAGACCATCCAGACGCAGGATGCAGTGATGCAGTCCATCATGAATATCTGATTAACCCTGATCTGGTGAGTACCTGAAATGGACAGACTGATTTACACCGCGATGACCGGTGCATTGCACACCATGACGCAGCAGGCAACGGTTTCTCATAATCTGGCCAATGCTTCGACTACGGGTTTCCGGGCTCAGACTGATGCTTTTCGGGCAGTGCCCGTTTACGGGGAATCATTGCCGACCCGCGCATTCGTGCTGGATGCGACGACCGGTGCGGATTTCACACCGGGTGTGATCCAGCAGACTAATCGTCCGCTGGATGTGGCGATACAAGGTTCCGGCTGGATTACGGTACAACTCGAAAATGGGGAAGAAGCGTATACCCGGCACGGCAATCTCAAGTTGGATGCTAATGGCATTCTCCAGACGCAACAGGGTTTCAATATAAAAGGAGAATCCGGCCCCATTACCATTCCACCAGACAGCCGTATCGCGATTGGCAAGGATGGTAGCGTTTCGGTACTGCCGTCAGATTCGAGGATGACCGTTGTCTCGATCGTCGGACGGATCAAGCTGGTTGATCCACCGGCAGAGCAGCTCGTCCGGGGAGAAGATGGCCTGTTCCGGTTGAAACAGGGAAAGGAAGCACCGGCCAGTAATAAAGTAGCTTTAATCGATGGTGCGCTTGAGAGTAGCAATGTCAATGTAATCAGCGAAATGGTGAAAATGATCACACTTGCGCGGCAGTTCAATATGCAAATGAAGATGCTCGAAAACGCCCAGCAGAATGCCCAGCAGGCGGGTGAAATCATGACGCTGAGAGGCTGATACGGGTAGATCGCCGGAATGGCGGCATTGCCGGTGAATTTTTAATTACGCTGAAAGGATAACGATATGGTTCGCTCATTGTGGATATCGAAAACAGGTCTGGATGCCCAGCAGACCAAAATGGATGTAATCGCCAACAACCTGGCCAATATCAGTACCAATGGCTTCAAACGGATGCGCCCGGTATTCGAGGATCTGCTGTACCAGACCATCCGCCAGCCGGGTGCGCAGTCATCCGAACGGACTCGCTTGCCTTCCGGTTTGCAGTTGGGAACCGGGGTGCGGCCGGTGGCAACCGAGAATATCTTCTTGCAGGGGAATCTGCAGCAGACTGGCAATACGCGCGATGTGGCGATCCAGGGAGAAGGATTTTTCCAGATCCTGCTACCCGATGGCACGCTGGCTTATACCCGTGATGGTGCATTCCAGTCCGATCAGGATGGTCAACTGGTGACTGCCAGTGGTTTTCCGCTCCAGCCGTCCATTACCATTCCGCCGAATACACTGAATATCACGATCGGGCGGGATGGCACGGTATCCGTCCTGACACCGGGTTCGGCCTCACCAGTACCGGTGGGTAACATTCAACTGACCACCTTCATCAATCCTGCCGGGTTGCAGCGCTTTGGCGAGAATCTCTACCTTGAAACCATGAGCAGTGGCGTACCCAATCCCGGTATTCCAGGGACTAACGGCATCGGGCTTTTGAATCAGGGCTTCGTGGAAACTTCTAATGTGAATGTGGTGGAAGAACTGGTCGAGATGATTCAGACGCAGCGTGCGTATGAAATCAACTCCAAATCGATCCAGACTTCTGATCAGATGCTGCAGAGGTTGGCACAGCTCTGATGAGTTCAGGTTTCTTGGTATTTTCATCGGATTATGCAACTCCCGATTTTATGGATGGACAGTGCTCAGGTGTCATGGAATCGTTTATGAGAAACCGTAGTCGTCTGGGGTTATCCATGCTTATTGTCATGGTCTGTATGGTTTCAGGTTGTGCGATAACGCCCACTCCGAAAGTACAGCAGCCGATGTCAGTGCGTCCGCCTGATCTGCCGGTTATTCCTCCGAGCCAGACCAGCGGAGGGATTTATCAGGCAGTGTTCGACTACCAGGGAAGAGGACGTTATATCCCTTTGTTCGAGGATCGGCGCGCCCGCAGTATCGGCGATACCATCATCATTGCGCTCAACGAGAAGACCAATGCAAGCAAAAAAACCGGCAGCAACGCCCAGCGTGCAGGTGAGATCGGGCTTTCGGTACCATCATTTCTTGGCTTGCCGTTCAAGTCGATTTTTCAGGATCTCGATCTGGAGGCCACATCAAGCAATAAGTTTGATGGCAAGGGGGAGAGCTCCAGTAATAACAACTTCACCGGCACGATCGCCGTTACTGTGTTAGACATTCTGCCTAACGGCAATCTGCTGGTCAGTGGAGAAAAGCAGATCGGCATCAATCAGGGGCATGAGTTCATCCGGCTTTCCGGCGTGATCAACCCGATCAACATCATCAATAACACCGTGTCATCGATACAGGTGGCCGATGCGCGTATCGAATATCGGGGCAACGGTTATCTGGATGAAGCGCAAACCATGGGCTGGCTGTCACGTTTCTTTTTGTCGATTTCGCCCTTCTGAGCATAACGGGAACATATCATCATGACATTATCCAAATGGATCCTGGGTTTCGGGTTATCAGTCTGCCTGATCGTTTCTCACCCGGTTTCTGCTGAACGTATCAAGGATCTGGCCAATATCCAGGGGGTACGTGCCAACCAGTTGATCGGTTACGGTCTGGTGGTGGGCCTGGATGGCACGGGTGACCAGACCCAGCAAACACCGTTTACTGTACAGAGTATTCTCAGCATGCTTGGCCAATTGGGTGTGAACTTGCCGCCTGGTACTAATTTGCAGTTGCGTAACGTGGCATCGGTGATGGTAACGGCAACGCTGCCGGCTTTTGCCAAACCAGGACAGCAGATCGACGTGACCGTTTCATCCATGGGAAATGCCAAGAGTTTGCGTGGCGGAACCCTGTTGATGACGCCCTTGAAAGGAATTGACAACCAGGTGTATGCCGTGGCCCAGGGCAGTCTGGTGATTGGCGGAGCAGGCGCCAGTTCAGCGGGCAGCAGTGTGCAGATCAATCATCTGGGAGCAGGGCGGATCAGTGCCGGTGCTATTGTGGAACGTGCTGTACCGACTGTGCTGGGCCAGGGGGAGTACATCAACCTGGAGTTGCGCGACACTGACTTCACGACCGCACGGCGTATCGTCGATACAATCAACAGCCGCTTTTCGTATGGTACTGCTATGGCGCTGGATGGGCGTGTCATTCAGCTGCGGGCACCCGTAAACAACAATCAGCGCGTGACGTTTATTTCACAGATTGAAGATCTTGATGTCATCCCGGCGCAGGGTATAGCCAAAGTCATCATTAATGCCCGTACGGGTTCGGTTGTCATGAATCAGATGGTGGCCCTTGAATCCAGTGCAGTGGCACACGGCAATCTTTCAGTAATCATCAATACCCAGCCGATCGTCAGCCAGCCGGGGCCGTTTGCACAACGTGGAGAAACGGTGGTCGTGCCGCAGTCGCAAATAGAAGTGCGTTCGGAAGAAGGAAATCTGATGCTGCTGCCGGGATCAGCCAGTCTGGCTGATGTGGTGAAAGCACTCAATGCCATTGGCGCCACGCCACAGGATCTGCTGGCGATTCTGCAGGCGCTCAAGGCGTCCGGATCGTTGCGGGCGGAATTGGAAATCATCTAATTACCTGATTCTGACGACGACATGATCAATTCGCCCGATCTTTCCGGTCAACTGGCCATCGATGCACAAGCGGTCGATCAATTGCGTACTCGGGTTAGGCGCGATCCGCAAGAGGGATTGAAGCAGACAGCCAGGCAGTTCGAAGCATTGTTCCTCAACATGATGATGAAAAGCATGCGGGATGCCACCCCCAAGGAAGGGCTCTTCGACAGTGATCAGTCGCGTTTTTATACGCAGATGCTCGACCAGCAACTGGTACAGAATCTTTCCGAAAAAGGAATCGGTCTGGCGGATATGATCGTGCAGCAACTGTCAAAAACGATTGATGAGGAACAATTGCCGGATAACGCTATCGATCAGGCGGAATCATTATTGACGACCATTACCGGAAAGAGCGGGGAGCCGCTGGTTTCACTGTCGCCGGGGCAAATAAAGGATCTGCCTTCTCAGATCTGGTCGAATCTCAACCGAGCTTCTGTCAAACCCAGCTTTTCTACTGTTTCGCCGACAGGGCTGGCAGGCAGAGTAGGAATTGCTTCCAGCTCGGGAGGGGTCGGCTCTGCTGAACTAGTTGCTGATCATCCCAGGGAATTTGTCCGGGATGTGTTACCGCATGCACGTAAGGTAGCGCGTGAGACCGGGATTCCTGAACATTTCATGATTGCGCAGGCTGCATTGGAAACCGGTTGGGGCAGACATCAGATTCGCCGGGCGGATAATCAGCCGAGTTTCAATCTGTTTGGTATCAAGGCGAGCGGGAACTGGCGCGGAGGAGTGGTGGAAACGGTAACCACCGAATACGTGGACGGTAAACCACAAAAGCTCAGGGAAAAATTCAGGATTTACGATTCGTATGAAGACGCTTTTCGGGATTACGCAAAATTACTGCAGAACAATCCTCGTTACGCAGCCGTGCTGAGAAGCCGCAGTGCCACTGCTTTTGCCTGGGGATTGCAGCAGGCCGGTTATGCAACTGATCCTTCTTATGCGGAAAAGCTGCTGAAGATCATCAACAGTGATGCGTTAAGCATATAGCGGAACTGAAGGCGGGAGAGACTAAATATTTTCTGCAGGCCGTGTCGGTATGCGGCATTCCGTGGTGCTGTAATGACGATGGATTAAGCGGAATTGCCCGGGTGGTGGTGATAATTACCTCAATTCCCTCAGAATTTTGCCGTAAACAAATAAAAATGATTCACGAAAATCGAGGATAAACGATGGCAAACAGTATTATGAGTGTGGGTGTTTCAGGGCTGCAGGCTGCTCAGGTTGCCTTGCTGACCACCAGCCACAATATCAGCAATGCAACCACCCCCGGTTATAACCGTCAGCAGGCCATTCAGAGTACCAATACACCCTTGGCACACGGTAATGGATTTATTGGCCGTGGTGTGCAGGTTTCCACTGTGCAGCGTATCTACAGCCAGTATCTGGTCAATCAGTCTTTGCAGGCCCAGACGCAGAGCAGTCAGTTGGACAGCCACTACAACGAGATCAAACAAATCGACAACCTGCTGGCCGATACGACTTCGGGGCTGACGCCGGCGCTGCATAACTTTTTCAATGCAGTACAGGATATGGCCTCCAACCCGACTTCAATCCCTTCCCGCCAGGCAGTGTTGAGCAATGCTGAGGCGCTGGTTTCCCGGTTTCAGCAGATGGATCAGCGTTTATCGGAAATGCGGGAGGGCGTGAACAGCCAGATTACCAGCAGTGTGGCCGAAATCAACTCGCTGGCGCAGCAGATTGCCGGACTGAATACCAATATTCAGGCAGTAGAAGCTTCGGCCAACGGGCAACCGGCCAATGATTTGCGCGACCAGCGTGATACGCTGATCCGTGATCTCAGCAAACTGGCCAATGTCGATGTCGTGCGTCAGAATAACGGCCATTACAATGTATTCATCGGCAATGGCCAGTCACTGGTGGTGGGTTCAAGCGCCATGACACTCAAGGCAGTAGCTTCGCCAAATGATCCACAGCGTCTGGTAATGGCGATGGACCTGAACAATACGGAGGTATTGCTGCCTGAGCACCAGTTGCAGGGCGGCAGCCTGGGCGGGTTGCTGGCGTTTCGCAGTGAAACACTGGATTCCGTGCAAAACAGTTTTGACCAGCTTGCACAGGGAATTGCCCAAACCTTTAATACGCAACATCAAGCAGGACTTGATCTACAAGGTGCGGCGGGTGAAAATTTTTTTGCGGTGACCGACCCGAACCATGCTGCTGGGAGCATTCGAGTGGCCATCAATGATCCTGCCGAAATTGCCGCTGCAGATGATGATGGGGGTGTGATGAATAACGTTAACGCATTGAAGCTGGCTGGGCTGCAGACAGAAAATATTTTGCCGGGCGGAACGTCCTATCAATCTGCTTATGCGAGTCTGGTCAGCCAGGTGGGCAATAAAACCCGTGAGCTGGAAGTCACCAGCAAGGCACAGGAGAGTATGCTCAATCAGACAGATCAGGCATTACAGTCATTGTCCGGTGTCAATCTGGAGGAAGAGGCGGCCAATCTGTTGCGCTATCAGCAGATGTTCCAGGCTTCCAGCAAAGTGATCGAAATTGGTAATTCACTGTTCGATTCACTGCTCAGAATCTGATCTTTTTTGACAAAAAAAGGAATTTATCATGCGCGTAAGTACCAGCACATTGTATGACCAGGGCGTCAGATCCATGCTGCAGCAGCAGGATGGAATGTTCAGATTGCAGCAGCAGCTTTCATCCGGTAAACGTATTATGACGCCTTCGGATGATCCGATCGGCGCGGCACGTGCTCATGAACTGGCGCAGTCGATTTCGTTGAACACGCAATATACTGACAATCGTTACCGGGCGGCTGACAGTCTCCAGCAAGTCGACAGCACGCTCGGCGGTGTTTCCAATCTGATCCAGAGTGTGCGCACCATGGCGGTGGCTGCCGGTAATCCGGCATTTTCCGACAGTGAACGGCAGATGATGGCGATCGAACTGCGTGGTCATTTCGATGAATTACTGGGACTAGCGAACACCAGGGATGAGCAGGGCAATTATCTGTTCTCCGGTTTTCAGGGAAACACCCGGCCGTTCGAACAAACGGCTAATGGCGTGGAATACAAGGGGGATCAGGGCCAGCGGCTGATACAGGTTTCCAGCTCCCGTCAGTTGCCGGTGAGTGAAACAGGGGAAGCCGTTTTTGGGCCAGATGGTTCAAATATGTTTCAAACCATTGATGGTTTTATTGGTGCACTGGAAACATCCGGTGGTATGCCAGATGGTGCAGTGAGTGCGGCTCTGCAAGAGCTTGATTCCGCGCTGGATAATGTGCTGACTAAACGCGCTGCGGTTGGATCACGGCTGCAGGAGATCGATGCGCTGCAGCAGATCGGTGAGGATACGGCGATTCAGTACCAGCAATCACTTTCACGTCTGCAGGATCTGGATTTTGCACAAGCCATATCCGATATGGTACGCCAGCAGGCACTGCTCGAAGCTGCACAGAAAACCTTTACCCGTGTATCCGGTTTGTCGTTGTTCAATCTTATTTGATTTTTGTCAATCACCCTGTTTCAGTAGGTTTCCGGCATATCAGGTAAACTGGCAGCAATTGATGCATCGCGGGAGATAATGTGAATCGGGAAGATCTATATTTGAGACTGGCGGAGCTTCACCTTAAACGTGTAGAGGTGTTGCAGACAGTCGAATGGCGGATTACGTTGAGTATCTGGACATTTGCCGCCAGTGTTGTCATAGCGAGTCTGGCTAACGCGGATAAATTGAAGCAAATTGTCACAGTTGTGATGCCCGCTGACATACTCGTTATGATAGGGTTTTTCTACCTGCTGCTCTGGGTGCTGTATGCTTTTGTCTTTAGTAAAGAGAACTATAATAGCCTCGTGACGGAACGTAATCGTTATCAACGTATGCAAAACGAGGCCATAAAGCTGGTCGCCGGAAATAGTACAACCGATTTTCTGATTCAGTCTAAATTGGCGAGTGGGGAACCTGCCTTTGATCGCCTTTCCGGTTATGATTGTCTCAAATCCGGCATATGGTGGTTCAAAATAATAACCACGGCAGTCATCATGTTCTTTTCATGGCTACTGGTCGCGATGGTGATTTTGCCAGCTTAGATATTTCTATGGATTGCCAGTAAAAACCTGAATGATTCCATGACGACCACTGGTAAGCCAGTCGGGCTGCAGGTGGAGAGTTCTGGTGGCGACGTCAGCCGGCAAGCCGACCAGCACTTCTGATTTCAGTGTGCGCAGGCATATGGCTGGCCGGCTGAATCGTTCGAAAAAATATCGTTTTTCCATGGTATGCGGCCAGCGACGGTCACCGGCGAAATAGCGATAATTCAGATCTCCCTTGAAGATTACCAGTTCTGTATTTTCAAAAGTTTCGCGAGTAAGTGTTTTATCTTCACAAAAGCAGACAGGCAGCCCAAGGGCTGGGCTGGTACGCAAAATCAGCCGATTCTGATGTAACAATTGCGTGATATCTTTTCCCAGTCGGCGTGACATTGGAATCGATGAAGTCGTCAATTCCGCGATTAAATATTCCAGATCAGTCATAGTGACATCCGAAACAAATATCGGGTAAGGCCTGACGTGCGCAATGATGTGGGAACAATATTTGCTAATCCTGCGAATCAGCAGCAGATCTGCCAGTACATCTATTCCGGCATTATCAAATACAAAATCAATCCGGTGCATTCCGGAAGTAAGCAACCTCTGTGCTGCATTGCTTTCATCTACAAGTAGTGAAATCTGACTGGCATCAGTGATTACCTGCTGACTGAGATCGGCGGTATTCCCTGTCATCGACCAGCGAAGCAATCCGGTAATATCGCGATCGGGATCACAGTAATCGGTTATGGGAGTGAGAGATTCGATGGCCTGCAGGCTGACAGTGTCTTTGAGCGGTCGGAAAGGATCGACTGATGTAGTGGCCGTATATCCGAAGGCCAACAGGATACGGGCATAAAAATAAAGCTCGACTGTCAGAAATGGCATATCTGCCCAGTGCCGCCCGGTATATGGTTTGATTACCTGATCAAGCGGGCCAAAAATTACCGGAGGGAGCGGTGTGATTTCTCCTTCCCGTATTTCTGCTGCCAGTTGTTGCAGAGCCTGGTCTGTACGAGCGTCAGCGTAGTTTGCCAGATTATCCAGAATGGCTGGCAACCGTTCTTCCAGTGTGAATGCTGCGAAAGAATCGGGTTCTCCGGTTGTCAGATGGACGGGAATCCAGGGAGGTTGATGGTATTGCATGGTTACATGATTGTGTTTATGGATAGGCGTCAGAATTGCACAAAATAGAGTGGCGAGGCGAAAGTTGGCCCGATCAGGATGTCGGCTGTTATGAGGAGCTGATATTTCATGACTGAATACTGATTTCTGTAATCGGGTTACAAATTTAAATTGATATCCGGATATGGATTTTCAGGCAAAGACATCCACTCAGGTTATGCTTCTGCCTGCAATTGTCTGGCAAGCAGGTGGATTTCACCGGAAAGCGGGATATTGAATCCTTCGCACAGGATTCGTTGACATTGACGGTAAATATGCAGCGCTTGGTCTGGCCAGCCAAGTTTGATGTAATGTTGCATCATTCGGCGGTAACTGGCTTCCGACAGCGGCTTCAGTTCCAGTACTTTGCTGAGTAACTGGCTGGTACGCTCGTTGTCACCGTGCTGTTCATAAAAATCTGCTGAAAGATTGAACAGGCGGATCAGCCTGTCGAGTAACTGCTCCTGTTTTAAGAGGATCCAGCCGGAGTCGTAATTTTTCAGAAAAGTGCCGCGATAGAGCATCATCAGTTGATCGGTCAGTTCTGTCACGACAGGCTGGTCGCCACATTTCAGTACATGTTCCAGTTTGCAGGAAATTGTTTCGAATATCCATAAATCCAGCCAGCAACAGCCATCGTTCAATGAAACCATACCAGTGTTCAATAGCACGGCCTCTTTGCCAATGAGTTTGCGCAGCCGGTGTAAAGATGTTCCCAGAGAAAGGTCAGCCAAATCACCTTCCGCATCGGGCCATAAAATCTCTTTGAGCAGATTGCCATTAACATTGCGGCCGCCCAGTGCGATGATTGTTGCCAGTAATTCCAGTATTTTTCTCTGGTTTTTGCCGGATTGCATGACTGATTTTCCCGCTATTTCTACCGTCAGCGGACCAAAACTGTGGATTTGCACGCCCATGGACACTTTTCAGTGGCCAAAGAGGTAATTACCAGGAAACATGGAAGACCTCCCATCTTCACCTTATTTTTAAAATAGAAGTTGAACCGCCAATATTTATGGAGGTTGCAACTTTATTTTATGGTTATTATTTATGATTCATTATCTTGCAGCTGGCTGGTATAAATACCCACCAAGCTTATTGCGGCAAACAAGCAGCATCAATAGTTAATTCCACACATATGAGTAAAATAACTTTTGTTATATCCCAGGCTATTTGCCGGGTTTCTGCAGCTTTACTACAAGCTCACCACGTGAGCGGACGCACAATTTTCTGAAAATAGATTGCACCTGATTAGCAATGGTGTATTCACTCACACCGCGTTTTTCAGCAATATCTGCATTAGTCGATCCGGCAATCATGAGGACTGTGATTTCACGTTCAGCCTCTGACAGATTCTCAAAATCCTTCGTATTGATAAGAGAGGAGGAAGCGATAAGGAATCTTTCATCGGAGATGGATTTCTCGGCAAGTTTGCGTCTGAATCCATTAGGGGCAAAGAAGGAGACCAGTTCAGTTCTGGAAGCCATTCCCAGTTTATCCTGCACACGAGCAGTGCAATTAGTGATGGCGCTTTCGGAAAGCCCTAACGTATAGGCGATTTCTTTTGAAGAACGTCCCAGGCCAACGTACTCTGCAACCTGTCGCTCGCGTGGGGTCAGCCCTCGAGGATCAGGATAGGCGGGGTCATTCTTGATTGCGACGATAAAACGACGCTGATCACTGTCGAAGTAGTCGACCAGGGACCACCTGCCGCTGACCAGGCCTTCCCAGTTGGCAAGCGCCTCGTCTACGTTTTCACGCCCCTCTCTGGTCCGGGAATGCTCGATACGTCGCACGATTGCACGCAATGTTGCTCTCGCATCTCTATCTTTTGCAGGGCCCCGGGCATCGTAAACATCCCCATCAGATTCCAGGACAGCTTCGATTGTGGAATTTTCCAGTGATAACGCCGCAGCGATGCTACGCAGGCGCATGGCTGCCCCGAGGTGTGCTGCAATTTGCGGCCAGCGTCGCTTTTCCTGATCGGTTGCTTTCGAAGTTTCTTTGAGCAAAACGCCTATTGATGCGCCACTGCCTACCCCGGATTGGCAATTAATCACCAACAGGTCTCGCATGCGGCTCTTCAAGAGATTCTTGAACATCTTGTGCATGTCAGGGAGCCGGGGAAATACGAGTTCGCTCGCCGTTGCAATGACGGTACCAGTCCGATAGGTGAGATCAAGTGATTTTTCCGTTGCCAGGGTATGAGACATACGGGCGAGATAGGTCAATGCTTTAGGGGTGCCCTCCGAAAAGCTACCGAGGTTAAAAGTAGTGGGGGTACAGTGAAAGGTCCAGCCAAGGGGATTAGTGCCACGACCAAGAAGTGGAGCCGCCTGATCCAGTACCCGCCTCAACCATTGAGAATCATTCCCTTCCAGGTTATAACCTGCTTCAATTATTGATATCCAGTCGGCTTGATTAGGGCTGGTTCGAATAACTCTCATGGGATAGTCGCCTTTTTCTGCTACCAAAGTATGGCAACACTATAAAATGCTCTGGCGATCAAAGCGGAGTAAATATGATGAATATTCCATCTCATGCTCATAACGAACCATATTCATAGTTAAATCAGGAGGATTCCTTTGCTATCTCGAGTAATTGTTAAGTCGGGTTCTCTATTCGATGAGTGATCAAATGGTAGTCGATCAGGTGTCAGTGTTTCCTTTGGATACCTTGATGGCTACTACACCAGACTATAAGCGATCATCCTTTCTGTCAGTATTTGTGGAAGCCGTAGCTTTATGGTTATTATTGTATGAGTCTGGCCTGGCAAGGGATCGATAGCACAATCATATATTTGCCTGGTTATGACAGGCCTCCCTGATCACGTGGCGTATGAGAGTCTATTTTTAGATAGGGTGTAAATAAATATAAGGTCAATTTTTAAACTGAAGCAGTCAGCTTGGTAAGCTGTAACTGCTGTTCGCTCTTGCTCTATTACATGAGCAGAGCGGCTGTTGCTGCTGTAGATCCGAGAAACTGGAAAATATTGCAACCGGGCATTGGCTATGGATATTCATATATAGATATTGTGCTGCCTCTTAAAATATACCGGGCTTTCTGCTGAGTCGGTCGCCAGCCGCGTTATCGATCCGGTCACAATTACTTATATATGCAAATAAAAACCATGCCATAGGTACTTGAAACGTTGCCGGATATTGGTCGTGACGACAGTAATCCAAGCTTCTAAAGGATGATTTCTTTTACATATTTATAAATTTGATAACGCCACACCTTTTTGTATGCCGCAATGTTCGGATATTTATCTCTACTTGTCAAGAGGTTCTTTGGGAAATCTCATTATTTTTCAAGTTTATTGTGTATGTATATGATTATAAATGATAAAAATTGATATGTTCCGAGGATTTGTGAGTTGATTATTTTGGTCCGTTTCTCGTGAATCCGAACATCAGGTTGTGGTTTTCGGCCGACGAGCTGGCAAAGTTGTCCCGGCATCTCGTTACACGGATTCCCGTTTCATCACGTCAGTGCAGGGAACGGGCAAAACGTGAAAAATGGTTATCCAGGGAAGTTCCTGGTAAAGGGGGACCACGTGGCAAGAAAACAGAATTTCTTCCACCCGAGAATATTCTGTCTGAAATTCACCGGTTTCTGAGCAGAAATCCGGATTTCTTCGCTGAGGCAGGAATTTCACCTGAGAGCACTGCTCAGCCCGGAGGGTATCAGGCAAGGCAACCGGTTGGCAGAAGCGGGAAATATGAGGAATCCATCGCTAGAAATCATATTGGTTTGGAGAGTCCGGAGGTTATTTATGTAGCTCACACAGAGCTACGTGATGCGCCAGGTGAGGTTGCCGAGGTGATTCCTGATGACCAAATGATCATCAGCATTGCTGTCAATCCGGCTGATTGGAGACGATATGCCGGATTGAATCCGCAGCGTATCAAAATCATCGATGTGCAGGGAGATGGAATGAAACCCACTTTGCAGCATGGTGATCAGGTGCTGGTGGATACTGCCTGCAATCGATTTGTGGATGATGCAATTTATGCGATCCGGCAGGATGAAGTGTTACGGATAAAACGTATCCGGCTCAAACTGGATGGCTCGATAGAGATCAGGAGCGATAACAGCCACAATTTTGGTATAGAAACGTATAGTAAGGAAGAAGCCGCGGCATTCAACGTATTCGGAAAGATCCTACCGTTCAAGTTTGGAAAATTTGATTTGTAGCAATTTTTAAACCGATCACCTCCCAGACAGCCATTTCATGATTTTATAGTACATTCTAATACATATGGGTTCGAGCATGGATTCTTACTGTAATCCCATATATTTATCAGTGATCCATGCCCGGCGGGTTCCAGTATCGATCTGACGTATAGAATAGACCTTCATGTTCAGGAAATCGTATACTGCCGGATAATATTTCAGTTCCGGCCGGTATGAATGGGGATTCAGATCAGTTGTTGAGGAGGATATGTCGTGAATGGACGGTTTTGCATGTGGCGGCTGCCGGAATTCAGATACGGGCTGGTGTCAGTACTCGTTCCGGGGATGATTCTTTCCGGCTCATGCTTCGGTGAATCGGAAATCAGCCGGATATCGCAATTCCAGCCCTCGGAGTTTCGTATCAGTAGTGGTTTGCGGTATTTTCCTCATTCTTATTTTTCTGTTCAACCGATTCTGGTCTATCCGGATATGCAGTGGACATATCCCTGTTTTCCTTTTGTCAGTTGCGTGGAACTGTACCAATACCGGAGGTATAAACAGCGCGGGAGAAGGCAACCGCCCAGACCGGTGTTCGGGCAAAGAGCATCTGTGGTGGATGATTCTATGGAAGCCTGGCAGGCAGGGTTGCGGCCTGTAGTGGAGCCATTCCGTACCGATGAACACCAGATTGTCCCGGCATTGCGGGATCACAGTCTGATACGGCCGGAATACCGGAAAGCGGGCAGTATTCTTCCCCGCTTTTCCACCGATACCGAATAATTTTTATAGAAAAGTGCTGATGATGGATTCTGAAATCCGAGTACGGGTTTGTTTATCAGGCGATGAAGAAGCACTTGCGCTTATCGGTCAGGCAACGTTTCTAGAATCCTTCGCAGGTGTTCTCGCGGGATCAAACATTCTGGTCCATTGTGCCGGCGCCCATTCTGTTGAATGTTACCGAAGCTGGCTGGTCGACAGCCGTTATAAGCTCTGGCTCGCTGAAGTCAGCCCGGATAATGCCCCTATTGGTTACATGGTCGTATCGCAGGCTGAATTGCCAGTAGTGGATATTTCACTTCGGGATATCGAGTTGAAACGTATTTACGTTTTCAGCAGATTTCAGGGAGAGGGTCTGGGCAGAAGGCTGCTGAAGGAAGCCATTGCTGAGGCACGTGCCTGCAAAGCAGAACGTTTGTTACTCGGGGTGTATGTTCGTAACGATGCCGCAATCGGTTTTTATACCCGGATGGGTTTCCAGAAGTTGGGATATCGCAAATTCAACATGGGTGGGCAGGAATGCGATGACTATATCATGGGATTAACATTGTGACATTCTGGAGCGAGTCCAAATTGCTGCCAGCTTTCCTAATTTTCCTGTCTGAAGAAATGTTATAAACTCTTTATCCCTGCCGACACGGTATCCGCATTTCATAAAAGCGGGTGTGTAATAAATCTTAAATAAATTAATAATATGGTTAGAAGTGTGAAATGCATCAGGCTTGGGCATGAAGCAGAAGGGCTGGATTTCCCCCCCTACCCGGGAGAGCTGGGGAAACGGATTTTTGATAATGTTTCCAAGGAAGCCTGGGGCCAGTGGATCAAACACCAAACTATGCTGGTCAACGAGATGCGGTTGAATCTGGCGGATATCAAAGCACGCAAGTATCTTGCCAGCCAGATGGAAGCCTATTTCTTTGGGGAAGGTGCTGATCAGCCGGCAGGCTACATTCCTCCCGATAAGTAAATCAAGTCGGATAATCCGGGCGATAGCGGCCTGATTTTTGTATTCCAGAAATTTTGAGCAGTGACCTTGTGATAAATAATGAACCAGGTATGGCACCGGTAATCAAGCTGGATATGCCCGCTGCCAAACAATTTCTGAACCGTGAACTCAGCCAGATTGAATTTAACCGCCGGGTATTGGCGCAGGCGGAGAATGAGGAAACGCCTCTGCTGGAGCGCCTGCGTTTTATCTGTATCGTCAGCAGTAACCTCGATGAATTTTTTGAAGTGCGTGTTGCCGGGCTGAAAGAACAAATCAAGCTGGATGCTCCCAGTTCCGGTGCGGATGGCCTAGCGCCGGGCCAGGCATTCGAACGGGTATCCGAGCAGGTGCGTGAGCTGGTTTCCCGGCAATATCAACTGCTCAATGACAATATTCTTCCTGCGCTTATGGAACAGGGCATCTGTTTCCTGCGGCGCGATTCCTGGAATGATAGTCAGCGCGAATGGATCAGGGATTTTTTCTTTCGCGAGCTGATGCCGATGCTTACACCCATTGGTTTGGATCCTTTCCATCCTTTCCCGCGTATATTGAATAAAAGCCTGAATTTTGCGGTCGCGTTGGAAGGAAAAGATGCTTTTGGCCGTAATTCGGGTGTTGCAATCGTTCAGGCGCCGCGTATTTTACCGCGTGTCATACGGCTGCCGAAAGAAATCAGTGGCAGTCCCTATAGTTTCATATTTCTGTCGTCCATTATCCATGCTCATGTGGGTGAACTTTTTACAGGTATGCAGGTGGTGGGTTGTTACCAGTTCCGTGTCACCCGTAACAGTGATTTATTCGTTGACGAAGAAGAAATAAAGAATCTCCGTATCGCATTGCAGGGCGAATTATCGCAGCGTCATTTGGGGAATGCGGTCAGGCTCGAGGTGGCAGATAGTTGCTCGCAACAGATGGTGGAATTTTTACTGGGGCAGTTTTCTCTTGGAAATGAAGATTTGTTCCAGGTAAACGGTCCAGTCAATCTGGTACGGCTGATACAGGTTTTTGACCTGATCGATCGGCCTGATCTTAAATTTCCGCGATTCATTCCCGGCTTGCCTTTTTTTTCAGAGAAAAAGAAAGCACATAACATTTTCGAGCTGATCAGTAAGGGCGACATATTCCTGCACCATCCTTATCAGTCGTTTCAACCGGTCGTTGAATTCATTCAGCAAGCTTATTTGGATTCGGATGTGATTGCTGTCAAGCAGACTGTTTATCGTACCGGTTCGGACTCAACGCTGATGGAGTCGCTCGTGGCAGCGGCCAGGCTGGGTAAGGAAGTTACGGTAGTAGTAGAGTTGCTGGCTCGGTTCGATGAAGAAGCTAATATCAACTGGGCAAAACAACTGGAAGAGGTGGGCGCTCACGTCATTTACGGGGTATTTGGCCATAAAACACATTGCAAAATGGCGATGATAGTACGGCGTGAAGCGGGACAGTTGAAGCGCTATGTTCATCTGGGTACAGGCAATTATCACCCTGGTACAGCCCGTGTTTATACTGATTTCGGCTTGTTGACCTGCCATGAGGAAATCTGTACTGATGTCAGTGAGGTATTTTTACAGCTTACTGGATTGGGCAAAGCAAGCAAGCTGAAGCACCTCTGGCAATCACCATTCAGTTTGCATGGGCAGATACTGAACAGCATTCAACAGGAAATAAAGCATGCTAACGCAGGAGAGCCTGCTGCCATCATCGCCAAAATGAATGCGTTACTGGAACCGTCTGTCATTCAGGCACTTTATGCAGCTTCCAGTGCAGGTGTGAAAATTGATTTAATTGTGCGGGGTGCTTGTGCACTGCGTCCTGGTGTGCCGGGGTTATCGGAGAATATCCATGTGCGTTCCATTGTCGGGCGATTTCTGGAGCATACCCGCATTTTCTATTTTCTCAATGCAAAGCAGCATAACGTCTATCTCGCAAGTGCTGACTGGATGTACCGGAATTTTTTTCGTCGCGTTGAGATTTGTTTTCCGGTACTCGATCCGAGGTTGAAGAAACGGGTAATCCTGGAGGGATTGAAGCCTTATCTGCGTGATAACGTACAGGCTTGGGAGATGAATGGCGATGGCCACTACAAACGAAAATCTGCCAGGAAGAACAACAGATTCAGTGCCCAGGAAGTTTTACTCGAGAAGCTTGCAGCGGTAAAACAAGACACTGTCGAATGATTGCATGGAATCAGATAAAAAAATACCCCGCAGTTCCGGTTGATTGCTTTCCCGGAAGTCTGCGGGGGTGTGGAAAGGTTTCTTTGGATTACTTGATGATGGCTTTCAGTTCACCACTCAGGTAACGGTTTGCCATGGTTTCCAGTGAGATCGGTTTGATCTTGCCAGCCTGGCCAGCGGATCCGAAAGCTTCGAAACGGGCTTTACAGATATCCTTGGCAGCTGCGGTAGCGTCTTTCAGAAATTTGCGCGGATCGAACTCGCTTTTGTTTTTTACCAGATGGCGTCGGATCGCTCCTGTCATTGCCAGACGGATATCCGTATCGATGTTGACCTTGCGCACGCCATATTTGATGCCCTGCTGGATTTCTTCTACCGGCACTCCATAGGTTTCTTTCATATCTCCGCCATATTCACGGATGATTTCCAGCCATTCCTGGGGAACGGAGCTGGATCCGTGCATAACCAGATGAGTATTGGGGATACGCTCATGAATTTCCTTGACTCGCTGGATAGCGAGAATATCGCCTGTGGGTTTACGAGTGAACTTATACGCACCATGAGAGGTTCCGATTGCAATTGCCAAGGCATCCACACCCGTTTTCTTGACGAAATCGGCTGCCTGCTCGGGGTCGGTCAGCAATTGATCATGTGACAACTGCCCCTCGGCACCATGGCCATCTTCAGCTTCGCCCTGGCCTGATTCCAGCGATCCCAGGCAGCCCAGTTCACCTTCCACGGAAACCCCTACGGCATGTGCCATTGCAACTACTTTGGAAGTGACATCGACATTATATTCGTATGATGAAGGGGTTTTTCCATCTTCTTCGAGCGATCCATCCATCATTACGCTGGAAAAGCCGCTGCGAATGGCATTGATACATACAGCAGGTGAAGCACCGTGATCCTGATGCATGACCACGGGAATATGCGGGTAAGCTTCGACGGCAGCAGCAATCAGATGACGCAGGAATGCTTCTCCGGCGTACTTGCGCGCACCAGCTGAACCTTGCATGATCACCGGGCTGTCGCATTCATCAGCGGCTTGCATAATTGCATGAATTTGCTCCAGATTATTGACGTTGAAAGCCGGAAGTCCATACTCGTTTTCAGCTGCATGATCCAGTAACTGACGTAAAGATACGAGTGCCATTGAAGTCTCCTTTAAATAAAATGAATGTATTGATTTCCTGACGAAACTAAAGCTTTATATTTTCTGAAATAAAATCATTCAGCAGCAGGTAACAGTAAAATGACGATACGCCTGAATCAAAATTATAAACCTGCTGAGTATAAATTATTTTCATTACCAGTCTGGCACTGCCTGGCAGTGATACTGTTTATTTTTACAGATTCTGCGGATCAGAGAAAGATTGTTGAACCTCTTCTCTTACTGCTTGTGCAGCTTTTTTAGAACTGCCTACTCTGATGATCTTCATGGTGTTTGTCCCGCCAGCTTTACCAACCGGTTCACCAATCGTCATGATTATCAAATCTTCGTCTCGTACCGCACCGCGTTTGAGCAATTCATCTTCAGCCATGCTGAGGATAATTTCTGGGTCACACAGCCCTTGTCCGAATTCTATGGGGTAAACACCCCGGAAAAGGGTGACTTTACCCAAGGTATCCTCTTGCGGGCTGAGTGCAAAGATCGGTGCTTTCGAACTTCTGCGAGACATGAATAACGCTGTTACACCACTTTGTGTCAATGCTGCAATTGCCTGGATATTGAGTGAACCGGCGGCGTACATGGTAGCGCGTGCGATGGCATCTTCGATACTGACAGATTGTGTATCCGGGGAACGACGGGCTCTCAAACTAGGTATATATTCCTTTTCTGCTTCGAGGCAAACTCTGGCCATGGCTTCGACGGCTTCAACCGGGTACTGCCCCGCGGCCGATTCGGCGGACAGCATCACTGCATCAGTACCGTCCAGTACGGCATTGGCAACATCTGATACTTCTGCACGTGTTGGAATAGGGTTGGAAATCATGGATTCCATCATCTGCGTAGCGGTAATCACCAGCTTATTTGCTTCACGGGCAGATCGTATCATGCGTTTTTGCAAGGCGGGAACGGCGGCATCTCCTACTTCGACTGCCAGATCTCCACGGGCTACCATGATGGCATCAGAGGCTTCCAGAATATCATCCAGTGCCAGAATGGCTTCCGAGCGCTCGATTTTCGCCATGAGCAAACTATGCCCCTGAGCTTCCTGCATCAACGCGCGTGCACGTCTGATATCGTCACCGGAGCGAGGGAAGGATACTGCGAGATAATCTGCTCGAAGGACCGCGGAAGTCTTGATATCCAGTAAATCTTTCGCAGTGAGTGCAGGTGCACTCAGCCCGCCACCTTTCCGGTTAATACCCTTATTATTGGAAAGAATTCCACCCTGCACAACTTCACAAAAGATTTCACTCTCTCTGACTTTGGCCACAGTCAGAACGATACGCCCATCATCTAATAAGAGCGTGGCGCCTGCTTCGACATCATTGGGTAGCTCCCGATAGTCCAGTCCGACCCGTTCCTGGTTTCCCAGCTGACATTCTGCATCGAGTATGAACTCATCCCCGGTTCTGAGTCGAATTTTCCCCTGCTCAAATTTACCGATACGAATTTTTGGCCCTTGCAAATCAGCCAGTACACCGACTGTACGACCGAGCGAACGGGCGAGCGAACGGACCAGTTCCACGGAAGTAATATGCTCATCTTTTGTTCCGTGTGAGAAATTAATACGGATGACATCGACACCTGCCTCAAGCATCCGTCTCAGCACTTCAGAATCACTGGAAGCCGGTCCTAGCGTTGCTACAATTTTTGTTCTTCTCATCATTTCTGGAATTTCCGGAAGAAAATCTTCTCAGACCTCACTTCGCACGTAATTCCAGAATCTCGACAGCAGGTAATTTCTTTCCTTCCAGGAACTCCAGGAATGCTCCGCCGGCAGTGGATATATAGGAAACCTTATCGTAAATATCGTACTTTTGAATGGCAGCGATTGTGTCACCCCCTCCCGCCAGAGTAAAGGCATCTGTTTCAGCAATTGCCTTGGCTATGGCACGTGTTCCTTCTCCAAATTGGTCGAATTCGAATACACCGACCGGGCCATTCCACACTACTGTGCCGGCTTTCATGATGATATCGACCAATTCCTGGGCACTTTTAGGCCCGATATCAAAGATCATGTCGTCATCAGAAACAGTGTTGGCCGATTTTAGAACTGCAGGTTCATCTGCAGCGAATTTTTTCCCGACGACGACATCTACCGCGATGGGAATCGTTGCATTACGCTTATTCATTTTGTCCATCAGGGATTTTGCAACAGGTACCAGTTCGTCTTCGCACAGAGATTTTCCAATATTGTTTCCTGCAGCCTTGAGGAAAGTATTGGCGATTCCTCCGCCGACTACGAGCTGATCAACTTTTTCAGCAAGCGATTCCAGCACGGTCAGTTTGGTGGAAACTTTTGATCCGCCTACGATTGCCACTAGCGGATGTGCAGGTTTATGCAGGGCTTTTGTCAGCGCATCGAGTTCTTCGGTAAGCAAAATACCTGCACAGGCAACTGGTGCATATTTGGCGATACCGTGTGTCGAAGCCTCTGCGCGATGTGCTGTGCCAAAAGCATCCATGACGAATACATCACACAAATCGGCATATTTTTTTGCGGTTTCTTCGAGGTTCTTTTTTTCGCCCTTATTGATCCGGCAATTTTCCAGAACTACCAACTCTCCAGGCGCAACTTCGAATCCACCGTCTACCCAGTCTCTGATCAACCGGACAGGCTTTCCCAGTCTCCGGGCAATATCATCTGCAACCGGCTGGAGAGAGTTTTCTTCTGTCCACACACCTTCTTCCGGACGTCCGAGATGAGAGGTCACCATGACTTTTGCGCTTTGTTTCAGGCAGTGGTTGATCGTTGCCATCGAGGCAGTAATGCGCGCATCTGATGTCACCTTTCCATCTTTTACAGGGACATTCAGATCAGCGCGGATGAAGACGCGTTTGTTCTTCAGATCGAGATCGACAAGTTTAATAACGGACACGTTGACTCCAAATTAGCTGGTTACAGGCTTTAAACTATGGGAGAAAGGGGCGCTCTGATGCTCAGCCAAAAATTGCGGGAACAATCTTTACGCTAAGACGGGCGCATCATCACAAATATTTTTACAGATCTGTGAATATTCACATCTCAGGTTCCCTGCGCAGCACAAAAGCATTTCTCTGATACAGAAGCAAAATGCTGTAACTGGCACGAGGACAATTACAGCATGACCATCAAACAACCATGAAAATAGGGTTGTCCGGTTTATAAGAAGAAAATTTCCTCGGTTATTTACCGGCGATTACACGTACCATTTCCAGCAGCTTGCAGGAATATCCCCACTCGTTGTCATACCAGGAAACTACTTTTACAAAATTCTTATCAAGCTGAATTCCTGCTTCTGCATCGAATACCGATGTACAGGTTTCTCCGCGAAAATCTGTGGAAACTACTTTCTGATCGGTATACCCCAGTATGCCTTTCATTGAACCGGCTGAGGCTTCTTTCATTGCATTACAAATATCTTCATAAGACGCATCTTTTTCAAGCTCGACTGTCAAATCTACAACTGAAACATCGGAAGTAGGAACGCGGAATGCCATACCCGTCAGTTTTTTGTTTAATTCGGGGATAACTACACCAACTGCTTTGGCTGCACCTGTAGAGGAAGGGATGATATTCTCAAGAATTCCACGTCCGCCGCGCCAGTCCTTATTAGAAGGACCGTCAACAGTTTTTTGTGTAGCAGTTGCGGCATGGACAGTCGTCATCAGGCCACGCTTGATACCCCAGGTATCATTCAGGATTTTGGCAATCGGAGCCAGGCAGTTGGTAGTACATGACGCATTGGAAATAATTGTCTCTCCGCCGTATGCTTTATCGTTTACTCCGTAAACATACATTGGCGTATCGTCCTTGGAAGGGGCGCTCATAACAACTTTCTTGGCACCGGCCTGGATATGTTTTTGAGCGAGTTCTTTGGTCAGGAACAGTCCGGTGGATTCCACCACGATGTCCGCACCGACTTCACCCCACTTTAATTCGGTCGGATCTTTAATAGCGGTCAGACGAATCTGCTTGCCGTTTACAATCAGGTTGTTTCCGCTGACGGATACATCTCCCTTGAAGCGCCCGTGGACAGAATCATGTGTCAGCATATAAGCCAGATAATCCGGTTCCAGTAGATCATTGATTGCGACAACTTCGATGTCGTCGAATTCTTCTATGGAACACCGGAAAACCATCCGGCCAATACGACCAAATCCATTGATACCTACTCTGATTGTCATTCCTCTATCTCCACATTTTTAATAAAAAATCTGTTTTACGAGTAAAAACGAATTTTGTTTACCTTATATAACTCTCTTTACCGCGTTTACGACATTCTCAACGGTAAATCCAAAATATTCGAATAATTTTTCTGCAGGAGCTGATTCGCCGAACCTGTCGATTCCGATTACATCTCCTTCAAGGCCGACGTATTTACGCCAGTAATCGGTAACTCCCGCTTCTACGGCTACACGTACAATCCCTTTGGGCAGGACACTGTCCCGATATGCCTGATCTTGCCTGTCAAAAATGTTTGTACAAGGCATGGATACGACACGCACTGCAATATCGTTTTCTGCCAGTGTTTTCTGTGCAGCCATAGCCAACCCGACTTCCGAGCCGGTTGCAATGATGATCGCCTGTGGTTTTCTGTTTGCTGCTTCAGAGAGGATATATCCCCCTTTTCTTATCAGGCTGATCGTTACTGCGTCCCGTTTCTGGAAAGGTAGGTTCTGGCGGCTGAATATGAGGGATGACGGGCCTTCTCTGCGCTCAATGGCGGATACCCATGAAACGATCGATTCAACGGTATCACACGGACGCCATACATCCATATTCGGAATCATGCGCAGGGTAGCAGTTTGTTCAACCGGCTGATGGGTCGGACCATCTTCACCCAATCCGATCGAATCATGGGTGAACACGAAAATATTACGAATTTTCATCAATGCTGCCATACGCAGAGCATTGCGGGCATATTCGGAAAACATCAGGAAAGTACCGCCGTAGGGGATGATTCCACCATGCAACGACAGGCCGTTCATGATTGCGCACATGCCAAATTCCCGGACACCGTAAAAGACATAGTTACCGGTGGGTTCTGTGCTAATTCCCTTGGAGCCTGACCACATGGTGAGGTTGGAGCCGGCCAGGTCTGCTGATCCGCCAATCAGTTCGGGTAATACGGGTGCCAGGGCATCGATTGAATTTTGTGATGCTTTCCGGGTCGCGATGGTTTCTTCCCTGGCATTGATCTGGCTGATAGTTCCCTCAACGTGATCAGCCCATTCGACGGGTAGCTCGTCAGCCATGCGGCGGGTAAATTCAGCGGCTTCTGCCGGATATTTTTTACTGTATTCCTCAAATAGGCTGTTCCACGCAGATTCCAGCGCCTGGCCTTTGGCACGAGCATCCCATGCATCGTAAACTTCCTGCGGAATTTCAAATGGTAGGTAATTCCAACCGATATGAGGGCGGGCTGCAGCAATTTCTTCATTTCCGAGCGCAGCGCCATGAACATGGCTGGTATTGGCTTTGTTGGGTGAACCCATTCCAATGACTGTTTTGCAGCATATCAGTGTGGGTTTGTCCTGTACTTTCTTCGCGGCCTCGATAGCAGCTTGTATTGCTACCGGATCATGTCCATTTACATGTGGAACGACGTGCCAGTCATACGCTTCGAAGCGTTTGGGGGTGTCGTCCGTAAACCATCCTTCGACATGCCCGTCAATGGAAATGCCATTATCATCATAAAAGCAAATCAGTTTACCCAGCTTCAATGTTCCTGCCAGCGAACAGGCTTCATGGGAAATGCCTTCCATCATGCAGCCATCGCCCAGAAATACGTAGGTGTAATGGTCGACGATCGGGAAATAAGGCCGATTGAATTCTTCTGCCAGAATTTTTTCTGCCAGCGCCATCCCTACGGCATTCGTGATACCCTGCCCCAGCGGCCCTGTTGTGGTTTCCACTCCCGGGGTATAACCGTATTCAGGGTGTCCTGGGGTTCTGGAATGAAGCTGACGGAAATTTTTTATGTCTTCGATAGACAGATCGTAGCCGGTCAGGTGGAGCAGAGCGTAGATCAGCATAGAGCCATGGCCATTTGACAATACAAACCGATCACGGTCTACCCAGTGAGGATTTGTCGGATTGTGGCGCATGTGGTGATTCCACAGTACTTCTGCAATTTCCGCCATACCCATTGGCATACCTGGATGGCCGGAATTTGCTTTCTGGACAGCATCCATGGCCAGTGCACGAATCGCACTGGTCAAATTCTTGAACACTGGTGCGCTGAAATCTTTAAATGCTTCCTTCATTTATTTTCATCCTCGATTGTTCAAAAACCATAGCTCAATGTTATGCACCACATGACAACAAAAGCCGACAAAAGTCACCATTATCTCTTAAGTCGGAATAGTTCACAATACAGGTTGTAATTTCTTCATCCCTTCCGGATCTTTGGCCGGATTTAAAGGAAATGGCTTGGTAAAATGGGTGATTGAAAGGTATCATTCCGCTATTGGTTGGCCGGATAGAGGGAAGCGTGGCCGAGCGGTTTAAGGCACTGGTCTTGAAAACCAGCGATGGGCAACCATCCGTGAGTTCGAATCTCACCGCTTCCGCCATTCGCAGTTCCGGTAATTTCCTGATTTTCATATCTGCTCTCACTCTGAAGAAGGTGGCTTTGCAGGTTTCGTGTCAGGGGAAAGATCAGCACATTGGCTGATGTGAAAAAATGGAGAGAATTTAACGATGAGCGTCCCTTTTTTGCAGCAATACCGGGTGGGCAGTTACATCCTGAAACAAAAACTTGCGGGCAACAAACGTTATCCGCTGGTGTTGATGCTTGAGCCCCTGTTCCAGTGCAATCTGGCCTGTGCGGGTTGTGGCAAGATAGACTATCCGGACGAGACGTTACGTCGTCGCCTGAGTGTGGATGAATGTTTACATGCTGTGGATGAATGCGGGGCGCCGGTCGTTTCCATTGCGGGGGGAGAGCCGCTCATCCACAAGGAAATGCCACAGATCGTGCAAGGCATCATTCAGCGCAAGAAGTTTGTATATCTGTGCACCAATGCACTGCTGCTGGATACTCGCATGGACGACTATCGACCTTCGCCCTATCTTACATTTTCCATTCACCTCGATGGCAACCGTGAACGTCACGATGCGTCGGTATGCAGAGAAGGTGTGTATGACAAGGTTATTCCGGTAATTGAACAGGCGCTTCAGCGTGGTTTCCGCGTAACGGTCAATTGCACTTTGTTCCAGAATGAAACAGCAGAAGAAGTAGCGGAATTTTTTGATACTGCCACTGAACTTGGCGTTGAAGGTATCAACGTCTCCCCGGGATTCAGTTATGAGCATGCGCCGCGGCAGGATGTGTTCTTGCAGCGGTCGGTAAGTAAACGGTTGTTCCGTTCGATTTTCGAGATCGGCAAAAAGCGCAAACTTCCCTGGAGATTCAATCATTCCAGCCTGTATCTGGATTTTCTCGCAGGCAATCAGAGCTATAAATGTACGCCGTGGGGGAACCCTACACGTAATCTGTTTGGCTGGCAGCGGCCTTGCTATCTGCTGGTGGATGAAGGCTATGCAACAAGCTTCCGTGAGCTGATGGAAGAAACCGACTGGGATCGCTATGGTGTCGGCAACAATCCCAAATGTGCAAACTGTATGGCACACTGCGGGTTTGAGCCCACTGCCATTAATGATACCTTTGCTCATCCGCTTAAAGCATTACGGGTCAGCATGCATGGTCCGCGGGTAGAAGGGCCTATGGCACTCGATCCGCTACAAACGAGCAGCGGATCGCAACACAATACCGATAAACGGAGGCCTTTTCCCATACCGGTGTCTGTTGAACACAAAACGGCTGCACCGTCATCGGATCATTCGCCTGGTTCGGATAACTGATATTTCTTTGTTTGCCTGAAGGTATTCATATTCCTGCGTATCCAAGATCATGGCTGTATTGGTGATGTATCTGGCTTTGTCAGGTATATTTTGCTGGTGGGCTATTCTGCTGGCGCCATGGCGAGCGTGGAGTATACGAGAGCAGCTTGAACCCTCTGCATATCCGGAAGAAGAACAGTCTTTTGATGACGTTACCGTTCTGATTCCCGCTCGTAATGAAGCACAGTTCATCGATCAGACCTTGAACACGCTGCAGGTACAAGGTGAGGGTTTTAAAATCATCGTGATCGATGATCAATCCGAGGACGATACCGCATCCCTGGCGGACAGAGAAGGGAGTGAAGTTATTTCTGGAACGACTCCATCCAAAAACTGGAGTGGGAAGCTGTGGGCACTGAATCAGGGATTGCAACGAGTACATACTCGGTACACTTTGCTGCTGGATGCAGATATCAGCCTGTCGCCCGGTATCTTGGGAGCGTTGCTGAATAAGGCTCGCCAGGAAAATTTGTCGCTGGTGTCGCTCATGGCAGAATTGCCCGTCCGGCACTTCTCCGAACGTTTACTGGTACCTGCTTTTATATTTTTTTTCAAGCTGTTATATCCGTTCAAATTGTCCAATGAGCCAAGATCTTGCATGGCTGCAGCAGCAGGTGGATGCATTCTGGTTGAAACAGGCGTACTGCGATCCATTAATGCTTTTACCAGTATTCACCAGGCATTGATCGATGACTGTGCGCTGGCCTCGCGAGTCAAACAGGCCGGTTTTAAAACCTGGATCGGGCTCAGTCATGCTGTACAAAGTCATCGAGGTTATGACAGCCTTGCCGCTATCTGGAACACCGTCGCTCGTACTGCATTTACGCAATTGCACTATTCGTTGTTATTCCTGCTTTTGTGTACATTGATCATGTCGAGCATGTTCTGGTGTGCGCCATTGTCCGTGATTATTTATACGGATACGATTTTTGTGGCCAGCAGCGTTCTTGCCTGGCTGGCTATGTTCATTGTTTATACACCCGTGCTCAGGTTTTATCGGAGTTCCCCGCTTTGGGTGATTGCATTACCCGTAATTGGCACACTCTATCTCATGATGACCTGGACTTCCGCCTTCAGATACTGGCGGGGAGTACGAGCACACTGGAAAAATCGACGTTATGAAGCTTCTGAATACAACTAGCAGAATAGTGACGCTATGGGTAATTGCCATGCTGGTGATGATCTCCGGATTGCGGGCAGAATCACCCGAAAATGAGGGTGCTGAACGGGTGGTGATCACTTTGCAGGATACCTTGATCCAGGCCATGCAACAGGGCCAGGAAATTGGTTACAGCGGTCGCCTCAAACTTCTGACCCCGGTTATTGAGCAGACGCATGATCTTGCGGCAATCATCCGCTCTGTATTGGGTGCGCACTGGGCCAAGCTCGATTCCGATCAGCAACAGGCGATTACCCGGGTATTCCAGGCCAACAGTATTGCAACTTATTCGGATCGGTTTAACCAGTACGATGGAGAACAATTCAAAATCATTGAACAGACACAGCTTCCGCGAGGGCGGATGCTGGTTCGCAGTCAGCTTGTCCGATCTGATGGTGGCCCGGTAAATTTTGATTATGTAATGCATGAGACCGGTGGAAGCTGGCGCATCATCAATATCGTGGTCGATGGGGTCAGCGATCTGGCCCTGAAGCGAGCTGAATATAGTGCTGTATTGCAGAAAGACGGCATTACCGCGCTGATCGACATGCTGGAACAGAAAACTTCCCATATAGAGCAGAATCAGCAGTAATTCTAATGTGGCAGCTCCTGTCGCTATCCTGAAATAACCCGAACATTTCACCACACCACTAAAGCGATTCATACATGGAACAATTCGCCAAGGAAACCTTGCCCGTCAGTCTCGAAGATGAAATGCGGCGTTCTTACCTTGATTACGCAATGAGCGTTATTGTAGGCCGGGCTTTGCCTGATGTGCGCGATGGATTGAAGCCGGTACACCGCCGTGTACTTTATGCCATGCATGAGCTGTCCAACGACTGGAATCGCCCGTATAAGAAGTCTGCACGTATCGTCGGGGATGTCATCGGTAAATATCATCCGCATGGTGATACTGCTGTCTATGACACGATCGTGCGCATGGCCCAGCCTTTTTCTCTGCGTTATATGCTGATCGACGGGCAGGGTAATTTTGGTTCGATCGATGGTGATAATGCCGCGGCAATGCGTTATACCGAAATCAGAATGTCGCGCATCGCCCATGAATTACTGGCTGATCTCGACAAGAACACAGTCGACTTCGGGCCCAATTATGATGGTTCCGAGCAGGAACCACTGATTCTGCCGGCCAAAATACCCAATCTGCTGATCAACGGATCATCCGGTATCGCGGTAGGTATGGCAACTAATATCCCGCCCCACAATCTGGGTGAGGTCATTGATGCCTGCCTGTTGCTGCTGCATGATCCTGACATGGATATCGCCGAATTGATGACTTGTATTCCAGCACCGGATTTTCCAACTGCAGGCATCATTTATGGTATATCCGGTATCAAAGATGGGTATCAGACCGGAAGAGGGCGTGTCATCATGCGCGCCAGAACGCATTTTGAAGAACTCGATAAGGGTAATCGCCACAGTATCATCATCGATGAACTGCCTTATCAGGTGAATAAAGCCAATTTACTGGTGCGTATCGGTGAGCTGGTAAGAGATAAAAGGATAGAAGGCATTTCCGATCTGCGCGATGAATCGGATAAATCCGGTATGCGCGTAGTCATTGAACTCAAGCGTGGCGAGGTGCCCGAAGTCATCCTGAACAATCTGTACAAAGAGACACAGATGCAGGATACCTTCGGCATCAACATGGTTGCGCTGGTTGATGGGCAGCCGCGTTTGCTCAATCTGAAGCAGATGCTGGGTTATTTTCTGCGCCATCGCCGTGAAGTTGTAACACGGCGTATCGTATTCGAACTCAGAAAGGCGCGGGAACGCGGCCATTTGCTGGAAGGATTGGCAGTTGCTTTATCCAATGTCGATGAGATCATTGCGCTGATCAAGGCTGCTCCGACCCCGGCAGAGGCGAAAAAAGGCCTGATGGCCAGAACATGGCGATCATCGCTGGTTGAAGAGATGCTCCGTCGTGCAATGATCGATGCAACAGTATTTCGTCCGGAAACGCTGGCAGCCGGTTTTGGGATGTCAGACCAGGGCTACCGTTTATCCGATGCACAGGCACAGGCGATTCTTGATCTCAGATTGCAGCGACTCACCGGGCTTGAACAGGAAAAAATCGTTTCGGAATACAGAGAAATCCTCGACAAGATCCGGGATTTCCTCGATATGTTGGCAAACCCGGGACGGATTACCACTATCATTACTGAAGAGCTGGCGGCCATCAAAGGGCAGTTTGGAGATTCCCGACGCAGTGAAGTGGTGATAGATACGCAGGATTTGAATACTGAAGATTTGATTACACCTGCCGATATGGTGGTGACCCTGTCACATGCGGGTTACATCAAATCCCAGTTGCTGGATGATTATCATGCACAGAAACGCGGAGGACGCGGCAAACAGGCGATCACTACCCGAGAAGATGATTTCATCGATAACCTGTTTATTGCCAATACACATGATTTCATTCTATGTTTCTCCAGTCTCGGGCGCGTCTACTGGATCAAGGTTTACAATGTTCCGCAAGGTAGCCGTACTTCGCGTGGCAGGCCGGTAAATAATCTCGTTCCACTGGAACAGGATGAAAAGATCAATGCTGTGCTGCAGGTCAAGTCATTTGATGATACCCGGTACGTGTTCATGGCAACTGCGGGGGGTACGGTCAAGAAAACCCCGTTGTCAGAATTTTCACGGCCGCGTACCAATGGAATCATTGCGATTCATCTCGATGAGGGGGACTATCTGATTGGCGTTGCGCTGACCGAAGGCAAGCATGATGTCATGCTTTTCTCTGATGCTGGCAAGGCGATGCGTTTCGACGAGAACGATGTGCGTCCTACCGGACGTAATGCGCGCGGGGTAAGGGGTATGAAGCTTGGAGCAGGGCAAAAGGTTATTTCGCTGCTGGTTGCAGATAATGAAAATATGGCGGTATTGACCGCGACTGAGAATGGCTACGGTAAACGTACACCTATTACCGAATATACCCGGCATAACCGGGGTACTCAGGGTATGATCGCGATTAATACCAACATCCGTAACGGTAAAGTCGTCACTGCACAGCTGGTTGAATCCAGCGATGAAATTATGCTGATTACTACAGGTGGCGTCATGATTCGCACCCGTGTCAGTGAGATTCGTGAAATGGGCAGGGCAACCCAGGGAGTGACACTGATCAATCTGGATGCAGGGGAGAAACTGGCCGGACTGGAAAGAATCGTCGAAACGGATGAGGATTAACTCGACTTGGTGAGCCAATGAGAAAAATATACAATTTTAGTGCAGGTCCGGCAGTACTGCCGGAAGAAGTGTTGGAGCAGGCGCGCGAAGAGATGCTGGACTGGCACGGCAGTGGCATGTCAGTCATGGAAATGAGCCATCGCGGGAAAGAATTTATGTCCATCGCGGACAAAACTGAATCTGCCCTGCGCGAGCTGGCGGGCATTCCCGATCACTATAAAGTACTCTTTCTTCAGGGAGGTGCATCCAGCCAGTTTGCCATGGTGCCGATGAATCTGCTCGGCGAGAAGGGCAAAGCGGATTATGTCAATACCGGTCAATGGTCGGCAAAGGCCATCAGTGAAGCCAAACATTACGGTTCTGTCCAGATCGCAGCTTCGTCGGAAAATGATGGTTTCAACTCGGTTCCACCGCTGGCGCAGTGGCATATCTCGCCTGGCACGGCTTATGTACATTACGCATCCAACGAGACCATCGGCGGAGTCGAGTTTCAGTGGATACCCGATTTATCTGCAGCAGCCGGCGACAACAAAAATATTCCACTGGTTGCCGATATGTCCTCCAATTTCCTGTCGCGTTCTTTTGATGTTAGCAAGTTCGGGCTGATTTACGCCGGAGCACAGAAAAATGTTGGCCCTGCCGGGCTGGTGGTAGTAATCGTTCGTGAGGATTTGCTGGATATTCCGCCGCTTGCCGGAACACCCGCCATGTTCCGCTACAAAACACATGCGGATAATGCTTCAATGTATAATACGCCGCCCACTTATGCCATTTACATCATGGGACTTGTCATGGAATGGCTGAAAAAACAGGGTGGATTGGCAGCGATTGAACAGCGTAACATTACCAAGGCCAGGCTGATCTACGATCTGATCGACACCAGCAGTTTTTACCATTGCCCGGTCAATCGGGCAGATCGGTCCAGGATGAATGTTCCGTTCACGCTGAGTGATCCCGGTCTCGATGAAGCGTTCCTGAAACAGGCTCAGGCGCATGGCCTGATTCAGTTGAAAGGGCACCGGTCGGTCGGCGGTATGCGAGCCTCGATCTATAATGCCATGCCGCTGGAAGGTGTACAGACATTGGTGACCTTCATGCGGGAATTCGAGAAAAACCATGCCTGATGATGCCCAAAGAATCACCCGAATCCTTACACTGAACTCGATTGCTCAGGTCGGGCTCAAGCGTTTTCCTCCACATCTTTTTCAGATCGGCAGCGACATTACCGATCCCGACGTGATACTGGTACGTTCCCATAACATGCATGATATGGAAATATCCGAAAGCGTCATTGCGATCGGGCGTGCCGGTGCCGGAACCAATAACATCCCTGTCAACCAGATGAGCGCACGCGGCATCCCGGTTTTCAATACACCAGGCGCCAATGCCAATGCAGTTAGGGAACTGGTGCTGGCAGGCATGTTGATGGCATCACGTAATCTGATACCGGCTTTGCGTTTCGTCGAAACACTGGAAGGGGATGATCAGTCTCTCAACCTTCAGGTCGAAGCGGGTAAGAAACAGTTTTCCGGTCTGGAACTGCCCGGGCGGACACTGGGCGTCATCGGTCTGGGCAAGATCGGGCGGCAGGTGGCTGATGTCGCAATCAAACTCGGAATGAAGGTGTTCGGATATGACCCGAAAATTACCATCGATTCCGCATGGAGTCTGCCCGCCGAAGTACAGAAAGCAACTCAGATCGAGGATCTGGTACGCCGCAGTCAGTTTATTTCGCTACATGTGCCACTCAATGATTCCACTCGTCATTTAATCAACGATGCATTGATCTCCTGCATGCAGAAGAATACCATTCTGCTCAATTTTTCGCGTGACGCGATCGTTGATGAAGACGCCGTGCTGACTGGTATCAAAAGCGGGGTCATCCGGTACTATGTTTGTGATTTTCCCGGCCGGAAACTGCAGCAACAGCAGGCAGTCGTTACCTTGCCTCATCTCGGCGCTTCCACGCGCGAGGCCGAAGAAAATTGTGCCATGATGATTGCTGACCAGATCATGGATTATGTCACTAACGGTAATATCTCTTATACCGTCAATTTCCCGGACGTCGTCATGGAACGCGGAACGCCATACCGGCTTGCCGTTGCCAACGCTAACGTTCCCAATCTGCTGGGACAGATATCGACTTGTATGGCGGATGTCGGTTTGAACATCCATAACATGGTGAATAAATCCCGGGGGGAAATGGCCTATACACTGGTCGATACTGACAGAGCAATTCCACAGGAAACTATTGATGCAATTGTCCGGATTACGGGTGTACTGATGGTGCGCTATTTGCCGGTACCCGAATTTCCTGAACGGGCATGAAACAAAAGAATCCAGGCACAATAAGCTCATATTGATGACAGAACAGCTTAAACAACTGCGCAATGAAATCGATGCGATCGATGATGAGTTGCTCCGATTGATCAACACGCGCGCACGGCTTGCACAACAAGTCGGCCGGCAGAAATCAGGTACTGCCTATCGCCCGGAGCGTGAATCACAGATTTTTTCCCGTTTGCAGCAATCCAATCCCGGGCCGCTGCGAGATGAGCACATTGTGCACCTCTTTACTGAAATCATATCGGTTTGCCGTGCGCTGGAAGAGCTTTTGACTGTCGCTTACCTGGGGCCGCGGGGCACCTTCTCGGAAGAAGCAGTCACCAAACGTTTTGGCAATGCCGTTACCTCCCTGCCTTGCAGTTCGATCGATGATATTTTTCGTAAGGTTGAATCCGGCACTGCAAGCTATGGTGTTGTTCCGGTTGAAAATTCAACTGAGGGAGCAGTCGGCAGAACCATGGATTTGCTGCTGCAGACACCGTTGAAGATATGTGGCGAACTCGAGTTGCCCGTACACCAGTGCCTGATGGCACAACAGACTGATCTGGCTGCTATTCGAAAGATCTATTCTCATCCGCAGTCATTTGCGCAATGTCAGGCATGGCTCAACGAGAACCTGCAGAATGCTGATCGGATCAACGCTGCCAGTAATGCGGATGCTGCTCGTCAGGCTGCTGTCGATAGCAGTGCTGCAGCAATTGCCGGAAAGAGGGCTGCCGAAGTATTCGGATTGAAAGTGTGTGCAGCTAACATCGAGGATAATCCAAATAACACAACGCGATTCCTGGTCATTGGCAGTCAGGATGTTGCACGCTCCGGGAAGGATAAAACTTCACTCGCCATGGCTACTCATAACCAGCCTGGTGCGGTTTATGAGCTCCTCGCACCGTTTGCCCAACACCAGGTCAGTATGACTCGTCTGGAATCACGTCCTTCGCATGCCAGTCTGTGGGAATATGTTTTCTTTACCGATATTGCAGGACATCAGGAAGATGAAAATGTAGCCAGGGCACTGCAGGTGCTGCGTGATAATACAACCTTTTTAAAAATTTTCGGTTCTTACCCTGCTGCATGAATCGATAAATTCCTGAACAAGATACTATTTACCTTTAAACATGATGAATCTCAGTGAACTGGCTCCGGACTATATCCGGGCAATTCAGCCCTATCAGCCAGGTAAACCAATATCAGAATTGGTTAGAGACCTCGGGCTGAATAAAGATGAAGTAATCAAACTGGCTTCCAACGAAAATCCATTGGGCACCAGCCCCCTGGCAAAGGAAGCCATAATCCAGGCGCTCAACGAATCGGCCAGGTATCCGGATGGCAGTGGTTTCGAACTCAAGGCGGCGCTGTCTGAACGGCTGGGCATGCCGGCCGACCAGATCGTGCTGGGCAACGGTTCCAATGATGTGCTTGAGCTTGCTGTTCGTATTTTTCTGCACCCTGATTCAACCGCCATCTATTCCCAGTATGCCTTCGCCATCTATCCGTTGCTGGCCCAGGCTGTCGGTGCCAGAGGAATTGCCGTTCCCGCCCGTAATTATGGCCATGATCTCGAAGCCATGCTGGCTGCTGTTACGTCGGAAACTCGTATCATATTCATTGCCAATCCCAACAACCCAACCGGGACGTTGTGTGACGCCAGGGATCTGCTGCGTTTTATGGAACGTGTTCCGCAGGATGTACTCGTGATACTGGATGAAGCCTATGACGAATATCTGCCGGAAGCAAACAAGGCAAACAGTATTGCGTGGTTGAAGAATTTCCAGAATCTGGTCATCACTCGTACTTTTTCCAAAGCTTATGGTCTTGCCAGTGTACGTGTTGGTTTTGCGCTGGCACATGCTGATATCGCCAATCTGATGAATCGTATCCGCCAGCCGTTCAATGTAAACAGTATTGGTCTGGCGGCCGCCCAGGCAGCGCTCAAGGATGTTGAATTTGTCAAGCTTGCCTATACGACGAATCGTACGGGTATGCAGCAGATGACCCATGGCCTGGACCAGCTCGGTATCGAATATATTCCTTCCTTCGGTAATTTCGTCTGTTGCTATATCGACGGTCATCCCGCCAATACGCTGAAGATCTACAGAAATCTGCTGCAGCAGGGTGTCATCGTGCGTCCGCTCGGTAATTACGACATGCTCAACCATTTGCGGGTAACCATTGGAATCGAAGAAGAAAACAAGCGGTTCCTGCAAGCGCTGGAACAGGCATTGAAAGAGCTGGATTGATCGCTAACACGAATACCTGATCATGGCTTTTCCCGCCATTTCAAAACTAGTCGTTGTCGGTGTAGGGTTGATCGGTGGTTCATTTGCGCTGGCACTGCGCCGGGCTGGTCTGGCGGGGCGTATCGTTGGAATGGGCCGCAGTCCTGAAAACATGCAGCGTGCTCTCGAACTGGGCATCATCGATGAACAAACGAGCGACTTTGCCTCAGCATTGTCCGGTGCAGATTTCGTATTGCTCGCGATTCCCGTAAAACAGACGGCCCGTGTCATGCAGCAGATGACACCTCATCTGGAAGCCCACACCATCATTTCCGATGTTGGCAGCACCAAACAGAACGTAGTCCAAGCTGCCCGTGCCAATCTGGGTAAGCGGATTGAACGTTTCATTCCTGCACATCCAATTGCGGGTACCGAATTCAACGGTGCAGAAGCCGCCTTTCCTGATCTGTTTCAGGATAAACCCGTGATTCTGACGCCGTTGCAGGAGAACGATCAACAGATCGTCGATCGTGTTGCTGATCTCTGGCAACATTGCGGTGCCAGTGTTTCATCCATGCTGCCGGAGCAGCATGACCAGCTACTTGCTGCAATCAGCCATCTGCCGCACATGTTGGCATTTTCGCTGATGCAGCATATCCGTACCCTGAGCCAGACCTTGGGTGAGGGGAATCCACTGGCGCTTTTGCGCCTTGCCGGCAGCAGCCTGAATGATATGACTCGTATTACTGCCAGCTCCCCGGAAATGTGGCGTGATATCTGCCTTGAAAATCGTGCTGCATTGCTTGCACAGATTGAAGCCTATCAGCAGGAACTCTCCGGATTGCAGCAGATGCTGGCCGATCATGATGGTGAATCACTGGAAAAACTGTTTGCAGAAGCACGTGCCATCCGGCAGGAGTGGTCAGCCTTCAGAAACCAATCCTGATTATCCGGTTGAATTCATATCGGTTCCCGACAAAAATCTAACCGGCTTTAGGCCTCTTTTTGGCACGAGGATGTGCCTGATCGTAAATTTTTGCCAGATGCTGAAAATCCAGGTGGGTATATACCTGTGTACTGCGAATGCTGCTGTGGCCGAGCATTTCCTGAACTGCGCGCAAATCCCCGCTTGATTGCAGCAGATGAGAAGCGAATGAATGGCGCAGAGCATGCGGATGTACCCGATCATCGAGATTCTGTAACCGGGCACGCTGATGCAGGCGGAAAGCGATGGTGCGCGGATGGATACGCTGGCCGCGTCGTGACAGAAACAAGGCAGTTTCGCCGGGTGCCAGCCATGCACTGCGCAGTGGCAACCAGGCTTGCAGTGCACGAAGCGCAAGTTCCCCCACCGGTACAATGCGGGTTTTGTCGCCCTTACCCGTAACACGTACGATACCTTCGCTGAAATCGATATCGGTTGGCTGCAATCGGGTCAGCTCGGCTAGCCGCAATCCGGAGGAGTAAAACAGCTCGAACATGGCTAGATCGCGTGTTGCCAGTGCATCAGCAGGATCAAAAGCCAGCAGTTGCGCGGCTTCATCCGGTGAAAGTGCGTGCGGCAATTTTTGTGGTGACTTGGGGACACGTATGTCCTGGCAAGGATTTTCAGTATGGTGATGATGGCGGATCAGGTAACGATAAAACCCGCGCCAGGCGGATAGCATGCGCGCCAGGCTTCTGCCGGAAAGGCCGCTGTTATGCAGGTATGCGATGAAATGGCGAATGTCGTGCGAATGCAAGCGGGCCAGTGAAGCATCAGTAACTTCATGCCCGTTTGCATGTTCACTTTTATGCTGAGCTGCAATGCAGCGTACCAGTGCAACCAGATCACGCCGGTAACTGTGTTGGGTCAGCAGGGAAAGGCTGCGTGTGCTGGCCAGATAAATCAGATATTCGCTCAGCAGCGGCGGCAGGGGCGTATCACGCTCATCATGGGGCTGATTCACGATTGTCTGCTCCGGGAGTCTGCTGTATCAGGCGCATGATTGAACTGCTCACCATATTCCCCAAGCGTTCCAGATAAAGTGTTCCCATGTCTGGATAAAAGCGTTCCGCCTCGGGGCTGGCCATCACCAGCAAACCGAAATTACTCTGCTTCTTCAATGGGATAACAGCAAAGGATTGCAGATATTCCGCATCCTGAGCAAACCATTGCCTGATTTCATCATCCACCTCCGGCCCGCAATAGGGGCGCAACATTCCCTGTGCGAGGATACGTACATTGTTACTGATCGTATCGAATTCAGGGGAGGACAGATCTGCCTCGGTACCAAATTCATCAACCTGCCACAAACGCAGTATTACATGCGGGATGGAAAAATCTTCGCACAGATGGTATTGCAGCTCGTGCAGCAGTTCAGGCAGTGAACTGAAACCCAGCAGTGCAACCGTCAGGCGATGCATTTTTTCACTGATGGCATCGTTATTTTCGCCGACATCAATCAACTCCTGCAGCCTGTCCTGCAACAGTTTGTTTTTCTCGCGCAACATCGCTACTTGCCGCTCATTGAGCGAAATGGCACGGCCTTCGTAAGGGTGCGGAAAACGGAGTGATTCCAGCAGATCGGGGTGTTCCTCAAAAAATTCCGGGTGGTCCTGCAGATATTGAGTGATTTCCTCAGGTGTGATCATGGGTACATTCGTTTCATTGTTACAGGACAAACATCTTATCACGGCGGGATGTTGATATGTATCAGGCATCTGGTTACCTTCAAGGAGAAAGGTGCGGGTGTATTGACTACCCTGATTACTGTGATGTCGTTTTAATTCGGAGGTTTCTATAAAACCCTGTCTGGCTCAATCCGAATGACAATGAAATTTCTTGTCACTGTATCTCGTGTCAGATAAAGATCAGGTTGTAAGGGAATTGTGTGCTATTTGTAACCGATATGTAACAGGCAATATTATTTAATAGGGTTAATTCTTATGATAGGCGAATGATATCGAGTGCGATTGGTTCGCAATATGGAAGAAGAGGTGACAGAAAAGACAGGTCGGGATGATGCCTTGGCGTAACAGATAAATATCTGGGGGAATACAGTGAGCGAACAATCCAATATTGAGATAAATGAGGTTCTGATATGGGCAGATTGAAACCTCCCTCCTGCGATTTCCCTGAAAATGAGCGTGTACCTGCATTCCAGAATATTCATGCTGCTATGATCAGCGCGGATATCCCATCTTATCTGGACCAGTCCTCTTTCATGGAGATGTCCGGGCAGCTACTGCCTAATCTGAGAGTGTATGCGGTCACTGCAGCATCCCATTTATCCTCACATACTCATGACCCCGCTCCCGCCGAGAGCAGCAATAACGTGGTACTGCTGGTGCCACTCGATGGAATGGCAATCATCAATGGTGAAAGTAGTGATTCTGTCTGTTGTCAGCCTGGAGAAGCCTTACTGATAACGATTGACTCGATCCATCAGGTACATATTGCCGATACAGTATCTCTTGCAATTATCGATATCCCGGCCACGCTGATTGCCCCCCGGGTTTCCAAGCCGGATGACTGCCTGATCAAGAAAATCAGCAGTGCATCCATACCAGCATTACGCTTGCTGGCTGGTTATACAAAAATACTGATACAAATAGGAGACAGTTTGTCTCCTGATCTTACTTTACTGGTTTCCACACAGATACACGATCTGGTTATGCTGCTGTTTAGTGCAAAACGGGAAGAGGCACAAGTTGCGGGCAAATGCCGTTTACGTGCAGTACGACTCGAGGCGATCAAGCGTGACATCCTGGAACATATCACCGAAAGTGAATTGTCCATCAACCAGGTCGCCCGGCGTCAGGACATATCACCTCAGTATATACGTGCCTTGTTTCACAATGAAGAAACCACCTTTGCTGATTACGTGACTGAATTACGCCTCAAGCAAGCCTATCAATATTTATGTAATCCTGTGTACATTGGTCACTGTATCAGCACGTTAGCGTTTGATATGGGTTTTAATAACCTTTCCTGGTTCAACCGTGCGTTCAAACAACAGTTCGGCCTGACCCCTTCGGAAGTGCGAAATTTATCCAGACGATCTGAAGATCAGTCATAAAACGTTTCTTCCCGAATCCTCTCTTCTACCCCTTGCCGTACCGGATAGTTCAGCTTCCTGCCGATCAGTAAACGGAAAACGGATTCTTCAGTAAAAAACTCTCCATCTTAGAGAAAGCAATCCGGGTAATTGCAGTAGCGCTCAGTATTACTTTGTGTAGCGCTCAGTAGTAGATCGATCCTTTGATTCAATTAAAAATATATTAAATGTAGTAAACACCAGATTTTCTTAATAGATGGACTGAGCTAATAAGAAAAATTTACATGTGGTACCTGTTTGTTCATTGATAAGGGTTAGTAAGCATGCACCTAATTATTTCAGGAAAGTTAAGTAAAAGGAAAGCTGGATAATGTCCCCGGAGAAACAACTGTGAGTACTTTTACCATCATCAACGATGTGTCGTTGGAGATTCGCAGACGTATATTTGCATCACTGAACTCCGCTCCCGGGGTCACGCTGAACTTCAGCAATGAAGCCAGCAACATCGTATTTTCTGCGCCACAGGAAACGCCTGAAAACGGTGCCCGTCTTTCCCTGTATCTCTACCACATCAGCGTCAACGGGCCGATGCGGAACCAGCGCTTGCTGCCACATCCCGGCCACACGGACGAGCTAACCCTTCCTCCACTGCCACTGGAACTGCGCTACATTGCGACGCCAATGGACGAGGAGGAGAACAACCAGCTCATCATCGGCCGTCTTCTTCAATTCATTTATGACCAGTCGGTCATAGACACGATCGACGATCAACCTCTCGGCAACGGTCTTGGCGGCGGTAGCTCTACTCTGAGAGTTACGCCCGACCTCATGAATGTCGAGCAGTTGTCGCAATTGTGGAATGCCTTCAATCAGTCTTTCCGTCTGTCTGTTGCTTTCCAAGTTGACGTGGTGGCGGTGGATTCCGCTCGTGCGCCGGTGGTGGTCCCCCGGGTGGTCGATGCTCTCGTCGTCTCCGGCGTCAGGGAGCGGATATGAGAGTGCTGCGCAATATCGGCCTGGGAGCTGCTCAGCAGGCTCTTTTCACCGGCCAGGTGATCAATGCGCTTACCGGTGCCGCAGTGGTGCCGGCAGCGATGACGCTGGAGATGCGGCTGCCGGGGCAGGTGGAGTTCCGTCCGTTGCGCGTGGGGCTGCGCTTCATCAGCGCCGGCTACTTCTGCGCCAGCGGGGTGGCTGAACAGGTACTGCCGCAAAGGCTCGAGGGCGACGCGGAAGTGGAATTGCGGTTTCGTGTGTCCGCTCCTGCCTATAATGACCTAGAGGTCGTCATGGCAGCGTCGGCTGCCGACATCACCGTGGAAACCGTCATGGAAGATCTCGGAGGTCACACATTGCCGTTGCGGCTCGTCGCTGCTCCGATCGTGCGCCGGGTCTTGGCCATGCAACCGGTGCCAGTGGGGCTCCGCGGCAGGGTCATCAGCGATCACGATTTCGATGCGCCGCTGGCCGGCGCGAGCATACAGGTGACGGAGCCCGAGCTACAGGCTGCCGTCGTCAGTAACACACGGGGACGCTTTCGGATCGACGCGCTTCCTGTATCCCAGTCCGTCACGCTGAAGGTGGAGCAGGGTGGAAACAGCGCCACGATCCATCATGTCATCGACTACACGACGCCCTTCAATACGCGAATCATCAGCTTAAACGGATAGGAGACCTGCTATGGAATACCTTGCTCCAGGTGTATATGTCGAAGAAGTTTCCTCAGGGAACAAACCGATAGAGGGCGCCAGCACAAGCACCGCCGGCATGGTCGGAGTGACCCGGCGTGGCCCGGTGGATGTGCCAAGGCTGGTGACCAGCTTTGGGGAGTTCAACCGGGTTTTCGGTGGACTGCTGGATCACCGCGTATTCACCGATGGTCGCGACGCACTGCCTTATGCGGCTCAGGGCTTCTTCACCAATGGTGGGCAGCGCCTGTATGTATCGCGGATCATCGGGCCCAATGCCACCTTCGCGCAGACCGACATCTATGCGGAATCCGTTGCTGCTGCTGCGGCGTCCACCACCCTGGCTGGACGTGCCGTGACCGGAGCGGCGTCCCTGCAACTGCACGACGATGGCGGTCTTGCCGGCATCGCCCAGGACGATGAGCTGCTGCTGGTGGATGACGTGCGTTCCGAGTATGTGTCTGCCGCCGCTGCCGTGGCCAGTTCCGGCATACAGCTCAGCAGCGGGTTGCGCAGTGCCGCGGCATCCGGCGATGCCATCGCCACCCAGACTGTGACACCGGGTGTGGCACTGGTCATCACGGATGACATGCTAGCCGGTGGCGGGCTGGCGCTGGAGGCAGCAAGCATCAGCGGCCTGAATGCCGGCGACGTCATCGAGATCGCTGACACCCGCGATCCTTCCCTGCGCGAGTTTGTCACCATCACCGCGGATGATGACGCGGGCTTCGATGAGGCGGGCTTGCTGTTCAAGCATCCTCAGGTTTCGACCACAGTGACCGTCGTCGGGTTGGCCAACGATGCCAGCACCACCTTGAGCGCGGATTCTGTCATCGGTGACGGGATTGTCGCGCTTGCCTCCAGCGCGGGGTTCGGGGTTGGTGATGTGGTTCGCCTGGGTGCGCAAATTTATGTGGTGCGTCATATGGTCAGTACGCTGACGCTGAATGATGCCCTGGGGGCGAGTCATGGGGCAGGTGTGGCTGTTGTCAAGCAAACGCCGATGCTGCGTGTGCATGCCCGCTACCAGGGGCAGTGGGGTAATCGTCTGCGCGCCCGTGTGCGCAATGCCAGCACGCTGGAGACCACCGTCACCAGCCAGGCGGAGGTCAACGAGACGGTTATCGTGCTGGATGCTGTGTTCGGCCTGTCAGCGGGCAGCTATCTGCGGTTTTCCTCCGGCGGCTCCGTGCTGCAGACCGTGGCGGTCAGCTCAGTGCAGCGTGCCACCAATGTGACCCTGAGCACAGCGCTGACGGTGCAGATTCCTGAGGGCGCGGAGGCTGTTTCCGTGGAATACGACCTGATCATCGAACGTATTGAAAACGACAAGGTGGTGGAATCGGAAGCCTTCGAAAGGCTCGGCATGCATCCCGACCATACCCGTTATGGACCGAAGATCGTGGGGTCCTTCAACCGGGCGCAGGGGACCACCTCCGCGTCCGGCGAATCAGAGCTGGTGCGGCTCTCGGACCTGACTTTCGACGACGATGGCGTCGTCGTTGCCGCGGTTGCAGCCAATCGCGCCTCGGTGCTGTCACCTGCGGTTTCGCGTGTTCTTGCTGACGGTGACGATGATCTGGACAACATTGATGACATGACCTATATCGGCTCCGACGACTCCGACGCGCGCACGGGCATCCAGAGTCTCGAGAACGAGGAAAGCCTGAGCATGGTGGCCGTACCGGGTCGCACATCCGTGGCGCTGCAGAAGGCGCTGGTGGAGCATTGTGAAAAGATGCGCTATCGCTTCGGCGTGCTGGAGATCCCCCGCGACAGCAGCATCAGGGAGGCGACCACTCACCGGCAGAACTTCGATACCACCCGGGGCGCCATCTACTATCCGTGGCTGGTCGGGCCCGATCAGTTTGGCGAGAAAGGGGATCTTCTCCGCATTGCTCCTGCCGGGCACGTCATGGGCGTCTACGCGCGCACGGATGTCACCCGCGGAGTGTGGAAAGCGCCCGCCAACGAAGTGGTGCATGGCATCCTGCAGTTTGAAACGGCCATCACCAAAGGCGAACAGGACATCCTCAATCCTCTCGGGGTCAACGCCTTCCGTGACTTCCGCACAGCCAATCGAGGACTGAGGGTATGGGGTGCGCGCACCCTGAGCAGTGATCCGGAATGGAAATATATCAACGTAAGGCGATTGTTCATTTTCCTGGAACAGTCCATCGAGCGCGGTGTGCAGTTTGCGGTTTTTGAGCCCAACACAGAAAGTCTGTGGGCGACGGTGAAGCAGTCCATCAGCAACTTCCTCATCACTGTCTGGCGCAATGGCGGTCTGGAGGGAGTAAAGGAGGAAGAGGCTTTCTTCGTCAACGTGGGCTACAACGTCACCATGACCCAGACCGACATCGACAATGGCCGCATGATCGTCGAAGTGGGCGTTGCGCCTGTCAAACCGGCGGAATTCGTGATCATCCGGATCTCGCAAAAAACTCGTGAAGCAACGGCATAAGGAAACAGACGATGGCTAATCCACTACTGCAATACAACTTCCTGTTGGAAATCGATGGTACTTCGGATGCGGTCGCAGGCTTCACCGAGGTGAGTGGTATCACCATGGAGACCGATATCGTCGAGTACCGTGAAGGGGCGGATACCGCCACCGTACGCAAGCTGCCTGGACTGCGCAAGTACGGCAATATCACTCTCAAGCGTGGTTACACCACCAATACCGAGCTATGGGATTGGCGCAAGTCGGTGATCGACGGAGCGACCGAGCGCAAGTCGGGCGTCATCATTCTGCTCAACGAGGCGCGTGAACCTGCGCTGCGCTGGGAGTTCTCCGAGGCATGGGTTTCCAAGTATGAAGGCCCGGCTCTCAATGCGACCGCCAATGAAGCCGCGATCGAGTCCATAGAGATTGCCGTGGAAGATGTACGGCTGGTGGTCGCCTGACGACTGTGAGCGGGAGTGATCGCCGTGGATACCCTGACGACACCTGGCATCTATCTGGAGCCCCTGCAACCGATTCGGGTGACGGGAGAGCTGCTGCGCAGCGATATTGCGGGCTTCATTGGTTATGCCACGCGGGGTCCGGTTGGCTTGCCCGTACGGGTGGAATCGTGGCAGCAGTTCCTGGCGATCTTCGGCCAGCCACTTGATAACGGTCATCTTGCGCTCTCGATCAAGGCCTTCTTCGAAAACGGTGGTGCCACCTGTTACATCTATCGACTGGTGGATGGGAAAGTCGCTACCTCCAGCCGGCAGTTGCTGAACAGGCAGGGCGACCCGGCATGGACGGTGTATGCCGCGTTCCGACTCAGCGACATCGTCGCTAGGGAGTCGGAGGACAACCGTCCGGATCCGGCCATCGTCCAGAATCTCGAACCGGGAGAGGTGGCCAGGCCCTGGCCTAACCCAGGAGCCTGGGGAAACAGCCTGTCGCTGACGCTGACGCGCAGCTCCCGGCTCAGCACAACGCTCAGCCATGACGATATGTTCAATGATGGCTTCTCTGTCTATCTGCACAACCTCGTCGGTCTGGAAGAGCATTCGGTCGTCGAGCTCACCCAGGAGGGAGCGGGTGTCACTCATATCGTGGCGATCGAGGCCATTGATCGCTTTCGGCAGAGTGTCACCTGGAGACATACCCTCTCGGGTTTGTTCGATCCCGCGCTGCCGGTACGACTGGATACCGTGGAGTTCGATGTCATGGTGGAGCATGAGGGGCGGCAGGTGGAAAAATTCTCCTGGCTCGGCGTTCACCCGCAACATTCGCGCAGCCTGTATCGCGCGCTGGCCGAACAGAGTCAATACCTGAACATCGAACCCCTGCCAGAGACTGAGATCGACTGGTATGACAGCCAGCAGTGGCCTGCCAGTGTCATGCAGATGCCACTGGCCGGAGGGCTCGACGGCGTGTCGGCAATCGCGTCGAGGCACTACCTGCGGGCTTTGCAGGATCTCGCGCGGATCGAGGACATTGGCATCGTGGCGGCTCCCGACCTGGTGTTGGGCAGCAGGCAGAACCAGGTCCCGGTCAGCCAGGTCATTCCGAAGCCCCATGACTGTCGCTCCCTGCAGGCGCCAGGCAAGCGCCTCATTTTCGGACAGGTCAGTGATGGGGGGAAGCCTGTCGCCGGGGTGGCCATCACCGATATCGGCAGCGGACAGCGTGTCATCAGTGACAGCGATGGCCTGTTCCGGATCGACAATCTGGACATTGGTCTGTGCACATTGCGCTTCGAGAAAGGTGGCTACAGCAAGGAAGAGCGCCAGGTCTTCAGCAGTCGCGCACTCCCGTCGGAGCCCGTGCAGTTCGACATCAAGCCGCTGGCGCTGCCGCGCACACTGGGGGAGGACGAAATTCTCTCTGTGCAGCAGGCCATGGCCAATCCGTTCGTGCTCGGACCCTATCGGATCGCTTTGCTGGATCCACCCGCCGCCAGCCTGCGGGTGGACCAGATCCGCAGTTGGAGATCCCAGGTCGGCGATTCCGCGATTTGCGCCCTGTTCTATCCGTGGCTGGAAGCTCCGGCACTGTCCTCGACCGACAGTCGACTTTTTCCGCTGCCACCATGCGGTCATGTGGCGGGGCTGCTGGCGCATATGGATCGGCAGCAGGGGCCTCACTGCGCACCGGCCAACATTCGCCTGCGCTTCGCCAAGCGTGTGCTTGATGGCATGAACAATGTCGAGCACGGCATCCTCAATGCCGAGGGCATCAATGCCATCCGCAGTCTGCCTGGACAGGGCATCCGCATCATGGGAGCCAGGACCCTGGGTTCTGATGCCGACTGGCGCTACCTGAGTGTACGCAGGCTGGTGTTCGCACTGGAAAGAACGCTGGAGAGATCGCTGCAATGGGCAGTGTTCGAGAACAACGATACCGTGTTGAGGCAGGCATTGATGATGTCTGTCGCCACCCTGCTCAACTCCCTGTGGCGTCGGGGGGCGCTGTCCGGCAGAAATCCCGAGGCTGCCTATCGCGTCAAGTGCGACAGCGACAACAATCCCTCGGCGCAACGCGACCAGGGGCGGTTACTGGTGGAGATTGCCATTGCGCCCTCGGTGCCATTCGAATTCATCCGCATCCGTTTCGGCAAGACCCTGGATGCCATTGAGGTGACGGAGTCATGAGTCTTGAGCTGCCCCGATTCGACCCGCTGCCCGCGTTCAATTTCTACATCACGCTGTTGGACGTCAGCAGCGTCACCAGCGCGCTGGTGAGCGGCGTTTCCGGTTTTGTGATGGGAGGTTTCTCCGAGTGCAGTGGCCTGGATGCCAGTCTGGAGATCGAAGAGTACAAGGCAGGAGGTGTCAACGATCGCGTGTACCGCTTTCCCTCCCGCAGCGTGTTCTCGAACATCACGCTCAAGCGCGGAGTCGGCTTCGGCGAGGACCTGTGGTTGTGGCACGAGGAATTCCTCCGCGGCGAAGGAACCCGTCGCAACGGCCTGATCGTGCTGGCCAACGAGCTGCGGGTTCCGATCAAGATCTGGAGCTTTGAACGGGGCATCCCCGTGAAGTGGTCCGGGCCCTCGTTCAACGCTGCCAGCAGTGAACTGGCGGTGGAGAGCATCGAGATTGCCCACGAGAAGCTGGAGTTGATGATGTCGCCCGGCAAGGCGCTGGACGCGGTGATGGATGTGGCGTTCTGAGCGAGCAATATTTCTTTATGGTCGTCGCGAATGGGACGGCAAGTGGAGCAGGACAATGGCAGATGTACGAATCAATTCCGTGGATACCCAGATAACCGTGGCTGATGCCGAAGCATTGCTGACGCCCGAAGTCGTGGACCGCCTGGTCAGGATCATCCGGCAACGGCTGCAGGTGGAGGGCCAGCGGGAGCGTGATGCGGACAGCGATCGCAAACTGGCCAGAGAGGGTGGGCGCTAATCATGGCCATGCTGACATTCCAGAAGCTCGATCACAGCAAGAATACCGTGGGAGACCCCATTGAGGTGAGCTACAACCCGCCTGAGCTGAGCTTCAGCAAGGCGGCGAACTATGCCGATATCAATATTCCGGGGCTCGATGCGCCGCTGTTGCAGTTTGTCCGCGGCAGCACCGAGACCCTGAGTCTGGAGCTGTTCTTCGACAGCACGGAAAACGGCACCGGTAGCAATGCCGAGCCGGTGACGCCGCGTGTCGATGAATTCTACCAACTGGTGAAGATTTCCGGTGATCTGCACACGCCCCCGATTGTGCGAATCCTGTGGGGGGAGCATTTCCCGGGCCTGCGCAACGACCAGAGTTCGCGACCGGTGCCCGCATTCGACTGCATCGTTACCTCCTGTACCCGCAAATTTACGCTCTTCAATCCGGATGGCGTGCCCCTTAGGGCTGTCGTCACCCTTGCACTGCGCGAATACCGGACACTGGAAGAACAACTGCAGTCATTGAATCTGCAGTCCTCCGATCATACCCGTCTGCATGTGGTGCAGGAGGGAGAGGATCTGCCGCTGATTGCCTATGAGGCGTATGGCAGTGCGGCTCAATGGCGGGTCATCGCCGACGCCAATGACCTGCAGGACGTCCGCATGCCCGCGCCCGGGACGGTCCTGTCTCTGCCGCCAACGGTGTAATGCCCATGGCTATGCCCATCTATCAAGGACAGAATTTTTTTGCGCCGCAGTTCCTCATCAAACTGAAGGGGCAGCGTCTGGGCAACGAAGTGATCCGGGACGTGCTGCAGGTGTCCTACAAGGATGACCTGGAGAACCTCGACTCCTTCGATTTCACGCTGCATGACTGGGACAGCGTGACGCTGACTACCAAGTACAGCAGCCCCTATGACGAGAGCGGCCAGCTGCGCAAGATTCCGGGAACAGACTTTGATGTGCCGAATTTCGAGCCTGGGGCGCAGGTGGAACTCTATATGGGCTACTACGGAGCGGAAGACCCGGTGTTGATGATGTCTGGCAAGGTGGCTTCGGCATCGGTGAGTTTTCCTGCTACCGGCAATCCGACGCTTACCGTGCGTGTTCTCAACCTGCTGTTCGATCTGCAGCGTTCGCAGGAGACGCTGACGTTCGAGAACAGGACGCCAACGCAGATTGCGCAGGAGATTGCTTCGACCCTGGAAATAGAGTTCGAAGGGGCACCGGGGGAGGAGCAGGAGATCGAGTTCATTGGCATGAACAACGAGTACCCGATCGTGTTCCTGGCGCGACTGGCGCGCAGCTACGGCTACGACCTGTTCGTCAATATCGAGAATGACCAGGAACCGAAACTGTTCTTCGGACTGCGGCAGACTGCCGGCACGGAATATGAACTGGAATGGGGCAGGTCGCTGATGGACTTCACTCCTGCTCTCAAACTCAAGGACCAGGTCGAGAAGGTGGTGGTACGTGGCTGGAATCCCGCCGAGTCGGGTGCCAAGCGGGCCATCGAGGCCGAGGCCACCTGGAGTGACCTCGACATCACCATGCCAGATGCAAAACTGCTGGAGCAGATTGGCTACGCCACCACCAACGCGATTGAGGAGATCACGGATCAACCGGTTTCCAACGAGAGTGTGGCGCGCGGACTGGCGCTGGCCGCGATGCGGCGCATCATCCAGGGCGTGATAACCGGCGCGGGCACGACCGTCGGTGTTCCCGGTCTGCGGGCCGGCAGCCGGCTGGAACTCAAAGGGTTGGGGCTGCGCTATTCCGGCCCCTATCTGGTGACCTCCAGCACTCACAAGATTGACGATAGCGGTTATACCACGGTGTTCACTGCGCGCATGGAGGTGGTGAATGGCTGATGGCAAGCGCATCGGGGGTGTGGTGGTGGCTCTGGTGACCGATGTTGAAGATCCCGAGAGCCTGGGGCGGGTGAAGGTGCGCTTTCCGTGGCTTGCCGATGAGCCAGAGAGCAACTGGTGTCGGGTGGCGACACCGCTGGCGGGCCCTGATCACGGTTTTTACCTTGCACCGGAGATCGACTCGGAGGCGCTGGTGGCTTTCGAGCAGGGGGATTTCAGCAACCCCTACATCGTCGGGTATCTGTGGAATGGCGATACGGCCCTGCCGGAGGCGGAACTGCAGCAGCGCACACTGAGGAGCGTGAGCGGCAACATCATCGTTCTCGATGACCGTGACGGTGAAGAAGGCATCACCATCACCGACAAGCATGGCAACAGCATCGTGATGAACAAGGACGGCATTGAGATCAAGGGCAAGAAGATCACCATCACCTCCGATTCGGAGCTGAAGGCGGTCGGCGATCCGATCAACCTGAATCCCTAGCGGATTCCCTGCTGCCGAGGACAGCGCGCAGATGAAAACAGTTTTCCCGACAGCCATCGGATGCAACGGCATGTTCCTGGTTGCTCCCCGTCGCCACCCGACCAGCGGGACCTCGCAGGAGGTGGGGGTGGTGCTGCTCAAGCGCCACTACCAGATCCAGGGGCAGGATCTGGTGCCTGCGCACGACCCTGTGGGCATCCGTGTGACAGACGCGCAGGTTACCGTCAGTCATGATGGTGATTCCTACCGCATCACCGATTTCGAGTCAGACATGGCACCTTACAAGCCATGCGTGGACATGGTCGTGCGGCGTCACTACAGCAACGGTGACAGCTGTCAGCTGCACGTGATGCCTCCTGGAGGAGCGGCCCAGCTGTGGTTCTCCCGCACGGGAGACGTGCCGGAGTATGAGGAACTGGAGATACCGGACCTGGACGCCCGGCGCCACATGTTCGGCTGGGAACAACGGGCACTGAAGCCGCGGCGCCTTCAGTCCATCGACAACGATGAGAATCCACCGGCGAACGCCCCTGTGTTCGACAACCGTTTCTTCAATGGCTATCGCCGCAATTTCGCCCAGGGCGGCTATCCGGCCTCCAACCTCGCGGCCGGTTCCACGATTCGGATTACCCGCAGTGGCAGCAGCACCGTGGAGCTGCGTCTGGGGCGTGAGAAGCTCCACGCCCATGTGTTCGTGGCAGAGGGGAGCAATCCCGACAGGAAGCGCTTCTGGTGTCGGCGGGCAATTCCCGACATGCGTGTGGACACGGTGGTGCTGTCGCCACAGAGCAACGAGGCCTATCTGGTCTGGCGCGGCGTGTGGGACTACGGGCTCTTTCCCCGGGATCGCTATCGCGAACTGGAAGTGAGCATGACGGAGACAGATGAATGAGGGGTCGCAGTGATGGGAAACCAGTGGCTGTCGCGAAGGATATCGCCTTCGCCTTTCCCAATATATGCAATACCACCATTCCCCCTGCGGGCCCGGTTCCGATTCCCTATCCCAACATCGCGCAGTTGGACAACGCGTCACCACTGTCGGACACCAATGGAGATCTGCTGGTGAAAGGGACCAAAGTGCTGGTGAGCGATTCGGAAACCACGGATTCTTCCGGGGATGAACCCGCGGATCCCAGCTCCGGCGTCTCGTCCGGAACCCGGTCCGGTGCCTGCAGCATGACGCAGTACAGCCAGTCCGTGCTCTACAACGGCAAGGGCATCGTCCGCTTCGGCGACCAGACTTCGCAGAACGGCGGCAATGCGGTCGGCATGGTGCTGTCCGCTGAACCTTCGGTATTGATAGGAGACTGAGATGGCAGAGTTTCTTGGTCAGGGCTTCAAGTTCCCGATCCGCCTCAACGGTCGCGGCGGGCTGTCCTGGGTGGCGGCGGAGCAGAGCATCATCGAGGCGATCTGGATCATCATCAGCACGCCGCTGCGCAGCCGCATCATGGAGCCGGAGTTCGGCTGCAGCATTCATGATTATCTTTTTTCTCCTAACACGCCAAATACGGTTGCAGCCATCGTACACGGTGTGCAGAAGGCACTGGTGCGCTACGAACCCCGCATCGATGTGCTCGATGTGCATGCTCATGCGCATCCGGAGACGCCCAATGTGTTGCTGATCAATATCGACTACCGGGTGCGTGCCAACAACGCCATGCACAATCTGGTGTACCCGTTCTACATCAATGAAGGAATCGCCTAGATGCCACTGGAAGCCCCCAAGCTCGACACGCGCACCTTTGCCGACCTGGTAAAGGAAGCCAGGGACAGGATTCCGCGTTTTACCCCGGACTGGACCAACTTCAACGATGCAGATCCCGGCATGACGCTGGTCAAACTGCAGGCATGGCTGACAGAGACGCTGCTGTACGAGGTCAACCGTCTGCCGGAACTCAATTACATCAAGTTCCTGCAGCTGCTGAACGTCACGCCGGAGCCGGCCAAGGCCGCCACCACGGAGCTGCACTTCACGCTGAAGAAGCTGGATCGGGCAGAGGATCCCCTGAGGGTTTTCATTCCCCGCAACACCCAGGTGGAGGCTGATGATCCGGACCTGACCGAACCGCTGATCTTTGAGACCGACCGCACCCTGACCGCGATCAATGCTGCAGTCGCCACCATCATCGTCAGCAGCAACGACAATGCGCAGCCGCTGTCACTGGTGACCAGCTACGATGCGAAGAAGGCTGTTGCCAGCGTCAACCAGAGTTTTTATCCCTTTGGTGCGAACCCGCTGGGTGGCGAGTACTGCCTGGTTGGCCTGCTGCTGAGACCACATCGCAAGGAGGGCGTGGTCATCCAGGACATCTTCCCCTCAGGTGAGCTGGATCTGATGGTGAGTGCGGTAGAGGTGTTCGAGAAGGATGATCAGGGGCGCGAGATCAGCGGCCCGCTTGGCAAGCAGGCGCTGTTGTCTCACGAGATCGGCGAGCAGCAACAGACGCTGTCGTGGCAGGTGTATGTCGGCAGCAGTCCCAGCGATGAATTCAACGGTGAAGTCACTGACGATGGCTGGGCGTCGATCCTGCCGCCACTTGATGAAACGGCGGCACTGTCGCGCAGCGGTCATCTGCGACCGTCGCTGCCGGAAGACATTTCCCAGATCAGTCTGCATCAGTTGCCGCGTGATCTGTGGATTGCCATGGGTCTGAAGAAGCCGCCGACGACGCTGGCCGAACTCCTTGCCGATCTCTCCGACGCCGAGCTCGAATATGACGTGCCGAGTGCCAGATCCATTCCCTGGGAAGACATGTTCCCCGCCGAGGATCTCGCGGATGTGATTGGCAACTGCGAAAGCGTGGCGGAGCTGATCGAGGTGGTGGGGGCCCTGCCCACATCGGCGAACCAGAATCCTGTCGCGGTAGTGGACAGGAGCACCTGGATTGATCTCGATGTCGGCTACAGCGACCCGGAGGTCCCCGAGCATGCCATGGCCTGGCTGCGTGTCAGGCTGAACAGTTCAGAGTACGATCCTGCGCTCCTCAACGGGTTCTACCTCAATACCGTACCTGCCACGGCGGCGGTCACCCGCATTGAGGAGACACTTGGCACTTCTGACGGGAGACCCGCCCAGCGCTACACGCTGGTCAAGGCACCTGTCTACTTTGCCCCCGAGCAGGGAGCTCCCGACATCCTGCTGGAGATCGTGGAGGCGGGCAGATCGACGGCATGGACCAGAGTATCCGACTTCTACGCAGCGGACAGTCATTCCGAGGTGTTCCAGTTGGATGAGGCCAGTGGCACCGTTACCTTCGGCGACGGCGTATACGGGCGTATTCCCGTGGCTGGCGCCAGCATCGTCGCGCGGCGCTATCGCTACGGCGGCGGCGCGCAGGGAAATGTCGGCGTCAATACCGTTACCCGGCTCAGGACCAGCCTCAGTGCAGTGGACTCCGTCACCAATCTGCGGGCAGCAGTGGGCGGCAGTGCGGTAGAGACCCTGGAACACGCGAAACTGCGTGCCCCTCATGAAATGAAGACTCGTGATCGCGCGGTGACTGCCGAGGATTTCGCCATTCTCGCCCGGCAGACGCCCAGTGTTCCGGTGCACACCGCCTATGCATTGGCGCAGCGCGCATTGGGCGCGGATCGTGTGACCATGGAAGCGCGTGATGGTGCGGTCACGGTCGTGATACTGCCTGCCAACAGTCGTCAGGGAGCGCCCCAGCCCAGTGAAGCGCAACTGGACGCCGTGTGCGCCTATCTGAACCAGCGGCGGTTGATCACCACCGAGCTGTACGTGACGGGGCCGCGCTACCTGGCCGTGGAGAGCCTGGCATTGACGGTACGGGCGCGCCAGAACGCGGATCTGCAGCAGGTCAGCGACGATATATACGCGCAGTTGCTGACCTACTTCCACCCCCTCCATGGAGGAGAGGAAGGGAGCGGCTGGCCGTTCGGCGAGGACGTCTATCTTGGCAATATCTACGAATGCCTGCTGCAGGTCGATGGTGTGAAGCGGGTGGTGAAACTGAAGGTCAAGCTGGCGGGGCAGGATGTGGATTGCGAGGATGTGCTGGAGGTGCCGGAAGGCCATCTGCTGCATCTGACCCGGGACGCCATCCAGTTGCAGGTGTCCTATGACTGAATCCCGGAAATCCACAACTCCCTTCTATCGTCTCGACGCGCTGGCCGGGTGGCGGCAGTCGCCGGTGTCGGAGTCGATTCTCCAGGACCCGGTGCTGAATCATCTGCGTCTTGGCAGGCCGGGGGACTTTCCCGTCCCGCCCAACGAACCATTCGGTTCCTTTGGCGGCATGACGCTGCCGCGTGGTATTACCATCAATGCGGACGGGCAGGTGCTGCTGGTGGATCCTTCCAACGATCGCATCCTCTACTTCGACAACGGGGAGTGCGCACAGTCGACGTGTGATACACGTGATGATGACGTGCCCTTTCCGTTCCGGGTCCTGTGGCGTGATAACAGACCGAACCCGACAGGGGATCCCGCGTTGCAGCACGAGATCTTCGGCTCCTCAACCGGGCCCAACGGGTTCTATGACCTGAGCAGTCCCCGTGATGTCCTCTTCCTTCGCAACGGTACGCTGGCAGTCGCCGACAGCGGGCACCACCGGGTGCTCGTCTATTCCTGGCCTGATCTGCGCCTCCTGCGTGAGGTTCTCCTTGGCACTGGAGAGCCCTGGGCGCTGGCGGAGGATCGCCATCAGCGTCTCTATGTGGCCGATCCTGTGCGCAGTCGGGTTGTGCGCCTGGGCAGACAGGGGAACGTTGAGGGGGATTTTCCCGGTGGCAGGCCACTCCTGCAGTCTCCGGTTGCCATCACCTGTGATGGTGATGACAACGTGCTGGTGCTGGATTCCGTCAACGCACAACTCTATCTGATGAATGAGAGGGGTGAGGTGGAAGCGCTGGATGCAACGCAGGCCCGGGTGTTTTCCCGCAGTTTCACCGTGCCTCCGCTGCAGTGGCGCGATGAGCAACTGGAGTACCCGCAGACTCTCAAGCCCCACTGTGAGACGCTGAAACTGAATGGGGTCCGGGTGGACCGGCAGGGCCATCTGCAGGGCACACTGTTGCCGCTGCTGTCCCGTGCCCGCAGTATTCGTCTTCCACGCAGCGGTGTGTACATCTCTGCCCAACTGGACAGCGGCATTCTTTCTGGCCAATGGCACCGCGTGGTGCTGGAGACAGAGCTGCCGCGCAGCGGACGAATACTCGTGTCCACCTATACCAGCGACCGCAATCTGGACGATGATGAGGTGGCGCATGTGGAATGGTCGGCGCCTGCGGTGATCTCGACCGATGCTCCCAACGACCTGCCGGAGCTGCTGATCCAGAGCGGCCCGGGACGTTATCTGCGTCTGCGTCTGGAACTTCTCGGCGATGGCTACAGCACTCCGCTCATCAGCAACGTCCTGATCCATGGCCCGCGCAGCAGTTCCCTGCGCTATCTGCCACCGCCGTTTCACCAGGATCCGGAAAGTGCACATTTTCTCGATCGCTTTCTCAGTTACTTCGACACTGTCCAGGAAGAGATTCGCTTCGTGATCCAGGACTTCACCCGCTATCTGGATCCCGGAAGTGTACCGGCAGGTCCCTTTCTGGAGTGGCTCGGAAGCTGGTTCGACTGGCAGTTCCTGGCGCAGTGGCCGACGGATCTGCGCCGGGAAATGCTCAGCCGCTCCATCGAATTCTTCCGTCAGCGCGGCACGCTGGAGGGGTTGCGGCAGATGCTGCAGTGGCACACTGGGCTGACTGACGGCCAGCCGCGGATCATCGAGCACTTTCGTCTGCGCGACTATGCCTTGCTGCAGCAGCGACGCGACGCCGACATTCATCCGCTGTATGTCGGCCAGTATCCTCTGGAGCCAGCAGCCGACCGTATCACTCATTGGTTTACGGTGGTGGTGCCGGCCAGTGCAGTACCGGATCAGGAGTCGCGGGATCTGCTGCAGCGTCTGATCGAGGCGCAGAAACCAGCTCACACCGCATTTCAGCTGCGCGTGTTTTCCCCAGGCGTGCGTATCGGCAGGCAGTCGTCGATAGGGCTGGATACCTGGCTCGGCAACTATCCTGAGGCTCCGCTCGGCGCGCTCTCGCTCGGGCAGTCATCGACATTGCTGCCGCCATCGACAGCTTCACCTCCGACCAGGGCTGAACCCCAAGGGTTGCGCATCGGACAACAACTACTGAATTGAATCGGCACAAGGAAAATGGACATGGCTAACGACACTCCCTGTATCCCCTGCGGCTTGAGCAAGTTTTCACGCAATCACTACTTCAATGGCAAGCTGCTGGTCGAGCGCGATTTTGTCGACGAGCAGGTCTATCACATCGCCAAGCGGCGGCTGCTCAACAATGTCCTTCACGGACATGGTACGGTATGCGGACTGATGCTGCGCCAGCACCCCTCACCGGATTGCCAGCCTCACTACATTTATGTGGAACCCGGTGTGGCGCTGGATTGCTGCGGTCGCGAGATCGTGGTGACGCGCAATGAGCCGATCCACATCAGTGCGCTGGTCGAGGAAGCCGGGCTGGAACTGGATGGAAGCCAGGACCTGTTCGTTGCCATCCGCTATCGGGAACACCTGGCCGAACAGGTTCCGGTGATTCTTGGGGATTGCGATTGTGCAGACAGTCAGCAGGCTGCGAACCGCATCGACGAGTGCTTCGAGTTCGTGGTGTTTGCGCGCGATCCGGGTGAGGTGCCCCTGGTCAGGCCGCCCTCCGATGCACGACTGGACTGGCTGCACACCATTACCCTGGCTGAGCAGACGCCCGCAGCAGTTGCGGTGGACAATCAGCTGCAGCAGATCTATGTCGCGGCACTTGGGGAGTCTGAGGGAGCCAGCGCCAGGATCTATGTCTATCGTGCCGACAACCACGATCTCATCACCGCGTTGAACGCAGGCAGCGCCCCCGCTGATCTGATCGTGTCCGCGCTTGGAGAGTACGTTTTTCTTGCCGACAGCAATCTGGGGCCTGACGGTGCCGAGCCGATGACGGGCATCGCCATCTACAGGGAAAGTGACATCCGCTCCAATCCTGATCCTGCTGCCTACCTCGACATTGGTGAGCCGGTCCGGCTGGCCGTTTCGCCGACGACGGGTGCACTGTTCGCGTTGAAACTGGAGTCCGGCGAACTGCAGGCGTGGTCGGAAACCGATCTGCTGACCTGGCTTGGTACCGATGCAGGCGATGGCTTTCCTGATCCGGCCGGGCCGAGTGTTTCCCACAGCACTTCCTTGTCAGGATTCAGTCCCGGTGCCGGGGCTGACAGTGTTGGCGCCAGCATTCTCCGGATCAGCGCCAATGGCCTGTATGCCTTTATTGTCGATCCTGGCGCAGCGGGTGATGCCTGCGTTCATGCGGTCAGCATTGCGCGACTCTTTGCCAACGAGGATGCGGCCGCGATGATTCCGGCGCTTCCCGGAGTCGGCGCCAGCGAGCGCGGCGTGGCACTCAGTACCAGTCTCGCTGATGCTGATTTTGTGTTCCTGCTGACTGCCGAAGAGGACACGGGAATCGCGCGCCTGCGCCGCTTCCAGTGGCTGCGCGACAGTCATGAACTGGTGCCCAGCGGGCGCGGCGGGTTCTGGCAGGGGCAGCCGAAGGACCTGGCCATGTCTGCCACCGAGAAATGGGGATACGTGGCACAGACTGTCGATTCATCGGGCGAAGCGCAAAGCCGGGTCGCTGTCATCTCTGTTGACGAGGTGATCAGCGTGCAGGGAGGCGAGGAGGTACCGGCATTGAGCAAGGACGTGCACCTCAATGGCAGCGTCCTGTTTTCGCGTCTGAACGTCGTGGGGCGCAGGCTCTACGTTGCCTCCGCGGACAGTAACGAAGAAACGGAGCCGCAACGTGGCCTGATCGCGGTTCTGGATATCGAGGAAGCCGATTGTGCGCAGATGTTCCTGGAGGCGGTCGAGGGCTGCCCGGGTTGTGCAGAAGAGAGTAACCATGGCGCGGTCATCCTGGGCCATCTCATCGCCTATGAGCCAGGCCAGGCCATGCTGGAGCCGGCGAACGCCCAGGAAGATGACGCCGAAATCGACAACTTCACCTATCGCAGACTGGTGGTCAGTAACCAGAAGTTGATGGAAGTCATCCACTGTATGCTCGATGAAGGCTTTGCCTCCGGCCTGCCCGGCCCGCGAGGGGCACCTGGCCCTGAGGGGCCGCAAGGGCCACAGGGCGAAGCGGGTGCCGACGGCGCTGATGGTGCCGCGGGGCCACAGGGCGAACAGGGTCCGCAGGGACCTGCAGGTACTCCCGGAACAGGCTACGAACCCCCCAAGGTCGCGCATATCACTGCTCTGAACTGGCTGCATGATGTCTTCAACGGCGAAGGACTGCATGGCCCTGATGGATTCGATTTCAAGGGAGCCAGGGTACTGGCGCTGTCCTTTGACCGGGATGTCTTCCATCGCAACGTGATCAGCCTGCCCAGAGAGATCGAGGATGCCGCGGGCAACAAGATCATGGCGGGCATCTCCCGGGCCTTCGAGGCCTATGTACTGGAAGAGCGTTTTTTACCAGGTACGGAAACCAGGGTGCAGGACTGGCGGCTGCTGTCCACATACTGCATCCCCATCGTCGATGTGGCCGAGGAACCGGTAGTGCTGGATTTCGAACGCAGCTCCGCCTTCATCAAGAACTACAAGGCAATCAACAGCAAACTGGAGGACGGGATCTGCAGAGGGTTCGCACTGATCATAAACGAAAATCTGGGGGACAACGGCATCCATCTCCGGGTGGTCTTCCGGGGTGATTTCGCGATGGATCAGGAGCAGAAACTGGCGGTGGACGCCAATCATGTAAACGGCAGCCTGCCCTCTGGCAATGGTACCCCTGGCGGGGTTTTTGAAAGCTGGTTGTGGATTGGCGAAGACGCCTGATTGCGGCAGGAGAAACCGGTATGGCCAATAACAGCTCCAAGAATCTCAGAACCTACAGTTCCGGTCTCAAGCGTCCGCGCTACTTCGATCGTCAGCAGTTGCGCGCTGCTGATCTGACGCTGGAACAACAGTATCTCTCCACCCGCAGCAGGGAACTGACCCGCCATCTGCATGGCTGGGGGGTGGTGGGCGGAGCATTTGTCAGGCAATCGGAAGCAGCCGTCGGTCTCAGTGAGGGATTCGCTATCACTCCTCTGGGTGATGCACTGCATATTCCTCGCATCGACGACATCGATCTGACTGCGCTGGTCGAGAACAGCTGCTGCGGTGCGCCAGGCAGTGACTGTGAGGATGTCCGGCCGCCTGGAGAGAGGGAGGAGGATACCCTTGCCGGACGTCGCGTCTATCTGGTGGCTCGGCCCACGCTCCTGCCATCGGATCCGCGCACCGGAATTCCGGAGGACTGCGGGCATCCGGGCAATCAGCTGGAGTATTCGCGGGAGTGCGATGCCATCACCCTGGCTATCGTGTGTGAGCTGACGCCTCCTCACGATGCAGAACCGCTGCAGTGTGAGAGTTGGCGCGAACTGTTCTGTCCGGAGTCGCGTTCCAGCGAATATGGGGAACTGCTCGAGAGGCTGCTTCCTCTGCCTGAAGCAGTGAGCGAGGAGTCGAACTACGTTGTCCTGGCAACACTGGATGTCGTGTTCAACCGCGAAGAAGGCAAGACTGTGCCGCAGATCGAAGCCGTGAGCTACGAGGATCGGCGACTGCTATTGCCGGTACAGCTGCTGCAGCGCTATCTGAGCTGTTTCTGCTCCACGCCTGCTCCTACGCCCACACCCACACCGACCCGCACACCCACGCCAACACCGACATTCACGTCAACGGCCCCGCCTGTCACTCGCACGCCGACTCCTACGGCCACCTTTACGCTGGTACCCACCCTTACGGCTACCCTCGTAACCATGACGCCAAGCGTCAGTGCCACTTTCACGCTGGTCCCCACGCAGACAGCGACCTTCTTCACCCTTGCACCAACACCGACGCTCTTTACCCTGGCGCCGACAGATTTCACCAGGGGTCCTTTTACTCTGGCTCCTTTCGACCTGGGCCTCGATATCCGCGAGTACGACACTTTACGGGGGCTGGAAGCACCCATCACCACCCTGGATGGATTGGACGCTGCCAATATCAGGGAACTGGGCGGGATGGGCATAAGCTCCGTGGCTGAACTCTATGCCGCGGATACCACGGCAGTGGCGGAGCGGCTGCAGATCTCGGAGGTGCAGGTAGTCGAAATCAAGGATAACGCCCGCGACAGCATGAGGCGGGCCGAGCCGATCGGCCTTGACGCGAGCCGCTTCGACATCGACAAGGGGGTGGCTCTGAAGCCAGAGGAGGTGCGCAATATCGGCGTTGCCCGGGCCGGGCTGCTGCGCGAGAGTGGCTACACTTCAGTGGCCGATGTTGCCAACGCCACTCCTGGCAGATTGGCCGGTGTGCTGTCGGTCACCGAGAACCAGGCGCTGGCCATCATCAATGATGCTCAGGTGAGAATCACACGATGAACATCGGTCAGCCTGTCGTCAGTCTGGTAATCCCCACGCACAATGAAGGGGATGATGTGCTTGCCACTGTGGATTGCATCCTGCGCAACTCGCCGCGGGAGATCCAGCTCATCGTCGTGGATGACGGCTCTACCGACCATAGCGCGGCACGTCTGCAGTCGCTGGCGGAGCAGGGGCACATTGAGTTGCACAGAGGAAAGCGACTTGGCGCGATCGGGGCCCGCAACACCGGTGCGGCAATGGCGAGGGCCGGCATCGTCGGGTTCATCGATGCTCACTGCTACACACCGAAAGGGTGGCTGGAGCCTTTGCTGGAGGCCTTCGATCGTCACGCCGATGTGGCGGCGCTCAGCCCGGTGATTTCCTGCACCAGGAACCTGGATGCGCGCGGCTATGGTGCGACCTGGATCGACGACGAACTGGCCATGCACTGGCTTCCCTTCACGGCGCAAATGAGCGACGTGCCATTCATTGGCGGTGCCGGCACCTTCGTGCGCAAGAAAATCTTTGATTCCCTCGACGGTTTCGATGCCGGCATAGTGCAATGGGGCTACGAGGATGTGGAGCTCAGCATACGGCTGTGGCTGTTCGGCCACCGTGTCGTGGTGGTGCCACAGAGTGTCATTTACCACAAGTTCCGCACCCACTTCCGCTACGATCTGGATTTCTCCGAAGTGCTCTACAACAAGCTGAGGCTGATTTTCATGCACTTCGATGGCCACAGGCTGCGCAGGCTGCTGCGACATCACCTGCAATATCCGTCGGCCGAAAAAGGGCTGGCACGCCTGTACCATGACGGCAGTGAGGCGCGGCGCGATGCGTTGCTGGCTGCCAGGGTGCAGAGCATGGACAGCTTCTGTGACCGCTTCCAGTTGGTGACCTGAATGATGAACAGGATACGCATCGGCGAGCTGAAGAATCAGTGCCGCTTCCTCGGCAGTCAGGAGGACGTCGCGTTCCTGGCCAGTGAGCTGCGGCAGCTGTCCACGGCGGACCTGCCTGCTGCCATCGGTGACGCAGTGAGTCGGCGGCTCGATGCCACGCTGAACAGGGAAGGAGTCTATCGCATCCGGCGTTTGCGTCTGAATCTGGCACTGACGCGCAGGGAGTTTTCCACACGCAACCTCGGCGGGCTGCTGGCGGAACAACTGGTGGAGGCGCTGCGCAGCCAGCTGGAACAGCCGGGAGAAGATTTCGCCTACTTCCCATCGCAGGCGGAGTTCATCGCCCAACTTATGGGAGACCTGCTGCTGCGTGAAAGCAGGAACCTGTGGATGTATGAGAACTATCTGGCATTGCGACACCTGATACCGGAAGAAGCGGTGGTCCAGCTGCTGTTGCCACGCAAGGATGAGTTGGGCGCTTTGCTGGCATCCCTGCAGCGACGGGGTGTGCTGGCAGTATTGTTGCGGGAACTGAGTCTGAGTCAGGCCGGCCAGCTATGGCGGCAATGGCTCGGGGCGGATATTACAGGCATGTTCCAGGTCGGCGTTGTGCCGGAACCGGATGATTTGGTTGCGGCACAGTCATGGCTGCTGCAGGTCGGCGATGCTGCAACAGAAGCGAGTACACCTTTGCTGCTGGTGACTCTGCGGCATTCCCTGCACTGCCTGGCCGGCTCACAGTGCCAGGTCTCTCTCGAAGCGGTGCTGTGGGCAGCCGCACAGCGGCTCTTCCTGTACCGCTACCCTGAACAGGTTGCTGCAGTGCTGGCAGATACCGGGGAGCTGCATGGCGACGGCGGGCCTGCGGCAGCGCAGGCGTCGGTGAGCAACGCGGGCTATGTGGACTCCATTCTGCAGGATCTGCGGCGCTGGGTGTCCGGGTCGAAACAGCGCCGTGCCTATGTCCTGGGCATTGTGCGACAACTGTGGCCGGACAATGTGACTGGGGTGGCGCAGATCGTCGCGCAGACGCCAGGTCTCCGTGTCGATGGCTCCAGGGAGCGACTCCTTTACAGTCGCAGGGCAGGGCTGGTGCTGCTGCTGCCGATGATCATCAGTCTGCGACTGCATGTGTGCTATACGATGGCGCAGTTGCGTGGCGCCCTGTGGGCGGCAGGGGCAGCGGAGGGCGAGGAACACTCGCCGGAGGAAGACTGGGTAGGGCAGTTGCTGCCGGATGCTCCCCAGGCGGTGCCAAGCATGGTGTTGCCAGCCGGGTGGCGCCTGGGTCTGAGCGCGGAGAGGCAGAGCCGGATTGAGCATTGGCAGGCAGCGGGAAATGTCCGGCAAACGCTGGCCCAACTGCTGCTGGCACAGTTCGCGGCGCGGCTGAGCGGGCTGCAGCACAGCAGCGATGCCTATCTGCGCAGCCAGTTTCTGCACTGCGGTGGTTATTTCATCTTCGACGGAGCGCAGATCGTCGCCCGGCTCGACAGTATTCCCCTGTTCATCGTCCTGCGCATGGCGGGGCTGGCGGGATGGCACGAGGAGCTGCCGTGGTCAAAACGATCTTTTACCATAGATATCCCGTCGTGACAGACAGAATGATGACAGATCGGGCAGCGGAGGTACGTCCATGAATACACAGGCAAGGGGCATCGACAGTTCCTTCGACAGCGGACACCCTGACAGGCCCTATGCAGGCGCCAGCGAGTACCTGCGGGACCGTATGGCACTGCTGTCGCTGAAACTTCACCGCGAAGTGCTGCTGATGCGGGCTGTCCGCGGGAATGAGCGCCAGGAGTCCTTTCTTGGTCTGTTTATCTCGGACCAGGACATCGATGCCTTGCTGGCGGAGCTCCATGGCAGCGTTGTACACGACTTCCCGGACGGCGACAGCCTGTCTGCGCGGATGGACAAGCTGCACAGGGCCATGCTGGTCCGGCTGTCGCTGGGAGGCCCGGCGCTGCCGCATCAGCGTCTGGCCGAAGCCTTTGCCCTGCAGGGTCACGAACTGGATCTGCTGCTGATGGCGGTGGCACCCGAGCTGGACAATCGCTTCGCCCGGGTATTCGGTTTTCTGCACGATGACGTGTCACGCAAACGACTCTCTGCCGGCCTGGCCCTGCAGTTGCTGGGAAGTGGAGATGAACTGGCGCTGGCGCTGCGCCAGAGCCTGCATCCGGACTCACCGCTGTTGCGCTTCCGCCTGCTGCAGGTGCTTGATGACGACAGTCACACACTGTTCAGCCGCGGGCTGAAGCCGGATAACCGCATCGCGAGCTTCCTGCTGGGGCTTGAGCAGAGGGACGAGGAGCTGGCGGAGGTCATGATCCGCTCCTGGTCGTCTGTGCGGCTGACCCTGAGGGATGATGCCTGCACCCGCTCTGCTGTGGATCTTCAGGCGCAGTGGCAGGCACGGCCTTCGCCTCTGGTGCTGGAGCTGGCGACAGGGGCCGATGTCGATGTCTGGTTGATGTTGTTCTGTGGCCAGGCCGGCCTTGGTGTGATGACCATCGACTGGCCCCGACTGGTGGCCATCGAGCCATCGCAGGCGGCCAGGGTGTTGCGCAAGGCTGTCAGGGAAGCTCATCTGAGCGGGATCCTTCTGCACCTGCGCGACGTGGATGATCGGCAACCGCGGCTGTATGCGCTGCTGATGTCACTGGCCACCCCCTTGCTGTGTCTCTCCTCTGCGCGGGCCCTGCCCTTGCAGGAAATGGCTTTGCCTCCCCTCGGGACGAAGGTGGTGTCGCTGTCCGCAGCCAACAGGCTGGCATGCTGGCAAGCCTCTGTCCCGGAGGGTGTCGCTCTTGATGAAGGGCTTTTGCAGACCTGTGCCAATCGCTACCCCATCGGTGTCCGCGCCATCGAACATGTGTGTCGTCATCTCCCTGCCGCTCCGGCCGACCAGTCCGGGACAGGTGACGCCCGCGAGTCAGTGATGTCTGCAGACCCGTTTCCCCTGGCGTTGCGCCGCGCCTGTCGTCAGCAGGTGGGAGAGCGTATGCGCGATGTGGCGCAGCGCATCGAGACCGGCTTTGATTTCAGTGACCTGGTGCTGCCTCCGCTGACCATGATCGCGCTCAGGGAAATCGTCGAACGCCAGGCCAACACGACAACCGTCTTTCAGGACTGGGGCCTGGGGAGTGTCTTTCGCCAGTCGGAGGGGTGCGCGGTGCTCTTTGTCGGGCCCTCCGGTACTGGTAAAACCATGGCGGCAAGCGTGGTGGCGAATGAGCTGGGGCTGGACATGTACCGGGTGGATCTTTCCGGCGTGGTGAGCAAGTACATCGGCGAAACCGAAAAAAATCTGGAACGTATATTCACCGCTGCGGCCCAGTCAGAAGTGGTCCTGTTCATCGATGAGGCGGACGCCCTGTTCGGCAAGCGCTCGGAGGTCAAGGACGCCCACGACCGCTATGCCAATATCGAGGTCAGCTACCTGCTGCAGAAAATGGAAGAACACAAGGGCGTGGTGGTGCTGGCAAGTAACTTCTGCCAGAACATCGACGATGCTTTCTTCCGGCGCTTCAGCGCGGTGGTCGAATTCAACTCACCCGGGGTGGGTGAGCGGCTGCGTCTGTGGGAGAAGCTGCAGCAGAGCCGCACTCCGCTCGCGGAGAATATCGATCTGCTGTTTCTGGCTGAACGCTTTGAACTCTCCGGCGGGCATATCCGCAACTGCATCATGACAGCTGCCTTCCAGGCGGCCGCTCAGGCAGAGGCACTGAACATGCAGATGCTGATTCGGGCGGTGAGTCGCGAATACGCGAAGCTCGGCAAGCCGATCAGCAAGAACAGCTTCGGCGATTACTATGCTGCGGTCCGGCGTGAGTCGGCAGGAGGGTGACCGGTGATCATCCATTGGCACCTGCTTGCCGAACAATTGCAGCAACATGGGGAATCGCTCGAAGAAGAACTGCGCAACGACGTGACAGTCTTGGCGGGACAGGCGGAACAGGGCATGGGGCCAGCTGAACGGACGGCTTACCCGCAGGAACAGGACGTCCTGCACCGCCTGCGCTCGCGCCTGGGGAACTTCGCCCTGCAGCAACTGCTGGCAGGGCAGCCTGCGGAGGCGGCAGAGCCGAAGGAGCAGATGGTGCAAGCCCGGCCGGTCGAACCGAAAGAAGTAGAAGAGCCGACGACAGCCACACCTCGAGCACCCGCAGAAGAGCCGGATGTCGCGGCGGTCCCGGGTCGTCGTGCGTCGCTGCTGCTGCGGCAGATACTGATTGGCTTGCCGGACCTGCCCGTCCCCATGCTCGTCGAGTTGGCGGCCCTGGTGGAGCAGGCGCCGGCGCTGACGACTGACATCGTGGAGGCGCTGCAGAGGCGCATCAATGACCTGACCCCCGCTGCCCGCGATGAGTTGATGAAACTGATCGATCACCTGCCGCGATCCGTGCTTTCCGGCTCCCTGATGGCGGCACTGCTCGCCCGACTGCGGGCGACCGCACCGCCGCCTGTTGCACCGGCAGCACCGGCAGCACCGGAGGAGTAGGAGCATGACCACGCCTGCCACGACCTCTGCTCCCCGCGAGAGCACGACAGCTTCTCCTGGACCCTCTGCCACCCCTGCAGCGACAGGCGCCGGCGCTGCGCCTGCGGGTCTGAGCAATGCGGCCTTCGCCAGGGCGGTAGAGGGAGGGGGTTACTTCCTCGATTTTGGCCCCGGCATCACCATCAATCCCGAAGAAATGAGCGCCAGTGTCAACCTGCAGGACAAACCGCAGCTGTTGCCCGGCGTCCTCCTGCGTGAGCTGCGCTACGACCAGCGGCGCCGGACCGCCACAGTCATCGGTGATGTCACGGTGCCGCATCTGAGTTCACCGCGCAATGGCCTCAGGATCGGCATCGATCTCGAAGGCAGGCCCACCCTCGACACCACACTTACCAGCGATCTGCCGATGTTCCGCGACAAGACTCTGCGGATAGTGCTGGATGAGCAGCGCAATCTGACCGCGACGCTGGAGATTGCCCCTGCCGATCTGATGCCGGCCAGAGGCATCCGCAACCTGACGGTCACGGGTGGCGGCACCTTCCAGTTGCGGAATGGGAAACTGGGCGGCAACCTCGAGGCTGACCTGGCTTACGACAGGCTTGGCAGTGGCCACCTGACCTTCAATTTCACCGGCGAAGGCCGCGCCTCCGGCAGCGGAGACTTCCACTTTACCCAGGACTATCTGGCCGGCGTCACCGCCACGATGGAAGTCGACGAGAATGCCAACCTGAAGGCGGATGTCACGATTCCGGTTGCCGATATCCAGACGCCGATTCCGGGGCTTGCCGTGACCGAGGGCAGCATCCGCTTCAGTATGGACAACAGCACGCCGGGTGGTGCCCTGGAAGGACTGCGCATGACCTACAACGGACTGGGTGACGCCACGCTCAGCGCCACCATCCGCAGCGGCCAGTTCAGTGGTAACGGGCGCTTTGCGGTGACCCTGCCGGAGCTGGCCGAGGTCAACGGTCGCCTCAACTACGTCAACGGGGTACTGACCGGGGGGGTGACCATCCAGTCGCGCAACTTTCCTTCGGCGCTGCAGGTGCGCGAGGGCAGCATTACCGCCACCCTGACAGAAAGCGGCGACATCGATCTGGCTGGCGAGGCCACCATCCAGTTGGGGCCGGCCGGCACGGGGCAGCTGCGCGCCTCCCGTGAGAACGGGCTGATCACCATCGGTACCACCATCATGCTGGAGAACATTCCCGGGTTGCAGAGCGGCAGCTTTACCCTCGTGTTCACCAGCGAGGGCAAGGTCGAGGGCGAGGCCGACATCGCCGTGGACGAATCCCTGGTGCCGGGGCTGTCAGGAACGGTGCACGTGGAATATCGGGACAATCTCTGGTCCGGGGAAACCGAGATTGGCTACAGCCGCGATGACCTCACCCTGGAGGGAAGCATTACCGTGGGCGTGCGTCAGACCGAAGAGGGCACCCTGGTGTTCCACGGAGCAGGCGACCTCACGGTGCAGATCATTCCCGGCATCGAAGGGTCAGCCGGCGTTGTGATCGACGAGGAAGGCAGCGTGGTGCTGACATTCGCCATCACCCAGACCAAACCCTACGAACTGTTTCCGGAAGAGCGAAGGGAGCGGGAGATCGTCAATATCAGCCGCAATATCCCGCTGTGGGCAGGCATCGTGGTGGCGGTCATCCGCATCCGGGCAGGGGTCAGGGCTGGCGTGGGGCCGGGACAGATCCGCAACTCGCGCATCGAAGGCACCTGGGAGATCACTGACGAGGCGCCGCCGGATTTTTCCATCAGTTCAGAATTCTACATGCCTGCCTTCGTGGAGGGATATGTGGGCTTCGGGGCGGGTCTCGGGCTGGATGTGTTGCTGGGCTCCCTCACCGGCGGCATCGAAGCCATGGCGACGGCGGGCATCTATGGTGCCATCTCGGTAGTGCCTCAGCTCAGCTATGAAAACGGCGACTGGATGTTCGATGGGACCGCGACGCTGGCCGCCGGGGCCCGGCTCAAGTTGAGTCTCAATGCCTGGGCAGAGATCGAGGCATTGTGGGTGACGGTGTGGGAACGCAGCTGGGAGCTGGCTTCCCATACCATGCCGATCGGTCCTGATCTGGTATTGCGCGCCAATGTCTCCATGAACCTGAGCAACCCCAGTGTGCCAGAGCTGACTTTCGAGACCTCGGATGTGGACAGCGAGGGGCTGATCGACAGTGCCATGCCGGAAGACGGTCCTCCGTCTGCCGGTACACGCGAGGCGCTGGAGAATCGCGCCGAATGGTCCGGCCGCTCGCGGACGCCGGGGCCGGAGGCGGATACCGTCCCGCCGGATCTGGCCAACCAGGCCAACGAGACGGAAGCCGCGCCCGAGGTTCCACCACGGCCACCGGAACGCACCAGCCCGCCTCCTGGAGAGAGTATGGAAGGCGTCCCCGCTACGGATGCGGCGGCGCGGACGGACGCGCCTGCGCAGGACGAAAGCGTCGGCCTCGACGGCCCGCGGGAGGTGGCCGTGCCCGACTCCGAAGTGCTCGGCGCCGACGAGCCCAGGTTCCCCGGTCCCATCACACTCGCCATTCTGGATGAGCCGCCCATGCTCATGCCCCGTACCGTCGCCCAGGAGAACGAGGACCTGAACGCGGCCAAACAGGTGCTCGCACTGGCGTCGAGGCAGTCGGAGGATTCCGAACAACTGGCGGCCTGGTTCGAGCCGATCCAGCGCCGTTTCCAGTTGACCAGCATCGGCTATATCGAGCGGGGAGAAGACATACTGGTGCGGCTCGCCATCAATCCGGTGGAGGAGATCCACGAGAGCGGCGTGCTGGCCAAGGACGTGCGGCTCTGGGAAACTACCATCACCCATTCCGGCGGTGCGCTGTCAGGGAGCTCCGACAGGGTGGGCATGGTGATGGAGGCCACGGTACTGGGGCCCGATCACCCCGCCGGCGACGCTCCGCTGGGACAGGCGGATCTCATGGGACAGCTGCGCACGGCGACAGGCCCCTCCAACCAGAAATACGTGCGCGGCCATTTGCTCAACGATCATCTCGGTGGCCCCGGCAGTGACGAGAACCTCTTCCCCATCACCGACTCGGCCAATCAGGCCCACGAACGCCAGGTCGAAAGCCGGGTCAAGGAATGGGTGAACGGTTACCGCTACTGGGTGTACTACAAGGTGGCGGTGTCGGTGACGGAAACCGAACTGGCGGGCGTGGACAAGCGGGACAGCAACAAGGTGACGGCGAGCTTCGTCTGCGAAGCGGCGGTGCTGGATCTAGAGGGCAACAAGCGCAACGCCTTCACCCGCACCATCGTGTCGGTGTGCAATGCGCCCCGGCAGGTCGACGATCCCCTGGGCGGGGCGGAAGTGGAGGGCCTGGAGCCCCGTCCGGAAGATCTCGCGGCCGACATCAATCCCAGTGGTCGCGAGGAGTACAAGACCTATCATCTGAATGCGCAGATCTACAGCGACGTTGCCGGTGCCCTGGGGCGTGGCGTGGCCGCCGAGCGCATTCGCGAACGCCTCGTTTCAATCCCCAGGATGAGCGAGTCCAAGTTGAATGTCCTGTTCAAGGCATTCCGTTGTCCAGGAGCGCCGGCCAGCGATATCAGCTGGTTCCTGAGTAGAGAAGAAAAACCACAGATCTCACGCATCAATGAGATGGCGACAGCCATCCATAGTGCGTTGATGAATCTCGGTTGAAATGTGCTTCTGACATATTATCACTGTGGATAATGAGTCTTAATCTGTCTTCCTGCTCTATGAGATTTGGAAGTTTGGTTGTAAAGTCAATTGATACACACTACCTTTTATCAGCTATAGCCTACGTCACATAAAATGATTCTATTTTAAAGAGTTGCTCGACGGTTTTGTTTTGTTGTTTTCTGATTGCTTTGGTTTGAGCCCATTTGCGCTCAATAGGATTAAGATCAGGTGAATACACTGGCAGATATTCAAGCGTATGTCCGGCTTGTGTGATTGCATTTTGAATATCCAGCCTCTTGTGAAAGGTCGCGTTATCCATGACCACGACTGACGCTGGCGGGAGTTTTGGCAACAGATCGTGTATCGTCCAACCGAAAAAAGTATCTGCATCGATATTGCTTTCGAACAATCCTACCGTCAGCAGACATTTATCGATCAATGCGCCGATGACATTGACACGACCTCTGGCGTGCCAATTACACCTGCCGTGACACCGCTTGCCAATGGGCGCGTACCCGTGTGTTCGTGGCATATCGTGAGCAAAACCACTTTCGTCAATATAGACGATGACACGGTTTTGAGCTTGATACGCTTTAGAGCGTTTTTCTTCTAATTGGAATCGAAGAGATTCCCCCGTGAGTTAAAAT
>NZ_JBDZWD010000022.1:0-37060 GCF_040256045.1 Nitrosomonas sp.
GTGAAGGCGGACGTACCGTAGGCGCAGGCGTGGTCGCTAAAGTGATCGAGTGATTTGGGATTGGTTGTGGTGACGATCAGGGATACTTTTTAAAAATATATAATTTTTTATGCAAAATCAGAAAATTCGAATACGCTTAAAGGCGTTTGACTATCGCTTGATAGATAAGTCGGCTATTGAGATAGTGGAAACTGCCAAGCGTACGGGTGCAGTCGTTAAAGGGCCTGTTCCACTTCCAACACGTATAGAACGGTTTGATGTTTTACGGTCGCCACACGTAAATAAAACTTCTCGAGATCAGTTTGAGATTAGAACACATCTAAGATTAATGGATATTATTGACCCGACAGATAAAACAGTTGATGCATTGATGAAGCTTGATTTGCCTGCTGGAGTTGATGTGGAAATTAAGCTTTAACCTAGTGATTGGCTGTGATAGGTAAAGATTCATTAAAGAGGAAAATAATGAAACTAGGTTTAATCGGTAAAAAAATAGGTATGACGAGAGTATTTACCGAGTCAGGAAACAGCATACCTGTTACCGTTCTTGATGTATCAGGAAATCGTGTGGTTCAGGTTAAAACGGAAGAGAAAGATGGCTACTCTGCGGTACAGCTAACACAAGGGCATCGCCGTAAAAGTCGAATAACAAAAGCGCTATCAGGACATTTTTCACAAGCTGGGGTTGAGGCTGGGACTGTGATCAAGGAATTTAGAGTTGATCATGATATTGGCAGTGATATAAAGATCGGATCTGAAATCAGTGTTGAACTTTTTGAAGTGGGATCAAAGGTGGATGTATGTGGCGTATCAATAGGAAAGGGATATGCTGGTACTATAAAACGCCATAATTTTTCTTCAAGCAGAGCCAGTCACGGGAATTCAAGATCACATAATGTTCCTGGTTCGATTGGTATGGCGCAGGATCCAGGCAGAGTATTTCCAGGGAAAAAAATGACTGGGCGTTTGGGAGGTGAACGGTGCACCGTTCAGAATATAGAGGTTGTGCGTATCGATGCTGGTAGAGGTTTGATTTTTTTAAAAGGTTCAGTTCCGGGATTCAAGGGTAATGGTGTTTTTATACGCCCTGGTGCGAAACAGCCAAATAAATAACAACAGATGAGTGTGAGTAAATGGTTAAAATTCCTTGTATATTCGAAAACGGACAAATTGAAAATATAGAGGTATCAGAATCTGTTTTTGGCAGGGTTTATAACGAAGCGTTAGTTCATCAGGTAGTTAAGTCTTATTTGGCGAACGCAAGAGCGGGAACGCGTGCCCAGAAAGGGCGTTCAGATGTTACTGGCTCAACGCGGAAACAGTGGAGACAAAAAGGGACCGGCAGAGCAAGAACAGGTGCTGCAACCAACCCGCTTTGGCGTGGGGGTGGAAAGATTTTTCCAAATAAGCCTGGGGAAAATTTCAAGCAGAAATTAAACCGGAAAATGTATCGTGCTGGAATGTGCACAATATTTTCAGAGTTATTGAGAAATAATAAGTTGGTGGCTATTGACGAGTTTCAGGTAGAGGTACCAAAAACAAAGATTTGTTTGCAGAAGTTAAAAAACTACCAGCTGAAAAATGTAATGATTATTACCAGTGAGGTAGATAGCAACCTGTATCTAGCTTCCAGAAATCTTCCAAATCTGAAAATAGTTGAAGTTGATTTAATAGATCCTGTTAGTTTGTTGGCATATGACAACGTGGTTATTACTCGGGATACGGTAAATAAAATTGAAAATGTGTTGCAATGAGAAATATTACAATAAGTAGCGAAAGAGCATTAGAAGTAATAAAAGCTCCACAGATTTCCGAGAAGTCGACTTTTATTGCAGAAAAAACGAAACAAATCATATTTTATGTTTCGCGTGATGCCAATAAAACTGAAATTAAATCAGCAATCGAACAGATCTGGAAATCACAAAATGTTCAGGTCAAGAGCGTGCAAGTAGCGAATGTAAAAGGAAAGAAGAAAAGATTTGGCCGTTACCTTGGACAAAAGTCGGATTGGAAAAAAGCATTTGTAAGTCTTAAAGGGGATCGTGAGATAGACTTTACTGATGTTAAATTATTCGAGGATAAATAATGGCACTAAGGAAAACTAAGCCCACCTCACCAGGCAGAAGATCTGTAATTAAATCTGTAAATGATTTCATTTATAAAGGTAGGCCTTTTGCTGCATTAATAGAAAAAAAGAAAAAGAATGCGGGTAGAAATAATTCAGGAAAAATAACGGTACGTCATATTGGTGGTGGCCATAAACAACATTATCGTATAGTTGATTTTCGTAGAAATAAAGATGATATCCCCGCAAAAGTAGAACGTATCGAATATGATCCCAATAGAAGTGCCTATATAGCTTTGCTTTGTTATGCCGATGGTGAGAGAAGGTACATCATTGCAGCGAAAGATATTGAGATCGGTTCGTATCTGGTCAGTGGTTCTGGTTCGCCCATTAAGATGGGTAATACGCTGCCAATACGAAATATACCTGTGGGGAGTGTAATACATTGTATTGAATTGAAGCCGGGGAAAGGTGCGCAACTTGCACGGTCAGCAGGTTCATCAGCGCAGTTAATGGCAAAAGAAGGTGATTATTCTCAAATTAGGCTGAGATCAGGTGAGATCAGAAAAATTCATATAAGCTGCAGGGCCACAATAGGTGAAGTTGGTAATTCCGAACATAATTTGCAGTCAATTGGTAAGGCCGGCGCTATCCGATGGAGGGGGGTCAGGCCAACTGTCCGTGGCGTGGCAATGAACCCTATAGATCATCCACATGGCGGCGGAGAAGGTAAAACAGCTGCAGGGAGGCATCCTGTCAGTCCTTGGGGAATTCCTTCGAAAGGATCTCGTACAAGAAAAAATAAACGAACGGTTAATATGATTGTTCGCAGTAGATATTCTAGGAAAGGTTAAAAAAGAATGAGTCGATCTGTTTCCAAAGGTCCGTTTGTTGATCTTCATCTTGTAAATAAGGTTTTAACCGCTCGTCAAAATAATGACAAAAAACCGATTAAAACCTGGTCGAGAAGATCAACGATACTCCCCGATTTTATTGGTTTGACAATTGCGGTTCATAATGGCAGGCAACATGTTCCTGTTTTTGTGACTGAAAATATGGTAGGTCATAAACTTGGTGAATTCTCACATACCAGAACGTTTAAAGGCCATGCCGGAGATAAGAAGGCCGGATCTAAGCGATAGGATAATATATGGAAACATCCGCAGTTTTACGTAGCGTAAGGTTATCTGCACAAAAAGGGCGTCTTGTTGCAGATCAGATACGTGGTCTACAGGTAGAGCGGGCTATTAAACTTTTATCTTTTAGCCCTAAAAAGGGAGCTGCAATTATTTTAAAGCTTCTTGAGTCGGCTGTAGCAAATGCAGAACACAATGAAGGTGCAGATATTGATGAATTGAAGATCAGTCAGATTTTTGTTGGCCAGGGAACTACCCTTAAGCGTGTGAGTCCGCGTGCAAAAGGGAGAGGAAACCGTATATCGAAGCCCACGTGCAACATTTTCTTAACTGTTTCGAGTAGGTAAAAATAAGTCGGGTTCATAAGAGAAGGGTAAATGGTTTATGGGTCAAAAAATTAATCCAACTGGGTTTAGGCTAGCAGTTTTAAAGAACTGGTCTTCACGTTGGTATACAAATACAAAGAAGTTTTCAGATTTCTTAAATGAAGATATTAATGTTAGACAGTATCTTCAAAAGAAACTGGCACATGCTTCAGTTGGAAGTATCATAATTGAGCGGCCTTCAAAAAATGCGAAGATTACGATACATACGTCACGTCCTGGCGTAGTCATAGGTAAGAAAGGCGAAGATATAGAAATTCTTCGTAGGGATGTTGAGAAATTGATGAATGTTCCAGTGCACATCAATATAGAGGAAATACGAAAACCTGAGATTGATGCTCAGCTTATTGCCACAAGTATCACTCAGCAGCTCGAAAAAAGGATAATGTTCAGAAGAGCTATGAAAAGAGCTATACAGAATGCCATGCGCCTTGGTGCTCAAGGGATAAAAATTATGAGTTCCGGCAGATTAAATGGTATAGAAATAGCTCGAACTGAATGGTATAGAGAAGGTAGAGTGCCACTTCATACATTACGTGCAGAAGTTGATTACGGAACTTCAGAGGCTAAAACAACGTATGGGATTATTGGCGTTAAAGTATGGGTTTTTAAAGGCGAACAACTTGGCAGCAAGGAAAGGCAAAACTAATTATTAATTGCAGATATCTTATTTGGATGCCTACATTTTAAGATCGCAGTTAATACTGTACATCCCGGAATAACAAAGGAAATATGTAATGTTACAACCCGCCAGAACCAAATTTAGAAAGCAGCACAAAGGTCGTAATACTGGCATGGCAACAAGAGGGGCAAAAGTCAGTTTTGGGGAATTTGGGTTAAAAGCTGTTGGCCGTGGCAGATTGACTTCAAGGCAGATTGAGGCTGCGAGACGAGCTATGACGCGGCATATTAAGCGAGGGGGTCGGATTTGGATAAGAGTATTTCCAGATAAGCCTATCTCACAGAAACCTGCCGAGGTGAGGATGGGTAAAGGTAAGGGGAATCCTGAGTACTATGTTGCTGAAATTCAACCAGGCAAAATGCTTTATGAAATGGATGGGGTGGACGAATCACTTGCACGCGAGGCATTTAGGTTGGCTGCAGCAAAACTGCCAATGCAGACCACTTTTGTAATTCGGCATTTGGGGAGTTGATTTTTAAATGAAGGCACAAGAGCTACGGGAAAAGAAATTACCAGAGCTGGAAAAAGAGCTCCTCTCTCTCAGAAGAGCACAATTTGGCCTAAGACTGCAACATAGGACGCAACAGCTTGCTAACGTATCCCAGATTAACAAAGTACGTAGAGATATCGCACGTCTTAAAACAATTATTCGAGAGAAAACAGGACAATTATGAGCTCAGACAATCAAAGCAAGACACTGATTGGACAGGTCGTGAGTGATAAAAGAGATAAGACTGTAACGGTAAGGATAGACAGGAAAGTAAAACACCCTTTATATGGAAAAATTGTTACGCGCTCAAGTAAGTATCATGCACATGATGAGCTCAATCAATATAAACTGGGTGACATTGTAGCTATAAGCGAAACTCGTCCAAAGTCAAAAACCAAAGCTTGGCAGGTAGTTAGAGTAATTGAAGGTTAACTGATAGAAATTTTTATTGATAATAATTAAGTTATATCTCTTTCGTTAGCCAATTATAGATAGGAAGCTGAAATATGATTCAGATGCAATCATTACTGAAAGTAGCGGATAATACGGGGGCACGTACAGTAATGTGTATTAAGGTCTTGGGCGGTTCGAAGAGAAGGTTCGCTGGGATCGGTGATGTTATCAAGGTGGCCGTAAAAGATGCTGCTCCGCGGGGACGGATTAAAAAAGGTGAAGTATACAATGCAGTTATCGTGCGTACCGCTAAGGGGATTCGTAGGGCTGATGGTTCTTTGGTCAAGTTTGATACTAATGCGGCGGTAATTTTGAATAATAAACTAGAACCGATAGGGACTAGGATTTTTGGTCCGGTTACGCGTGAGCTCCGTACGGCGAAATTCATGAAAATTGTTTCACTTGCTCCTGAAGTTATATAAAGGGGAATTTATAAGTCATGAAAAAGATTAGAAAAGGTGACAATGTGGTAGTTATTGCCGGGAAGGATAAAGGTAAGCAATCTACAATCATCCGATTTCAAAGTGCTGAAAGGGTAATAGTGAGAGATGTAAATAAAGCTAAATCTCATATCAAACCTAATCCTAACAAAAATACTACTGGTGGAATTGTGGAGACTGAAAAGCCTTTGCATATTTCGAATGTCGCAATTTTCAATCCCGCAAAAAATAAAGCTGATAGGGTAGGTTTTAGGGTTAATGAGTCGGGTAATAAAGTACGGTATTTTAAATCGGATGGTACTTTGATCGATTCATAAAAGTGGATAAAGAAATGGCACGATTATTAGAATACTATAGAGACACGGTTACTAAGGAGCTTACACAGAAGTTTAGCTATAAGACTGTAATGGAAGTTCCAAAGATCACCAAAATCACTCTGAATATGGGAGTGGGTGAGGCATCCGCAGATAAAAAGATTATGGAAAGTGCTGTTAGTGATTTGGAAAAAATCTCAGCACAGAAGCCTGTTGTGACAAAAGCTAAGAAGTCAATTGCCACTTTCAAGGTAAGACAAGGTTATCCCGTCGGCTGTAAAGTAACTTTGCGGGGTGTAAAAATGTACGAATTCTTAGATCGTCTTGTTAACATTGCGATTCCACGTATTCGTGATTTTAGAGGAATCCAAGTTAAAGGGTTTGATGGTCGCGGAAATTTTAATATGGGAATTAAAGAGCAAATTATCTTTCCTGAGATCGATTACGATAAGATTGATAAAGTGCGTGGTTTGAATATTACTGTCACTACAACCGCCAAGACTGATCAAGAAGCTAAAGCACTTTTATCAGCTTTTAAGTTTCCGTTTAAAAATTAGGGAATGTATTGTGGCAAAAAAATCAATTGTAAATCGTAATTTGAAGAGATTAAGAATTGTTAATAAATATGCTGTACGGCGTGCAGAGATAATTTCTATATTAAAGGATTCGGGATCTGACATTGAGGCTAAAGTGTCAGCTAGAGATCTTCTTCAGAAATTGCCCAGAAATGCCAGTCCGGTTAGGTTGCGGCAGCGTTGTGCTTTGACTGGACGACCCAGGGGAGTATTCAAGAAATTTGGTTTGGGTCGGATTAAGCTGCGAGAGATAGCTATGCGTGGTGAAATTCCAGGTCTTATAAAGGCAAGTTGGTAGTATTTCGAATTGAGAAAAAAGGTTGAAACTGGCAATTGGCCAGTTTTTCGGAAATAAAAGGCAAATGGTGTATATATGTGTATGACTGATCCTATAGCCGATATGCTTACGCGTATAAGAAATGCTCAATCGGCTGAGCAAAAAGAAATAAAACTACCTTCTTCAAATTTAAAGAAAGCAATTTTGAAAATCTTGAAAGAAGAAGGGTATATTGAGAATTTTCAAGAAGATTCCAATCATAAAAAACCGTGTATCAGCGTAACTCTGAAATATTTTAATGGGGAGCCTGTTATTGCTTCAATTAGCCGGGTAAGTAAACCTGGATTGAGAAGCTATAAATCGAAGAATGATTTACCTAAGGTAATGAATGGTTTGGGGATAGCAATAGTGTCAACTTCCAAGGGGGTTATGACAGAGCGTACAGCGAGGATGGCTGGCGTCGGTGGTGAGTTATTGTGTGTAGTTACTTGAGGTAATTATCAATGTCATCAGTTTTTATAACGGCAAAACCTATAGAAATACCAAAATCGGTAGAAGTTCAGTTGACTGAGTTGGGTGTATTTATCAAAGGTCCGCTGGGTAGTTTGTTTCAATCTATTGATGCAGACAATACTAAAGTTGTCATAAGTTCCAACCAGTTAACGATTGAGGCTTTAAATGCTACAAAACAGGCTAAGTCGATAGTTGGCACTCTTAAGGCTCTTATATCCAACATGATAAAGGGTGTGACAGCTGGATTTGAAAAAAAATTGCTTATTATTGGAGTCGGATATAAGGCTCAGGCAGTTGGTAACACTCTTAATTTAAATTTAGGCTTTTCTCATCCGGTTGCTTATGCTGTTCCAGAGGGTATCAAGGTTGAAACACCAAGTACAACCGAAATTTTAATTAAGGGAATAGATAAGCAGAAAGTAGGGCAGGTTGCGGCAGATGTAAGATCATATCGACGTCCTGAACCTTATAAAGGTAAAGGAATACGTTATTCCGATGAAAAAGTTATAATTAAAGAAACTAAGAAAAAGTAAGGTAGGGGCTTGTAATGTTGCTAAATACTAAGCAGATGCGCTTAAGGCGAGCCAAAGCGACTAGAATTAAAATAGAAAACTCGAAGCAGTTCAGGTTATCTGTTCATAAGAGCAATAATCATATTTACGCTCAAGTTCTAGATCCTTCTTCAAATCGTGTGGTTGTAAGTGTTTCTACGGTTGAAGCTGAGGTGAGAAAGCAGTATCCGAACGGTGGAACAATTGAAGCAGCTAAGTACATAGGTGACTTGGTAGCAAAAAAATCTATTGAATCTCAAATTTATGAAGTGGCATTTGATAGATCAGGTTTCAAGTATCATGGTCGAATAAAAGCTCTTGCTGATGCAGCCAGATCAGCTGGTATGAAGTTCTAAATTAGAGGTAATCAAGGTGGCCAAAACAACTAAATCTGCTAATACTAAAACCCCAGATGAGGTAAAAACAGATGGATTGAAAGAAAAAATGGTTTCTGTCAATCGTGTCACCAAAGTGGTAAAAGGTGGAAGAATTCTTGGCTTTGCTGCATTGACAGTAGTAGGTGACGGAAAGGGTAGCGTTGGTATGGGTAAAGGGAAATCCAGAGAAGTACCTCTTGCCGTTCAGAAAGCAATGGATGAAGCTCGACAGCATATGGTTAAAGTGAACCTTATAAATGGGACGCTTCACCATTCTGTAATTGGGCGACACGGTGCAGCTAGGGTATATATGCAGCCTGCTTCAGAAGGTACGGGTATTATTGCTGGAGGGCCGATGAGGGCAATTTTTGAGGTAATGGGAATTCATAATATTTTAGCTAAATGCTTGGGTTCCACAAATCCTTATAATATTGTGCGTGCTACGTTGGATGGATTAAGCAAAATCCAAACGCCGGCGATGATCGCTGCTAAAAGAGGAAAAAGTATTGACGAGATTACTGGGGCTTGATGTAAATGGAAAAGCAAAAAACTATAAAGGTAACCTTGGTAAAAAGCTTGATTGGTACAAGACGTAGTCATAGACTGGTAATCAAAGGTATGGGGCTAAGAAAATTGAACCATACAGTTTCCCTATGTGATCATCCATCAATAAGGGGAATGATCAATAAAACAGCCTACCTGTTAAAAGTAGAGGAATGACGTGAAGCTTAATACAATAAAACCTGGTATTGGATCTACCAAACCTAAAAGGCGTGTGGGTCGTGGAATAGGCTCCGGACTTGGTAAAACATGTGGCAGAGGGCACAAAGGGCAGAAATCACGTGCTGGAGGTTTTCATAAGGTTGGTTTCGAGGGTGGGCAGATGCCATTGCAACGGCGGCTGCCAAAGAGTGGTTTTACTGTTTATGGTAAGAAACGAGCGCAGGAGATTAAGCTTTCTACCTTGCAGCTAATTGATTCAAATGAGTTTAATCCAAGTGTTTTATGTGAATATGGCTTGATAAAAAATGTAAACGATCCGGTTAAAGTTATCCTGGATGATCGATTAACTGAACGTGCAGTTAAAATAAAAGACTTGGTAGTTTCGCGTGGAGCAAAAGAGGCAGTAGAGAGAATGGGTGGTTTGGTTGAACTAACTATAAAAGATGTAAATGGTATCTAAATCTAAAGCTGCTTTGACTGATAGGTTCTACGATCTAAAGAAACGATTCTGGTTCTTAATATTAGCTCTGATAGTATATCGTATCGGTGCTCATGTTCCTGTTCCTGGGATTGATCCTGTTGTTTTGAAGGATCTGTTTGATTCTCAGGAAGGTGGAATTCTTGGCATGTTTAATATGTTCTCTGGCGGTGCACTGTCAAGGTTTTCTATATTCGCTCTTGGCATCATGCCATATATATCTGCATCAATCATCATGCAATTAGGCACTGTAGCAGTGCCTTACTTGGAGTCTTTGAAAAAAGAAGGCGAGTCTGGAAGGAAAAAGATTACACAATATACACGTTACGGTACATTGTTTCTTTCTACATTGCAGAGTTACGGAATTTCTATTGCACTGCAATCACAACCTGGTTTAGTGATTCAGCCTGGTTTTTATTTTATTGTTACAACAGTCATTACTCTTGTAACTGGGACCATGTTTCTTATGTGGCTAGGAGAGCAAATTACTGAACGTGGTATCGGAAATGGCATTTCACTAATAATTTTTGCAGGAATTGCAGCAGGACTTCCAAGCGCTGTTGGGGGTACATTAGAACTAGTGAATACTGGTGCAATGCACTTTCTTACAGCATTGTTCATCTTTATCGCTGCAATAGCAATAACATATTTTGTTGTATTTATTGAGCGTGGCCAGCGTAAAATTTTGGTTAATTATGCGAAAAGGCAGGTTGGTAAGCAGGTTATGGGCGGTCAATCCTCCCATTTACCATTAAAGTTAAATATGTCTGGGGTTATACCTCCGATATTTGCTTCAAGTATTATTCTATTCCCTGCTACCTTGGCTGGCTGGTTTTCAGATAGTCTATCGTTGGACTGGTTAAAAGATTTCAGCGGTGCCTTGGCGCCAGGACAGCCTATTTATGTTGCGCTATATGCTGCTTTAATTATTTTCTTTTGTTTTTTTTATACCGCACTTGTTTTTAATCCAAAAGAAACTGCAGATAACCTGAAAAAAAGTGGTGCCTTTATACCTGGAATAAGGCCTGGAGATCAAACTACACGGTATATAGAACGTATCATGTTGAGGCTTACATTGATTGGCTCAATATACGTTACATTGGTTTGTTTGTTACCCGAGTTTATGATCCTGAAATGGAACGTTCCATTCTATTTTGGCGGAACATCGTTATTAATCATAGTAGTAGTTACGATGGATTTTATGGCTCAAGTTCAATCTCATGTGATGTCGGGTCAATATGAGAGTTTATTGAAGAAAGCTAATTTTAAGACTGGTGGCAGTAGTTTCTCGCGATAGGTTTTTTATGGCTAAAGAAGAAACTATACAGATGCAGGGTGAGGTCATAGAAACACTTCCGAATGCTACTTTCAGGATAAAGTTGGAGAATGGTCATATCGTATTAGGCCATATTTCAGGTAAAATGAGAATGAATTATATCCGTATATTACCGGGAGATAAGGTGACAGTTGATTTGACTCCTTATGATTTAACTAGAGCTCGGATAACTTTTCGGACTAAATAAAATTTAACCTGATTTTTTAATAATATAAATATATAGTGAGTGTTCTATGAAGGTACGTGCATCGATCAAAAAGATATGTAGGAATTGCAAAATAATAAGGCGATATGGTGTTGTGCGTGTTATTTGTGTTGATGCTAGGCATAAACAACGTCAAGGCTAATCAGTATTTTATGTTAGGGTAGGGAAAATGGCTCGTATAGCAGGTGTTAATTTACCTAGTAACAAGCATGTCAATATAGCATTGACAGCAATTTATGGAATAGGGAACACGACAGCTCGTAGAATTTGTTCTGATTTACAGATTCCACCTTTTGTTAAGCTTAAAGACCTGGAAGATATTAAGCTAGATGAATTAAGAGAATCGGTTTCAAAGTTGATTGTTGAGGGAGATTTACGCAGAGAGACCTCAATGAATATCAAAAGATTAATAGATCTTGGTAGTTATCGTGGATTGAGACATCGTCGTGGTTTACCAGTGCGAGGTCAGAGAACTAAAACTAATGCTCGAACCAGGAAGGGGCCACGTAAAGCAATACGCGCCAGATAATTTAAACTATTTTTAATATACTTCATAAGCAAAGAAATTAATGGTAAAGCCTTCATTAAAAAGCCGTAAAAAGGTTAAAAAAAATGTTGTTGAGGGAGTGGCGCATATTCATGCCTCTTTCAATAATACAATCGTGACTATTTCTGACCGTCAAGGGAATGCTCTTTCCTGGGCAACGTCGGGTGGAGTAGGGTTTAAAGGGTCACGTAAAAGTACTCCCTTTGCGGCACAAGTTGCTGCAGAACATGCGGGCAGGGCAGCACTGGAGTATGGCGTTAAAAATTTAGAAGTAAGAGTAAAAGGACCCGGTCCGGGTCGTGACTCTGCTGTACGGGCCCTTAATGCCACAGGTTTTAAAATCACCAGTATAACCGATGTGACGCCCATACCTCATAATGGATGTAGGCCACCCAAGAAGCGTCGTATCTAAGAAGGAGAAAATTTGTGGCCAGAAATATAAACCCAAAGTGTCGTCAATGTCGTCGTGAAGGCGAAAAATTATTCCTCAAGGGAGATAAATGCTTTAGTGATAAATGCCCCATAGAACGAAGGAATTATCCGCCCGGGCAACATGGACAAAAGAGAATAAGATTATCTGATTATGCGGTACAACTCAGGGAAAAACAAAAAATAAGAAGGATTTATGGGTTGCTTGAAAACCAATTCCGTAATGTTTATAAACGAGCTGATAGACAAAAAGGCGTTACAGGTGACAATTTACTACAGCTTCTAGAAAGCCGTCTTGATAATGTTGCTTATAATATGGGGTTTGGATCTTCCAGATCAGAAGCAAGACAGATAGTAAGACATAATTGCATTTTATTGAACGGAAAAAGAGCAAATATCCCATCTCAATTAGTTGAGCCTGGTGATCTTGTTGAAATTGCTGAACATGCAAAGAGCTATTTGAGAATCAAAGCTTCTATCGAAGCAACCAAACGTCGCAGCACCCCATCTTGGCTGGAAGTGGATTTTGATAACCTTAAAGGCGTTTATAAGAGTAAGCCTGAACGTAGTGATTTATCTTCGACGATTAATGAATCTTTAGTTGTGGAACTTTATTCCAAGTAATTGGCACTTTTTTATATATTGGCGTATTTATGTCATCGAATAGTTTTCTGACACCTAGAATTGTAGAGGTGCATAATATTTCACCTTTGCATGCAAAGGTCGTAATGGAGCCTTTTGAGCATGGTTTTGGCTACACTCTGGGTAACGCATTGCGAAGAGTATTGTTATCTTCCATCCCCGGTTGTGCACCAACCAAAGTCAGTATTAGTGGAGTAGTTCATGAATATTCAACAATAGATGGTTTACAAGAGGATGTTGTTGATCTAATACTGAACTTGAAGGGAGTGGTTCTTAAACTTCATAATAATAGGGATCAGTCGGTTCTTGCTCTGAGGAAAAGCTCGGAAGGTATTGTAACAGCGGGTGATATTGAAGCGACTCATGATGTAGAGATAGTAAATCCAGATCATGTGATTGCGCACATCACGAGTGGTGGGAAGATCGAGGCTCAAATTACTGTTGAAAAAGGGCGGGGTTATTTGCCTTCTGCTAATCGCAGTAAGGAGGATAAAAGCTCTTCTTCGATCGGAGATATTCTGTTAGATGCTTCGTTCAGTCCGATCAGACGTGTAAGTTACGCCGTAGAAAGTGCTCGTGTAGAACAAAGAACTGACCTCGATAAGTTGATTATCGATATAGAGACAAATGGTTCAGTAGATCCTGAAGAAGCTATACGGTATGCGGCTAAGGTCTTGGTTGAACAGTTCTCCTTCTTTGCTGATCTTGAAAGCACACCATTGCCGACAGAACAGCCAAAAGCGCCAGTAATCGACCCTATACTACTGCGTCCGGTTGACGATTTGGAGCTTACAGTACGTTCTGCAAACTGTTTGAAGGTTGAAAATATTTTTTATATTGGTGATTTGATTCAACGAACTGAAGCAGAGTTACTTCGTACTCCTAACTTGGGAAGGAAATCACTTAATGAAATTAAAGAAGTTCTTGCTTCTCGTGATTTATCCTTGGGTATGAAATTAGAAAATTGGCCGCCAGCTAATTTGGAAAACTATATAAAGGAACCCGGTCATGCGTCATCGTAATGGTTTACGGAAGTTAAACCGTACTTCAAGCCATCGATTGGCTATGTTCAGGAATCTCACAAATTCATTACTTGAACATGAAATTATTAAAACTACACTTCCAAAAGCCAAGGAACTTCGCCGTGTCGTTGAACCGGTGATTACTTTAGGTAAGAATCCTTCGCTTGCAAGCAAGCGTTTGGCGTTTGACAGACTGAGAAATAGGGATAATGTAATTAAAATATTTTCTGAATTGGGCCCCCGCTATCAAAACCGGAATGGAGGCTATATAAGGATTTTAAAGTGTGGTTTCAGGAGAGGTGATAATGCCCCCATGGCTATTGTAGAATTGCTGGATAGACCTGAAACTGACATTATTTCTGCTGATTCGGCAAATTAAGTAGTTATCTTTTTATTTAAAATTTATTTTAGACCTGCTTTATACGTAATTAATCAGTTATCCGATAAATCACCCCAGTTCAGAATTTTCGATAAATGATGAGTTGGGGTGTTTTTAATTTCCCAATCAAAATTCAGTAATAAAAATTTTACTGGAAGCCAGTGTAATTAGTATAAATATTTCCTGAAAGCCGCAGTAACTCAGTTGGTAGAGTAGCTGATTCGTAATCAGCAAGTCGGGGGTTCGACTCCTCTCTGCGGCACCAAAATACTACAGTTCATATCATTTCCTACTGTTTAACTACGTTACAGTAGTTCCAACAATTTCTATTTTTACCCTTTCGTGAGACGATCTGATTTCAGTCTGCGTTTTTCTTTTGGATCAATATTAAGGGGCCTGTATATTTCAATACGATCATTCTGATGGAGAATCGTTTCCGGGCTGGTGATTTTCCCATAGATCCCGGTTTTGAGGGCACTACGGTCTTTTTCAGGATAGAAATTCTCTACACCGGAAAGTTTGATTGCCTGATAAATTGAAGTACCCGCTGGAACCTGAAATTGTTTGAGGAATTGCTGCTGAGGGAGCACAAAGGCAATTTCTATGGTGATTGACCTTTTCCTAGATCCCGGGACCATAAATTTTTTCTGCTTGTTCAACAAAAGCTTCCACGAAATTGTTAGCAATGACATAAAATACCGGCCCAACCAGTTTCTCAAGTAGTTTATGCGAGAATGTGTAATGTAATTGGAACTCGATCTTGCAGGCATTTTCCGATAGAGGAATAAATCGCCAGTAACCATCCAGTTTTTCAAAGGGTCCCTCCACCAGTTCCATTTTGATTAATTCGGGCGGGTGGCGTGTATTTTTTGTGGTAAAGCTGTGCTTGATATGATGATAATCAATATGAACAGTTGCCTGTATCGTTTCATTGTCTTCCATAAGTTTTATGGAAGCGCCTGAACACCATGGTAGAAAATCTGGATAGTTTTCCACCGTATCTACCAGATGAAACATCTGAGCTGCTGAATAACCTACCAGCACTGTTTTTTCTATTTCAGCCATAATGCCATATTCCCTTATTCCCTTATTCCCTTATTCAGGGCGTAAGGATACTAAAAACTGATACACTAAACGAAAATTTTTCATAAGCAAATTATCTTTCCGTTGTATTCAATGAGCATTGTGCAAAATAAAAAAGCTTTTCACGATTATTTTATCGAGGAAAAGTATGAGGTTGGCATTGCGCTTGAAGGATGGGAAGTTAAAGCAATCCGCGCTGGACGGGCTCAGTTGAAAGAAGCCTATATACTGGTTCGCAAAGGTGAGTTGTTTCTTATAGGAAGTCACATAAGCCCATTGGCAACGGCATCAACACATGTAAATCCTGATCCTGTTAAAACGCGCAAGCTGTTGTTACATGCATCACAAATCAAGGAACTCATTGGTAAGGTAGAACGTGCTGGATATACTCTGGTCCCGCTGGATATGCATTATAAATCAGGTAGAATCAAGCTGGAAATCGGCCTCGCACGAGGCAAAAAACAATACGACAAACGCGAAACTGAAAAACGTAAGGAATGGGAACGTGACAAGCAGCGCTTGTTACGCATGCGACGTTCCTCTGATTAATATTTATGCAAACAAGTTCATATCATTCTATTACTCCTGTAATTTCCGATAAAAATACTAATAACCAGACTTCCATTGCAGTCTGGTTATTAATTTGCTGTGCGCTTGTATTTGCCATGGTTGTTGTTGGGGGAGTGACACGCTTGACAGGCTCTGGGCTATCTATCGTTGAATGGAAGCCTATAGTAGGAACTATTCCACCCATCAGTCAGGAAGATTGGGAGGTTTTGCTGGAGAAATATCGTCAGATTCCACAGTATGAGCAGGTTAACAAAGGGATGACGCTGGATGAATTCAAGGGCATATTCTGGTGGGAGTATTTTCACCGTTTACTTGGTCGTCTGATCGGCTTGGTTTATTTCATCCCGTTCGTCTATTTCATGGTGCGTAAGCGTGTTGATCGTGTACTTGGTACCAAGCTGCTGGGTATATTTGTACTGGGTGGTCTGCAGGGTTTAATGGGCTGGTACATGGTCATGAGTGGACTGGCGGATAACATCTATGTCAGTCAGTATCGGTTGACCGCACACCTTGGTCTTGCCTTCATTATTTATGCAGCTATGTTCTGGGTGGCAATTGGCCTGCTCTCTCCAGTGAATACGCATTCGGCAGATCCTGCGTCTGTGCGCAAGCTCGGACGATTTGCCAAGATACTGACTGGATTGATATTTTTCATGATACTGTCCGGTGGGCTGGTGGCAGGGATTCATGCCGGGAAAGCGTACAACACATTTCCCCTGATGGATGGTTTTTTCATTCCTCCTGCCATATTCGTACTGGAGCCTTGGTATCGGAACTTTTTTGATAATATCACTACAGTACAATTCGATCATCGTATGATTGCCTGGCTGCTGATGTTTATAGTCCCGTTGTTCTGGTTCAAAGCAAGACAATTATCTTTGTCGTGGTCTGGTCGCCTGGCTTGTCATCTGTTACTGGTAATGCTCTGTATTCAGGTTACATTAGGAATTACAACACTGTTATTGTCGGTTCCTCTGACATACGCTGCAGCACATCAGGCGGGTGCCGTACTGCTGTTTAGCGCTGCACTATGGGTCTGTCGCAAGTTGAGCTGACTTGATCTATTTCCTGATCAGCCTTACAGACAATGCAGTGATATCTCATCCAGTATATGAAGTTTCCGAGTGAAGCAAATAACCAGCATAAGGGAGTGTACTGATGGGGGGATCAGTACCGGGGTTCTGGCGCCGTATACTGGCACTCTCTTATGAATCTTTGTTGTTATTGGGAGTGTGGTTCATTGCTGCTTTTTTGTTCCATCTCCTTTTTCGTGATACCACGGCCGAATACTTCAAGCCCCTGTTCCAGTTCTATCTGTTAATTGTCGGTGGTATTTACTTCATCTGGTTCTGGACACATGGTGGTCAGACTCTAGCCATGCAAACTTGGAAATTGCGCCTTGTTTCTGAAAATGGTGGAAAAGTTACTACCCAGCAGGCCATGGTTCGCTACCTGATGGCTGTAGTAGGTATCAGTTTTCTAGGGTTCGGATTATTATGGGCCTTGTTTGATCGTAATCGGCAATTCCTGCACGACAGGGTGGCCGGTACACGGATAATAAGACTTAGTTAGCTGATGTAGAGGGTAGCTGCTTCCGTTATTGGGGTGCGCCTACATTGTAAAACAAGCTGTATTCAAGTGACTGGTTGAGGTAAAATGAGCGCTTGGCGGGCCTCCCCGCATTGTGAGGTAGCAAATCTGGTCAGGTCCGGAAGGAAGCAGCCACAGTTATTTTTCGCAAGTGCCGGGGGTTCGGCTCGCCACCTGTCTTAGTACAATTGCAGATTTGTTTCCCGGCAGCTTCGCCATATCCTGATCGCAATAATCATCTTTTCGATAGAAAACCTTGACGGATTCTCAGGTACTTGCCCGCAAGTGGCGCCCCAAAGATTTTTCAGAGCTGGTCGGACAAGAACATGTTGTCAAGGCGCTGATCAACTCAATGGAACAGAATCGGCTGCATCATGCCTATCTGTTTACCGGTACACGTGGGGTTGGCAAGACAACAGTAGCTAGAATACTGACGAAGGCGCTGAATTGTGAGCAAGGGGTCACCGCTGCGCCTTGCGGGAAATGTGCAGTCTGTATGGCGATCGACCAGGGGAATTTCATTGATTTGATCGAGCTGGATGCGGCCTCTAATACCCAAGTGGATGCCATGCGGGAACTGCTGGATAATGCGCCGTATGCACCGGTTGCCGCGCGCTACAAGGTTTACCTAATTGACGAAGTCCACATGCTTTCCAGATCAGCATTCAATGCAATGCTTAAAACTCTGGAGGAGCCGCCAGAACACGTCAAATTCATTCTTGCTACTACTGACCCCCAGAAGATTCCTGTTACCGTGTTGTCACGTTGCCTGCAGTTCAATCTGAAGCAGATACCTCCTTCTCTGATTGTAGGGCGCCTGACTGAGATTCTCTCCATGGAGGGAATTCCAGCAGAGATTGCTGGTTTGAGATTGCTGGCACAGGCTGCAAAAGGCAGTTTGCGTGATGCGCTGAGTTTGCTCGATCAGGCTATTGCATTCGGTAATAGCGTAGTGAATGAATCAAATATCCGTGCGATGCTGGGGGTGCTGGATCAGGATCATATATTTGCATTGCTGGAAGCACTGGCAGAGCAGAATGGCGCAATGATATTTGCCATTGCAGATCGGCTGGAAGCGGCGAGTGTATCGTTCGACCAGGCTTTGCAGGATCTGGCAGCATTGCTTCACCGTCTGGCAACAGCACAGATCATCCCACAGATGCTCGATGAAACACAACCGGACAGTGACAGACTGCTTGCATTAACAAAACGGTTCAGTTCCGAGGATATCCAACTGTTTTATCAGATTGTACTGCACGGACGCGCTGATCTTGCCCATGCTCCGGATGAATACAGTGGTTTTACCATGACACTGATGCGGATGCTGGCTTTTATGCCGGATTCCCGGCGACCTGGCAAAGTGCATACAGATACCGGTACGGATTGCACGCGTGGAGTGAAAGTTGAAGCGCCGCCCTGCCACGGGGAAGCGAAGCCAGTGTCAGATCACTCTCCAAACGAAGCTTGGCTTGCACTGGTGAACCAGCTCAAACTGAGCGGGATGACACGAATGCTGGCGCAATACAGTGAGGCAAAGTCTTTTTCAGAAAGCAGAATCGAGTTATATGTTGCAGAAATGCATAAACATCTGCTGGAAAAATCCTACCAGGACAGATTGAGATTTCAGCTTGAAAATCACTTTGGCAAACCGGTCGAAGTGATTTTTTCCCAGGGTAGTATTACCGGCGTAACTTCGGCTACGTTGCAGGATCGTGACAGACTTGCCAAGCAATCCAGGGCAGTTGAAGCGATTGAATCAGATCCCTACGTGCAGGAACTGATCGAACAGTTCGATGCCAGATTAAATGTTTCTTCCATTAAACCGATCGATTAACGGAGATTTTAAATTGATGAAAGCCAATTTGGGTAATCTGATGAAGCAGGCCCAGCAGATGCAGGAAAATATGAAGGCCATGCAGGAAAAGCTGGCGGCGATAGAGGTAGAAGGCCAGGCGGGAGCAGGAATGGTCAAAGTGACCATGACCTGTCGTTATGATGTGAAACGGGTCAATATCGATAGCAGCCTGATCGGTGATGATAAGGAAATGCTGGAGGATCTGGTGGCCGCCGCCATGAATGACGCAGTGCGCCGGGTGGAAACCGTAACCCAGGAAAAAATGGCGAGTGTGGCCAGCGGTCTGGGATTACCCGCAGGAATGAAATTTCCTTTCTGAACGAAATCTGGTCACGTATTCCTGACGGGCCGGCTCAAACACAGGATTCATCGTCATGTCGGCTGACCGGCTGAAGAACCATAAACCCCGGCATACACGCAGGGCATTTTCCTCCTCGAAACAATCCGGTGCTACGCCTGCCGCGATTGAAACCAGCAGGCTGCAAAAGCTGCTGGCACGTAACGGACTGGGTTCACGCCGGGAAATCGAAGACATGATCGCTGCCGGGCGCGTGAGTATCAATGGAGTGACGGCAAAACCTGGTGATCGTGCCGGACTTGGGGACATGATACGGATAGACGGAAAAATTATCCGATTCAGGCTCGCCACGCTTTTACCACGAGTTGTCATTTATCATAAGCCGGAAGGTGAGATCGTCAGTGTGCGTGATCCCCAGGGGCGACCGTCGGTATTCGACAACCTGCCGCACGTACGATCTTCCAAATGGATAGCGATAGGCAGGCTGGATTTCAATACCAGCGGGCTGCTGATTTTTACGACGGACGGTACCCTGGCTAATTACCTGATGCATCCGCGTTACCAGATGGAGCGGGAGTACGCAGTACGTATCGTCGGCGAACTGACCCCGGAACAGATTACTCGCCTCACTACCGGTATTGAACTGGAAGATGGTCTGGCAAAATTCGAGCAGTTGCTTGATGAAGGCGGAACGGGAACGAACCGCTGGTATCGCATCATGCTGAAAGAAGGCAGAAACCGTGAAGTACGCCGGATGTTCGAAGCACTGGGATTGACAGTCAGCCGCCTGATCCGTGTCAGGTTTGGTCCTGTCAATCTGCCGCCCCGACTCAAACGCGGTATGTGGATCGAGCTGATGAATACAGAAGTAGAGCAGTTATTGAAGCTGGTCAGCCAACCAAGTACCGGAATTCCGGATAAATCCCCTTCTACACAAGCAGGTCGCCGCGCCTGACCATGAGAACGAACTGATCTCCGGAACTGGTCTCCAGCCAGGTACAAGACAGTTGGGGAAATGCTCGTTCGACTTCGGCCTGATTATGGCCGATTTCTACGATCAGCAGCCCGTCTTCGGTCAAATGACGCGCTGCTTCTGTGAAAATCCGGCGAATGATATCCAGCCCGTCCGACCCCCCGGCAAGTGCAACAGAAGGTTCGTGATGGTACTCTTCAGGCAGCATGGCCATGGATGCAGCGTTGACGTAAGGGGGATTACTGATGATCAGATCGTATTGCTTACCTTGCAGCTCTGTAAAAAGATCTGACTGGATCAGGCTGATTCGATTCATCAGGTCATAGTTTCTGACATTGATGGATGCAACATCCAGCGCATCGGAGGAAATATCTACTGCATCGATTTGTGCTTGCTCGAAGGCATGTGCCAATAAAATGGCGAGGCAGCCGGAGCCGGTACACAGATCAAGTGCGGTGCTGATGTCGTATGGATCCATTATCCAAGGGGTGAGGCGATCTTGCAGCAGCTCGGCAATGAATGAACGCGGTATGATGACCCGTTCATCGACGTAGAAATTGAAGTCGCCCAGCCAGGCTTCGTGCGCTAGATAGGCCACCGGGATTTTTTCATTCACGCGTCGTTCAATGATGCGAAGAATCTGGTCACGTTCATTGCGGGTCAGCGTGGCATCCATAAATGGCTCCAGTTGATCGGCGTTCAGATGCAGGGTATGCAGAATCAGATAAGCAGCTTCATCATAGGCGGTCGGCAGACCATGCCCCAGGAAAAGATCGGAGCGGTTGAAATAACTTACTGCGAATCGCAGCAGATCGCGCAAAGTATGTAATTCCTCTGCTGCCTGGCGGATGGGAGTGTCACCAGGAGTATCGTTTAGTTGTCTGGTAGGGTGCATGGTTCGATTCGAGGTTATCTGCAGGCAATTTAGCATAAAAGAACTAATGAAAATACAGGGAGTTCGGGTACCGGTTCAAACGGAAGACGAGTATTTCATGCGCCAGGCACTTGATCTTGCCCGTATGGCAGATGCTATGGGAGAAGTGCCGGTCGGTGCGGTAATGGTCAGAGAGGGCCGGATCGTAGGGTACGGGTACAATTGCCCGATTACGACTGGGGATCCGACAGCGCATGCTGAAATCAGAGCGCTGCGCGATGCTGCCGGCAAGGTGGGGAATTATCGCCTGCCGGGGTGTACGTTGTATGTCACACTAGAGCCCTGCGTGATGTGTATTGGGGCGATGTTTCATGCCAGAGTCACGCGGCTGGTTTACGCGGCGGATGATCCTAAGACTGGCGTATGTGGCAGCCTGCTCGATTTGCCTGCCGATACCCGGATCAATCACCATCTGATGGTGAGTCGGGGAGTATTGGCCGATGAAGCAGGTACTTTGCTGAAACAGTTTTTCATCGCAAAGCGCAGTACCAAACAGCGGAATACATCATGAAAATCATCGTCGATATTTCACTGCAACAAATGATTCTGCGGGATGCTACAGGACAGATTGTCAGGCGTTATTCGATTTCTTCCGCAAAAAATGGCACCGGGCAGGAGCATGGCAGTTACTGCACCCCATTGGGGAAACATATCATTCGTGCCAAAATCGGACAGGGCGCACCGGTCAATACCGTATTTGTCCGGCGACGTCCCACTGGAGAGATTTATACACCTGAACTGGCTGCCAGCAACCCGAACCGTGATTGGATTCTGACACGCATCCTGTGGCTTTCGGGATGTGAAGCGGGGTTCAATCGCCTGGGGTCGGTCGATACCATGCGGCGTTATATCTATATTCACGGTAGTCCTGATAATGCCGAGATGGGCAAACCCGGATCGATCGGCTGCATACGGATGCATAACCATGATCTGCTCGATCTGTTTGAACGGGTGCCTGCCGGTACCCCGGTTGAGATCGATGCCGGATGAAGCCTGGAGAGAAGCAGGCAATCAGAAGAACAATGTTGACATCAATAGCCTGGTGGGGAAAATAAGATGAAGCCGTTGCGAGGTCAAGCATTACTGAATGATCCTGTACAAAACAAATCCACCGCTTTCACCCGGGAGGAACGTAAACGTTGTGGCCTGCAGGGACTGCTGCCGTATAACGTGACGGATATCGGGAGACAGCAGCAACGGGTACTGGCCAATCTACGGAGTAAGAACAGCAATATCGAAAAATACGGATATCTGAACGATTTGCTCGAACGGAACCAGCGGCTATTTTATCGCACGCTGATCGACCATATTGGTGAAATCATGCCCCTGGTATATACGCCTACCGTGGGTGAGGCTTGCATGAAGTTCACGCAGATTTTCAGAAAACCGCAGGGGTTTTACATTACTCCGGAAGATCGGGGAAAAATCCTGTCTCTGCTTGAGAACTGGCCGGAGAATGATGTGCGAATCATTGTCGTCACAGATGGCGAGCGCATTCTCGGGCTTGGAGATCTGGGTGCAAACGGTATGGGAATACCAATCGGAAAAATGGCTTTATATGTAGCTTGCGCTGGCATTCGTCCCGAGCACTGTATGCCAGTCATGCTGGATGTCGGTACCAGCAATCAGGGGTTGCGGGAGGATCCACTATATCTGGGTTATCCCCATCCACGGCTGACCGGTCAGGATTATTTGTCACTGGTGGATGAATTCGTGGCGGCCGTGCAGGATAAATTTCCGGATGCATTGATTCAGTTCGAGGATTTCAGCAGTCAGAATGCATTCAGGTTGCTGGATCGTTATGCTGGGTCGGTTCGATGTTTCAATGACGATATTCAAGGGACGGCTGCGGTTACGCTGGCGGGTATTTATGCTTCCTGCCGTATTACGCACAAAGTGTTTGCTGATCTGAAAATCATGCTGCTGGGAACGGGTTCGGCCGCAACCGGGGTCGCTGAACTGCTACTGTCAGCATTCATGAGGGCTGGGTTGAGTGAAGCTGAAGCCCATTCCAGAATCAGTTTCGTGGACAGGCAGGGCTTGGTGGTAACCGCACGGGAAGCTATTAAACCACGTATCCGGTCCTTTGCCAGTGGGCATGCAGCAATGGATTTCGTGGATGCGATTGTCGCCATTCGGCCGGATGTGCTGATCGGTGCGACGGGAACTGCCGGAGCATTCGATGAGATCGTGATTCGCCAAATAGCACGATATCAGGAACACCCGGTGATCATTGCGCTTTCCAATCCAACCTCACATACGGAATGTACTGCTGAACAGGCGTACCGGTGGAGTGACGGGCGGGCTGTTTTTGCAAGTGGGAGTCCGTTTGCTCCGGTAACGTGGGGAGGACGAACCCGTTACCCGGCGCAGGGAAATAATGTATATATCTATCCCGGAATCGGACTGGGGGTGGTAGCCAGCCATGCACGTCTGGTGATTGAGCGCATGTTTCTAGCAACGGCTGAAGAACTGGCGAATTGTGTGTTACCTGAAGAAATCGAACGTGGATCGATTTATCCGGATATTTCCCGGGTGCGCGACGTTTCACAAAGAATCGCCATCAAGGTTTGTCAGATGGCTCGTCAGGAAGAATTGGCTGGCGTAGACCTCCCCGATGATCTGGAAATGTATGTACGCACCCTGATGTATGAACCTGGTTATTGAAACAGAAACCCTCCACCCCGGATTACAACTGTAAAACGGGGGGCGATCAGATTACCTGATTACTCGAACAGGTTGACGATACCGTCGAGTCCGACATGATTGAGGGAGAAAGTCGCTTTTTCACGTAATATGGGCTTTGCATGGAAAGCGATGCCGATACCCGATTCTTCCAGCATCTTCAGATCATTGGCCCCATCTCCGACGGCAATGACCTGATCTTTACTCAGCCCGAGTTCATCCCGTATCCGCTTCAGGATTTCTCCCTTGCCGGATGCACCGATGATATTACCCAGCACGCGTCCGGTCAGTTTGCCATCCTGTACTTCGAAAGTATTGGCAAATGCATAATCCAGACTGAGACGGTTTTTTATCCGATCGGTAAAAAAGGTGTAGCCACCCGAGATCACCATGGTTTTGATACCTGCAGATTGCATACACTGGAGCATTTTCTCGGCACCGGGGCTCAGTCGGACACGCTCGTCGTAAACTTTCTGCAGTGCTTCTTCGGGCAATCCTTCGAGCAGAGCGGTGCGGCGAGTGAGGCTTTCAGCGAAACTGATTTCCCCGCGCATGGTGCTTTGGGTGATAGCAGAAACTTGCGGTTTGACATTGTGCATGTCGGCAATTTCATCAATAGATTCGATGGCAAGCAATGTCGAATCCATATCCATGGCGATCAGACCGAAATCAGTCAATTTTTTACCTGATGGGACGAAAGCATGATCCAGACTGGCTTCTTTACAATATTCTGCTATATCCGGATGGGGTTGAGCATTCAGCAGCCGGAAGGCTTCTCCAGTGATACGATCGATCCGGCTGGCTTCTGCAAGTTTTGCTATGGAACGTAAATCATTGTTCTGAATGTCGTTTCCTTGAATGATGAGGTTCATGAGTATTATTTTATTTTGAGTAAGTGACGAATGCAGGCACTATACATGGAATGTCGTACCATATAAATGCTGGGGGAGATACGATCAGGTTTTCAAAGGTGATGTAAGCGACGGGTTCCATTCAGCAATCCGGTTGCGACCTGCATGCTTGGCAGCATATAAAGCCCGGTCGGCAGCTTCCAGCATTTCTCTGTAAGTTGAGAACGATTTTTCCTTGTCTATGTTGACGGCCAGACCGATGGAAGTCGTGATATGAATGGTACTTATCTCATTTGGCTTGTAGGAAATGGCTGCAATACTTTCCATTATCCTCGCCAGGATATGTCGCGCTGCCGAGAGGGTGGTTCCGGGCAAAATCAGAGCAAACTCATCACCGCCATAGCGGCAGAGGATATCCATTTGACGGATCTGTTCGGTAATAACCCTGGCAATCGTAACCAGTACGCCATCTCCTGCAACATGTCCGTAGGTATCGTTGAAGATCTTGTAATTGTCGATATCGATCATTGCCAGGGAAAGTGGTGATCCCTGTTGAATCGAAAGCTGAAATTCATGCTGAAATGTTTCATCGAAGAAAGCCCGGTTGTGCGCACCTGTCAGACCATCATGCTGGATTTTATCCCCGAGTTCACGAATCTGGATGGTGGCGTGTACTATCAGTAACTCTCTGGCTTCGGTAACGATGCTATTGAGATGAACCGGGTTGAGAATGGTGATTTCGAACAAATCTTCTACATGCCGCAACTCATTCTGCATGGTTTCCAGAATTTCTATCAATGCATGTCCGTCGAGGCCAAGATAAGCTTCTGCCATGTGGGTTATTTCATCAATTTTTTCTTTCCTGTCTTGTGAGAGAAAATAATCCGTAACATATCCGGAGGTAGCGACACATTCGTTGATCCCGGCATTGGGTTTTTCCGGTGCAGTATGGCTATAGCGGCAGGCGGTAGGTACATAATCGGGAAACTTCCAGTATTCGAGCAATGCGGCACCCAGTTCATCATGTCCTACGCCGAATGCTTTGCGTTCAGCCGCAAGAAGGGCATTATGATTGTCTGCAAGCGAAAAGACTGAAGGATAGTCTTCGGGCAGAAGCGCGTGGAAAGCGAGAATACCGATATCCTGCAGTAATCCTGCGAGGAACAGATTATCCAGCATCCTGCCCATTCCCAAGCGTTCGCCCAGAGCACGACTGGCTAGGGCTGAGGTGATCGAACGACGCCAGAAGATGTTGCTGTCGGCCATGCCCAGCTTTTTTCCAGATTGTTTTACCAGAGAATCGGCAAGCGAGAAAGATAATGCTATCGTAATCACACCGTATGTTCCCAGAATACCGGTCGCCTGACTGATGTTACTGACTGGATATCTGGATTTATACAGCGGAGAGTTGGCGGTTTTGATAATTTTGGCGGCAAGTGCAGGATCGAGCGAGATATAATGATTTATCTGCGTAAGACTGGCGTCTGCGTCGCCCGCCAGATCGATGATTTTCAGCACAATAGAAGGTAAGCTGGGCAGATTTGTACAAAACCGTAATTGCTCAAGCAAATTTTCTTTCATACATCTTTTTCTCAGGTGGTGAACAGATAACCTGCTTATTCATTCTAGATTTTCGAGAACAGTCATTCTACCCGATATAATTCCATGAAAACACTGGAGAAGAGCTATTAATCAAACTCATTTTTGTTGAATGTCGCAAGCAAGATTCCGGAATATGGCAGGAAGTTCAGTTTTTGATTGGGAAGCAGAAGTGTAGCCATAGTCCAATTGGTATCCATTCAAAAATAAACAAATAAAACAGGAGCAATAAACACATGGACTTCGCAATCAAATCCGATAGTCCGGAGAAATACCAAGGTGACTGTATCGTTGTCGGAGTATTTGAATCCCATAAGTTGACTGAAGCAGCCAGAGTGTTGGATGAAGCAAGCAAAGGCTACCTTGGCAGGATCGTGGATCAAGGAGATATGGAAGGCAGAGTAAGTACGGCATTGTTACTGCATGGCATCCCTGGTATCGACAGTAAGCGTGTATTACTGATCGGGCTGGGTAAGGAAGAGGAATTCGGGGAAAAAGTATTTCTAAGTGCTGTACGTACGGCATTTAAAGCGCTGCAGTCGACTAGTGCGAAGGATGCCAGCCTGTATCTGACTGAACTTCCCGTCAAAGGGAGAGATATTGCCTGGAACGTGTTGCAGACGGTTCTTCTGGCTGAAGAAAGTGTATATCACTTCGATCGCCTCAAGAGTAAGCTCGAGGAACATCAGCCATCCCTGGCCAAAGTAGATATTGATATTACCGACATATCTACATCAGCAGCGGCAGAAACGGCATTGCAGCAAGGGCTGGCCATTGCGCACGGCATGAAAGTGACTAAGGATCTGGGCAATCTTGCTCCCAATATCTGTACCCCTTCCTATCTGGCTGGACAGGCTGAAGAAATGGCCAGAACGTTCAATCTTAAATTCTCCGTACTGGAAGAAAAAGACATGGAAGAACTGGGCATGGGTGCATTGCTGGCGGTAGCGCGCGGCAGCCACCAGCCGGCCAAGCTGATCGTGCTGGAATACCACGGTGGAAAAGATTCGGAAAAACCGATTGCTCTGGTCGGTAAAGGTGTAACGTTCGATGCAGGTGGTATTTCACTGAAACCGGCTGCTGAAATGGATGAGATGAAATATGACATGGGTGGCGCTGCAAGTGTATTCGGCACGCTGACAGCCGTGGCAGAACTGAAGTTGCCGATCAATGTGATCGGTGTTATCCCGACTACTGAAAATTTACCGGGAGGCAATGCAACCAAACCGGGCGATGTCGTTACCAGCCTTTCCGGTCAGACGATCGAAATACTCAATACCGACGCCGAAGGACGACTGATTCTGTGTGATGCTCTGGCCTACACGGAACGTTACGATCCGGAAGTCGTGGTGGACATTGCAACTTTGACAGGTGCTTGTGTGGTTGCGCTGGGGCATGTGGTATCCGGAGTAATGGGTAACGATGAGCCACTTGTACAGGAGCTGCTTCAGGCGGGTGAGCAAACTCATGATCGTGCCTGGCATCTGCCGTTGTATGACGAGTACCAGGAACAGCTCAAGAGTAATTTTGCCGATACCGCCAATATTGGCAGCCGCTGGGGAGGCGCTATCACTGCTGCATGCTTTCTGTCACGTTTTACCAAGAAATTTCGCTGGGCACACTTGGACATTGCCGGTACAGCCTGGAAATCCGGTAAGGAAAAAGGGGCTACCGGGCGTCCGGTTCCATTGTTGACTCAGTTCCTGATCAATCGTGCAAAGAAACACTAACTTCCAAAAGTGAGTGTGACACAGATCGATTTTTACACCGGGGCGGCAGACAGGTTGCTGATAGCTTGTCGCTTGTGTGCAAAAGCAGTGCAGCAGGGATTGAGAACCGTCGTCCATGTTCCGGATGAACGCGTGGCCGGCCAGTTTGATAAGTTGCTCTGGGCGTTTTCACCCACGGGCTTCGTGCCACACTGCCGAATGGATAACAAGCTGGCAAAAGTGACACCAGTAATCATGAATATCCCACCTGCATTAATGGAAGTCGACCATTTTGATATATTACTCAATCTGGACGCGGATATGCCGCCAGGATTTGAACAATTTTCCCGAGTGGTAGAAATTGTTGATGAAACAGCGGATGGTAAACAGCTGGCGCGCAAACGCTACCGGCGTTACCAGGAACAGGGGCATGACGTTCGCCATCATCGGATTGATGGAAATTGACAGGTTTCTGATGATGCGAAATGTTTGCTCTTCGGGCTTTACATTTCCTATTCGCCGGGGGGCAATCTGGTGACTGATGATCAGCCTGATATCTTTGCAGAACTGGAAGAAGATACACTTCTGCTGGGTAAAGTGGATTCGATGTTGCACCGGCATCGGCGTGAACAATCTTCCCTCATGCAATCGTCGGAACAGACTGCTGCAAAATTGGATGATCCCAGGGAAATGCTGCCTGCCGAAGTCGGACCCGTTGAAATATCCCGGGATAATGACGATGTATTGACCGAGGCTGACGGGATTCCCGTTCTGACCGAGCAGGTGACACTCACGCTGGACGAATGGCCGTCACAATCAGAAATCTCCGAGCTGCTGTATTTTGCCTTTGATGCAGCATTGAGAGAAACTTCCATCCATCTTGACCCTGCTGAGCGACTTACCCTGATACAAGCATTGGGAAAACGGCTACCCAAGAATCTTTAAGCCATTCATCCCGCCTTCATTGGTTATAATGACCGGTTTTATTCTACCGGTTCGCCTTAGGAAATTCTGAAAGACAACTGCCTTCTACGTCTTGTCTGGCGCTCTTTTTTCAGCATTTTCTCAATTACCTGATCACCATGGAACTTGCAAAAAGCTTTGATCCAAAAGAGATAGAAACCCGCTGGTATTCGACTTGGGAGACGGCCGGCTATTTCAGCCCGGCTGGTTCTGAGGAGGCGAATGCCTACTGCATCATGCTGCCGCCGCCCAATGTTACCGGTACGCTGCATATGGGACATGCTTTCCAGCATACCCTGATGGATGCACTCATTCGCTATCACCGCATGCTGGGTGACAACACATTATGGCAACCGGGTACCGATCATGCCGGAATTGCCACACAAATCGTGGTTGAACGGCAATTGGATCAGGAAGGCAAGGATCGCCGTCAGATGGGGCGTGAAGCCTTTCTCGAGCGAGTCTGGCAATGGAAGGAGGAATCAGGCTCCACGATTACCCGCCAGATGCGGCGTATGGGTACTTCCTGTGACTGGTCGCGCGAACGGTTTACCATGGATGAAACACTTTCCCGTGCAGTGACCGAGGTATTCGTGCGCCTTTACCGGGAAGGGCTGATCTATCGCGGCAAGCGGCTGGTCAACTGGGATCCGGTACTGCAGACAGCAGTCTCGGATCTGGAAGTGGTTTCGGTTGAAGAACAGGGTTCGCTCTGGCATATCCTTTATCCTTTCGAACAACAAGAAGGAGGTAGTGAGCATCAGGGATTGGTCGTTGCCACTACCCGCCCGGAAACCATGCTGGGGGATATGGCGGTTGCGGTTCATCCGGAAGACGAGCGTTATCGTCACCTGATCGGACGTCATTTGCGTTTGCCGCTGTCCGAACGCACGATCCCGATCATCGCAGATAGTTATGTTGATCCTGCTTTTGGTACCGGTTGCGTAAAAATTACCCCGGCACATGATTTCAACGACTATCAGGTCGGATTGCGGCACAAATTGATCCCGCTCAATGTTTTTACACTGGATGGCAGGATCAATGACAATGCTCCAGCAGAGTTTCAAGGGTTGGATCGTTTCGATGCCAGAAAGAAAGTAATTGCCGATCTTCAGGCACAGGGGCTGCTGATCGAAACTCGTCCGCATAAACTGATGGTTCCGCGTGGAGATCGTACCCATACCGTCATTGAACCGATGTTGACCGATCAGTGGTATCTGGCGATGGAAGGTCTGGCCAAACAGGGCCTGGCGGTGGTTGCAAGCGGCAAGGTCAGGTTCGTGCCGGAGAACTGGACGCATGTCTACAATCAGTGGCTGGAAAATATCCAGGATTGGTGTATTTCGCGCCAGCTGTGGTGGGGGCACAGGATACCGGCCTGGTACGATGAGGATGGCAACGTGACTGTTGCACATGATCTGGAAGAAGCCAGAAAACTGTCTGGTAAGGAAATCCTCCGGCAGGATGAAGATGTGCTCGATACCTGGTTTTCTTCAGCGTTGTGGCCCTTCTCGACACTGGGCTGGCCGGAGCAGACCTCCGAGCTCAAGACTTTTCTGCCCGGATCAGTGCTGGTGACAGGATTCGACATCATCTTCTTCTGGGTGGCTCGTATGGTGATGATGTCTCTGCATTTCACCGGCGAGGTACCTTTCCGGGAGGTATACATTACCGGCCTGATCCGCGATGCGGAAGGCCAGAAAATGAGCAAATCCAAGGGTAACGTGCTCGACCCGCTCGATTTGATCGATGGTGTCTCACTGGCGGAACTGATCAGAAAACGTACTACCGGCCTGATGAACCCCAAACAGGCGGAGTCCATCGAAAAAGCTACCCGCAAGCAGTTTTCACAAGGGATTCCCGCATTCGGGACCGATGCGCTGCGTTTTACGTTTGCCAGCTTGGCTTCACATGGTCGTGACATCAAGTTTGATCTGCAGCGTTGTGAAGGATATCGCAATTTCTGCAACAAACTGTGGAACGCTACCCGCTTCGTACTGATGAACTGTGAGGGCAAAGACACAGGTCTGGATGAAACTCTGCCGCTGAATTTCTCACAAGCGGATAAATGGATCGTTGGTCGTTTGCAGCAGGCTGAGCAGAGTGTGGTACAGGCTTTTGATGAATACCGTTTTGACCTTGCCGCGCGCGAGATGTACGAATTCGTCTGGGATGAATACTGCGACTGGTATGTAGAACTGGCGAAAGTGCAGTTGAGCAGCGCAGATGAAGCGCGTCAGCGTGCCACTCGTCGTACACTGGTGCGTGTACTGGAAGCAGCACTGCGGCTGGCACATCCGATCATTCCGTTCATTACCGAGGAACTCTGGCAGGCGGTTGCACCCCTCGCAGGTAAAACCAGCACCAGCATCATGCACCAGCCTTATCCGCAAGCGGATCCAGCGCGTATGGATGGGCAGGCTGCAGCCGATATTCAACTGCTCAAGGAAATCGTCAACGCCTGCCGTACGCTGCGCGGGGAAATGAAACTGTCACCAGCAGAGCGAGTGCCACTGCTGATAGAAGGTGATCCTTCCCGGCTGGCAGATTTTTCACCTTATCTGCTGGCACTGGTCAGGTTGTCTGAAGTGACTATCCTGCCGGACAGATTGCCGGATACCGACGCACCGGTTGCCATTACGGGTGAATTCAGGCTGATGCTGAAAATCGAGGTGGATGTCGCTGCCGAGCGTGAACGTCTCAACAAGGAAATGCAACGGTTGACGCTCGAAATTGGCAAGGCCAGAACGAAACTGGATAATCCTGATTTTCTTCAGCGTGCGCCAGAAAAGGTGGTGCTGCAGGAAAAAGAACGGCTGGCCACGTTCAGTGCCACTCTGGAGAAACTCGACCAGCAACTGCATAAACTGGGTTGACGCTATCCATGTAGCGAGATCGCTATGACTTCTGTTCCACTGCTTAATCATTTCCGGGAATTTAAATAGCACTATGACCAAATTAGAAAACGATACCTTCATCCGTGCCCTGCTGCGACAGCCTGTAGACTATACCCCTGTCTGGATGATGCGTCAGGCTGGCCGTTATCTGCCGGAATACAACCAGACCCGTGCGCGGGCAGGCAATTTTCTATCGCTTTGCAAGAATCCTGACTTTGCCACGGAAGTGACATTACAACCTCTGGCCAGATTTTCGCTCGATGCCGCAATTCTATTTTCTGATATTTTGACGATCCCGGATGCGATGGGGTTGGGGTTATATTTTGCAGATGGAGAAGGGCCGCGTTTCGAACGCCCCTTACGCGAGGAATGGGAAATTCGTTCGTTGATCGTGCCTGACCCCGATACCCATTTGCGCTATGTGACGGACGCTGTCAGACAGATCCGCAAAGCGCTGAATAATCAGGTTCCACTGATCGGGTTCTCAGGCAGTCCATTCACATTAGCGTGCTATATGGTGGAAGGCGCGGGCAGCAGTGACTTCCGTCAGATTAAAACCATGCTGTATGCACGCCCGGATCTGCTGCATCATATTCTGGGTGTGACGGCACAGGCGGTTACTGCCTATCTGAATGCCCAGATCGAAGCGGGTGCGCAGGCCGTAATGATCTTCGACAGTTGGGGGGGGGCATTGTCTCATGCTGCTTATCAGGAGTTTTCCTTACGCTACATGAACCAGATTCTGGATGGCCTCAAACGTGAACATGACGGTAATCGTATTCCGAATATCCTGTTTACCAAGGGTGGCGGATTATGGCTGGAGTCCATCATGGCCAGCGGTTGCGATGCAATCGGGCTGGATTGGACGATCGATATCGGCGAAGCCCGTCGTCGTACCCAGGATAAAGTCGCTTTGCAGGGGAACTTGGATCCGGCCGTGCTGTTTTCCTCACCGGAGGTGATTGCTGCTGAAGCCGGGAAGATACTGGCAAGTTACGGCCATGGCCATGGCCACATATTTAACCTGGGACATGGTATTTCACAATTCACCCCGCCTGAAAATGCACTGGCATTGATTGAAGCAGTTCATGCGCAAAGTGTGCGTTATCACACTGATTGATAAAAATCATCAGGTTAGCTGATGATATGTCTGTATCAAGCGGGTTGTCAGAAGCTGATGGCCCGTTAATTGCCGAAGCGCTCTTCCGAAGAAGCAGCCCGAAATTAAGCTATTTGTCGTATGTGCGCACCTGAGCAGACTGCCCGTCTTTCAACCGCGAAGTGCTGCTTCGATTGTGGCAATATCGATTTTTCTCATCTGCATCATCGCATCGAATGCACGCTTGGCAGCAGCAGGATCAGGATGGGTGATTGCATTTATCAGGACAATCGGTGTTATCTGCCAGCTTAGCCCCCACTTATCCTTACACCAGCCACATTCACTTTCCTGGCCGCCATTGCCGACGATTGCATTCCAGTAACGATCTGTTTCAGCCTGGTCAGTAGTTGCGACCTGAAACGAAAACGCTTCGCTGTGGGTGAACACTGGTCCGCCATTGAGCCCGATGCACGGGATGCCCATCACAGTAAATTCGACAGTCAGTACATCCCCTTTCTTTCCTGACGGAAAATCTCCTGGTGCGTGATGTACTGCACCGACGAATGAATCGGGGAAGGTATCGGCGTAAAACCGTGCTGCATCTTCGGCGCAATCGTCGTACCAAAGGCAAACCGTATTTTTTGCTGGTATTGTCATGTTATTCCTCCATCGAGATCAGAAATTGCGCCATTTCGGCGGGGGGACACTGCACCTCGTATTGGCGCTTTAATGCCTGAATCAAGCGCGTCAGCTTGATAAAGCGCGTTTGAAAATTCTAAAAGAAGGGGGCCGGACATGGATACTGATTTTTCCTGATTCACGACCTGCCCCCATTTGTCAGAAACTGAAACACCAAAGACTCATGGACAACAGAAGATCTATCCTTCTGACTTGGCGCTCAATGCAGCAGCATCGATACGATTTTTCAGTCCTTGTATTTCAGTTTTTGCCTCTAACACCAGTCTTTCAGCTTTATGTTCATCTTCAGGTCCTGCAAGATGGATAAATTCATGACTGTCCTCATAAGCTTGTTTCGTTGTACCGGTTAGTCTGATCAGTACTCCGGCAATCACACCACCAATCAAAGCCAGTGCAAGTGTGATACCGATACCTGTCAACTGGGCCACAGCAATACCTGGCACCACCAGGATCGCACTGAATCCGCCCAATAACCCTGGTAATCCATGCAGATTGTGTACCCCGCAGGTATCTATCGTCTTGGCTTTGGATTCCAGCATGGGCTGAATAAACACGAAACCCACGACAGAGATGGCACCACCCAGCAAACCGATCACAAAAGCACCCACTGGTCCGACGATGTTACAGACCGACCCGATCGCCACCCCTCCAGCGAGTGCTGCATTGGCCATATCTACTATGGATGCTTTCCCTTTGTGAAACAATGCGCTCAGGAAATAGGTGGCAAGTGTGGCGCCACATAAAGCAAGCAACGTGTTGACTATGGTTTGGGGCATCTGTTCGAATGGTACGATTGCAGTCGCAAAGCTCGGCCAGAAAAGCCACAGTACCATTGACCCCAGCATTGAAAAGCGATCCGAAGTCGCATCCGATTCGATCGGTTGAGCCCGCTGCGCTGCAGTAGTCAGAGCAATAGAGACTCCTAAACCAAAATATGCACCGAAAGCATGGATGGCAATCGATCCGGCAGAATCCTGGAATCCTTCAGTCAACCCTGATGCATTATCCAGTACCAGCCACTCATTCAGCAGATAAACCGGCACGATAAACAATGCCAGTAATGCGTATTGAAAAACTCGTAAACGCCCGAGTACTGCTCCCATGGCAATCAGCCCCGTAGCCACGGCAAACTCCGCATAGATTACTGCATCAACGGAGTGGGGCGTCAATGCGTGCCCGAAAATCCCGTTTGCGCGTAAAAGAATATAGAGTGGAAGTCCGGTGGCAACGACCAGATAGGTGCCGGTAGTTGCACTAAACCCGTACCTTCGTACGAAAACCATTAAAAAACCGAAACCAACCAGCAACATGGCCAGAATGTTTATAGAGTAATTATATTGTGCTACCAGACGCGCTTCGTTGATCTCTGCAGGAGCAGCTGCGCTTGCCCAACCGCTGAAACACAACAGAAACAGAGCGATTGAACTGAACGCAGTGAAACATAGGTGTTTACTCATTTTTTGACTCCCTATATCTTAGATTGAGTTATCCGGGTCACCCCGCGTATGTGCCCGCCGGATTCTGGTTGATACAGCTGCAGGGCTGGGATCAACCTCATTTGATCAGTTCATTGAGCAGGAATATTTTCCGCATAAATAAGCGAAAACCTGATTCTGATTTCTGTTGTTATTACCAGGTCCGGCGAAGCTTGAGCGCTCATAAATAAATAATTGTGTGGCTGTTTTGTCAGAGGCTGTCTAACTCCGTATCTATTCACTACAATCAGGAATTAATTTTCAGTCTCCATTTACAGCTCTTATACGATATTTATTCAGTCGCTCCGGCAGTGTGAACCTTAATAGCCCTGAATTCAATATGGTTAATAAAGAATATTGAGAATTAGTTCGTCCTGAACAATCTGTTTTCCCCTATCACGAAGTGCTGGGGGGTGGAATTTTATGATGTACGGGGGGGTCGGCAGGTCAGGCGGGTGATCTGCTCAATGACTTGAGCCAGTTGTGGTCATATCGTAAGGACTACCGGGTGGGCTCCGTATGCCAACCACCAAGCCTTCCTTGTGAATGGTGGGTGGGCGGCTACTGTGATCTTGATATCGAATTCATACTGGCGAGCTGCATCATCTCTCTACCAGTGCGCAGGGTTACCGACAATGTATGCCAGGTTTTGAATTTCTCACTAAAACCTCGGATTGATGCTCAGCGACAGCATGGCTGATAGCTGACATAACAGTCTTCCTGACTCTTGCTGCAATTTATTGAAAGCATCCTGTACGATTTGTCGATCGCGCTGACTAGTGGGTTCCTGGTCAATAATGCCTGCGGCGATCAGACGTGCAATCACATCGCTGGTCAATAAAAAAGTATCCTTCCCGACCAAACGTAAAAATCCGGCAGCCGAGCGTCCGCCCAGCCGAGCGCCACGTTTGGCCAGTAAATGCCATAAGCCGATAATGTCAGCACTCGGCCAGTCAGCAATAAACTCGCCAAAACTGCAACCCTGTTCCTGGCGAATGTCCAGAATAAACTGAGCATTTCTGGGGATGGTTTGCAGTTTAGTGTAATGACGGATGATTCGGTTATTTTTCATATAGCCTTCGATCTGTTCCGGGCTGAGCATCACCATTGTCTCAGGTACAAAGCCCCAGAAGGCTTCTTCAAAGGCAGGCCACTTGGCATTGACTACCGAGTGTTGCATGCCGGCCTGAAATACCCGCTGGCTCATGGCGGAAAGATAGCGATCATCGCCTTTCTGCTTTAATTCTTCAGGAGTAAGCGCTTTGGGCAGGAAAGCTTCCATCGCTTCATCCGATTCAAAACGCCTGCGTACTGTATCGTAAAGCCAGCGGTAGTTAAGGAACCTCTGCACGAATCCTCCATGAGCCGCATTGTAGGCAAAATTATGATGATCGCAAGGAGCGCAACGAAGGTCGTAGTTATTCTACGATGCCGAGGCGCGCGACACAGCGAGCGCGTGATTTTGCCACAACCCTTCAGGGCACTGGTTTTGCAGACGGACTGCAGCGTTGAGTTCGTTGTGAAGGGAGCAGCCATTCACTGCCTCACTCGCCTTGCATTCTATCCGCAAAACACAGTGTGCGACCATGTGGGATTCGTGCAGAGGTTCCTTAGGGGTCATGCTTGTCTCATTTTGTTTCAGAATCAAATATCTTGTGGAATTTGCAATACCTTACAGTACGGATTGCGAGAAGGAAATAACCTGAAAGTACCCAGGTGGAGATTCCCTTACTTCCAGTGTCGATAACGACCGAGTCAGGTCA
>NZ_JBDZWD010000071.1:0-8489 GCF_040256045.1 Nitrosomonas sp.
CAGGCAACATAAATATCCGGCAGAAAATGCATTTCCACCTTGATGACACCATCTCCCTGACAGGCTTCGCAGCGCCCTCCCTTGACGTTGAACGAAAATCTGCCGGGTGAATAGCCGCGCTCCCTGGCTTGTGGCACGCCGGCAAACAATTCACGTACGGGTGTGAACAAGCCGGTGTAAGTCGCGGGATTGGAACGCGGGGTGCGTCCGATCGGGCTTTGGTTGATGTCGATGACCTTGTCGAAAAACCCCAGCCCGTCGATTTCCTGGTAAGCAGCCGGATCAGTATGGCTGCCATACAAATGGCGTGCCACGACACGATACAGTGTATCGTTGATCAGTGTGGATTTTCCCGAACCTGAAACACCAGTCACGCAGATCAGTAAACCAACCGGTAAATTGAGCTGTACCTGCTTGAGATTGTTGCCGGCTGCTCCACGGATCGTCAGCACCCTTTCCGGATTGGGCGGAGTGCGGGTGGATGGAATGGCAATGGAGCGTTTGCCGGAAAGGTATTGTCCGGTCAGTGATGCGGAATTTGCCTGAATGGCCGTTGGTGTACCTTCTGCCACCACACAGCCGCCATGCTCACCCGCTCCAATACCCATGTCGACTACATGATCCGCCAGCAGGATGGCATCCTGGTCGTGCTCCACCACGATGACACTGTTACCGAGATCGCGCAGATGCTTGAGGGTATCCAGCAAGCGTTCATTATCGCGCTGATGTAATCCGATCGAAGGTTCATCCAGCACATACATGACACCGGTCAGCCCGGAGCCAATTTGGCTGGCGAGGCGGATACGCTGTGCTTCACCGCCGGAAAGCGTATCGGCGGACCGATCAAGCGAAAGGTAGTCGAGCCCGACATTATTGAGAAACTGCAAGCGGCTGGAAATCTCCCGGATGATACGCTCTGCGATGGATTGTTTATGGCCTGTCAGTTCCATGCCATCGAAAAACTGTTTTGCCTGCCGCAGCGGCCAGGCACTGATTGCAAAAATCGTCTCGCCATTGACCATAACGTGCCGGGCTTCACGACACAAGCGTGTCCCTCCGCATTCGGGACATTCACGCGCATTGATGAATTTGGCCAGTTCCTCACGTACGGTTTGTGATTCGGTTTCCCGATAACGGCGTTCCAGGCCGGGAATGATGCCCTCGAAAGGGTGAACCTGCTGATGAGCACGGCCTTGTTCGTTGAGATAGGTAAATGTGATTTTTTCCTTGCCGGAACCATACAGAACGGCCTGTTGCACCTCCTTGCTCAACTGCTCGAACGGAATCTCCAGATCGAAGTGATAGTGATTTGCCACCGCCTGCAACATCTGGAAATAGAACTGATTGCGCTTATCCCAGCTTCGGATGGCGCCCGCAGCCAGCGACAGATACGGAAAAGCGACCACCCGCGCCGGATCGAAAAAGGTGATCTGACCCAGACCATCACACTTGGGACAGGCGCCAGCGGGATTATTGAAGGAAAACAGGCGTGGTTCGAGTTCGGACAAGGCATAACTGCACACCGGGCAACTGAATTTGGCTGAAAACAGGTATTCTTTGCCACTGTCCATTTCTACCGCCAGCGCCCTGCCCTCGGCATGGCGTAATGCGGTTTCAAATGATTCCGCCAGTCGCTGTTTGACCTCCGGGGAAATTTTGAGGCGATCGACGACCACTTCGATCGTATGTTTTTTGGTTTTCTGTAATTTCGGCAGTGAATCGATATCGTACACTTCCCCATCCAGCCGGACCCGCACGAATCCCTGTGCACGCAGCTCATCGAACAATTCTGCCTGTTCACCCTTGCGCCCGGTTACTACTGGCGCGAGTATCATCAGACGGGTGTCGGCCGGCAACTGCAGAACCTGATCGACCATTTGTGAAACACTCTGCGCCGCCAGTCCGATACCATGTTCCGGGCAATGCGGTTCCCCCACGCGGGCGAACAGCAGGCGTAGATAATCGTGTATTTCAGTGACTGTTCCCACGGTAGAGCGCGGATTGTGCGAAGTGGCTTTCTGCTCGATGGCGATGGCTGGCGACAGTCCCTCGATCAGATCGACATCCGGTTTTTCCATCAATTGCAAAAATTGTCTGGCATAGGCGGAAAGTGATTCGACATAGCGCCGCTGGCCTTCCGCATAGAGGGTATCGAAAGCCAGTGAAGATTTTCCGGAACCGGACAGTCCGGTAATCACGATCAGCTGGTTGCGCGGCAGATCGAGATCGATATTTTTGAGATTATGTGTCCGTGCGCCACGGATTCGGATGAGTTCCATCTGCTACCTAAGAATGAGTCAACCTGATAATATACCCAACTTCCCGGTTTTATCACAATTACGCTTCATGTCTGTTTCACCAGCACTTAATACAGCAACCAAACTTCCCGAAAAAATGTCCCGAGTGGAAATACGAGCTTCCGCCAGTCTGGCGGGCGTATATGCACTCCGCATGTTCGGTCTGTTCATCATCCTGCCGGTCTTTACTTTTTTCGCCAAGGAATTGCCGGGAGGAGACAATTACACGCTGATCGGTATTGCGCTGGGCGCTTACGGGCTGACGCAGGCGATTCTGCAGATTCCGTTCGGCTGGCTGTCTGACCGCATCGGGCGTAAACCGGTCATTTATCTCGGATTGGTACTGTTTGCACTGGGCAGTTTTGTCGCAGCAGGCGCAACCGACATTTACTGGGTGATTCTGGGGCGTATCATCCAGGGTGCGGGTGCCCTTTCGGCTGCTGTCATGGCATTGGCAGCCGATCTGACGCGGGAAGAACACCGTACCAAGGCGATGGCAATGATCGGTATGAGCATCGGTGTGGTTTTCGCCTTGTCGCTGGTCATTGCTCCTCTGCTGGATCAATGGGTAGGCGTGCCTGGTATCTTTGTGATTACCGGATGCCTGGCCATACTCGCGATATGGGTCGTGCACAAGGTAGTGCCGGATCCGGCCATCAGCCGTTTTCACTCGGATACCGAGGTGACTGCCACCCGTTTCAGCAGCGTCATTCGTGATGTACAACTGCTGCGGTTGAACTATGGCATTTTTGCCCTGCATGCGGTGCTGATGGCTCTCTGGCTCAGCATACCGCTGTCACTGCGGGAAACAGGCCTGGCTGCTGCTGACCACTGGAAGGTCTATTTCCCGGTAATGGTCGGCTCCATACTACTGATTGTGCCTGCCATTATCTATGCTGAGAAAAAAGCCCGGCTAAAGCCGGTTTTCATTGCAGCCATTGCATTGCTGCTGTTGGCACAAATTTTATTGGCAATTTTTAATGCATCATTCTGGGGGCTGGTTTTTGCGCTGCTGTTGTTCTTCGCGGCGTTTAATCTGCTCGAAGCCAGCCTGCCTTCACTGATTTCGAAAATTGCGCCGGTCGGTGCCAAAGGAACGGCTATCGGCATTTACAGCAGTACACAATTTCTGGGCGCTTTTGTCGGCGCTGGTCTGGGCGGGTATCTGTTTCAGCATTTCGGCTTTTATGCCCTGGCGGCAATGTGCAGCGGATTGCTGATTTTCTGGCTGGTGCTGGCTGTCACCATGCAGGCACCGGCCGCGGTTCGTTCCAGAATGTATCAGGTCAGAAAAATGGATTCCGATGAAGCCAATGGCCTGTCACGCGAACTGGCGGCATTACCCGGCGTTTATGAGGCCCTCGTGCTGGCCAACGAGCAGGTGGCTTACCTGAAGGTTGACCTCAAGGGATTTGATGAAGAAAAAGTGGTTCAGTTACTGGAAGGAAATATATAGATGGCATCACTGAACAAAGTCATGTTGATTGGCAATCTTGGCCGTGATCCGGAAATTCGTTACATGCCCAGCGGCGACGCCATGGCGAATCTGAATATCGCTACCACCGACACCTGGAAAGACAAAGGCGGCGAGAAACAGGAACGTACCGAGTGGCACCGGGTCGTCATGTTTGGCAAACAGGCTGAAATTGCCGGGGAATACCTGAAGAAAGGTTCGCAGATTTATATCGAAGGCCGCCTGCAAACACGCAAATGGACCGATAAATCCAACGTGGAGCGCTATACCACCGAAATCGTCGCGGATCGCATGCAGATGCTGGGAGGCCGTTCGGGAGGGGGTAGCTATGATCCCCCAGCCGACCGGGATCATGATTACCAAAGTCAAAGTGCCCCACCTGCCAAGTCGAATACAGGTTTTGACGATATGGAAGACGATATTCCGTTCTGAAACCAGACGGGATACGCAGCAGTTCTCTGACATCGAGGTGGTCTGGATTTCCATACCAGACCCGAACATGTAATGGCCGATCCGGCCGCGATAATTGCGGCCAGTATTGGATTTATCCGGCTGCAAAGCTGGTAGCCGTAAGATACAAACATTCGGCACGACTATTCTTTTCCCGTCATTTCTGATGGACGAATCTCATCATCCCGCGCACGCACCGGCATTGCCGAGCGAGCCTTTTGCCTTTCTGCTGCATTTCTTCCGGCATTATTACAGCTGGTGTGTGCTGGTCGTGGTACTGGAAATCGGTGCATCCGCCAGCAGTATTCTCACGCCGTATGCTATCGGCCAGATCGTGGGCGGCGTTACTGATACCCTGACGGTACGAGAACAGATTTTTTCGGCAGTCGCTTTCCCGCTCGGGCTTTATCTACTACTCAACCTCGGTGAAGTGATATTCAGCCGCGCCGGTGCCTCCTGCCGCATTGTCATTGCACCGCGATTACGGGCGCAGGTGACGAGCGAGCTGTACGCTTACCTGCAGCACCATTCGCATCGTTTCCTCAGCAACAACTTCGCCGGTGCGCTGGCCAGCCGCATCTCGGAAACCTCGACCAGCGTCAACATGACATTATGGACACTGGTGTTCGATTTCCTGCCGATTGTCGTCACACTGACCGTCTCGATCATCCTGCTGTGGTACGCCAGCATTCCCCTGTCGCTGTTCACCCTGGCATGGGCATTACTCTACCTGAGCATTTCCTACTGGCTGGCACGGCGCTGCCGGCCGCTGGCGCATAAATCGGCCGAGGCGCGCAGCATTACAGTCGGCAAGGTAGTGGATGCCGTTACCAACCTTGCCAGCGTGCGGCTGTTCGCCATGCTGGGTTTCGAACGCGGCTACCTGGAAAGTTTCCTGAACAACGAGATTGCCGCTTCACGGCGCTGGCTCTGGTCGAATGAGAAAATACTTTGGTTCCAGTTCCTGCTGGCGTTGACACTCAAGGTGGGTACACTGCTGTTTGCCTTGTGGTTGTGGCAGCAGAACCAGATATCCGTGGCTGATTTCGTGATGAGCGTCAGCCTCTCGCTGCTGATCATCGGAGAAGTGCGCAATATCAGCCGCCGTTTCATCGATCTGTTCGAATACATTGGCAATATTGCCAACGGGGTGGGCATCATCGTGCGTGAACATGAAATCGTCGATCGCCCCGGCGCGCAACCATTGCACATTACCCGTGGTTGTATCGAATTGCGCGGTGTCACCTTCGGCTATTCTCCCGACAATCCGGTATTCGAAAATCTCGATTTGCGTATCGAGGGCGGGCAGCGCGTAGGGCTGGTGGGCTATTCTGGTTCAGGCAAATCGACACTGCTCAACCTGATCCTGCGGCTGTACGACCCACAGCAGGGTAGTATTCTGATCGATGGTCAGGATATCCGGGACGTCACCCAGCAGTCCCTTCATGAACAGATCAGCCTGATTCCGCAGGACCCCGGACTGTTTCATCGCACTCTGCTGGAAAATATCCGCTATGGCCGTCCCGGCGCTACCCGGGAGGAGATCGAACTGGCTGCACGCGGCGCCGATGCACACGAATTCATTGAACGCATGCCCAATCAGTACGAATCACTGGTGGGCGAACGTGGCGTGAAACTCTCAGGCGGCCAGCGGCAGCGTATCTCCATTGCTCGCGTCATCGCTAAAAATGCGCCCATCCTGATCATGGACGAAGCCACTTCCAGTCTGGATTCGATTACTGAACAGGCCATCCAGAACAGCCTGGCTGCGCTGATGAAGAACAAAACCGTGATCGTGGTCGCTCACCGCCTTTCCACCATCGCACATCTGGATCGCATTCTGGTATTCAATCGCGGGCGCATCATCGAAGATGGCAGCCACGCTCAACTGCTGGCTGTCAACGGTGCCTATACCCAACTCTGGAGCCGGCAGGCAGACGGATTTCTGGTCGAAGAAACGGAACAGGATGGCTGACGAAAATGATTACAGCGTCCCTGAAAGGTTATTTTTTAAGCAACTTCTATCCTGTCAGACAGATATCGAATTATCCTCAAGAAATAATTTAAACCCGGCCTCATCAAGAGAACCTGCAGCGAGCGCAATTACTGCCTGCGCAGAGTCTTCCTCAGCGGCAGTAAATCTGTAACCATTAAGCTCAAGAAACAGTACGCCGACGACAAAACCCGTTCGTTTGTTTCCATCCACAAAAGGATGATTGTGCAAAATCCCGGCGGTATATGCAGCAGCAAGATGGATAACGTTTGTTTGTTGGTCATAGGCCAGAAGGTTGAGAGGTCTGGCAAGAGCCGATTTCAGAAGCTCTTTGTCGCGAACCCCTGATGCACCGCCATGTAGAGAAAGCAGGCGTTCATGAATAGCAAGCGCGATTTGCTCATCTACCCAGATCGGCTCGATCATTTAGCCAGGATACGAAGCGTATTGCGGTAACGGTCACAAATACCCTCAACCTTGGCCATTTTTTCTTCGAAAGCAGGATCGTATGGGGTAATAAAATACCCGCCATTGGACGCCTCGGTTAAAAACAGTCGCTGCCCATCTCCGGTACGTAAATGGTTAATGACCTCTTTTGGCAGTACAACTCCCAGGGAATTACCTAATTTTCTGACCTTCAGCTCAACCATATTATTTCCTTTGAGTTATAACTAATGTAGTAACTCATCATAGCAAAAAATCCTCTCTCAATATGTCCGATGAAGTAGCAGGATCGTTTTTTGCAACAAAGAGCAATGCAGCTAGACAGCGTGCCAGGTGTGCGATCAGGTACGTATATCTCACTATCCATCAGGATTTTCAGAGATTGATTACCGTTGCCATTCAGATTGTTACCTTTTACTTTCGGGAAGGTTTTGATATATCTTGATGATATATATTAAGACGCGAGGGAGTGATGGAAACAGCTAAAATTTGCTGGACAGGACGATCTCAAGCAATCCACCTGCCAAAAAAATATTGTATCGATGGTGATGAGGTTCGAATCGGCATGGCACTGCGATCATACTGGAACCAGTTCCAGCTGATTGGGCATGACTGGATGCTTTATTAGCACTAATTGATGCAGATTTTAAACAGGCATCTGAGGAACAGGATGTGCTGCAGGAACGCCCTGAACGGATGATCTATTCAACTGATGCGGTACCTGCTGGATACAAATGCCTTAATCTCGATTTTGAATGATACAGATGGATGTGTTGCTCAACGACTGAAACAATACTCTCCCGCTGATATTGGTCTATCGTCCATTTTCCATCATCGTCACCAAGACCGCACCCTGATATTCAATCGCGGATATATTCTGCAGTAACTACGCCACACCTTTTTTGTTTTAGGGGGAAGCCGTAGAGTTAAACAAGTAACCCATGAAACCAGGCTCTTTTCAGAGTTTGAATGGTAATGTTTACGCCTTATTCTCTCTCGTATCTGGTCATACTGTTTTTAAACTGACCGAATCTAATAATGTGGCCAACGAGATGCTAACCGCGCTGTACTTCGTTATCGCCGTTACTACTACCATTATGTAATTCGAGTGAACCCATAGAATGGAAGAATTATTCAGGGCGTGGTTGATCGCGCACGGTTATTCGGCTGTTGGAGCAGCCTCGAGCTACCCATCCGCCATACTTCAGATTTCGCAGCATTACTCAACCGAAACCGGTCGTGTGACAGATATATACGCCATTGCTGATCAAGCCACCCTTAGTCAGATTGCGCATGACTATAGCCAAGCTGGTCGCTTTTCTGAGTTCGGATACCAGCAACACAGTAGATTTAGGGCCGCAATAGCTCGCTATTCAGAATTTTTTGTAAATCATAGAGTCGGTGATGTGGTTCAGGAAGTTTATGAGTCAGTCGCCATTGAGACGACAGTTGCAACAGTTAATTTTTCATATGAGAAAGATCTGCAAAAAACCCTGTGTGCACAGATTTCAGATCTATTCCCCGGCTATAGAATCTATGGTGAGGCGAACCTTGGTATTGAGTACGTTATATCTGGGAAAAAGATCGATGTGCTCCTGGAAAATACGCAGAACAGAGAATTGTTAATCGTGGAGCTAAAATCTGGCCGCGCGGATTTTAGGGTATTTGGCCAAATTTCAATGTATCTAGGGCTAGCAAAGAGAGAGTTTCCTGATCGAGAGATTAGAGGAGCTATTGTTGCGGCGGAAATAGACAACTGAATCGCCCCGACTATCAAGGAGGCTATTTGGTTAAAGTAAAGTGTTCATCAAGGCCTTATTGTCCTGAGTCT
>NZ_JBDZWD010000099.1:0-2274 GCF_040256045.1 Nitrosomonas sp.
TCAATACTGCCCGCGGATTCATGTTTTCCCTGGGTTGCATCCAGGCCATGCGCTGCCATCTGAATACCTGCCCAACCGGCATTACTACCCACAACCCGCGCCTGCAGCGTGGTCTGGTAGTGGAAGAAAAATACCTGCGGGTAGCTAATTATGCAATCAACGTTAATCGTGAAATCGACATGATCGCCCACTCCTGCGGATTACAGCACGCTCGCGAACTGCGCCGGGAACACATACGTATCGTCGAAAAAGCCGGGATAAGTGTAGCACTCAACATACTGCATCCCTATCCGGAAACAAAATCGACTGTTCGTGATTGAATGACCGGTTCAACTTGTTCTTCAGCAGAGATTAAAACGAGAAAAATTCAATATACTCCCGGGCTTGCTGCTCTCTCCTTCCTCGCTTTCTCCCTGCCCCACCGGTCTTTGAGCTTTTCTAATCAGTAACGAAAACCCCTGCAAATTTTCTCCCATTCGTCATAAGGAAGCATTGATATTAATATTAACTATAATAATTCTATGAGTAGATTTACCGGTTTTTTAGTGTGTACCTCACTGTAATACCATTTTCCATGCATGTCATTCTCATCGGAATCAGCAGCGTTTCAACTGACGAACAGCAAATCGGAATTGATCTGAACAGTATTCTTCTGAACCAGAAGCCTTGATAACAATTTTTTAATTACCAGCAGCAAGGCAGTCAACACTCTCATTAGAAGGAAGTGAAATGTCGCAACAGCAAAAAACGTTGCTCCCTCTGGGTGCAGCACTGATGGCCAGTGGGCTGTCGATCAGAGCCTTTGCGGCAGAAGGAAATGAATCATCCAAAGCAGCCGTTCTTCCCACCATCAAGGTGCAGACAAGCGCCGAAGAGCAGGACGGTTAACGTGCCACCACGACTCGTGTAGGTAAAAAATTGCAGGATCCACACGATATTCCGCAGGCAGTAACCACCATTACCAATCAGTTCATGGAAGATTATCAGGCAAGCTCATTGAGGGATGCGCTGCACCAGTTGTCGGTCTGACTTTCAATGCCGCCAAAGGCGGTCGAGGTGGTAACAACATGATATTGTGCGATTTCTATACCTTTGGCGATATGTATCCGGACAGTATCCATGATACTGCACAGTACAACCGTGAAATCTTCTATATAGAGCAAATAGATATACTGCGCGGAGCAGGCGCCATGCTGTTCGGGCGCGGCCAGGCCGGTGGCGTCATCAACCAGGTCAGCGTATCCCACATCGGAGATAAAGGAAAAATCACTGGTAGCGTCGGCATGTACGGTTACTACGAAATGACCGATGATTTCAACAAACAGATCACTGACACCATTGCCATCCGCTTCAATGGAATGAAACGTACCGAAGACAGCTGGCGCAAAAACCCGGCCGCAAACGACCGACCCGGCCTGGATCGTGACGGGCTCGCCATCAGTGCCGGGATAGGCCTCAACACTGCTAACGAATTTATTCTGAGCCACATCCGCACGACAAACCGGATTTTGGCGTAAGCTTTGATACCGCGACACGCAAACCACAAGAACGATTTCCAGCAAAATACTACTGGGGAACCAACAGTAATTTTGACAAAAGCACCATAAATATCACTACGGCAAGCTTTACTCACCGTTTCTCACCAGACAGTGAATGGCGTACCCAGTTACGCTATGGTGATTATGAACGCAGTTACTGGGCACGTACTCCCAGTCTTACTGTTGCTCCTAATGCCGAAGGCAAGATTTGCTCACTAACTGTAATGGTGGCCCGACCCGTGCCATGGACTACGAAACACTGACTATTCAGACAGATTACAATAAAAAATTCCAACTGCTTGGAATGAACCATGAATTTCTCGCTGGTGCAGAATATCTCAATGAAGATGGCTTCCGTCATTCTTTGCAGAATTTTGGGGGAACGACATCGGCCAATCCCCCTGCGTATTACCCTTACGAGATCAATTCAACAGGGAATCCAGTCGATTCCAAATCCCGCACTTATGCCATTTATATGCAAGATACGATCGAGTTCATTCCCAAATGGAAGCTTACACTGGGCAGACGACGCGACGAGATGAAAGCGGAGTATTCGAATACACTCTCTCCCAAACTGAGATATGGCGAGTGGAGCACACGCGGAGACTTGTCTTACCATTTTTCAGATCAATCACATTTTTTGTAGCCTACAGTGATTCGTTCAGTCCTACGGCTGATCTGTATAGCCTACGTCACATAAAATGATTTGATTTTAAAGAGTTGCTCGACGGTTTTG
>NZ_JBDZWD010000072.1:0-8367 GCF_040256045.1 Nitrosomonas sp.
CAGCAAGCACAGCACGCAGTGCAGCAGATTCAGCCGAAGTGCTGACAAAACGATCGCCACTGATAATCAGACCCTGATGCACCCGCGCTGCATGGTCGTGCGTGATTCCGCTGTCTCGAGGATCAAAACCCGCTTTGGCACTTGCCAGATAAATAGTGGCAGCTTCAAATAATGGAGCAGTCAGCGCCGGATCGCAGGTGAAGTGCGTGCACCCATAGCCCGGCATCTCCCAACGCGGGAAGATAGGCGATGCATCCATGTCATGCTGCAGGAATTGCGTGGCCACGACCACATCACCCACCTGCACACCCTCACCCATACCACCGGCAACACCGATAAACACGATGCGCTGCACATCCAGACGCTCAAGCAGAACGACTGCCGTCGTCGCTGCAGCCACCTTGCCAATGCCGGACAATCCCAGCACCACCATCTGACCATGCAAGTGTCCGCGCCAGAATTCGCGCCCGGCGTACTGAAAATACTCCCGCTGCTCCAGTGCCTGCACCAGGCCGCCCTGCTCTTCAGACAAGGCACTTAAAATCGCTGTGGTCATGTATGATCAAAAAATTAGAAAGATCGCGGGGCGACCAAATTCTCCATCGGCATCACTCAGAACCTGTTCAAGGTCTCGATCAAGGGATGTAGAACATGGCAAAATTGAACGAAGAAGCGGAGCATACTCGAAGGAAGTATTGAGCATTTTGAGTTCGATTTTAATGCTGCGATGCACCCTTCAGTGTGATATTAAACAGGTTCTCAGGGTGATATAGTCAATCAGGTGGCCAGGGCAGATCATTTTCCTGTGCCAGCATCCTGCCCCATGCTTCCAGTTCGGTCAGAATTTCCTGCTGCGCTTGTTGTGTGCAATCGGTTCGTAGTTGCAGCAGTTTCTGGTGGTATGCGTTTAGTGTCAGATTGCCGTTGATGGCATCTTCACCCAACCACCTGCGACAATGTGCTTGCCAGCGATATTTTTCCTGGGCCGACAAGGTATCGTAAAAATTACAGGCACGATAGCGAAACAGCAATTCGGTATAACGCCCATCCTGAAATTTTTCGGAGAGATCAATCAGTTTCTCCGGTTTTGCATCACGCACCAATGGAAACAGGTTGCGGTCGTGATCGCTTGCAAAACCATCGTACAGTGCCAGATCAGCATCATTTTCCGGAAAGATCTTACCGTTTGAATACGCTTGCTGGATCCGCTGCATGAAATCCGGGTTTTGCAATAGCAGTTGCCAATACGTGTGGCACTGTTCAGTATTTAAACTGATTCGTTTGGCAATCTCATCATTAAGAACTTTCTGTGGCGCCAGTGCCGGGCATTTGTTCAGCCTGATCGCCTTGATCGGCAAACGCTGCTGTCCTTCTGCCAGTTCCTCTTTGGGTGTAAAAAGACGTTCCGCCAACGCATCTACATCCAGTTGCATGAATTCAGCGGGATCATGCCGCAGATCATAGACCAGAATACTATTGGGATTTCCCGTTTCAGGCAGCAGCGGCATGACCAGCGTAGTACAGCCATATTCGGAGGAATACATACGGGAAGTATGCAAAACCGGGGTATGCATTTTTAGATCAAGCAAGCTGGCAGCAGCACGTTTATCGCGCAAACGAAACAGCCAGTCGTACAAGCGTGGCTGTTGATCACGCAGTAGGCGGGCCAGCGCAATCGTAGCCCGAACATCTGATAGTGCATCATGCGCACTGTCATGCGTCAATCCATTGGCTGCAGTGATGTCCTCCAGCCGGAAACTTGGTTTGCCCTCGTCATTTTGCGGCCAGATAATCCCTTCCGGACGCAGAGCAAAGGTCATACGAGCGAGATCGATCACATCCCAGCGTGAATTACCGGATTGCCATTCACGCGCGTAGGGGTCATAAAAATTGCGGTACAGCGTAAACCGGGTGACTTCATCATCGAATCGCAGCGTGTTATAGCCCACTCCGCAAGTACCAGGTTGCGCCAGTTGTACATGAATCAGTGCGATAAATTCCGGTTCCGGCAACCCCCGGGCTTCTGCCATTTGCGGCGTGATACCGGTCAGCAGACAGGCTTCCGGGTGAGGCAAACGGTCACGTGCTGGCTTGCAATAGACTACCAGCGGGTCACCGATTTCATTGAGTGCTTCATCTGTCCTCAACCCGGCAAACTGAACCGGCCGATCCTGACGAGGGTTTGCACCGGAAGTTTCATAATCATGCCAGTAAAGGGTTGAGTTACCTGTCTGCATCGTAGTAGTCAGTTTGTCAAGGTTATGCAGCCGGGTAATCTATCACTGTTATCGCTATATCGGGAAATGCGGTAATCAGTTTTCTATCCGCCGTGATAAGTCTGGAGCTAAACAATTTTGAATCCCACATTATATGTGGGATTAATTGATGGTAAGCGTTCTGGTTCGTTTTGCCAACATTTGATGATGTATTGGTAAGGTGTAAGTCCTCGCAGGGTTTTGAATCACCTAGCGAAGTTATAAGCATTCAGGAAGTTGTAGAGATGTTCTCGCAGTTGATGATGATTTTTGTAGTGGTATTTGTAGTGGTATTGTTTGACGGCTACTTCTTTGAGGGTGCAATCCATGCGCGCTCGACTTAGGCATTGGTCTAGGGATGATTCGGCTTCGTCAAGCGATGTTCCGTGCCGTTTTCCAGGCAGACGCAATCGATGGCAACGAACAGGTAGAGTTTGCCTTCTTCCGTGTGCACTGAAATGGGATTAAACACCAGCTTTGCCAAAGACGTGTTTAATCGATCTTCGACAAAGCTGAAGCGCCAGAATGGGTCAGTTATCCTTGGCTGTGACCCTGGCTATGGCCAGGGCATTTTTTCATCATTTCGCTGGCTTCATTCTTGTCGATATACCCATCCTTGTTGATATCCACTTGATCAAACATCATTTCCGCATGGCGGGCATGCTCTTCCTTGCTTACTCTGCCATCTTTATCGGTGTCTGCCATAATGAACATTCCGCAGGGGGCCCCTCTATGATCACCGTGGGCATCCTTGCTGCTACCATTTTCACTTTTGTCACCATTGTGGCTACCCGCCACCATAAAACCTTCTTGGTGAGATTGTGCAGTGAAAGGGTTATCAGCCGCAGAAGCAGCAGAGCCAGCCACGAGCGTTGCAGCAAGAGCAGACCCGAGCACGAGAGAGATAATCGATTTTTTGTTGGGCATATTATTCATAAGGTATTCTCCTTGAGTTAAAGGTAAAGTAAGTTTTACCGGAAAGCGTATGCTCACTGATTGTTGAAGTTGAAGTCTGTCGAAGTTTCTATCCTCCTTGGTTTTCAGGGTTCGTTATGATCATCGCCCCAGACGCGATGCTGTCAGCGTGATATCGGCCTGATTCCATGCCTTTTTGAAACGTGCCTCAATAACTTTTGCCTCAGCTTCCTTTTTTTGAGCATGCAAGGCCTGCTGCAACCCGAAGAGAGCCCAACCACTATCACGATTACGCTTCAGATCTTCCCAGTAGACTGTCTCTGCTTCATCCGAATATCCCGCTTCCAGCAGGATTGCGCCCAGCGCAAGCCGGGGCGGATAATGCCATTCAGCCGGTTCCGTATAAACCAATGCATCTTCATAACGGACTGCGCGCTCCAGGTGGGCTATAGCCGAATCGAATTTGCCGAGCGCAGCATCAATCTCACCGGCCAGCACTTCCGGAGCGATTCTGAGAACTGCACGTGTTGTATTCTTGGATAAAAGCGCCCCATCCAGACTTGGATCATTCATGATCTCACGCAGGATTTCCAATTCCTGCTCAGCTTGAGGAAGACGCTTTGTGGCGACAAATGCCAAGCCCCGAACATAATGCCAGCTGCCTCTGAGGAAAACATTCGTGGCGGGCGGAGCAGACTCATCAAGTATCTCCTGCCAGTATCCGAACCTCGCGAGAGTCCAATAGGGCACCATACGAAATTTGGCAGTCAGGGGCATTTCCTTTAGTGTGGCGTCGTCTATCCTGCTAGCGGTCCTGCGAGCGGCTTCAATCGCGATTTTGCTTTGGCCATTTGCCGTGGCAACAAACGCAAGAAAATCGATATTATGCGGATAGTAGGCCATCGGATATAATCCCTGGGCTTGGCATTGGGTAATGTAGTTCTCGTCGGCTATGATTGCCAACTGGTTACTCCTCATTGCATCTGCATAACGCCCCACCCTCTGATAGATGTGCGACGACATATGGATCATGTGCCCTGCTGCCGGCATCAGCGGCATCAGCGTATCTGCTGCTTTCTCCGCACGCTCGGGGGTGTTCGTCGGCTCCATCAGGTGGATATACATATGCAGCGCAGCAGGATGGGCGGGATGGCGGCGCAGCATTTCCTCGGTCAGTGCCACGATTTCAGCTGTTCCCTCATGGGGATGACCGTCCCGCATCCAGTATCCCCAGGGGCGCAGATCCATCACTGATTCCACATAAAGCATTGCGATATCGGGGTCAGCAGGAAAACGCTGATGTACCATCCGCATTGCTTCGGCATAAGCCTCGTCATTTGCCGTGCGATCTCCGGCATCACCCGAATAACGTTTCTCCAGCGCACTGATCAGCGCCTGTTCCCTTTCCGATGCAGCTGTCATCACCGATTTTGCCTTTTGTATCAGCTTCAACGCATCAGATTCGTCTTTGGGGTCCATGGGAGCATTTATATTGGGACCTAATACCAATGCCTGGCCCCAGTATGCCATTGCGAGTGCGGGATCGAGTCGTGCGGCTTCGCGAAATGCACGATGTGCCTCGGCATGATTGAAGCCGTAGGCTAAATTGATGCCCTGATTGATGAACAGCTGTGCTTTTTTATTTTGCGTACTGACCGGGAATGTATGAACTCCCAGATTCTGCAGTCTGGGCGCCAGGTGTCTGTCGTGCCCTGGCTGGTTTGTCATGGGGGAAGCCTCATAATGCTTGTGGCTCGATCCTTGCGACGCAGATGGTTGACGCTGCTCATCCGGAACCAAGTCGCGTGCTTATGAAGACGGGCAGAAGATACCTGCCCCCGCCAATACCAGCCCTATCATAAAAGAATTAAAAACACGGGTTTCCATAGATAGTTCCTTAAAAGTATTTTTACAGTGGTGCGAAAGCTTTTCCTATTTATTACTCAAGTTCCACGCGTTTGTTCTGGCACTCCACTGCTGTGAACTTGGACGATGACAAGTTCGGCAAACCCTGCGTCCGTGATGGCAATTTCACTTCTAAACATCAGGCAGTGGCTTCCAGAAGTCGCGCGGTCAGATACATGCCAATACCAAATATAGAGTGACCAGCCATGCTCTTCAAACACGCGACATAGGGTTTGGGTGCTCGTGAGCCAGCGATTCCCATACCCATTCCCGGCATCATTACGAAATAAGGCAGGACGAGCAGCATCAGTGCAAGAATCAAAGGCTCGGTGATGCCGGGTTCAAACAGCCACCCGCTGCCCCAAATCGCGACAAGTAACAGTCCATAGCCGATACCAATGACATAATGGAAAATCCATCCCAGCACACGCTCACCTGGTACAGGCCTTGCCTGTCCCAAATTAGTCTGGATGAAGTTGCCGCCTGGCATATGACCTAGCCAGCGCCCGACCATCTGCCAGTTGGTAGCCGGCACGTCGAACAGGCGCTGCAACAGGAAAGCGTAGATATCAAGAATGATCGTGCCGCCGATTCCAACCAGTGTAGCTCTGATGAGATCCATTATGTCCGTCATATACTTTCCTTTTTCGATGATTGAACAAATCGCCTATCCTCGCGTAGTCAGCGTCATAATCGGAAACGTGGGCAGACGACGTAAAAGCAGATCAGGAAAAGATGAGTTTGAATAACAAAATCTATGCCGTACTCCCTATCACCCGCTGAGATTGCCATGGCAGCCATACATAACGCCAGACCACATCCGCAAGCTGCATTGATTCGGGTCGTGCTGCTTCCACTCACGCACCGGGGTCTGACCGCAAATCATGTTGTCGGCTTCGCCCGGTCAGGAACTGTACAAATAATACGATGAGGGTTACGATACCGCCGAAAAAAAGAATCATTGCAAGGGCGCCCAATACCATCATCCATGCCATGTCTGTCATCGAATGTGTGGCAGGTGCTGGCTGCAACATGAATGTGGATCCAGGACCGTAAACATGTAACAGAATCATTATCGTAAAGCTCGAAATCAGCGCAACGATTGCTGTTGTGAACCACTTTCCTTTCTTCGTCATGATGTTCTCCAATAAGCGTGATGATCGATTCGTTGCCGGGCACCAGCATGACACCCGGCGATAGAGGGTTATGCGACCTGATAGATACGTATTTCAGGCGCAGCATCCAGCAGTGGCTTAAGGCCACCGACCACATCAGCAGTGAACAACTCACTTTCCAGATAAGCACTCGCATTTTCGCTAGTGTCAAAATGTAATTTCAAAATCAATACCCTGCAGATCAAATTCCATTTCTTGAGCAATGATGCGGGCAGTGATATTTTCGCAACCGGCCAGCGCAGACAATGCGGTTTCCATTGGATTGGGCCCCATTCCCTTACCGCCCATCTCAGTATCGGCATCGATCACAACTTTGTATTCCCGGGCAATCGCAGTCGTTGCCATCCCCTCACTGGTAGTACTGACAGCAAATGTCATCTTCTCCATCCAGAATTCCTCCAAAAGTTACTCGACATACGTTCTTCAACTCATGAAACCGCCCGAAACATCAGCATCTGTCATCAGAAAAACTATTGATGCCTCACATATCGGATATCCGGTACCATCACGATCAATGAACCACTGATACTCAACTTATAAGAAATTATTCGCCCGTTCCTATTCACTGACAAACGAGATAAAGTATCTTTAATTGAAATAAAAACTTTATCGCTATGAAGTTACCTGTTCATCTGAACGCCTTGCGTGCCTTTGAGGCCAGTGCCCGTCACCAAAGCTTCTCTGCGGCGGCCGCCGAACTGAACGTCACGCCCGCTGCTGTTGGCCAACTCGTGCGCACGCTGGAGGACTGGCTGGGTACACCGCTGTTCCTGAGAAGCACCAGTGGTCGAGCACGGCTCGTTCTGACCGAGACGGCCGAGCGTGCGTTACCGGATATACGAATGGGCTTCGACCGACTGGCACTGGGCCTGGAACGATTGCGGGAAGGATCGACCAGCGGGGTACTCACCGTGACCGTCAGCCCGGCCTTTGCCGCCAAGTGGCTATTGCCGCGCATCGATCGGTTCCAGATTGCGTGGCCGGATACGGATGTGCGCCTGGACACCAACCACAAACCAGTGGATTTCGTAGCTCAGCGAGTCGATATCGGTGTGCGCTACGGTATGGGAAACTGGCCAGGCTTGAAGGCAGATAAACTGATGGATGAAGAAATTTATCCGGTGTGCTCGCCTGAACTACTGCGCCAGCGGCACCTGTATAAGCCAGGCGATCTGGCTCATGAAACCCTGATCCACGACTTATCGATGGACGGCCACGCGAATTTCCCGACATGGGAAACATGGATGGAAAAAGCTGGTGTGACAGATACCACTCCTAAACGCGGCATGCAGATCAACAACTCCGCAGCTGTCTTGCAGGCAGCGATCGAGGGACACGGCATTGCACTCGCACGCAGCATCATGGCACGCGACGATCTGGCAAGCGGGCGTCTGGTACGGCTGTTCCCGGACATCAGCTTCCCGTCGGAGCTAGCCTATTACATCGTTTATCGACCGGAATGTGTCAGCCTGCCGAAACTGATGGCCTTTCGCAATTGTCTGCTCGCGGAGGTGACACAGACGTGACGTAATGAGCCTCCAATCTCAAGGAAGAGTGTCTTGAAAATTTCATACTCGACATGGAATGTACTTGAATCGATATTACCCCCCTGAATGCTGCCTTGCCTACGGATTATGCAAACGCAGGTGGCTCTGTTCTGAACCCTTAGCGAGGATGATGGAAGCAAATCAATCTACGAAAAAACATGGCCTTTGCACTCAGCCTTGTCGAGGCTATCGTGATCGCACATGAGGCGAGTCTTGTCATGGAGGATAACGTCCTGACTGAGTACCTTGGAACCCAATATCAGCAGCCGTTGAAAAGAACTATCACCCTGAGCAGAAAATTTAGTAGTGATAATAGCTAGCTTTACAGGGTGATCAAGGCTTGTGTCGCCTTCTACAATAACGAGAAACTGCGCTCGTCATGGGGTATCGAACGCTAACCAGTAGTGGGCGCCCACTTTTTTAAAAGAATTCCTTCTACTACTCTTGGGAAAGCTTAATTAAAATATTTAGAAAACAGGAGCCTACATGGTATCTCCGCGATTAGTCACTAAAATTGAAGCTGAAGAACCAACGCTTCGTTTAGCTGTACTCATTGACGCTGACAATGCA
>NZ_JBDZWD010000073.1:0-8257 GCF_040256045.1 Nitrosomonas sp.
CGTGCCACTGGCTATCGGTGTCCATGCAGTCGATCCAAATATTGGTATCGACTAAGAAACCCGCCGAGCCGTCATATTGTATGTCTACCTGCTGCTCGAATTCCAGTCCACGGTAGACTGGTTCATGGCGGTGCGGATCATGACCTATGTCGGTTTGCTGTATCAGGATCTGATCAGAAGTGAATCGATCCATAAGGGTGAGCAACTGCCGCCAGTGCTGCCGGTCGTGCTATACAATGGTGATAACCGCTGGCAGGCACCGGTAGACATCAGTGAACTGATCATCCCGATCCCGGGTGGATTGGAACGCTATCGGCCACAGCTACATTATCTGCTGCTGGATGAAGGCAGCTATCATGATCATGAACTGGCCACCCTGCGCAATCTGACAGCAGCATTATTCCGGCTGGAGAATAGTCGTACGCCGGAAGATGTCCAACAGGTGTTGCAGGCGTTGATCGCCTGGTTGCAATCACCACAACAAAGCGGATTACGGCGGACATTTACTGTCTGGTTAAAACGGGTATTTCTGCCTGGCAGAATGCCGAAGGTTAGATTTGATGAAATTCAGGATTTACAGGAGGTACACAGCATGCTGGCAGAACGTGTCAAGGAATGGACCAAAGACTGGAAACAACAAGGCATAGAGGAAGGATTACAAAAGGGATTGCAGCAGGGGCGACAAGAGGGACGCGAAGAAGGGTTGCAGCAAGGGTGAAGCCGAGTTTCTGCTGCGCCTGCTGGAACGGCGTTTTGGTCCGATCAATGAGACGATACGTACCCGAATCAGGGCAGCGGACTCGCAAACCTTGCTGACCTGGGGAGAACAGATACTGACGGCACAAACGATCGAAGAAGTGTTTGAAGCATGAACCGTTCAGGAAATGGCGGGGTTCCTTGCTGGATTTTGCAGGAAGAAGTTCTCCGGGCTCTATTCTGAGCCCGGAATATATTCAGGAAAAAACGCTAAAACATCGTACTGACGGAAAATGCAACGGTTCTCGGTACGCCTAAGTAAGTAGCACTCTGCCAGTAATCTTTACCAGTCAGATTGATGACATTCAGACGTACTGTCAGCGCTTTATCCAATACACGAGTGCTATAGCGTGCGCCAATGTCGTACAGGGTATAACTAGGAATCTTATCGGTATTGGCAGCATTAGCATATTTTTCACTGGTATAGTAGATACCGCCAGTCAGGCTCAGCCCTGGAATCCATGGAAGCGCATATTCTGCATAAATCTTACCCATTCTGGAAGCAGCATTAGTCGGTTTTTTGCCTTCCAGTGCGGGGTTATTGGATTTCTCTACGCTGAGATCCATCAGGGTACCACCCCCCATGATAGTCAGATTGTCGGTTATTTTCCCAGTCAGGAGTAGCTCTACACCATTATGCACCTGCAGACCATCTTGGACATAACTCGGAATGGGTCTTGCATTATCAGAATACTGGTTGGCTTTTTCAATCCGGAACAGTGCAGTGCTCAGCAACAAATTGGGATTGATATCGTATTTCAAACCCGCTTCATATTGTTTGCTGACTAACGGGGGAAGCATTTCTCTACGATTGGCATAGGTATTACCTACTATTGTACCTTGCTCAAGTGCTTCCATATAGGAAACATAGGTCGTTACATCCTCGATTGGTTTATAGAGCAGTGAAACAGTGGGGGTCAGTGCAGATTTGTCATATTTACTGCCATTGCCATACCAACCGGTTCCTCTATTAATCGTAGTAGCGTAATTGAGTCCAACCATCGCAGACCATTGATCATTGAAGATAATATTATCTCCTATCAGGATATTATTATACCGGCCAAGATAGGTTGACCCCGTGCCGGGAGGTTCTTCCCAGACCGGCTCAGATATGTTTTTAAGTTCACTCAGAGAAAGGTTTGTGCCAAACTTGTCAGGAAGACCTTCAGGCGAAACTTGATCAAGAACAGTAGAAGAATAGCCGAATGTCAGCTTATGGTCGATAGCAAAAGTTGAAAAATGAGTATCCAGGTAGATATAGCCCCCATAATTTTCATATTTATCCCAAGCTCCCTTTCCTATTCTGGGAATAAAAGTCCCGTCTACCTGTTCATCTAAATTTATTTGTATGGTTTTCGCATGAGTATTCTGATAGAAAAAGGCACTTCTGAGAGTGAAATACTTACTCGGATCCCAGCGTAGGCTGGTGTAGGCCTTGTGACTTTCCAGGTCGTTAGATGCCCATTTGGGAGAATAGCGTTTACTGGTATCGATCGCAGTTCTTTCCCCTATATTATTAAATAAAGGTTGTATTGCATCTTTTCTGTAGTCATTATAGGTATACTTGACATCGGCATAAAGAGTATCAGTAAGGTGGCCATCCAGGACGATGTTGGCGACTTTCTGATTTACTGGTTCGCCGATGGCGGTATCTCCACCCTGATAGAGCAGATTGGCCCGATAGCCGAAACGACCTCTCTCGTCAAATTTTCCGCTGATATCAGCGTGGCCGTAAAATTGGGTACCCCCGTAATTACCGAATGTCAACCTTCTGAGTGGGACATGAGTCGGGCTTTTGGTAACATAATTTATTGCTCCCCCGACTCTGCCACCGCCATAGAGAAAACCTGATGTTCCGCCGAGAATTTCAACTCGATCGATCTCGATAACGGATACGGCAGAACCATTTCCAGCAGCCATAGGGATACCATCATAAATCGGATTGGATGATTGAAATCCACGTATAGTGACCAAGGGAACGCCATTGTGATTCTGGATGTTCGGTTCCTGAGTCAAGGGATTCATTTTAAAGATTTGTCCCATATTCTGAGCATTAACGTTTTCGATCAGATCGGAAGGGACAACGCTCATCGAATAAGGGATATCGCGTAGACTGCGTTCACCCCACAGACCAATTCCACTGATATTGCTGACTCGATAACCTTCTTCTGCTGTGCCTTGTTTCAGGAAATCAGCCGACGTACTCACCGTCATCAGAGGAAGTGTTCCGGCTTCACTCGTAGCCAGTTGCAGGACGTACTGCCTCTGTGCATTACGTTTTGCCTCCAGCCCGGTACCCGTCAGCAGCGCGTTCAATGCTGCTTGCGCACTGAATGTGCCGCGCACACCGGGGGTAGTCTTATCCTGGGCGAGCTCAATGGCACCAACGAGGAAGATACCGGCTTCGGTAGAAAATTGCGTCAGTGCATTACTCAGGGGTCCAGCTGGAATATCGTAGCGACGCATGGTGGCAGCTTGAACCTGTTCGGTTGCAGGAGCTGCGGTAGTTTGTGCTCGGGTATCGGTTGACCCGCCCGCGGCAATGAGCAGGCTGCCGGCAAAGATTAATTGCATGATCAGCCTTAGAACCTGTTCACGATCCCACTGAAGGGCGCATTGTGGCGTTAAAATCGAACTCAAAATGCTCACATACTTCGAGTATGCTCCGTTTTCTCGTTCAATTTTGCCTTGCACTACCTCCCTTGATCGAGATCGTGAACAGGTTCTTAGCAGATACAGGAATGAGCCGAATGGCAAGGGATGCGCCGTAGTGGCAGCGCGGGGAGAGCAACTGCAAAACATGATATTTTTTCCTCAGACAGGGTTAATGTAACGCTGCAAGCGCTTTCATCGCCAGGATTACCGGCTGCCTGAGCAAATTGGTCGGATATACCGATCTTGCCTTTCAGGCAGTTGATCAATCGCTGATATGAACTGCGCTCTCACCCTGTAAATCAATCGAGGGGGCAAAAAGCGGAACCATTTTCAAAAAAATTTTGTACGGTCTTTGAGATATCGCTGCAAAGAAGGGAAACTGACACTCTGGAAGATTGCGAGGCGTGACTGCTTTCCACTGTCCCGAATATCCCGGAGAGGAGTTTGAAATACGATTAATATGCATGGCATGAGTACGAGAAATCGCCGTATTGCCCATCTGGATATGGATGCTTTTTATGCATCGGTAGAACTTCTGCGTTATCCGGAATTACGGGGATTACCGGTTGTCATAGGCGGCCGATCGGTTCACCAGCCAGTCATTCAGCCGGACGGGAAGCGTTCATACGCAAGGTTGCGTGACTACACCGGTCGAGGGGTGGTAACGACATCAACTTATGAGGCACGTGCGTACGGCGTTTTTTCAGCGATGGGGATTATGAAGGCCGCACAGTTGGCGCCTGATGCCATACTGTTACCTGCGGATTTCGATACCTATCGCCACTATTCGCAGCTGTTTAAAAATGCGATTGCAAGGATTACACCCCATATAGAAGATCGTGGCATCGATGAGATTTATATCGATCTGAGCGAGCACCCTGATGAGACAACTGCACTCGCATCGAGTATCAAGCAGGCAGTGCGTGATGCCACGAAGCTATCCTGTTCGATTGGAATAGCGCCCAACAAGCTTCTGGCAAAAATCAGTTCCGATCTTGAGAAACCTGATGGACTGATTATTCTGACTCATACTGATATCCTGAATCGAATCTGGCCTTTGTCAGTTCGCAAGATTAACGGAATCGGGCCAAAAGCAGAAGAAAAGCTTGCCAGGCTGGATATTCTGAAAATCGGGGAATTGGCCAAGGCTGAACTTAGTTTGCTCCAGGCTCATTTTGGTCGTAGTAATGCAATCTGGCTCCATAATTCAGCCCATGGTCGCGATAACCGTCCTGTGGTAATCAGTTCAGAATCCAAGTCAATCAGTCGTGAAGCAACCTTTGAACGAGATCTTCATGTGCGTGAGGATCGGGAAATACTATCGGATATCTTCGCCGGATTGTGTACGCGTGTTGCGGAAGATTTGCAACGCAAAGGATATGTCGGGCGAACGATTGGTATCAAGCTGCGGTACGAAAATTTTAAAACGATTACACGTGATTTGACTGTACGGAACCCGACTGCTGATGCATCAATTATTCGCAAGGCTGCGAGAGATTGCCTGCGGCGTGTTCCTTTGGAGCAAAGGCTGAGACTGCTCGGCGTTCGTATCAGTGGATTGTCCAGGATCAGTACGTTATCAAAGGAAAACTATTACTTTCAGGAAGAATTGTTCTGATTAATGGAGAAGACTATGGATATCAGACCAATCAGAACAGACACTGACTACCGTTCAGCACTGAAAGAAGTCGAAACGCTCATGACTGCAGAATTCGGAACAGCAGAAGGCGATAAACTGGATATTTTGGTAACTCTGATTGAAGCTTACGAAACAGCAACATTACTTGCTCGATCCGCCTGATCCTGTTGAAGCCATCAAATTTGAAATGGAACAGAAAGGCCTGACTGTAAGAGATCTGGAACCTATGATTGGAAAAAGCAACCGTGTATATGAAGTCCTGAATCGCAAGCGTTCTTTGACACTCAAAATGATTCAGAGACTTCACCACGATCTGGGTATCCCTGCTGAATCTTTGATAAAACAGCCATAACTAGCCACTTCATGTGCAAAGAGGTGTACGAAAAGTTTAGCTACGTCATCCGAACAAAAAATGTTGAGTGTATGTTTCAATCCGCTTACTTAAGGTTAAATTCCTGTGCGTTGATATCTTGTTTTTGATGTAAAACGCGTACCACAATCATTGTATCTTCAATAATGCGGAAATAAAAACAACGCTCACGATAAGGAAATACACGCAAACCACTGCTTATCCAGTCACGCGGCGAACCCGTAACTCCCGATTTGGCTAAACTGAAAAGTTTGTTTGTCAAATCATTTATGAATATTTTGGCTGCTGTTGGATTGTCCCGTTTTATATGTTCATAAATTGCTAACAAATCCGCTTTGGCAGTATCGGTGACGATGAGGCGCAGACTTTGAATTGTTTTTCTCCCTTGGATTCCTTAGCGGGTAATACTGTTTTCAAACTCTTGTGCATTATCATATTCTGTAATGCGTCCGGCTTCTATATCTGCGTCTCCTTCGGCAATCAATGCTCGTAGGCGTTTAATTTTTTCATTGTTCTCATAGTCTTCTAAAAGGCGTAAGCCGGCCCGCACAACTTCTGTTCGATTTCCAAAGCGGCCTTTCTCTACCATATTTGCAAGAAATTCAATATCACGTTCACCAAGTGTAAAACTTACTGGTTTGGTTGTTCTGGCCATTGTCATAGTCCTTCTTTATCATATTTGAGTAATATTAATACAATATATAGTATTGTTGTTAATCAGATCAGCGATAACATAAAATACTGCTATCACGCCATATGATGCGGTAGTAGGGAGAATTCCGGCAGGTGTCACCGACTCAATGACTTTGATCAGCGTCGGCTCGTGCCTCGATGCTGACCCACCAGGGCAGTGTGCGCTGGATGTGGATCGGGAGGGCAGATGCCAGCATGGTCAGGGTATCGTCGGTGTCTCGTAGCGGGAAGCTGCCGAACACGCGCAGACCAGCCACTTCAGGGGCTATACCCAGATATCCATTGCGATAACGGCGTAGTTCCTTCACGACATCGCCCAGTGACATATCCCAGGCCACCAGTACACCACGGCTCCAGGCTTCGCGTGCACCATCGGCCGGTTCGACCGCTGTTGAGGCATCGGTGGTAAAACGGGTTTGCTGTCCCGCCTGGATGAGGGATGGAGTCCCTGCTGCAGGCGTTATTTCGACGCTGCCCTGATAGACTCCCAGGAACGTTTTGTCACTTTCCACTCGCACAGTAAAACGGGTGCCTAATGCTTGCAATCGTCCCTGTGGTGTGTCCACTACGAAAGGCCGCTGCGGGTCAGTAGCAGTATCGATCAGAATTTCACCTGTGATCAGACGCAGGCGTCGAAGACCGGCGTGATATGCTTCGTTGAGCGCGGTGTCGGTATTGAGCCAGACATGCGTGCCATCCGGCATGACGACTTCGCGCAGTTCACCGGTAGCAGTGCGATAGTCGGCCATCTGTGCCAGAACGATACCGGGCAGTGATGTATGACGCCAGGTTGCCCAGCCGAATAGCCCGGTCCCGGTCAGAACGACGATACCAGTCAGTATTTTGCGGCGCTGCAGCACCCGTTTATTGGCAGCCCACAAACCATCGGCAGTTTGTCGGGGATCAGGGGTGGCGCGGATAGGCTCGAAACTGCGGCTGATGGTTTCGACATATTGCCAGGCGAGACGATGGTCAGCGTTGTGCTCCAACCAGGATTGCCAACGGGCATGATCATCATCAGTAGCTTCGCCGGAGCGAAGTAGCGCATACCACTCGGCAGCCTGCTCCATTGCCTGATGCGAGGGTTCGGTCCGGGTAGAATCAGACGTAGAATCAGGCAGTGGAGTCGTAGTGGACATGTGAATCAGGTCATGCCGGGATCAAGGGACTCGACCACGGTTTGTCTGGCCTGTAATTGCATGCAGCGCAGCATAGCCTGAGCAACATACTTGCGTACCATGCGGGAGGAAACGCCAAGTGCTTCAGCTACTTCTTTGTCTGTCATCTGGCAGCCGGCAGCCATGAGGAAGGCCCGGGCAGCTTTGGGGGAAAGATCGAGCAGCATGGTACCGATTTCATGCAGTGCTTCCAGTACCATCGCTTGCCGTTCAGGAGAGGGGGCATATGTTTCCGGCCAGGCAGCCAGGGTATCCAGCCAGGCTTGTTCGATCTCACGCCGGTGCCACAGGTTGATGCACATGCCCTGAGCCATGGTGCGCGGATAGGCACGTGCCTCGCCGAAACTGGCGAAACCATGAGGGGCTGGTTTGAGAATGAGGCGCAGAAAAGCATCATGCGCCAGATCGGCTGCGTCAGCAGCGTTACCCAACCGGTGGCGTAACCAGCTATACAGCCAGTCATGATGATCACTGTACAGGAAATGAATCTGCTGCATTGCAAGATCAGCGGCTGGCGCGGTGCCTTCTTGGGGGTCAGTCGAACACATACGTAAGTCGAACAGGAAAATGAGAACTATTCACATTCTACAAGATGCAACGTGAATCCTGCAATCGAACTCTGATTGATTACTGTTGGCGGTGATGTATATCCATCAACAGATCAATCCTCCATATTCATGTAGGGGATGTTGTAGAAGATCTGGTGATTGTATGGCAGATGGCAGATTTACTGATGATCATTCCCCGTCTTGGCCAGTATTTTATCCAGTATGGAAACCGGGAGGATGCGTTTGAGGAAACCGAACAGGTGTGTCGGGAGGGTGACGTAGTAGCGTGCCTTGGGAGTTTCGGCTTCCAGCGCATGAATCACTTTCTTCAGCACGGCTTCGGGGGGTAGGGTGAAAGGGACAGCCGGACCCGGTTTGTTGAGCCGGTTGAGAATGGCGAGATATTTTTCGCGATGAA
>NZ_JBDZWD010000100.1:0-2154 GCF_040256045.1 Nitrosomonas sp.
GTTCCTTTTCACCAGCCTTGAAATAATGAGATAAGTGTGCAGTTTGCTAGCCCTGATATTGACTGGTATCACATCATCGATGATCCGGCTTTAGGCGTCTGCAAACCATCCATACCTAATTTACCTGATTCGTTATCGTATGGAAAAATCATCCGCTATCACCAGATTCCAGCTGAAGATCAGGAAGGAGGAGGTAAGCCAATGAAAGAAATAGAGAACTCTGATTATTTATTGTGGCACAGGTTTTGATGATAGAGCCGATGCGGGGCGCAAAAAGCAATGTCTGAGGCTGTTGCAGCCTGCCGGGCAGGTTGGTAAGCTGGAGATCGGAGTTTTTACTTTACGTTGGAAGTTATTAGCATACTTTTCCGTGGCTCGCTTTCAAATAGAAGTTCAAGAATATTTTTCCTGGATGATATTCCTGATAGCATGCCGCCATTGAGCTGACAATACAGACTACAGGCGGCGTGCGCTACATCACTTCTCGCGAACATTCCTTATTTAAAAAGCTGTTTAAGCTGCAACACTCGGCACGCCGACGTCATGATGAAGATATGGCGCTGCTCGATGGCATCCATTTGCTGCAATCCTGCCTGGCATCAGGCAAGACTCCAGCACTGTTGGTCGTCAGTGAATCCGGCAGTCGGCATCCTGAAATCAGCCAGTTACTGATTCATATTGATAAAAATTCTCAGAAAACAGATTGTCTGATGTTGAGTGATGCATTGTTCAGCCAGATATCACCCGTCAAAACACCCGTTGGCATACTGGCACTTATCGATATTCCTCGACATACGCTACCCGCAGACATGTACCAGAATTCTTTTAATATCTTGCTGGAAGGCATTCAGGATCCCGGTAACCTGGGTTCGGTGCTGCGCTCTGCCGCTGCTGCCGGCGTAGAAGATGTTTTCCTTTCCTCCGACTGTGCTGACGGCTGGTCACCCAAAACACTGAGAGCAGGCATGGGAGCGCATTTTTCATTGAGAATCTATGAGAATGTGGATCTGATTCAGGTGGCTCACCAATTTGCCGGTAATGTCGTGGCAACAACACTGCATGATGCCAGCAATCTTTACTGCACAGATTTGCGAGGGGCGGTCATGTTTGTTTTCGGGAATGAAGGGGGCGGGATTTCAGAAGAACTTCTGGAAACCGTACATCAGCGAGTGATGATACCTATGCCGGGGTGCGCCGAATCACTCAATGTCGCTGCAGCAGCAGCCATCTGTTTATTTGAGAAAATCCGGCAGGATACTTGTGCTGGTAATTCTCACGAGAACAGCGTGGACAGCAGATGAAATCTACTTTTTCATGAGTCGGTTATCAGGATTTACTTGAGATTATTTCCTGATCAGCAGTACTGTTTGCATTACGAATGGAATGAGGTATATCAGTGACCAAATCGCAGAGATCTGCCAGATATCTGAGAATGCGGATTTTGTCATCGAGATCATGTTTTTCGTTCTTGAGACTGGCGATGATCAGTTCAATCGGGTCTGCAGCGCCATCCTGTAATTTAACCGTGCGGTAGAAATGAACAAAATCATCCAGTGAAGCAAGGCCGGTGCAATTGACGAAAGCATGATAATCATTCCGGAGGTGGCCGTGTAAACGTGCCTGGCTGATCCATTGTACGAGTTGCTGGTAACTGAAACCGGTCCGCAGGGCGATATCCAGCGCATTGGCATTGGCTAGATTTTCAATATTGTCGTATCCCTCTCGTTTCAGAAGAATTTCCTGGTTATAGTTGATACCCGGTAGATCTGAGAGGGGTGAGGCAAATTCGTGAATCCGGACTAAACCAAGTGCCTTGGTTGCGATATTTTCGAGAAATACCAGACCACGATCGGGAAAATGACCGATGAAGAAACTCCATACGGGCAGACTTCTAATCAGGATGGCATCGGGTTCTGAAAATTTGTCGGGATCAATCAGCAAATAACTCAGAACCACCGCCAGTAAAGATCCCGTAATCATGCGCACACTGCTGTTGATAAAGATGTTGGGCGTCATATCCAGCGTGAAATAGCTCCGGACCATTAACCCGATAAAGTAGATATATCCACCCAGGAAGCCAAACTGAAACGCGGTCAGGGTATAGACGAGGACGTTGATATAGTCTCTGTTTCCTACCATATAAGACTTCATGTA
>NZ_JBDZWD010000023.1:0-17331 GCF_040256045.1 Nitrosomonas sp.
CGCATGGGCGACTTTTATGAACTGTTTTACGAGGATGCCGAGAAAGCAGCAAAATTGCTGGATATCACCCTCACCCAGCGTGGATCCTCTGCCGGGGATCCCATCAAGATGGCAGGTGTGCCGTTTCATGCGGCCGATCAATACCTGGCCAGACTGGTCAGGCTGGGTGAATCCATCGCTATCTGTGAACAAACCGGAGACCCCGCCACCAGCAAAGGGCCGGTAGAACGGCAGGTTACCCGCATCATCACCCCCGGCACTTTGACCGATGCCGGGTTGCTGGAAGAACGCAGCAACAGTATCGTGCTGGCGCTGGCACTGCATCGTGGCGCGATCGGGCTGGCCTGGCTCAACCTGGCGGCGGGCGATATGCGTGTACTGGAAACCTCTCCGGATAACCTGACAAGCGAACTGGAACGCCTGTATCCGGCAGAAATTCTGTTGCCGGAATCGCTCGATCTGCCAGCAACGTTTAATAATTTTGCTGTACCCAAACGTTTACCGGACTGGCAGTTCGACTATGAACATGCCGTGCAGCAGCTTACCCGGCAATTTGGCACGCGTGACCTGAATGCCTTTGGCTGCGAGGATTTACACGCAGCCATCATGGCAGCCGGCGCATTGTTCGAATACGTCAGACTGACGCAACAAACTGCAATAAATGGATCATCCGGGCAGTTGCCCGGTCATCTGCATACATTACAGGTAGAGCGACAGGATGCCTACTTGCGCATGGATGCCGCCACACGCCGCAATCTGGAAATTACACTGACGCTGCGCGGCGAAGACGCACCCACACTATCGTCTCTGCTGGATACCTGTTCGACCGGTATGGGCAGCCGGTTGCTGCGGCACTGGCTGCATCATCCGCTACGCAACCGGATCACGCTGCAGCAACGGCTCGATACCGTATCCGACCTGATCGGGGCACAACCGGAAACTCTCTATACAGGTATCCGGCAGCAGTTCAAACATATTGCCGATATCGAGCGCATCACCAGCCGGATTGCACTGAGAACGGCCAGACCTCGCGATCTGTCCGGCCTGCGTGATAGCCTGACGCGACTTCCCGGAATCATCGAACTGATCGCAACCTCGGCAGCAGCTGCCGTTCATCGCTTTATACCGCCCATGCAACCGGATCCCTTACTTTCGCAACTGCTCGTTCGCGCACTGCAACCGGTACCCAGCGCAGTCATCCGCGAAGGCGGCGTGATTGCTGACGGCTTTGATGCCGAGCTGGATGAATTGCGAAGCCTGCAGGGAAATTGCGATGAATTCCTGTTGCAGCTGGAAGCGCGCGAACGTGATCGTACTGGAATTCCGAATCTCAAAGTGGAATATAACCGGGTGCATGGTTTTTATATTGAAGTAACCCGCGCTCAAGGAGAAAAAATCCCCCCGGACTACCGCCGCAGACAAACCTTGAAAAATGCGGAACGCTACATCATTCCCGAGTTACAGGCATTCGAGCACAAGACATTGTCCGCGCGCGAACAGGCGCTGGCCCGGGAAAAAATGTTGTACGAACGACTGCTGGAACAGCTGGCTGATTTCATCATTCCCTTACAGGAAATCGCCCGCTCAGTTGCGGAACTGGATGTCTTGTGTGCCTTCGCTGAACGCGCCGCTCTGTCCGGCTATACCAAACCGGTATTCACCGATGATCCTGTTCTGGTCATCGAAGCCGGCCGGCATCCTGTGGTGGAAAGTCAGGTGGAGCACTATATCGCCAATGATGTACAGCTTGGAGCAATCACACGGGAGAACCGGCAAATGCTGATCATCACCGGGCCGAACATGGGCGGCAAATCCACTTACATGAGACAGACGGCACTGATCGTCCTGCTGGCACATTGTGGCAGCTTTGTTCCAGCCCAAATTGCCCGCATCGGGCCAATCGACCAGATTTTTACCCGGATTGGTGCTGCTGACGACTTGGCGGGAGGACGTTCCACTTTCATGGTGGAAATGACGGAAGCAGCCGGTATTTTACGCAATGCAACCGCCCAAAGTCTGGTATTGGTCGATGAAATAGGCCGGGGTACTTCAACTTTCGACGGGCTTGCACTGGCTTTTGCCATCGCCCGCCACCTGCTGACTCAGAACCAGAGCTATACTCTGTTTGCCACTCATTACTTTGAACTGACCCGGCTGGCAGAAGAGTTCCCACAAGCTGTCAATATCCATGTCACAGCGGTAGAACACAAAAAGCGTATCGTTTTTCTACACCGGATAGAGGAAGGACCTGCCAGCCGGAGTTATGGGCTGCATGTTGCCGCACTGGCAGGCGTACCTGATAAAGTCATCCGAAATGCTGCAAAAATTCTAGCGAGGCTGGAGCAGGAAACGCTCAGCAGAAGCCCTCAGCAGACTTTACTTGAAACAATCGAGGAAAACGCGAAGGCTGTGCCTGCTTCCGTGCATCCAGTGCTTGATTACCTCGAGCGAATCCATCCTGACGAACTGACCCCTCGGGGTGCCCTGGAACAGCTTTATCTGGTCAAATCGATGCTCAATCAAACGGATTGATCATCAATGCTCATGGCCGTGCGGTCCGTGCACATGTCCGTGAGATAATTCTTCCGCCGTTGCCGGACGCACTGCCGTCACCGTGCACTCAAACTGGAATGTCATGCCAGCGTAAGGATGATTACCATCTACCACCACGACATCATCGGTAACCTCTCTCACCGTATAGATGCAGAAATCCTCAGAATCCTCCTCACCGCCTTCGAACTGCATTCCGACTGTGACTTCCTCCGGGAATGCACTGCGTGGTTCGACCCGCATCAGCTCTTCGTCGTACTCACCAAAAGCATCGTCCGGCTCCATTTGCAGGGATAAGGCTGCTCCAGTCTCTTTTTCATGCAAAGCTTCTTCTACCGCTGGAAATATCCCGTCATAGCCGCCATGCAGATAGCTGACGGGTTCCTCGGTTTCTTCCATTACATTGCCTTCCTGATCGATCATTTTGTAGTGGAGTGACACTACCGTATTTTTTACTATGCGCATGTTTTCTGCCTGAATCAGGCTTCCTTTTGGTTGATAAAACTCGTTGTTCGAGCTCCCGATATTGATTGCCCGGCACATGGCGCGAAACTCCTGCGATGAATGTCGGTTATTCCATGTAAACGAATCGCTTCCAGGTGAACCTTGGTGGGATAGCCCTTATGTCGATCGAAACCGTAGGCCGGGTAAGTTTCGTGCAACCGCAGCATTTCAGTATCCCGTGCAGTTTTAGCAAGAATCGAAGCTGCTGAAATCTCGCCCACCAGACTATCTCCCCTGATTACTGTTTGCACTTCCCAATCCAGCCGTGGCGCATGGCCGCCATCCACCAGAACGAGTGCATTGGCGACTGGCCGCAGGCTGATGACTGCTCTTTGCATCGCAAGCAGGCTGGCTTGCAGAATATTCAGTCGATCTATCTCTTCAACCGAAGCGGAAGCAATTGCCCATGCACGGGCATGCTGTTTGATCTGATCAGCCAGGCTGATTCGTTTTTTTTCGCTCAACTGCTTGGAATCAGCCAGTCCCTCAATGACATTAGCAGGATCAAGCACCACACAAGCAGCGTAAACAGGCCCGGCCAGTGGCCCTCTGCCCGCCTCGTCTACACCATAGATGACCTTCCCGTCTTGGGCATATTCATTCTTCAATGGAATCAGTTTTTCCGCCACGTGAATCCACTACGAACTGAGTCAGATTGACCGGGCAGTACACATCAGTTGCGCTTCGGTTACCACCTGGCCGTCTACTTCTGCACAGGCAGCATATTTCCATATACCTTTGAGCTGGCGAGTGATTTCAACCTTCAATACCAATTGATCACCCGCGATGACCGGTTTCTTGAACCGTACTGCGTCGATACCGACAAAATAGTACACCTGCCCATTATCCTTTTCCATGTTCTCCGATCGAATGGTCAGTAAGGCGGCTGCCTGAGCCAGTGCCTCAACGATCAGTACGCCCGGCATGACAGGATGATGGGGAAAATGTCCGGAAAAATAGGGTTCATTGATGGAAACATTTTTGTATGCATGAATTCGTTTACCCAATTCCATGGAAACCACCCGATCAACCAGAATCAATGGATAACGGTGCGGCAGGTATTTCAGTATTTCATGAATATCCATCACAATTTGTCTATCTCCCTGTTTTAAGAAGTCATCATATATTTATTGCTTCCCGGCAGCGGATTCCCTGGCATTCAACACCTTGATGACCTGGTCAGTAATATCGATACGTGCACTCCGATAAACCGAATCCTGTAACTGCAGAATCAGATCATAAGACTGCTTCTCTGCAAGCTCCTTGATCACCTGATTGATACGTTCCAGAATCAGGCCATATTCTTCATTCTGGCGCAAACTCAGATCTTCCCGCATCTGCTGCTGAGCACGCTGATATCGCCGGCTGAGACCGGCAAGTTCACGTTCCTTCAGACGTCGTTCTTCTTCATTCACAATACCCGTATTTTTTTCCAGTTCCTGCTGTAATGCTCTCATCTGCACAGAAAGCTCCCTGACGCGCGCATCGCGTGCCTGAAATTCCCGTTCTATCTTTTTTTGTGCCTCGATGGCAGGCATCGATTCCCGTAAAACTTTCTCGGTATTGACCACCCCGATTTTGATTTCTCCGGCGGATGAATGCATCGGAAAAACGAAAATCATTACAGCAACGAATACTTTCACGAACCGGAAAAACATCCCCTGCCAATATTGATCCAACGGATATCTCATTGCTTTCAGATAATTACTTCTCTGATTCAGAAAGTTTGTCCAAACTGAAACTGGAAACGCTGCAACTTATCGCCCGACTGATTATTGATGGGTTGCGCAACACTGAACTTAAGCGGCCCCATAGGCGAAATCCAGGTTGCAGCGAGCCCGGCAGAATAACGAAAATCATCAAAACCCAGACCGGAGAATGAATTGACAATCGTTCCTCCATCTGCAAACGCACTCAAGCGAACCGACTTATCTTCCTTCATAAACGGTACCGGGAATAATATTTCAACATTCCCGACGATACGCTTGCTGCCACCCAGCACCCGATCATCACTGTCACGTGGTCCCAATGTATTGATGTTGTATCCACGAACAGAGTTGAAACCGCCCGCAAAGAAATTCTTGAAAAAGGGAAGCGGCTTGTCGGAATAACCATCTCCAACGCCCACTTCACCATTCAGCATCAAGGTAAACATTTTGGAGATGGGAAAGAACCATCGCTGCTCGTAACTGACTTTGTAATAATTCAGGTCGCCAAACGGCAAACCAAATTCGCCAAACAACCGCTGTGTTAGCCCGGATGTCGTCCAAATGGCACTGTCACGACGGTCACGTGCCCAGCTCAAGGTAATCGGAAGATTATTGGAAGTTTTGCCGAATTGATCGACGAAATCTTTGAACCGTTGCGGACTGTCATCACGCAAATCAATTTTAGTATGTTCATATCCCAAACCTAATGAAACGATATCATTCTCTGCAACGGGGATACCAAACCGAATATTGGCACCGGTTGTATCGGTATTGAACATCCCTACACTACTCAGAGAACGGGTATTGATATCGCGCTTAAATGCTTCCAAGCCAAGGCTTACCCCGTTGATCGTATAGTAAGGATTGTTGAATGAAGCAGAGATGACCTTGTTGACGCTACCGGTATTCACCTGCAGACTTAAAAAGTTACCCGTTCCCAAAATATTGTTCTGGGCAATCGACCCGTTCAGAATGATTCCTTCGCGATCAGAATAACCCGCACCAAACATGATTGCCCCGGTCGGTTTCTCAACCACATTGACATTGATATCCACCTGATCCGGAACATCTGCAACCGGGGGTGTTTCAACATTCACACTGGTAAAGAAATCCAGCCTGTCCACCCGCTGCCTCGAACGGTTGATTTGCTCGGTCGAATGCCAGCCACCCTCCATCTGTCGGAATTCACGACGGACCACCTCATCTCGGGTACGTTCGTTGCCACTGATATTGATACGTCTTACATAAACCCGACGCCCCGGATCAATGAAAAAAGTAAATGCAGTCTTACGGGTTTCCTTATCCAATTCAGGGGAGGCATTGACATTGGCAAATGCGTAACCGTCATTCCCCAGCCGGTCACTGATCAGTTTGATTGATTCGGTCAGTTTCTCGCGCACGAATATCCCTCCCGGTTCAAGCTTGATCAATTTACGCAATTCTTCTTCCGGTACGAGCAGTTCACCGGCAAGTTTGATATCGGATACCGTATATTGAGGACCTTCGGTTACGTTGACCGTAATATAGATATCCTTCATATCCGGTGTAATCGAAACTTGCGTGGATTCGATATCGAATTCCAGATACCCCCGGTCGAGATAGTAAGAGCGCAGCGTTTCGAGATCTGCCGATAATTTCTGTTTTGAATACTGATCGTCCTTGGTAAACCAGGTCATAAAACCCGGGGTTTTGAGACTGAACAGATCAACCAGATCATCCTCGGGAAAAATGTGGTTACCGACGATGTTGATTTGTTTGATGCGAGCAGTCTTACCTTCTTTGATATCGAAGTTGATACCAATACGGTTACGTTCCAGAGGAGTGGTCGTCGTGGTGATTCTGACTGCGTACTTGCCACGGCTGATATATTGGCGTTTCAGCTCCTGTTCAGCCTTTTCCAGGAGTGAGCGGCTGAAAATGCGTGATTCCGATAAACCAGCCTGTTTCAGGCCTTCCTTAAGTTTATCCTTATCAAATTCCTTTGCGCCATTAATACTGATTTGTGCAATCGCCGGGCGTTCCTGAATCTGTACGATCAGCAAACTACCTTCAGATTTCAGTTTGACATCACTGAAAAAACCCGTGGCGTACAATGCTTTGATTGCTGCGCTGGCTTTTTTACTGTCGAGTACATCTCCAACTTTCACGGGCAGATAACTGAATACTGTTCCGGCCTCGGTACGCTGGATTCCCTCCACCCGTATATCCCGAACCACGAACGAATCATTCGCCATACAACCCATTGAATAGAGATAAAAAAACAATATCAGGAATCTGAGTTTCATGGTTATTCAGAAACTAGACGAAGCAGGTCATTATGTATTGCGAATACCATCAAGGTAATCAGCAGAACCATACCGATCTGATGGCCGATATACATGATTTTCTCGGATAATGGTGCTCCTCGTACCATTTCGATCAAATAGTACATCAGATGCCCGCCATCCAGAACCGGGATCGGCAGGAGATTCAGCACACCCAGACTGATACTGATCAAAGCCAGAAAACCCAGATAAGCCGTCAATCCCATTTGAGCCGACTGGCCAGCATAGTTCGCGATAGTAATCGGCCCACTAATATTTTTCAGCGAAACATCACCCGTGATCATTTTTCCGAGCATGCGCAAAGTAAAATAAGACATCTCCCAGGTTTTAGTTACAGCTTTAGCCAGAGCCATCGCTGGCGGGTAACTGGTTTTCACCAGCAGCCCTTCCAGGAGAGTAGGCTCAATTCTGGGTGTAATACCCGCCTTGCCGATTTCGGTACCTCCTTCAAATACCGTTTCCGGCTGCAATGACAAATCGAGTTCCAACCCATCTCGCATCACTTCAACCAGGAGTGTGCGACCGGGATTTGAGCGTATCGCAGTAACGACGTCTTCCCAGGCTGCAACCTCTTTCCCATTTATCGCCACGATCTTGTCACCTGTTTTGAGGCCTGCACGCTCTGCCGCACCCCCGCCCATCACCTGGTCAATCACTGAAGCGATGACCGGCTGAAAAGCACTTAAACCCAACTTACTCAAAAAGTCTTTTTCGATATCTTCTGCATCAAGACTGCTCAAATCGAATCTGAGTTGGCGTGAAATTCCGCTCTCACCTGTCACCGTTATTCTGACATCAGCATTTCTGTCCACCGCATTGTCCAGTAACAGCAGTCGTGCTTCTTGCCAGGTGGTAATTGCCTGGTCGCCGATTCCGGTAATGGTATCTCCACCTCTGAAACCTGCCACAGCAGCAGGTGTTGCAGGCTCGATCTCCCCCAATATCGGTTTCACACCATTGACCCCAAGTATGAAAAGCAGCCAATACAGCAGGATGGCCAGCAGAAAATTGGCAACAGGCCCTGCCGCCACGATAGCAAAACGCCTGGAGACAGGTTGGCGATTAAACGCGCGATGATGCTCACCAGCTGGAATATGGCCCTCACGCTCATCCAGCATCTTGACATATCCTCCCAGCGGAATTGCTGCAACCACCCATTCTGTCTGGTCATTGCCCAAACGTTTTCTGAAGAAAGGCTGACCGAAACCGAGCGAAAAGCGCAGAACCTTGACACCACACCAGCGAGCAGCCAAATAATGGCCGAGTTCGTGAAAAGTGATCAGCAGGCCAAGTGCGACTACGAATGCAAAAATCGTTGCGAGCACTGTCATGTCAGAATGTATGAGGATTATCCGTTTTACTGTCCGGCACTGAATGAGGATATTGGCCTTCCTGTATTCTGCCGGTATTGCAGGTCAGCCATTCACGAGCGGTTGCACGCGCCTGCAAATCAGCCAGGAGCACGCTTTCCAGATCAGGGACATTCTGTCTTTCCGTTGATTTCATCACGTCCTCAATCATCACAGGAACTGCAGTAAAGGGTATTCTACCAGCCAGAAAAACTTCGACAGCCACTTCGTTGGCAGCATTCAATACTGCTGGCATATTGCCTCCTGCCGCAAGGGCTTCATATGCCAGCCTGAGACAGGGAAATCGCTTGAAATCCGGAAACTCGAAATCCAGCCGTGCAACCTTGAACATATCCAGAGATTGCACACCACTTTCCGTTCTCTCAGGATAGCTCAACGCGTGCGCTATCGGCGTACGCATGTCGGGATTACCGAGCTGAGCGAGTACCGAACCATCGATATATTCAACCATCGAGTGGATAACACTTTGCGGATGGATAACCACCTGAATTTTCTCCGGTTCGGCATTAAACAGCCAGTGGGCTTCGATAACCTCCAATCCCTTGTTCATCATGGTCGCCGAATCAACCGATATTTTTCTGCCCATCACCCAGTTAGGGTGTGCGCAAGCCTGCTCCGGCGTCACCGTTTCCAGCATTTCCAGATCCACCTTGCGAAAAGGCCCACCCGACGCAGTCAGTAATATCCGGCGTACACCTGATCCCGCCAGATCCCCATTGAAACGGGATGGTAAGGATTGAAAAATCGCATTGTGTTCGCTGTCTATCGGTAGCAGTGTCGCATGATGCTGTTTAAGCGTATCCATAAAGACACGCCCTGCCATCACCAGTGTTTCCTTATTGGCCAGAAGAATATGTTTTCCTGTCCGTGCAGCAGCAAGCGTAGGCCGGATACCAGCTGCACCGACAATCGCGGCCATCACAGTATCGATCTCCGGCAAGGATGCCACTTTCTCCAATGATTCAATGCCTGAAAGCACCTTGATATCCAAACCTGCTGCACGCAATCTGTCCTCCAGCCGGCCGGCACTCGGCGCATCAAGCATCACAGCATATGACGGATGAAATCGTGTGCACTGCCCAAGCATTTTTTCGACATTTCTATCAGCGGTCAGCGCAACCACCTGATACCGGTGAGGATGTCTGGCTACCACATCCAGCGTACTTTCACCGATACTGCCAGTTGAACCCAATATGGTCAGATGACGGGTTTTAGTCATGATTCAGTCGAATAAAATAAGATAGCCGCAAGGGTGGCGAGGGGAAGGACAGGCAGTAATGCATCAATACGATCCAATACTCCGCCATGACCGGGAAGTATATTGCCACTATCCTTGACACCTGCCTGTCGTTTCAACAATGATTCATACAAATCACCCACTATTCCCAGCACCGCAAGCAGGAGTAACAGAGGAACCAGCCAGCCAGTCAATGCCTGATCTTTATTCATCAAATAAAACCAGACCAGTGCATAAACCAGTACCCCGACCAGTGCGGCAGCCACTCCTTCCCAGGTTTTGCCCGGGCTGATCCGGGGTGCAAGCTTGTGTTTGCCATAGGTACGTCCCATGAAATAGGCAACACTGTCAGATACCCACACTACTCCCATGAATCCGAGCAACAATAGTGGATCTATCGCACGAAGCTGGTAGAGGGCCAGGCATGCCGGCAACAAAACCAGCCAGCCAATCGACATAAGCACCCATATATTACGGATCGGCCGGTTCATCGCCAACTGGAAAGGCACTGCCAGCAGCCAGAAAATGGCAGATGTGGTATAAAACCAAGCCATTGATGAATCTACCGGATTTTTGGATAACACTACACTGACCAGAAACAACAGTTCCCCTCCCAGCAAAGTAGTCAGGATCATATAAAGAACAGTCTGACCAACTGAAAACTGCCCCAAAAGACACCATTCCTTTGCCGCGGTAACAGTCAGTCCCAAGAGCAGTACAGCCCAGAAGATATCCGGCAGGTAAAATAATGCCGCCAGGAAAGCGGTCAATAATATGAATGCAGTAAGGAGTCGGGTACTAAGCATGAACGGGTAAATCCCGTTGGTTGGAGAATGGCGGTTAAACCCTGTCTTTGTTTAAGGTCACATTTTTGTTTACCTGTTGAACGGCAATCTGCTCACTTGTCCGTCCGAACCGGCGCTCACGCTTCCGGTAGGATGCAATTGCCTCATCAAGGGCCGATGCATCAAAATCCGGCCATAACGTATCGGTAAAATACAACTCGGTATATGCAAGCTGCCAAAGCAGAAAATTACTGATCCGACATTCACCTCCCGTCCGGATGAACAAATCCGGCTCGGGAGCATCGGCTAGTGCCAGGTGCCTGGCAATACCAGCTTCATCAAAATTTACAGCCGAACCCGGGTTCTCGGCAATCATTTTGCGTACAGCCTGCATAATATCCCAGCGTCCTCCGTAATTCGCAGCTACCGTAAAATTCAATCGGGTATTCCCAGCTGTAAGGGCCTCACCATGGTAAACACAATCGACTATTTTAGGATCGAATTTCGAAATATCGCCAATTACCCTGAATCTGACTCCATTTTCATGGAGCCCGGTCACTTCCCGTTCTAGTGCAGCAAGAAATAACTGCATCAGCAACTTGACCTCTTCCGCCGGTCTGCGCCAGTTTTCACTACTGAATGCAAAAATTGTCAGATATGAAACACCTCTCTCAATACAGGCTTTGATCGTGCCTCGTACCGCTTCAACACCTTGCGTATGTCCCGCTATTCTTGGCAAAAAGCGCTTCCTGGCCCATCGCCCATTACCATCCATAATAATGGCGATATGCTTGGGTATCACACCGGTTTCCGGGATCTCACGTGTCAAACTTGGTGTTAGGGGCATGAATCAAACAGCCATCAGTTCCGCTTCTTTGGTCTGAAGCAGCTTGTCCACCTCAGCAATATAACGATCTGTCAATTTCTGGATTTCGTCTTGTGCGCGTCGATCCTCATCTTCGGCAATCAACTTATCCTTCAGTAATTCTTTTAGATTGGCATTGGCATCACGCCGAATATTTCTCATGGCGATGCGTGCAGTTTCAGCTTCCGTTCTCACTATCTTGGTTAGATCTTTACGTCTTTCTTCTGTAAGAGGGGGCATGGGAACTCGTACCATTTCACTTACCGTCATGGGATTCAGACCCAGATCGGAATCGCGTATCGCTTTCTCAATCGCTGAAAATATTTTTTTATCCCACGGGATGATACCGATGGTGCGTGCGTCAGCCAGAGTCACGTTGGCCAATTGCTTGATCGGTGTCGGAGTACCGTAATAATCAACCATGATATGATCCAGCAGACCCGTATGGGGACGCCCGCTTCTCACTTTACTGAAATCGACTTTGAGTGCATCCAGGCTTTTCTGCATTTTCTGCTCTGCAGATCTTTTTACATCAGCAATCATATTTAAGTGGATTTATTGATATTGAAGTGTATTGACAGCAACCGATCCAGATCCTGCTACCGTATGGATATAAAAAACATCCCCGCAAACATACTCAAATTCAAATGAATACCGAAGTTCCCTCGTCTTCACCCATGATAACCCGTTTGAGCGCGCCGGTCTTGAAAATACTGAATACGTTAATGGGAAGTTTCTGATCCCGGCATAAAGTCAGTGCAGTAGCATCCATCACTTGCAGGTTTTTACTGATCGCCTCATCAAAAGTCAAGTTCTGGAAACGCTGCGCATCTTTGTTCTTCAACGGATCACTGGTGTAAATTCCATCCACTTTGGTCGCTTTAAGGACGATATTGGCATTCATCTCCATGCCACGCAAAGCGGCCGCCGTATCCGTAGTAAAAAAAGGATTGCCCGTCCCCGCAGCGAACACAACCACTTTGCGTTCATCCAGATAACGCAGAGCCTTACCACGCACATAAGGCTCAACGACCTGATCTATCCGTAACGCCGATTGTACACGTGAAATAACCCCGTTTCGTCTCATCGCGTCATGCAAGGCCAAGGCATTCATAGTGGTAGCGAGCATCCCCATATAATCAGCCGTTACACGATCCATTCCATCTCCCGCAGATTTCATACCACGGAAAATATTACCCCCCCCTACTACGATCGCAACTTCAACACCGAGCTGCAATACTCCGGCAACCTCGACTACGATATGTTCAACTACTGCACGATCGATACCATAATGGCCATCACCCATCAGAGCTTCGCCCGATAACTTCAATAAAATACGTTTATAGACGACTGGCATACATGCCTGTGAACAAGGAGGTTTATCGTAAAATTCTTCTGGAAACCAGTCATATCGTAACTTTCAGTACTAGAAGCTAATCTGCTCATGCAACCAGTCATTATTTTCTTAAATTTAACCAACCCAGCCAATCTCCAGAGAAGCACCTTCTTATTTGGACTGATTTACCTGAGCCATAACTTCAGCCGCAAAATCATCGGATTTCTTCTCGATCCCCTCACCTACGATATACAGCGTAAACCCGCTGACTTTAGCAGATTTTGCTTTTAACAATTTCTCAACGGTCTGATCCGGATCTTTGACGAAAGGCTGGCCAAGTAAAGTCACCTCTGCCAGATACTTGGCAATCCGTCCTTCTACCATTTTCTCGATGATATTGGCAGGTTTCCCACTTTCTGCCGCCTGAGCGGTAAATATCTGGCGCTCCCGCTCAAGCGCATCGGCAGGTACCTGATCGCCGGACACACACCCCGGCTTGCTGGCCGCAATGTGCATAGCCAAATCCTTACCTAGAGCCTCATCGCCCCCCGCATAATCAATCATCACACCGATTCTGCTTCCATGCAGATACATTGCGAGACGATCTCCTGTCTGGTAACTGATTCCGCGGCGAATACTGATATTCTCACCCAGCTTCATGACCAAGGCCTTGCGGACAGACTCAACCGTTTCTCCCGCAGCCATAGACATATCCGCCAGCAACGCCGTATCCGATATATTCTTGTCTGCCATCAATCTGGCCAGGTCACCAGCAAAATTGATGAAATCCTCATTCTTGGCAACAAAGTCGGTTTCACAGTTGACTTCCACCAAAGCCCCCTGTCTGCCATCAGTCGTAACAAACCCGCTGATAACTCCTTCTGCAGCAATGCGGCCAGCCGCTTTACTCGCCTTGGCTCCGCTTCTGATCCGTAATAAATCCTCGGCTGCTTTCATATCTCCGTCAGCTTCGACCAGAGCCTTCTTACACTCCATCATGCCGAGGCCGGTAAGCTCACGCAGTTCTTTAACCATGCTTGCGGTAATTTCCGCCATACTGACTCCAAATCAAGTTAATACGAAAAATTTCGAATGATCTTATCAAAAAGCGTACTAACAGCACATTTCTTATGCATCCGCAGATTGATCTCTACCCGACATGATCTCATCGTCAGACTTACTCATTTCGATAATTTCCTGAACGGACTGATTACGCCCTTCCAGAATGGCATCCGCCATCGCACGCGCATAAAGCCGTATAGCCTGACTGGAATCATCGTTACCCGGCACCACATACCGGACACCTGCCGGATTGTGATTGGTATCCACCACACCCACAACCGGAATCCCCAGCTTGCCCGCTTCCACGATTGCACCTTTCTGATAACCGACATCAATCACAAACATAGCATCCGGCAAACCTTTCATTTCTTTGATACCACCAAGACTATTATTCAGCTTTTCCAGTTCACGCTGAAAATCAAGAGCTTCTTTCTTCGTGAGTTTGTTCAGCGTTCCATCCTGTACCATTTTTTCCATATCCTGCAAACGTTTAATCGATTGCCTGATCGTTTTGAAATTGGTCAGCATCCCACCCAGCCAGCGCTGATTGACGTAGGGAGCTCCACATCGTATCGCCTCTTCCATGACGATGTCACGGGCCTGACGTTTGGTTCCCACGAAAAGAATCGCCCCCTTGTTTGCTGTCAATTTGCGGGTATAGTCTAGCGCCTCCCTGAACATTACGAGCGTATGTTCAAGATTAACGATATGGATTTTATTGCGCTGACCAAAAATATATGGAGCCATTTTCGGATTCCAGAAACGCGTCTGATGACCAAAATGAACGCCCGCTTCCAACATTTGCCGCATAGTGACTGACATGAACTCTCCTTAGGGTTAACCGCAGCTTATCGACATACTTCTTTACGAAGACACCCTATCCTGATAAGTGCGCGTTGTAGATTGTGTATTAAAAAAATTCCCCCGAGCCGGGAGATTGCTGCCATAGAATATGTAGACTAAGACCGCGCGCGATTATAGCATGACTACTCCGCGCTCAAGAAAAGTCATCCTGCAACACTGCCAGGATTAATTTATCGAATTGCCAATCATACGATTCAGCTTGGCAAGATCATGCAAGGTGATATGTTTGTTGTTAACCGTGATAAGACCTTCTTCCTGCAGCTTGGAAAACGACCGGCTGACCGTTTCCAACTTGAGTCCCAGATAACTGCCGATATCCTCGCGGGTCATTCGCAAAATAAAATCAGTCGACGAGTACCCCCGTCTGACCAGACGAGCAGACAGATTAAGCAAAAATGCAGCCAGTCTTTCTTCCGCACGCATACTGCCCAGAAGCATCATTACCCCTCTATCCTGCACAATTTCACGACTCATGATTTTGTGAAACTGGCTCATCAGTGAAGGAATACTTCGCCCGATCTCTTCAAGTTTTATGAAAGGCACTTCACAAACTTCGCTATCGACGAGCGCAACCGTATCGCAGGTATGCTTCTCCGGACTGATCGCATCCAGCCCCAACAGCTCGCCAGTCATGTAGAAACCGGTTACCTGCTGGCGTCCATCCACTCTCAAGGTATAGGTCTTGAAAGAGCCATTTTTTACAGCATAGAGAGATCTGAAATCAGCCCCGGCATGCAACAGATATTCTCCCCGCCGTACTCTGAGCTTATGGTTGGTCAGATTGCCAACGTACTCTATTTCTTCATCAGTCAACCCCACCGGCAGACACAATTCACGAAGGCTGCATGTCGTACAACTGGATCTCTGTTGCAGTGCTGTGGGATGGCCGGATATTGCGCAGTTATGCAAAGCTGACTCCTACTTCGTCCGGAAGCTTTAGTACGATTATCTCAGGAAAATCCAAAATTCGACCCTGATTATTGGGTGACACTGTTCTCCAGCACATACTCCGCCAGATTCTGCACTGAATCTCCCGTCAAATTTGGAAAAGCAGGCATCCCGAATCCCTTACCATTCATTACTCTTTCAATAATGGCCTCTTTGTTGGCCATTTCAGGCTTCAGTATCATTACCTTGCCCTTCACGGGGGTATGACACTGCACGCAGGCTCTCTTGAAGATTTTTTCACCTGTTGCCCCTGCCGGAGGCATATAGTCGTTTTTTCTGGCACAGCCACCCAATGTAAACAGAAGACAACCAGAAAGTATCATAAATAAAATGAATTTCATTTTTACGGCATTCGCCAGGTAATTACTCTTCTGCAGAAAGCAGCTAGCCATGTAAACAGCTGCCCAAGTCTAGCACATTTGCTGCTTCACCAAACCATAAACAGAGAAAGATCATAAAATTTAATAAGTTGCCAAATTATTACCTCACATAAAAAATGCATAACCGCACCATAAAAAAGATCCGCAACCAATCAGTTCTAAAAATTTACTCTGACTCCCACCAGGCCGGAACGTCCGGGTAACGGTGCCCGATCTTTCAAAAAAGAAGTGTGGCGTCTCGCCTCTTCATTCAGCAGATTGGCGCCCCGTACGAACAAGCTGTAATTCATTCTTCCCCAGTCAAACCGGTAATCCAGTTGGACATTCAGCATGGTATAACCGGCCGTGTCTGTTTCCAGCCGAGCGATATCCGTCTGTTTATGTACCCGCATCACATCAACCCGACCTCGCCATGGGCCATGGATATAATCAAGTACCCCCCCAAAACGAAGCGGTGTCACGCGCGGCAAATACCCACCTGCTGACAGCCGTCCGCGTACATAATCGGTCCACAAACGCAGATCCAATTTACCGCGATGATCGTTCAACAAATGGGCAATCGTCTCAAATTCCATCCCCAGAAAATTTGCATTTTTTTGACGATACTTTAATAACAGATACCCATCCTCATCTGGCCTGCCTTCCATATTGACACGATCCGGCAAACCATCGCCCGCCAAATCCAGTTCTTGCTGAAAAATGAAATTGTCGATCATTTTGGCAAACAGATTCAGAGTCCAATCCAGGCTGCCACCCTGTTTACGCAGAAATAAATCGAAATTACTGGATTTCTCTCGAGTGAGAGAGATATCACCTCTTTCAAATGTGCCGGTGGCCAGATGTGCTCCGTTGGAAAATAATTCTTCCAGTGCCGGCGCGCGTTCGGTACGAGAAATATCGCCACCTACAGAGTAACCGTCTCCGAATTTTCGGATCACTCCACCGGAAATACTGAATGCATCGTGATTGGCCTCGAAGCCGTCATCCTTGCGCTTTGTCCACTGATGCTCGTAACGCCCACTCATTTCAAAATGCCAGCGCCCGACATCACGTCTTTCCAACAAAAACATCCCCAGAGAATCCATTCGAGAGCTGGGAACAAACGCTTCTTCGCCGACAGCAGCAAGATCCCGATTCTGATACTGAAATCCCAGCACACCCTTCCAGCCGGCCAACGGCTGATGCAGCATTTCAAGCCGGCCCTCCCATTCACGATTCATCAGCAACGTCCCGACCTCATCACCTTCCGATTCCTTGTGCACATGGTTGTTATACCCCCAGCGTGTTTTTATCTTCTGCAATCCAGGCAGAGGACGATTTAATGCACCTTTAATATCGAAACGTGTCTGTTTTTGCCTGATCCGCACTCCTTTCCCGTCCTCACTCTCATGATCATG